>DATEGP010000099.1:0-72062 GCA_035280045.1 Candidatus Acidiferrum sp.
CTCACATGCAATTTCTTGAGGCTGCTGGCGCAAGTGACATCAACGGTACGACCGATTTTGACCGCACCAATTATTTTGAGACCCTCCCCTCGAACCAGCTCGAACTCGCGCTGTGGCTTGAATCCGACCGCATGGGCTATCTGCCGGACAAGCTCGACCAGGCCAATCTTTCCAATCAGCAGGACGTGGTGCGCAACGAGCGCCGACAGAGCGTCGAGAACCAACCCTACGGAGTCGTAGAAGAGGGGATGTTCCACCTGCTCTACCCTAAGACCCATCCTTATTACGGCGACGTCATCGGTTCGCATCAGGACATTCAATCGGCGAAGCTTGGAGACGTCAGGAATTTCTTCAAGCTGTACTACGCTCCCAACAATGCCAGCCTTGCGATCGTCGGAGACTTTGAGCCCGAACACGCCAAGGAACTGGTCGAAAAATATTTTGGCCCGCTAAAGCGCGGGGAAGAAGTCCCGAGAATTACGGCGAAAACTCCGCCGATCACCGCCGAGCGCCGCGCCGTAATTCAGGACAACGTGCAACTGCCCCGCGTGTATGAAGCGTGGCTGACGTCGCCAATCTTTAAACCTGGCGACGCGGAAGCAGACCTTGTCGCAACGGTTCTGGGAGGCGGGAAGTCCAGCCGCCTCTACAAGAAGCTAGTTTACGAAAAGCAGATTGCGCTCGATGTTGCGGCGAATCAGCAATCGCTGATGCTGGGCTCCGAGTTCCAGGTGCAGGCTACGGCGCGGCCGGGAGTGAAACCCGAGGATTTGGAAAAGGCCATCAACGCTGAACTGGATGCATTTCGCACCAGCGGTCCAACCGAGGAAGAGCTGAAGCGCGCACGAAATGTGCTCGAGTCGCGAATCATCGAAGGGCTGGAAACGCTCGGGGGCTTTGGGGGCGTCGCCGACCGTCTGAATAGCTATAACCACTATCTTAGTACGCCCGATTTTCTGAGTGCCGATATCGCTCGCTATGAAAACGCATCCGTGGAATCGCTGAAAGCTTTTGCGCAGAACCAGCTTGGCAACAATCAGCGCGTGGTGGTGTACGGCGTACCCGGGAAACAGGACCTAGGTGCGGAAGTGCCGACGCCCAAAGCCGAAGCGAAAGACACGGCGAAGCTCGGCGGCGAGCCAGTAAACGCGGACGCGGAGTGGCGCAAGGACACGCCCAAGCCGGGTCCGTCGAGCCCGCTCCATCTACCGGTCCCTCAGGAATTCAAGCTGGCGAATGGGCTAACGGTTCTCTACAACGAACGGCCGGGACTGCCAGTGGTCGCTGCCAGCCTCGTGTTGCGCTCGGGCAGCGGGGCGAACCCGGCAGACAAGCCGGGCCTGGCCAGTTTCACAGCGCGGATGCTCCAGCAGGGAACCACTACGCGCAATGCGTTGCAGATTGCCGATAGCGCTGCCGATATCGGGGCTTCGCTCGGATCCCGCGCTTCGATGGATAGTTCAAGTGTGGGCACGACGGTCCTCACACGGAATTTTCCGGAGGCCTTGGATCTCCTGGCCGACATTGCGCTACATCCAACTTTTCCGAAAGAAGAGGTCGAGCGCGTCAGGAAAGAGCGGGAAGCCGCGCTGGTGCAGGAAAAAGACGATCCCTTTTCCGTAGCCACGCGCGTCATGAGGAACGCGCTATACGGCGCGCACAATCCTTACGGCTACCCGGACATTGGGACTTCAGAGTCGCTGAATACGATCTCAGGCGAGGACTTGCTGAAGTTCTGGCGAGAGCATTATTTCCCGAATGATGCAGCGATCATCGTCGCCGGAAATATCAAGCTGGCCACACTGAAGCCGCTGCTTGAAAAAGCGTTTAGTGAATGGAAGCCAGGCCAGGCAGTGGCCGCAGCAATAGGAGCGCCGGAAAGTTCCGATGCACGCCTGATTCTCGTGGATCGCCCCGGCGCTCCGCAGACGGCCGTCGAATGCTATGAACTTGGCGCAGCACGCGCGACACCAGATTATCCGCAACTGGAAGTGGTGAACACGGAACTCGGTGGTCTCTTCTCCAGCCGCATCAACATGAATCTGCGCGAGGCCCACGGCTACACTTACGGCGCCGGCTCGACGTTTGCCTATCATCGGCAGCCGGGGCCATTTCTCGCCTATTCCGCCGTGCGGACCGACGTGACCGCGCCAGCAGTCACAGAAATCTTCAACGAATTGCGCCGGATGCGCGATACGCAGATGACTCCCGAAGAGATGAAGCTTTCAAAGGATTCCATCACACGGTCCATGCCGGGGCGGTTCGAACGGGGCGGCGACGCGGTGGGAACCTTTGCCGAACTGTTCATCTACGATTTGCCGCTGGATTACTTTTCAAAATTCCCTGACGCCGTGGACGCTGTGAATCCCGAACAAGCTCAGGCGACGGCGCAAAAATACCTTCATCCCGAAAAGATCGCCGTGGTCGCCGTGGGCGACCGCTCGAAAATCGAAGACGAAATGAAGAAACTCAACCTCGGCAAAGTGGAAATCCGCGACCCCGAGGGCAAGCTCCTCCAATAGGCTCTTTCAAGACCTTCACAAATTGAAACAGGTTGACCGGAGCTAGGTCTCCAGATACGATTCGAGTCGGGCAAGTCCTCGACCATTGCCTGGGCTTGCTCAAATCCGCCAAGGAGGCGCCTGTGCTAACGCATGACAAAGTTTCTGCGGGCGGGTGTGTCTCCGTGCCGCTCGTGAACTAAGTCCGCGAATTCAGTTCGCGATTCGTTCCCATCGGCGGATTCCCTCTCTCCCGCATTCCTTTCAATCCATTACAAGTTGATTTGATTGGCGCTAGCTGCGGCCGTGTGTTTTGTCATGGCCGCGGGAGAATACGGCTGTGTCGATTCTTCGGTGGGGATGGAATAACTATTTTGAAGCAGTTTGGAAGGACTTGGAACGCGGAAACACGGTGCCCGGGCGAGTTATCGCGCAGAGTCGCGGAGTGTGGCGCGTTGCAGGAGACTTCGGCGAGTGTCCGGCGAAAGCCGCCGGAAAGCTGCGCCTTGCCGCAGAAGAAGGCTCGGACTGGCCCGCGGTAGGAGATTGGGTCGCCGTCGAGCTCCGCGATCTTGGAAGTGCTGCGCAGATTCATGAAGTTCTTCCGCGCCGCAGCCGATTTGTCCGCAAAGCGGCGGGGAAGAGAATCGCGGAGCAAGTGATTGCCGCCAATGTTGACACCGCGCTGCTCATTTCAGCTCTCGATGGCGATTTCAATCCACGCCGCGTTGAAAGATATCTCACGCAATGCTGGGAATCCGGCGCAAAGCCTGTGATTGTTCTGAATAAGGCGGATGTCTGCGAAGCGCCAGAAGACAAGATGGCCGCAATGGAGAAAGTGGCTATGGGCGTCGCGGTATGCGCGGTGAGTGCGAAAACGGGTCATGGATTCAACCAATTGGAATTGAACCTGGCGCGGGGCCAAACAATTGTGCTGCTCGGCTCTTCCGGAGTAGGAAAGTCCACCATCGTAAATCGTCTTCTGGGTCACGCCGTTCAAGAAGTACGAGAAATTCGCGAATCCGACAGTCGAGGGAGGCACACGACTACGGCACGAGAGCTTTTCGTTTTGCCTGGCGGAGCTTTGCTCATGGACACTCCAGGCCTGCGCGAATTGCAGCTCTGGGATGCCGACGAAGGCATCTCGCAGACCTTTGCCGATATCGAGTCGCTGGCAACGCAATGCCGTTTCAGAAACTGCCGTCATGAAGGAGAGCCGGACTGCGCGGTGCAAGCGGCGATCGACTCGGGTGCGCTGGCTCTCGCTCGCCTGGAAAATTGGCGGAAACTCCAGCGCGAACTTGCCTTCCTAAAACGAAAAGTGGATCCGGAAGCCAGTCACAACGAAAAACAACGGATCAAACAGCTCATGCGCGGCGTAAACAAAATGTATCGCGACCGAGAAAAGCGCTAACGTCACGGAAAGGAGTTAGCGCGGGAGATTCCTGTGGTCCAGCACCGTCTCGGACAAGCTGATCAAATCAAGAATTTGTGTTGGAAACCATCCTTTCTATGGAGCTGCATGCACTAGTGTCAAGCGCGAGCGAGGCGCTTGTGGATGAAATCCACGATGTCTTGCGTGGAAGTGCCGGGGAGAAAGATCTCGGCGATGCCGGATTTTTTCAAACCGGAGATGTCGGCTTCGGGAATGATGCCGCCAACGAGGACCGTGACGTCGTTCATACCTTTTTCTCGCAGGAGGTTCATGAGCTGCGGGCAAATGGTATTGTGCGCACCGGAAAGAATCGAGAGGCCAATCACGTCCACGTCTTCCTGGATTGCTGCCGAGGCAATCATCTCGGGCGTCTGGCGCAATCCGGTGTAGATGACCTCCATGCCCGCATCGCGCAGAGCGCGAGCAATCACTTTTGCGCCGCGGTCGTGTCCATCCAGCCCCGGCTTCGCAATCAACACTCTGATTTTCTTTTCGGGCATGGGCTAGGTGATGGCGACTTCTTCGTAGGTGCCGAAGATTTCGCGCATGGCGTCGCAGATTTCGCCGAGGGTGGCGTAGGACTTCACGGCGTCGAAGATGAAGGGCATCAGGTTTTCCGTGCCTTTGGCGGCGTTGCGGAGAGCGCTCAGGCGGCAATCGACTTCGGCTTGCGAGCGTTCGGCGCGCAACTTGCGGAGGCGTTCGGACTGGCGGTGCGCGACGGTCTCGTCAATTTGCAAAATTTCGAGCGGCTTTTCATCGGAGACAAAATCGTTTACGCCGACGATGATTTTTTCTTTTTTGTCTACGGCCATCTGGTAACGATAGGAGGCTTCAGCGATTTCGCGCTGCGGATACGCGCGTTCGATGGCTGCGACCATGCCGCCCATGGCGTCGATTTTTTCGATGTAGTCCCATGCGCCGCGCTCGACTTCGTTGGTGAGCGTTTCGACGAAGTAGGAGCCGCCGAGGGGATCCACCGTATTCGTGACGCCCGTTTCGTGGGCGATGATTTGCTGCGTGCGCAAAGCGATGGTCGCAGCAAATTCCGTGGGAAGCGCCCAGGCTTCATCCAATGAATTGGTATGGAGCGACTGCGTGCCGCCCATGACCGCCGCGAGCGCTTGAAGAGCGGTGCGCACCACGTTGTTGTACGGTTGCTGCGCGGTGAGCGAGCATCCGGCGGTTTGCGTATGGAAGCGCAGCGCCCAGGAGCGCGGATTCTTGGATTTGTAGCGCTCGACCATGGCTTTGTGCCAGATGCGCCGCGCGGCGCGATATTTGGCAATCTCTTCAAAGAAATCGTTGTGAGCGTTGAAGAAAAATGAAAGCTGCGGGACGAACTCGTCCACTTCCAACCCGCGGCGCATGCCCCATTCGACATACTCGAGTCCGTCGCGCAGCGTAAATGCCAATTCCTGAATGGCCGTGGAGCCCGCTTCGCGGATGTGATAGCCGCTGATGGAAATGGGGTTGAACTTGGGCGTGTTCTTGACGCCGAACTCGAAGGTATCAATGACCAGGCGCATCGAGGGTTCGGGCGGGTAGATGTATTCCTTCTGCGCGATATATTCCTTCAGGATGTCGTTCTGCAGTGTGCCGGAGATTTTCTTCCAGTCCGCGCCTTGCTTTTCCGCGACGGCGAGATACATCGCCCAAATCACGGCGGCCGGCGAATTGATGGTCATCGAGGTGGTGACGTTGCCGAGGGGAATCTTGTCGAAGAGCACTTCCATGTCGGCAAGCGAGCTGATCGCGACTCCGCACTTGCCGACTTCGCCTTCCGAAAGAGGATGATCGGAGTCGTAACCCATCAGCGTCGGCAAATCGAAAGCTGTGGAGAGTCCCGTTTGACCTTGGGAGAGCAAGTAGCGGAAGCGGGCGTTGGTGTCCTCCGCAGCGCCGAAGCCCGCAAACTGGCGCATGGTCCAGAGGCGTGTGCGGTACATCGTGGGGTGAATTCCGCGAGTATAAGGAGGTACGCCGGGCAGGCCCAGATCTCGTTCAGGATTCCAGTCGGCCAAATCCGCATCGGTGTAGAGGCGGCGAATGGGATGGCCCGAGGTTGTTGTGAAATCGTAGTTACGCTCGGGGCTTTTCTCTAAAGTCGGCTGAAGGGTGTTCTTCTCCCAGGCGAGTTCTTTCTCGGAGGGTTGCCGATGTGGCGCGGAAGCGTCAGCCGGAGTGAGAGTCGATCCTTTTGGCTTATTACTCATTCCCTGAAGTCTCCCTGAGAGTCCGAGCGAACGCGCGAGGTGTTTCCAGTACTAATGCTATGCGAAAGGTGGTAGACGGGCAAGCACGGCTGACTCGCGGAAGGCGGAAAGAAGCTGGCAGCCGACAGCTCAGAGCTGACAGCAAGGGGGATCTGTAACCGTTGCGTGAAAATAGAAAATGGGGGAGGAGCTGCTCCGTAGGGCGTTCCAATTTGGGAAGAATGTACCCCCACCCCGGCAGTTTTTGTAAGAGTGGCAAACAAAGGACTTAGAGCATACGGAACTTGGAAGAGTGTACGGAAAATTGTAGGGACAGGCGTGGAGAGATCCTTCGCTACGCTCAGGACGACTATCCCTCGTCGGATAGTCGCTTTGTAGAATATACGGAAGATTGTAGGCCGCGGATCTTCGCGGATGTTCGCGGATCTGAAGGGAAAATGGGACCCCCTATACCCACCCCCGGCAATTCGCATGTTTATCAAAACAAAGGGGTTACAAAATGGGCAGTTTGTATCTGCATGAAGGCAAAGGGGATACAGAGGGGCAAAAAGGGCAAAGCAGCCGCGGAATTTCGCGGATTCTGGCGGATAGGAGAGTGGAAGATGGAGAGAGTGGGGTTGGGGGAGTCTGAAGGGGCGGCGGGGGGACATGGCGGCGGGCCTATCTAGTTCGGTAAAAGCCACTATAGCACAAAGTAAACATTTTGTCCAGCGAAAATGCGAAATAATTTGAAAAAAATAAGTCGAGTGGTCCCGGTAAAGGCGACCGGAATGCACAAACCGCAATTCTGGGGTTGGCCGCTCGGAAACTCGGGGTAAATGACGAGGAGAGAAGAGTCAAAACCCGCACCCTGAAATCGCCCTTCGAGGCTCAGGGTAAACGGGGAAACGGCACCCGACGTGTCAGCGGCTCGGTCTGTGCCCCCACCCTAGCAACAGCGAAATCCTTACATATTGACGTTAAACGGCCGGCGTTATATCTTCGGGGAGTGATCCGGTCCTTCCGCGACCCTGACACCGAAAAACTCTTTCGCCGAGAATCGGTCCGGAAGTTCCGGGCCATCGAGCGCGTCGCGCGCCGAAAGCTCGACCAGATACACTTCGCAGCGAAGCTCGGCGATTTGGCGGCTCCGCCAGGCAACCGGCTGGAAGCCCTGCGCGGGGACCGCCTGGGCCAGCACAGCATCCGCATTAACGACCAATGGCGGGTCTGCTTCGTATGGCGGGACGGAGACGCCCACGGCGTAGAAATCGTGGACTACCACTAGGAGGGAAGCATGGCTAAGAAACTAAAGCCGATCCACCCGGGAGAGCAGTTGCGCGAGGAATTCATGAAGCCTCACGGGCTGAGTATGAACAGACTCGCCCTGGACCTACGCGTGCCCGTGACGCGGATCGCGGAGATCGTGGCTGAGAGGCGCAGCATCACGCCGGACACCGCGCTTCGCTTGGCGCGCTACTTTAAGACCACGCCCGAGTTTTGGCTCAACATGCAGCTCCACTACGACCTTCAGGTGGCTGAGGACGAAATCGCCGCCAAGGTTGAACGTGATGTGCAACCGCTCGAAACGGCATCGAGCCGCTGAATCCAATCGGCAACACCTCCCAAGGCGCTCGGAGCAAGTTGTCGTGGAAAGAGCGGACATTGATGACGAAGGAACTGTGACCGCCCATTTCGATTGGCTTATCGAGCGAGCCATTGCTTTCGAGAAGGTTTTCGGCCCGCTTGTGAAGAAGTTCAAAGAGGAATAACGACGGCGATTATGGCCGAACGACGGGGACGATGGGGGCACACGGAATGTTTTCCGTTTTTCAGGGGAGCATGCGCGCCGACGGAAAATATTCGGTAAAACGTTCCGTCTGTCCCGGATTTTCCAGGGGAGCATGCGCGCCGACGGAGAATATTCGGTAAACCTCCGTCGTGTCCCGGATTTCCCGATGTTCTAAAGTGCGGCCGCTTAGGAGCAAGAGAGGTGAGGGAAGACGGGCGCGGCACATAAAGAACAGAAAATCGAAGAGAGATTCCTCACATCCGCAGGCCGACGCGTTCGCAGACGAACGCGAAGAAAAAGCGTCGGCCTGCTCCGTTCGGAATGACGGGGCGGGAGGGGACGCTGGAAGGGACGACGGGGACAGGACGCGTGTTTCGTTGCCGCTCTTTCGTGCGGTACAATCGCGGACCATGCAAACAGTTTATGAAGCGGCAGGCGGTCGCGACGGGATGCTCAGGCTGGCGCACGCGTGGCATAAGCGCGTGCTGGCGGACGTAGTCGTTAGCCATGCGTTCAGCCACGGATTCCACCCGGAGCACACCGAGCGGCTTGCCGCGTACTGGGCCGAGGCGCTGGGCGGGCCAGCGGCTTACTCTGACCACTACGGTGATGAGACTTCGGTTGTGCGGATTCACAGCGGCAACGGACACCACGAAGAGATGGACCAGCGGGCGATCGCTTGCTTCGATCAGGCGATGGAAGATGTGGGCCTCGCCAGCGACGAGCGGCTGCGGCGGGTGCTGCACGATTACTTTGCATGGGCGACGACAACCACGATGGCCCGTTACCATCGCTCGGCAGAGGATGTGCCAGACGGCTTGCGCATCCCGAAGTGGTCGTGGGACGGACTGGTCATTTAACTGCGGGGCGGGTTGAAAGTCGAAAGTTAAAGGTTGAAAGAGGATGCGGGTTTGGTGGTACTTGAATTCCGAAGGCGAAGAGAAAGTAGGATGCCGGGCTTCCCGACGAAAAACGTCGGGACCCGCATAAACCGCGGGAAAGCCCGGCGCTACATTTAAATCTCGGAGAGGGCGCAGCAGTTCCTGCGACTACGCCCACGGCGCGTTGAAGGGACAGGCTACATCTAAATCTAAGATGCCATGCTGAAGCATGGCGCTACATTTAAACCTTCGAAGCGTTGCACGTCCCGCCAATTGTAGCGGTACAGAAAATCGAAGAGAAATTCCTCACATCCGCAGGCCGACGCGTTCGAAGACGAACGCGGGAGGAAAAGAGTCGGCCTGCTCCGTTCGGAATGACGGGTGGAGAGCGCGGTTGGGTTTGGGATGACCGGCAAGCGGAAGGGCGCAGCAGTTCCTCGGCCTCGCTTCCTTCGCAAAAGGCGCTCAGGGTAGGCAGGAGAAAACCGCGCAACGAAGGGCACGATGTATCGTGCCCCTACAACCAAAATGCCAACAGCGCTGTTCAGCGAACGGGGCTTACTTTTGGCCGGCGTCGGCGTTGGAGAAGAGCTTGTCTGTGCCGACGACCTGGCCGTGGAGCGTACCGGGAATCAGCGTATCGCGCTCAATATCGCCGGTCTTGGCATCCGCAACGGTGACGTGGTTCACCTCTAAGGTTCGGCCAACGGCGCGCTCATAACTGGCCTTGGCTTCAACGAGGTTGGCAAGCGCGCGGATCTCGTTGCCTTGCGCGGTGATGAGGTCGCGCTGCGTCAAAATGACCTGGTAAACGGTGGAGGCACCCAACTGGTACTTCTTCTGCTCGGCATCGAACGTCTCTTGCTGGAGCTGACGCGCTTTGCTGGCGGCAGCCACCTGAGCGCGGTCCTGGGTCAACGCGATGTAGGTCTTGCGAACGTCGAGAAGGGCGGCGTTTCGCAGTTGCTGCATCTGTGTTTCGAGTTGCCGCTGCTCCAAGAGAGCGCGGACGTGAAAAGCCTGCGCCGAGCGGTTGCGCAACGGAAGAGTTAACTGCAACTGGCCGGCGTAGATCGGAAAACGGTTGTGAAAGATCTGGTTCTGCGCGTTGGTGAAACCCTGGTTCGATGGAGTAGTGGCCGTGGGAATGGTGGTGGACTCGAAAATAGGTGTCGGCACACCGTTGACATCCACGCTGATAGGATTGCCGTTGGCATCCACGATAGGCACATTCGTGCTAACAACCTGAGCGCCCGAGGGAATCAGGGAGTTTCCAGCCAGCCCAGCAGATTCATAGAACGCGCTCGCAGTGAGGGACGGAAGAAGGGCGTTCCTGGTTGCGCGAACATCAATATCAGCGTTCTTCAGGTTGTAGGCCTGTTCCTGAAGCTCAGGCCGTTTCGCGAATGCTTCCTTAATGGCCTCTTCAAAGGTGGGAGCTTCGACAACTTCCGACGCCTTTGGCTGATCCGTGGGGATGATTTGGACATTGATGATATTTGGGGCGAGTGGATCTTTGGAGATGTCGTTTTTCAGTGTTTGCTCATCCTGGAGCTCGGTAGTCTGTGCAAAGATAAGGTTTTGCTGATTCGTGGCCAGTTCCGATTCTGAACGTGTTACATCCAGGGGCGCCATACTGCCGATCTCCAACTGTTTTTTGTTGTCTTCATAAAGCTTCTGCGCGACCGCCACGGCCCGTTCATTCACATTCACATTCGCGCGGGCATACACAAGTTCCCAATAGTCATCAACAGTGGTCGTGATGGTCGTGATGGCCTGCTGGGTAAAGGCCCAGTCGGCAATCTTGCGGTTGTTGTTGGCAATACGGATATTGCGCGTCCACTGCTGTTTGCCGAAGCCGTTCAACAAAGGCTGGGCAAGCTGAACTTGCAGGTTGGAGCTCACAGCGGGATTAAAAAAATTGGGGAGGTTTTGACTGGTGCGAGTATTGTTCCAGAACACCGTCACGTTCGTGCCGGTGTGGAACGTCTGCGAATACTCGTTAGTGAATTGCGCCTGATGGGTGACAACCGACGCAGCGCCGGAAGCGCCAGCGCCGGAAATGAACGGGTTGTTGATCGGACTCGTCGCATCGGAAATGCTGGAGGTGCTGGTGATGAGTGGGTCGAAGTTCTGAATGAAGAAGGCGAATGGATTAATGGAAGCGGAAGACGATCCAATCGCCACGCCAGGCGTGGCAAAACCGGTATTGCCGGCGGCGGCGTTCAGAAGACCGGCGTCGGAGATCCACGGATAGTAGCGCTGAACGGCGATGTCCAGGTTGTTTTCGAGGGCAAGCTCAACGGCGTCTTGCAAGCTGATTTCGAGCTTGTTGTCGTGGATAAGCTGGTCAATGCGCGGCGAGTTGACCAGAACGGGCGGCGGAACGAACCGCGATTCGTAGGGCTTGAAGATGTTTGGAAAAGCACTTGGTCCGCGCGAGTACTTCTGGCTGGCGACGCCCAGGGAAGCAACCGGGGCGATGGTTGAGCCGGTCGAAGCGGGAGCTGGAGCTTGAGCTTGATCAGTTTTTGGAGGCGGATTCTGGGGCGGGTTCTGCGCAAAGGCCGGAGAAACGGAGCCTGCGGCCATCACGCCGGCTAAGAAAGCCGCAACCAGAGAGCGGGCGGCTTGGCGTGTGCGGAACTGATCGTTCCCCATTGCCCTCGAAAAGAACAACTTAGCAGTCTTCGACACCATAGTGGTCTTCACCCCTCAAGATTCTGTCCCAGCGGGACGTTTTTTATTTGTACTCAACTATCTAAAACGCTCAAACAGATGGATTTGTTTCAATTTGTGGCTAGTTTTTGGCCTCTCAAAGCGCAGCTGTGACAGGCCGACAAGGAGCATCACCCTGGGCTTATTCAGGGTAATAGACGCGGAAATGGACTGCAAGGCCCCAGAAAAGTACGAGATGGAGAGAATTGGGAGCGTGCGCCGGAAAATACGCGGGCAGGCAGAGAATGACAGTAGATATAAAACGGGGCCGCATTACCTCGAACTGCATGCAGCCCCGTGGAAAGTCTACTTTGCGTTATCGGCCTAAGCCATCTCGATGGAGGTTTTCTGTGCCTACAACCTGCCCATGAAGGGTCCCCGGAATCAGCGTTTCGCGTTCAACCTCTCCGGTGAGCGCATCGGCAATGGTGACGTGATTTACTTCAAGAGTGCGCCCAAGAGCGCGTTCGTAGTTGGCTTTGGCTTCCTGCAGATTGGCGAGAGCCCGGATTTCCGTGCCTTCTGCCGCAATAAGGTCGCGCTGCGTCAGAATGACTTGGTAAACGGTGGTGGCGCCAAGGCGGTATTTTTTCTGCTGGGCATCGAACGTTTCTTGCTGCAATTGACGGGCCTCGCTCGCCGCTTCGACCTGAGCGCGGTCTTGCGTCAGCGCAATGTAACTGTTGCGAACATCCAGAAGCGCAGCGTTCTTGAGCTGCTGCATTTGCGCTTCGAGCTGGCGCTGCACTAACAGAGAGCGGGCGTTGTCGGCCTGCGCCGAGCGGTTGCGCAAGGGGAGGTTCAGCGTCAGCTGTGCGGAATAATCGGGGAAGCGGTTGTGAAAGACGTCGGATTGCGCGTTGGTGAAACCTTCCTGGTTCGTTCCAGTGATGTTTGGAATGATGGTGGGTTCAAAGAGTCCGGGCACAGGCATTCCGTTCGCGTCAACAATGGGAACCCCACTGCTTGCAAACGTTGGCGCCCCCTTGATGGGCGAATTGCCCGCTAGTCCGACCGAGCTGTATTGCGCGCTCAGGGTAAGTTGCGGGAGCAGGGCATTGCGCGTGGCACGCACGTCAATCTCTGCATTCTTGACGTTGTAGTCCTGTTCCTGAAGCTCGGGGCGCTTTGCATACGCTTCTTTGACGGCATCTTCGAATGAGGGATTCTCTACAGCCGCCGGCGGTGTTGGTTGATCGCTGGGGATGATCTCGACGTTGATGAGATTCGCGGCCATGGGGTCTTTGGAGACTGCGTTCTTGAGGATTTGCTCGTCCTGGAGCTGCACAGTGCGCGCCACAATCAGGTTTTGCCGGTCCGTGGCGAGCTCTGACTTTGCCTGGGTGACATCCAGCGGAGCCATGGTGCCGGCGCTGAGTTGCTTTTGGTTGTCGCTGTAGAGTTTCTCGGAAGTCGCCACTGCCTGTTCCTCGACCTTCACATTCTCACGGGCGTAAACAAGTTCCCAATAAGCGGCGATGGTGTTGGTGACCGTGGTAATGGCCTGCTGCGCGAACGCCCAGTCGGCAATTTTGCGATTGTTCTTCGAGATCATGATGTTTCGGCGGTTCACATATCGGCCGAAGCCGCTGAGTAATTGCTGGGAAAGAACCACCGACAGAGTCGATTGGACAGCAGGGTTGAAGAAGTTTGCGGTCGAGGTCGAACTGCTGCGCGTGTTATCCCAACTGACGCTAAAGGTGGAGCCAGTTTCGAATCCGCGAGATACTTGCGCATTGTATTGGTCGCTATGGCTTATAAGGTGCGCTGCGCTGGTCGTTCCCGTACCCGAGATGAAGGGGTTGTTGATCGGTGTAGTGCGGTCGTCAAGGAGCACCGTGCTCGTTACGAGAGGGTCGTAGGAAAACGAGGGGAGGTTCGCGGTGGAAGAGCCGAAGGCCGCACCGGGTGTGCCGCGGCCGAAGCTGCCGGCAGAGGTCTTGAGGACGTCCGTGTCGGCGGTCCAGGGATAATAACGCTGCACAGCAATGTCCATGCTGTTTTCCAGAGCAAGTTCAATCGCGTCTTGCAGGCCGAGGTTCAGCTTTCCGTCGTGAACGAGCTGATCAATGCGAGGGGAATTCGTGAGCGTCGGCCCTTCGAGCTGGATGGGGTGGTAAGGATTAAACAGGCCCGGAAAGGCTCTGGGGCCGCGCGAGAAATCGTGCTTGGCAAGGCCGAGGGAGGCAACGGGCGCGATGGGCGTGGCTTGCGGAGCGGGCGCGGGACCCGGTGGCGGATTCTGCGGCGGGTTTTGCGCGAAAGCTGGGGAAACAGAGCCGGCTGCTAGCATCCCAGCAAGGAAGGCGGCGAGCAGGGTTCGCGCAGTCAGCACGATTGTACATTTGCTTTTGGCAACAAACGCTCCTGGCTTGAGAGTCGCCAGCGAACCAAACACGTTGCGGATGCCCCAGAGAGTTTTCATGACAATGATTGCTCCTCGAAGATCCCGCCCCAAGAGGACGGTTTATTTAGATCTGCCCAATGTGGAACGTGTCCTAGGCACGCGCTGTTACACTCGCGGGTCAATTTGTAGCTCAGGGAAGGATTGTTCCTGGAGAGTGGCTGGGAGAAGGGCCTTTCCAGGGGCATCCATCATTGTTTGACCCAGAAAGCGGCCACAAGATTTGGCACAGCGGGAATTGCGCGAGCAGTTTAACAGGGGCTTCCCACCTTGACAATGAAATGGAGCACGGCTAGGCTCACCGCAGGCTTCTGAGAACTCGACGTTTAGGAGCCGCTGGCGGTTAGCTGAGGGCTCATGCTGAAGCGCGAAGAGATCCTGAAAATGTTCGAAACCGCCGGCGCCATCAAGCACGGGCATTTTGAGCTTTCGAGTGGTAGGCACAGTGACAAGTACGTGCAATGCGCGCTGGTTTTACAATACCCGCGGTTCGCAGAAAGACTGGGGCAAGCCTTGGCGGAGTTGTTCTCGGATGTTCGTGTGGATGGCGTGGTTTCGCCGGCGATGGGCGGCCTCATCATTGGACAAGAAGTGGCTCGCGCGCTGCCGGAGCCGAAGAGCGGAGTCCCCGGCGGGGTGCCGGCAATGTTTGTCGAGCGCGATGCCAGCGGAATGATGACGCTGCGCCGCGGATTTGATGTGAAACCAGATCAACACGTTTTGGTTGTAGAGGATGTATGGACCACCGGCGGGTCCACCATGGAAGCCATTCACGTTGTGGAAGAAGCGGGCGGACGCGTAATGGCCGCAGGTGCGCTGATTGACCGGAGCGGGGGATCCATCGAGTTTGACGTGGAGGCGCAGTCCCTGCTGCAAATGCCCATCAGCAGTCATGAGCCGGAAGACTGTCCGCTGTGCCGTCAAGGCGGAGTGGCGATGAAGCCGGGTAGTCGTTTCGCGCGGACGGCACCGTAAGCGAATCCCGATCCACAAAGTTCAAGAATCTGGGCGCGAGGCGAGGCCATTGCGATTCTGACGTTCCTTGAACCCTTTGACTCTTTGACTTTTCAACTCTTAAACTCTCTCCTGCATGCGTCATTTCAAACTCACCATTGCTTACGACGGGACGGATTTCCACGGCTGGCAGATGCAGGGGAGCAAGCCGACGATTCAAGGCGAAATCGTCAGCGTATTGCAGCGCGTAACTCAAGAAAAGATTTTTCTGCACGGAGCGGGGCGGACCGACGCGGGTGTGCACGCGCTGGGCCAGGTGGCGAGCTTCAAAACACAGTCGGCGTTGTCGGCGCAGGAATTTCAACGCGCCTTGAACGCGCTGTTGCCGCCGGCGATTCGCATTGTTGGAGCCGAAGAGGTCGGCCCGGATTTTCATGCGCGCTGGTCGGCGCTGCGAAAAACCTACCGTTATCGCTTGTACCGTGGGAAAGTGGTGCCGCCAGCGCTTTGGCGGTACGTGCTGCACTATCCATTTCCACTCGATGAAGATGCGATGCGGGATGCCGCCGCCCGATTTGTGGGAACACATGATTTCACCGCATTCGCGGCTTCGGCAGACTCTGAGGAAGAAGAACGCGAGCGCTCCACGGAGCGCGAGATTTACTCGGCCGAATTGGCGCGCTCCGCAGACAACGAGGAACTCATTTTTACCGTCAGCGGCAGGTCGTTTTTGCGCTATATGGTTCGCAAAATGGTGGGGACGCTGCTCGAAGTGGGGCGGGGAAGGCTCACGCCGGAAGATATTGATCGTCTGTATGAAAGCAGAGACCGCTCGAAGGCCGGCCCCACCGTTCCTCCGCAGGGACTGGTGATGGTGGAAGTGCAACATCAGGAAGCCTGGCGGGTTGGTAGGCCCTAGGTCATTTTTCCGGCGCAGGAAACAATTTTCGGGAGAATCCCGTATCTCGCTTGGGAGCCCTCGATGGAACTGAAAATACAAGGTTTGTCCAAAACCTACCCCAATGGAGTGAAAGCCCTCGATAACGTGTCGCTGACCATCCCCCGAGGAATGTACGGCCTGCTGGGGCCCAACGGGGCGGGGAAGTCCACGTTGATGCGGACTCTGGCGACACTCCAGGAGCCGGACAGTGGGACGGCATCGCTGGGTGATATCGACGTTCTGCGGCAAAAGGAAGAGGTGCGGCGAAGACTTGGCTATCTGCCGCAAGACTTTGGCGTTTATCCTCGAATCTCCGCCCAGGATATGCTGGACCACATTGCTCTGCTCAAGGGCATTACGCGTGGGAAAGAACGCAAAGAAATCGTTACAGCCATGCTGCAGCGCTGCAATCTCTACGATTCGCGGAAAAAGGCGCTGACGAGTTTCTCCGGGGGAATGCGACAACGGTTCGGCATTGCGCAGGCGCTGTTAGGCAGCCCGCAACTCCTGATCGTGGATGAGCCGACAGCGGGGCTCGATCCGGGCGAGCGTAACCGGTTTTACAATTTGCTCGCGGAAATCGGCGAACAGGTCATCGTCATTCTCTCGACGCACATCGTGGAAGATGTAACGGATCTGTGCACAAACATGGCCATCATCCATGAAGGCAAAGTGCTGTTTCAGGGGCGGCCAGATGACGCAATTTCGCAACTGAGGGGGCGCGTCTGGCAGAAATCCATCGCCAAGGCCGACTTGTCTAAGTTCGAAGAGCAGTACAAGGTCATTTCCAGCCGGTTGGTGGCCGGACGCCCGTACATCCACGTGCTAAGCGAGCAGGCTCTAAATGGCGGATTTCAAGCAAGCGCACCGGACCTGGAAGACGTTTTCTTTACGAAGATTCGCGGCTGGAATTGAGGCGCGGCATGCTCAAGCACATTCTGGCTTTTGAGATTCGCTATTGGCTGCGTTCCTGGATGCTTTGGATTTTTCTTTTGATCATGACGGCGCTGTTCTTCTTTGCCACGGCGACGGACTACGTCACTTTGGGAGAGGCCCTTTCCAACACCTACCGCAATTCGCCGTACAACATCGAGAACTTTTATTCTTTCTCTGCGTTCTTCATGATCCTCATGGCAGTGGCGTTCGTGAATTCCGCGGCGGCGCGCGATTTCAGCTATAACACCTATCAGATCGTTTTTTCCGCCCCACTCAAGAAGTCAGACTTTCTGCTGGGGCGCTTCCTTGGGGCGGTTCTGGTTTCCGCGATCCCCATGCTAGGGGTTTCTATCGGCATTCTGCTGGCAAAGCACATGCCATGGATCGAGCCTGACCGTTGGGAGCCGGTCGTGTGGAAGGCCCATCTGGATGGAGTCCTCGTCCTGGCCTTGCCCAATGCGTTCATTATGGCGGCGATTTTATTTGCGGTCGCGGTTCTGGCCCGCAATGAAATCGTTTCTTTTATTGCGGCCTTGGTATTCCTGGCCGGCTACGGGGTTTCCGATGGGCTATTGCAGAACGTGGAGAGGCAAAAGCTTGGAGCGCTGCTCGACCCCTTTGGGATTCGCTGCTACGCGTATGTGACGCGGTACTGGACGGTAGCTGAGAAGAACACGCTCGCGGCCGGATACAGTGGCTATTTGCTTTGGAACCGCTTGCTGTGGATGGCTGTTGCGCTGGCGATTTTTGTTTTGGCTTACTGGCGCTTCAGTTTCGCGGAGCGCAAGAAGAAGAGCCGTGGACTAAAAGAGAATCGTGATCAGGCGAAAGCAGCGGTGGCATTGCCTGCGGTCTCTTTTCAGGACGCGCCCTGGAGAAAGTACTTTGCGTCCGTGCGAATCCATTCTGTCGGAGTCATCAAGAGCACGGTTTTCATCGTCATTGTGTTAGCCGCGCTGCTCAATTGCATTCCTGCGGTAGCACTGAACGCCAACGAGGGCTATGGCAACAGCAGCTTCCCGGTTACTCACTGGATCCTTCAGATCATTGCCAGCACCCTGTATATGTTTATCGTTGCCATTATTACGTATTACGCCGGCAATCTCGCGTGGAAGGACCGTGATACTCGCATGGACGAGATTGCCGACTCTCTGCCTGCGCCGGAATGGGTCTCTTACGCCTCGCGGCTGACGGCTCTTGTGGGAGTTGTGGTGCTGATTCAGCTGGCGGTTTTTGCCGGCGGGATTATCGTTCAGGCCGCAAACCACTTCTACCGGTTTCAGTTCGCGTTGTACGCAAAGGAACTGCTGCTCCGCGATCTTTCGCTCTTCGTGATGCTGGCAGTGCTGGCGTTTTTCCTTCATGTGATTTCTCCCAATAAATACCTCGGCTATTTCATCTACATTGTGTTCCTCGTAGCAAACCTCTTTGCTTGGACGCCGCTGAACGTCGCCAGCAATCTGCCGAAGTTTGCGAACCGGCCGAGGGTCGTCTATTCAGACTTTTTTGCGGACGCGCCATTCCGGCTGTCCTGGAGCTGGTTTTCGTTGTATTGGCTCTTGTGCTGTGGGCTGCTTTACGTGCTTACGGTGATGTTCTGGCCGCGCGGGAAGGCCGCTCTATGGAAGGAGCGTGCAAGGATCGCGAGGCTGCGGCTTACGGGTGTCTGGCCGGCCTTGGCCGCGCTGGGTTGCCTGATGTTTGCAAGCGTGGGTGCGTGGGCCTACTACAACACAAAAATTGTGAACAAAATCGAGGGCCCAAAGGACACTCTTCGCATCCAGGCGGATTACGAGAAGGCTTACAAGCAGTTCGACAAGAGAGAAATGCCCCGGCTCCGAGACGTCAAATACAACATCGAAATTTATCCTGAGCAGCGCCAGATGGTACTGAATGCTGATGCGATCATTCAGAATCCTTATTCCAATCCGCTCGATGAAATCCATTTCACGCTGAACCGGCTCTACGATTCGCAGACCCAGATTCCCGGCGCGACGCTTACCAAGGACGACAAGCGTTTGGGCTATCAGGTTTACAGGTTCTCACCGCCACTCCTCGCGGGAGAGAGCCGTACGGTTCATACCACCGTAAAGACACATACACGCGGTTTTGAAAACGAGGTAAGCGACACAACCGTCGTCCAGAACGGGACTTTCTTCAACAATACTGTCGCTCCACTCATCGGCTACTCGGCGCAGAATGAAATCACCGATCCCAATGACAGGAAAAAGTATGGCTTAGGCGAACAGGAGCTGATGCCTCCTCTAGAGAGGAACTGCACTGCGGATTGCATGGAGACCTATCTGGGCGGGCATGCTGACTGGGTCAACGTCGAGACGGTCATCAGCACGTCGGCGGACCAAATCGCGGTGGCTCCCGGCTCCTTGCTTCGCGAATGGCGCGAAGGTGACCGAAGATACTTTCAATACAAGCTGGATCACCCTTCGTTGGCATTTTATTCGTTTATCTCTGCGACCTACGAAGTGGCGCGCGAACAGTGGAACGGCATCAACCTGGAGGTCTACTACCTCAAGCAGCATCCCTGGAATGTGCCGCGGATGATGAACTCGATGAAGAAGTCGCTCGACTACTTCACTCACAATTTTGGGCCGTACTATCACAAGGAAGCGCGCATTATCGAATTCCCGCGGGTGGCCACGTTTGCGCAGGCGTTTCCGGGCACCATGCCGTACTCGGAATCCATTGGATTCATCGCCAACCTTAATCATCCGGACGACATTGACATGGTGTTTTATGTCGTGGCGCACGAGATGGCGCATCAGTGGTGGGCGCATCAAGTGATTGGCGCGAACATGCAGGGCGCGACGCTGCTTTCGGAAACCATGGCGCAGTATTCCGCGCTTATGGTGATGGAGCACGAGTACGGACGTGACATGATGCGGAAGTTCTTGCGCTACGAGATGGATCGCTATCTATCGAGCCGGGGCAAGGAACGCCAGAAGGAACGCCCCTTGCTGACCGTGGAAGCACAGCAGGGTTACGTGCACTATCGCAAAGGAAGCCTGGCGCTCTACTACTTGAAGGAAATGATTGGCGAAGAAGCAGTCAATCGTGCGCTGCGGAAACTCGTGCAACAATATGCCTACGCCCAGGCGCCGTATCCGACTGCTTACGCGCTCGTCGACGGCTTGCGCGAGCAAACGCCTCCTGACTTGCAGTACTTAATTAGGGATCTGTTTGAAGACATCACGATTTTCTCAAACCGAACCCTCGAAGCCACAGCGCACAAGCGGGCCGACGGCAAATACGACGTAACGATCGACATCGAGACGCGAAAGTTCAAGGCCGACGCCAAGGGCAACGAGACGGAAGTGCCGGTGAACGACTGGATTGAGATCGGCGCGTTCGCGAAGCCGGAAAAGGACAAGAAATATGGAAGGACTCTGTACCGCGAGCGCGTGCGCCTGACTGGCAGCAAATCAACGCACACGTTCACAGTTGCGGAACTGCCCTACCAAGCGGGAGTTGACCCCTTCGTGCTCCTAATTGACAGAATTCCGGACGACAACGTGAAGCAGGTGACGCTCACAACCTCCACGACGACGGCAACCAGGTAAGCGGAGTATTCGTTCCTGTGTTTCGCCCACATTCGGTCAGGAACTGCGACGTGAGCCGAAAAATCGGTTAGAATCCCGGTTATGGCTGCTACGGCCATCCCCATCGACACGCTGCCTTCCATCAATCCCGCCACGGGACAAGTACTGGCTCACGTTGAAAAGACGCCGACGGAGATGGTGGCGCGGAGCGTTACGCTTGCTCGAGCGGCGCAAAAGGAATGGGCGAAGGTTTCGCTTCGTGAGCGCTGCAAGCGGCTGAGCAAGCTTCGCGAAGTCATGATGGCTTCGCGGAATGAACTCGCGGACGCCGTTGTTAACGAGTCCGGAAAGCCCCGCGCGGAGGCACTTTTTGCGGACCTCTTTGTCGCGCTGGATTCGGCGGAATATTGGTCAAAGCATGCGGCGACTGCTCTTCGTGCAGAGGGCGTTGCGCATCACAGCATTGCGGCGAAGGCAAAAACGGGGCGGATTTTTTACGAGCCGCTGGGCGTGATTGGAATTATTTCGTCGTGGAATTATCCGCTGGCCATTCCAATGAGCCAAATCATACCGGCAGTGGTTGCTGGGAACGCCGTAGTGTGCAAGACCAGCGACCTCACGCCGCAATGTGGGGCGCTGATTGAAAGAGTTTTTCGAGATGCAGGATTCCCCCAGGACCTTGTCGCGGTGATCCAGGGCGGCGGAGAAATCGGACAGGCACTCGTCGAGGCGTCTCCTGAGAAAGTAATGTTCACCGGCAGCGTGGCGACGGGGCGGCGCGTTGCCGAGGCTTGCGCGAGCAAACTCATCCCCTCGGTCCTTGAACTCGGCGGCAAGGACGCGATGATTGTTCTGGCGGACGCGGACTTGCAAGTGGCATCAAGCGCCGCGGTTTGGGGCAGCTATACCAATTGCGGTCAGGTTTGCTTGTCCGTGGAGCGGCTGTTTGTCGAACAAACCATCGCCGAGGAATTTGCAGCTCTCTGCGTGGAGAAGACGAAGAAGCTGCGCCTGGGACCTGGCAACGATCCTGCAACCGACGTCGGGCCGCTGATTCGGCCGCAACATGTGCAGCGCATGCTCGATTTGGTTGAGGACGCAATCGCGCGCGGAGCGAGAGTTTTGTGCGGCGGCAACGCTCGCACGGACATAGGACCGAATTTCTTTGAGCCGACTGTAATCAATGGGGTTGATTCCTCGATGAATCTTTTTCAGGAAGAGACCTTCGGCCCCATCCTCGCGATGCAGACCGTGAAGGACGCCGAGGAAGCGATACAGCGCGCCAATGACTCGCCGTTTGCGTTGGCGGCAAGCGTTTGGACCAAAGATGCAAAAAAGGGCCGAGAGATCGCCCAGCGGCTGCATGCGGGCGCCGTCATGGTGAACGACGCCATCAGCTATTTTGGAATTGCAGAAGCTCCTCATGGCGGATGCGGTGCGAGCGGCTGGGGCCGCACGCATGGTCGCGCGGGACTCATGGAGATGGTCCGAACGAAATATGTCGACATAGATGGGCTCCCTCACAGCGAAAAACCATGGTGGTATCGTTATGGCGGCGACTTGGAACGCGCAGCCGACGCCTTTCTGCGATTTGAATTTTCCGGCGGTATCGGGGCAAAGTTGCGCAACGCCCGCAGCGCTCTGAAAACTTTTTTCCGTGACCACGGTTTGTAGAAAGGACTCCATGGCAGAAGAAACGGCAGCCACTCCGAAGATCAAGACGCGCAAACCGAAACAGCGTGCCTGCGACGAAAAGGACGAAAAAGGCAAGCTTTGCGCGGGGCATTTGAAGCGCTGGTACGACTATCCGAAGGAAGTGGCTGCGGTTATCGGGCCGAAAGCGGAGATTTACCGCTGCGAGTTCTGCAAGACTTTGTACCGCCCCGATCCCGCACAGCAGCCGCAGAGTTATACGCTGCGAAATTAGGAGTGCCTCAGGCATTTTCAAAGATCATGCCGCAAAACGAATGGATCTACGACTGGAACACGGCCACGCCGCCGCAGATTCCTCCCGGCACGCGCGTGATGTTGGATGACGAGACGCTTCGCGACGGACTCCAAAATCCCTCGGTGTTCGACCCCAGCA
Organism: Candidatus Acidiferrum sp.; assembly: GCA_035280045.1. GTDB lineage: Bacteria > Acidobacteriota > Terriglobia > Acidiferrales > UBA7541 > Acidiferrum. The sequence goes on from DATEGP010000099.1 coordinate 22,400, forward strand.
TTGAAGAGAAAATTGAAATCCTACACCTGATGGAATCGCTGGGAATCGATTCCGTCAATATTGGCCTGCCCGGAGCCGGGCAGCGCGCGGTGGCTCACACGGAAGCGCTGGCTCGCGAAATCGCGACAAATCGGATGAAGATTAAGCCGAACTGCGCCGCGCGGACGCACGAAAACGATATTCGCCCGATCGTGGAAATCTCGCAGCGCGTAGGAATCCCGATTGAAGCAGCCACATTTCTTGGGTCGAGCCCCATTCGGCGTCTCGTGGAAGACTGGACGGTGGATCATCTCGAGCGCACCACGGAAAAAGCCGTGAAGTTTGCGGTTGAACACGGTCTGCCGTCTATGTACGTCACGGAGGACACGATTCGAACAGACGCGGAGACGGTGAAACGGCTGTATTCAACAGCAATCCGCAACGGAGCCCGCGCCGTGGTCCTTTGCGACACCGTTGGCCATGCCACGCCCAACGGGGCTTTTAACCTGGTGAAATTTGTCGTTGAGGAAGTGGTGAAGCCCTCCGGCGAGAAGATTCGCGTGGACTGGCACGGCCATAACGATCGTGGTTTGGCCATTGCCAATTCACTGGCAGCTATTGCGGCCGGAGCGCACCAGGTTCATGGCGCCGCAAACGCATTGGGTGAGCGAGTCGGTAATACCCCAATGGAGTTGATGCTCGTTAATCTCCGGCTGATGGGCTTGATCGATCGCGACCTCTCGAACCTTAAAACATATTGCGAAAAAGTCGCGGTGGCCACGAAGACGACGATTCCTCCGAACTATCCCGTGATTGGTCACGATGCGTTTCGAACTGCAACTGGCGTACACGCCGCCGCCATCGTCAAAGCCATCCAAAAAGGCAACGAGCGTCTGGCCGACGACGTCTATAGCGGCGTCCCCGCGCATTTGTTCGGTCTCGAACAAGTGATTGAAATTGGTCCCATGAGCGGCAAATCAAATGTGATTCATTGGCTGACGCGCCATCGGATTTCCGCCGAGGAGGCGCTGGTAAGCCGTATCCTGGATGCCGCGAAACAGTCCGCTCGCGTGCTTACGGATGCTGAGTTGCACGCGCTGTGCACGGAGCGCGCACCTCGTTGAAACCAAAATCTCCGAACAAGGCAAGCATTGCCCCGATGAAACGCGCGTTGCTTTGCGCTATCCTTCTCGTTATGCCGGCTCGCTCCGCCGCTCCGTCACAAGCTCAGCGCCTGGCCGCGGGGTCGCGGCTCTCGGAGAGCGCAAGCGTACGCGCCGCGCTTGATTGGCTTGAGCACAATCTCTCCTGGATCAATGACACACAAGCTCGCCTGACCGAAATTCCCGCGCCCTCTTTTCAAGAGCAGGCGCGCGCCGCTGCTGTGGGCGAAGTGCTGACGGAAATCGGTCTTGACGTTCATACCGACAAGGTTGGCAACGTCATTGCTGAGCTCCGCGGAGCGAATGAAAACGCGATCGTTTTGTTGTCTGCCCATCTGGATACGGTCTTCCCCGAAGGCACCAATGTAAAGGTTCGTCGCGAAGGCAACCGCATGACGGCGCCAGGTATTTCCGATAACGGCACGGGCATTGCGGCGCTTGTAGGCATTGCGCGTGCGATGGAAGCCGCCCACGTGAAGCCGGTGCGAACAATTCTGTTTGCAGGAAATGTCGGAGAGGAAGGGGAAGGCAATCTCCGCGGCATGCGCGAATTGGTCGAGACGTATCGGTCGAAGCTCAAGGCCGTTGTGGTGCTTGATGGCTCAGGAACAGATCACGTTACGACCAAAGCGCTTGCGTCCAGGCGCCTTGAAGCAACTATCACTGGACCGGGCGGACACAGTTGGTCGGATTTCGGGATGCCCAACCCCATTGATGCGCTGATTCGCGGCTCAGTTCGCTTTATCAACACAAAAGTTCCTTCGGGGCCGCGCACCACCTTCAATATCGGACAAATCGAGGGCGGCACTTCGGTCAACTCCGTGCCGTACGAGGCCAAAATTAAAGTCGACATTCGTTCCGAGAATGAAGAGGAATTGGCGCGCCTCGAATCCGCTCTTCGCGAATCGATCGCGGCTGGTGTGCGGGATGAGATGGCTCCTCCGCGCGACCGTTCGAAAGGAAGCCTCGAATGGGAAGTGGATCTGCTGGGCAGTCGCCCGGGTGGAGAACTTTCAAACGATTCGCCTTTGCTGGCCGCTCTTCGCGCTGCCGACGAAATCATTGGAAACCAGTCCCGCTTGGAACGCTCTTCGACGGACGCGAACATCCCGCTTTCCCAAGGAATCGAAGCCATTTCCATCGGCGCCGGCGGAATGGGTGGCGGCGCGCATTCGTTGCAAGAATGGTATGACGCCACGGGGCGCGAAGCGGGCCTGAAGCGCGCATTGCTCACAGTTCTTGGGGTCTCCGGAGTCGCAGAGGAGAAAACTCGATGAAAACGGGAACGATTTACCTGCGGGCAGGCGTCCTGTGTTTCGCGACCACCGCAGCGGCGCTGACTGCCCCCGTGTTTCACTCGGATGTTCATGCTCAGGAAGCAAAACGCACGGTCTTTTATACACATGGCCGGATTTATACAAACGATCCGGCAGAGCCTTGGGCCGAAGCCATGGCCGTATCCGACGGAAAAATCGTATGCATCGGAAAGATGGCTCATGTACTCCTTGATTGTGGCGGGAGTGAGCTGAGTGCGGAGACGGTTCATCTCAACGATAAGTTTGTGATGCCCGGTTTCAATGACGCACACGTCCACATGGGCAGCGCCGGGGCGGACGCATTGGCCGTCGAATTAAGAGGTGTAAAGTCACCGGAGGAAATGCAGAAGCGCGTGGCAGAAGCCGTTGCGCATCACAAAGAAGGCGAGTGGATTACCGGCAGCGGATGGGACCACACCCTTTGGCCCGATAAAAGATTTCCGAATCGGCAGCAGCTTGACGCTGTTGCGCCTGATAATCCCGTCATCCTGACGCACATCTCCGGACACGTGGCCGTCGCGAATTCGCTGGCGTTGAAAAAAGCGGAAATCGATAAGTCCACGCCTAATCCGCCGGGCGGCGAAATCGAACACGATGGCCTGGGCGAACCTACGGGAATGTTGAAGGAAGCTGCCGCCATGGCGCTGGTGAGGGTGCGGATTCCCGACCCCTCTATGGAGGAGCGGCGGCGGGGGATTGAAATTGTGCTGGCGAACGTGGCGCGTAACGGAGTCACGTCCGTGCAAGACAATTCGGCATGGGAAGATTTTCAGGTCTACCAGCAGTTGAAAGAAGACGGCAAACTCACCGCGCGGATCACCGAATGGTTGCCTTTCAATGCTTCGCTCAACGAATTGCAGGACCGGCGCGCGCAAGGAGGCACGACCGACCCGTGGCTGAAGACCGGCGCTTTGAAGGCCGTCACCGATGGCGCTCTCGGCTCGCGTACTGCGGCGATGCTCGAGCCCTATAGCGACGATCCGTCTACTACGGGGATCTTCACCTACGATCCCGACAAACTGCGCGCCATGGCGATTGAGCGCGATAAGGCCGGATTCCAATTGAATTTTCATGCCATCGGCGATCGCGCGAACCGGATTTGCCTCGACGTTTTTGAGGCAGTCGTGAAAGCGAATGGGCGCCGCGACCGCCGCGATCGCATCGAACACGCGCAGGTGGTTGCGCCGATGGATTTTCAGCGCTTCGCGGAACTCAAAGTGATTGCCTCAATGCAGCCCTCGCACCAAACGACGGACATGCGCTGGGCCGAGGACCGCGTTGGCAACGAACGCATCAAGGGCGCTTATGCGTGGAATACGCTGCAGAAAAACGGCGTGCGCCTCGCTTTCGGCACCGACTATCCCGTCGAAGTGATCAGTCCGTTTCGCGGCTTGTATGCCTGTGTGACGCGCGAGCGGCCGGAGGGCGGGCCGAGAAACGGCTGGGAACCGCAAGAGAAAATCTCGCTGGCTGATTGTATCCGCGCTTACACCAGCGGTTCCGCATACGCCCAATTTGAAGAAGGGAAGAAGGGCGAATTAAAATTAGGCGAATATGCCGATTTCGTTGTTCTTTCTGACGACCTCACGAAGATACCCCCCGCGCAATTCACCAAGGTGCGGGTGCTTCGCACGGTCGCCGGCGGGCGAACGGTCTATCAAGCCAACTAGTCCCTCCTGTCAACCTGTTTAGCTCAGAGTGTCAGGAATTCCCCCGGTCTGTTTTGTCAGGCATGCCCCGGTCTGTACCGTCTGTACCGTCTGTACCCACCCTTTTTTTGTAAGTGCGCATTCTAAAGGACTTACGAGGGCCCCTTCTTGTAAGTGCGCATTCTAAAGGAGTTGCGGGCGGACAACTTCGGTCAAAACCCGGCAAAACGCGGCATTTGCTCGTAAGTGCGCATTCTAAAGGACTTAGCCCGATCGCAGCTGGACGGGCGTCCACCCAGAGTACGCCAGCCCCTAACGAGTCAAATAATGTACCACAAAGTTAGTACAAATGCAAGCGAAATTTGCACTTTTTCTGTTTTTCTTGCCGGAAGGCGGGAGCTGCCGCACGAGCATACGGACCCCTGGCACTGTAAGTACTAAAACCGTGTACGGAGGTCACACGTCGCTTTATATAAAGTTTAGTGAGCCTTCAGCAAAAACAAAATTATTGACAAACTCTTTGAGTCGAACTATAAGGCGCGCATGGATTTGTAGTGGTCGGTTGCCTGTGGTCAGTTTTCGCAATGCGGGGCGAAGCTAAATCTATGGAATTGCGTACGAACCCGCGCCGAACAATACACAAGTATGTAGATTTAGTTTTTTCTAAAGCACCGCTAAATTTTATATGTCGTTAATATTTATGGAGTTGCGATAGGGCCTGCGGGGTGGCAGCGAACTTGCTTCAAGTGAAATCAAAGGTCGGTATTGCCCGAGTGTGTTCTTCAGAAAGAGTGCGTGTTGCCTGCTTCGGAGTTTCCCCGAATTTCGCGTCGAAGTGTGATTTCCAAGTGGTCTTTAATAGGAGGAAATGGGATGTTTACTAAGCGAGTGGTCTTGGGCCTGTGTTGTCTTAGCTGTATGCTCCTCTCGATGCTGCTGGTGTATTCACCAGTGGCGATGGGCCAGGCGTCGGCGACAGGAACGGTTTCCGGCACAATAACGGATTCTTCTGGTGCCGCCGTGCCCGGCGCAACGGTGTATCTCGCGGATCCTTCAACAGGAAGTATTCGACCCACCACGACAAACGACACGGGGGCCTACGTATTCCCTTATGTCAACCCCGGTACATACAACGTCAAAGTCTCCAAGCAAGGCTTCAAAACCGTTGTGGTCTCGAGCCAGGTCGTTGAAGTCGGTCGTCAGTTGACGGTGAACGCGGTGCTCGAAATTGGCTCTGTTTCGCAGACCGTTGAGGTAACCGTATCGGAAGGCGCTGAGTTGCAAACCATGGACGCCACCGTTGGCGCCACCCTAAGCGGAGATACGCTGATTAACCTGCCTAACACCAGCCGCGACGCCTCGACGCTTGCCGTACTTCAGCCAGGTCAAAACATCAACGGCAACGTCGGCGGCTCCGCTAGTGATCAAAACAGCTTTACGCTCGATGGTGGCTATGCCACGGACGACATGAGCGGAGATAACAACACTTATATTAAAAGTTTCAGCGGTGACACCAGTGGTGGAACAGGGGCTTATCACAGCTCAGGCTTTGCTCAGGCGCCTTCCGCGGTTGTTCCCATTCCGGTAGCCAGCGTCGAAGTCTTCAAGGTTTCCACGGCAAACCAAACCGCGGATCTGATCGGTGGCGCCGGCAGCCAGGTTCAGGTGGTCACGAAGCGCGGCACAAACACTCTCCATGGCGGCGTCTACGACTACTATCAAGACGCAACCTTTGCGGGCGCTAACAGTTGGGACAACAACCTTACTGGCACGGCGACGCCCAGCTCTCATTTCAGCCGGTTTGGGGCAGACGCCGGGGGAAAGATTCCGGGTTTGAATGTTCTTGGGGGAAGCTGGTATCTCTTCGGCCTGTACGAAGGATTCCGCTTTCCACAGAGCTCCACTTACGAGAGAAACTATCCCCTCCCGAGTTTGCGAGCGGGCCTCATTCACAAGAACAATGGTACGGCGATCAACTTGAACCCGTTCCCTGTTGTGGACCCCGGTTGCGGAACGGTAAGTGGCAACTGTCTGATCACGACGACGGGCCAAACCATTCAGCCGACCGTATGCGGAGTTACCGTGGCCAACCCTAGCGGCCTTTGCGATCCGCGCGGCCTCGGCACCACCATGGACGGCACAGCAACAGGAACGCCGAACCCCGTTATCACGCTATGGAATACTTACTTGCCCTTGCCGAACGACTGCAACTCGGGAGATGCGCGGAACTACTGCGGCTATAAAGGCACCATCAAGACTCCGCAGTCCAGCAACTTTGAGGTCTTTCGCCTTGACCATGACTTCGCCAAGGGCTGGCACTTCAACGGCACTTACCACTACTACAAGCTGAAAAACACCGTTTCGGACCAGTGGGACCTGGGTGGCTTCTTTCCTGGTGACACCAAGGGCCAGTATGCCGCCATCCGGCAAAAACCACAGAATACTTGGATCTACACTGCCGGCTTAACCAAAGATATAAGGCCGGGCCTCACCAATGACTTCCACTTCAGTTACACGCGGAACTGGTGGGCTTATCTGGATCCGGGCGGCGTGCCGAACGTTGCCGGATACCCGGCGGCCTTGGAAGTCGGCGGAGAGACTGCTGGCGTGTTTGGTCCTTACAACACCAACAATCAGAGCACCCGAACTCGTTACTGGAATGGCCATGACTACATGTACCGGGACGACCTGACTTGGATCAAGGGCAGCCATTTGTTCCAGTTCGGCGGTATGTACCTGCGCAACGTGGATACCCACAAGCGCAACGACAATGGTCAAGGCATCAATACCTACGAGCAGTATTTAGTCGGTGAAGGGAACGGAGTTTCCTTGCGCTCGGTGGGCATAGACATGACCGGGTACAATCCGGGGGGCTTGAGTTCCGGGAAGTACGGAAACCTATATTCGATGATTCTCGGCATGGTGGATTCAACGCAGGGGTTGTTTAGCCGCAGCGTGGGGTCCCTCACGACCGGCTTGCCTCTAAATCCTCGAGGCGCGTGCGCAATCGCCAGTATCGCCGCCACGTCGGGCTGTATTTCATCGCCAGCGATCCTGGCCGACAGCATCTTGCCCACTTACAGCGTCTATTGGACGGATAGCTGGCGCATGAAGCCGAAGTTTACGCTGAACTACGGGCTTGGCTACCAGATTGAAATGCCTCCCTATGAAACGACTGGGGGGTACCAGACAGTTATGGTAGACCAAAACAATAGCCTCTTTGATGCCGTAAAATACCTGAAAAACGTCGAGCAAGCTGCGCTTCAGGGACAGGCCTATAGCCAAGCGTTCGGCTTCGACACTGTCCGCAACGTGAACGGTCATGGGAAGTACCCTTACGACCCGTACTACGGCCAAATCAGCCCGCGCGTCGGAATCGCCTGGAACTTCACGAAGGATACCGTTCTTCGCGGAGGCTTTGCGCGTATTTTCGGCCGCATCAACGGCGTGAATCCCCTATTGGTTCCGCTCCTAACGCCGGGGTTGCTCCAGCCTGACACCTGCCGGGGACCAAACCGCAACACTGGTGGGTGCGGGGGTAATGTCACCGGAACCCTTGGGGATCCGACCACTGTTTTCCGCGTTGGTGTGGATGGTACAAACGCGCCATTGCCACCGCCGGTTCAAAACCTGCCTCAGCCGTGGTACCCAGGCATCAATGGGATCGCGACGGGCTCGGGTGAAACATTCGACAAGAATTTCAAGCCGAACCAGTCAGATGAATTCACTCTGAACATCCAGCATCAGTTCGGCCCGAAAATCCTCGCCGAAGCCGGCTATATTGGCCGTCGTATCACGAACGAAGTCGAATACTACGGCCTTGGCGTCGTCCCGTACATGATGACCCTGGGCGGGCAGAGCTTTGCCAACGCCTGGAAGAGCGTGATGGTGTCCACGAACTATGGCACGAATATCCCGACCACAGTTGCGGCCCAGCCGTTCTTTGAGGCGGCGCTCAATCCAACTTATTGCGCGGGCTTTGCGAATTGCACCACAGCCTTCGTTATGAACAACGCCGGCAACATGAACATCTCGGATGCGTACGATGCCTGGGCCAGCGTCTCCAACACCAGCATGTGGAATTTCGGCCGAACTCTCACCAGCGATCCGCTCAATAGCCTCAATGGCGTTAACGGCCAGGCGCCGTCGCTGGTAACGACAGTGAGCAATGGATACGGCAACTATCATGCCGGTTTCCTGCAGTTGACACTTACCAATTGGCACGGACTGACCATGAAGACCAACTTCACCATGTCCAAGGCGCTCGGGACAGGAAATGTCGTCCAGGCGTCTAGCTCTTATGCAACTGTCGACCCCTGGAACCTGCATAACCAGTATGGTCCGCAGTATTACGACGAAAAATACAACTTCAACCTGTTTTTCAACTATGCGCCCCCCTACTATTCCAGCCAAAAGGGCATCGTCGGCCATGTGCTTGGTGGTTGGAGTATTTCTCCGCTCTTCGTTTACGGCAGCGGCTTCCCAGCCGAGTCCAATACGCAGCAGGACTGCGGCAGCTTTGGCCAGTGCAACCCTGCGTACATCGGTTCCTACGAGAACATGGTGTTCACCAGCGCGGGGGCCCCGACCAGCGGCACGCGCAATCAGGGTATGTTTGGCGACAACAATACCGGATGCGGCACGGCGGGACCGGGTCAAAACGTGTTCAGCCTCGCCCAACTCCAAGCAACCTGCCCAGCCAGCGGGGGAATTTTTGGCGACCCGATGCGTCAGCCAATCCTCGGTCTGGATGGGCAAATTGGCGGTGGTGGGAACTTCCGGGGCCTGGCCTTTTGGAACCTGGACCTGGGCGTCACCAAGAAAATCAACATGACGGAGAGAGTCCATGGCTCTCTGTTCTTCGATTTCACCAACGTCCTGAACCACATGCAGCCCGCGGATCCTTGCTTCAACGCTTCTGACACAACCACTTGGGGCGTGCTTGGCTGCGGCGGTGCTGTACAAGCCAACCAGCCACGCCGGTTGCAGCTCGGCTTCTCCATCGAGTTCTAACTTCTTCCGGCGAGTTGCACTCGCCGCTTACGAAAAGGGGAAGGCTCATCGCCTTCCCCTTTTTCATTTTTGTTGGTCTTGGCGCCATGCTAAGGCCTGCATATAACCCTGCGGCGTGCAAGCCGCTGGGCTGATGGGGGAGTACATGCTGGTGGTGTGGGCTTTCTCGCAGGCGACGATGGCGGCGGCGTGCTAGCATGAGCTATGCGCCACATTTCTTATAAGATCGAAACAGAAGTTGAGACTGACGGACGTTGGATTGCCGAGGTTCCCGATCTTCCTGGGGTGCTGGCGTACGGCTCGTCCGAGAAAGAAGCCGTTGCCTCAGCGCAGGCTCTCGCACTTCGCGTGCTCGCCGATCGTATTATGGAGCAGAAAGAGCCTGCCGAGACCGTAACCGTGTCCATTGAAGCAGATTGATCGTGAGCCAGTGGCCCAGCTCCAAGGCTGCCAAGGTTTTCCGTGCCCTTCTTCGCAAAGGCTACACCATAAAATCCCAGAGGGGCTCGCATGTCATTTTGAACCACCCCGAAAGGGAGACTATGTTTGGGCGTTTCACGACGCGATGGGGATAGGCCCGCGGATGCTCGCCCGCATTGCTAAACGGACGGGATTGCAACCCGAAGACTTGTAGGCTGTACTTTTTCTGCGTAACTACGCTGGGATCCTCGGCGCTTCAACTTCAAATGTTCAGAGGTTCATTCTCTTCGCACTACCGGCCGTTGGAGTAGTACTTTACGTCGACGGGGTCGAACATGGTTGCGGTGGCGGTGTGGGCTTTTTCGTAGGTGGCGATGGCGTCGTCGTGCTGCATGGAGGTGCCGATGTCGTCGAGGCCTTTCAGCAGGACTTCTTTGCGGGAGGGGGCGATTTCGAATTTGAACATCAGGCCGTGCTTGTCGGCGATGGTCTGGTTGGGCAGATTCACCGTTAGCGAATACCCTTGTTCTTTTTCGGTGCGCTGGAAGAGTTCTTCGACCTGGTCTTCGGGCAGAGTGGCGGGAAGGATGCCGTTCTTGAAGCAGTTGTTGTAGAAAATGTCGGCATAGCTTGGCGCGATGATGACGCGGAAGCCGTAGTCCTTGACGCCCCAGGGTGCGTGCTCGCGGCTGGAGCCGCAGCCGAAATTGGCGCGCGCGAGCAGGACCGACGCGCCCTTGTAGCGCGGAAAATTCAGCACGAATTCGGGATTCGGCTTTTCGCCCGGCAGGTAGCGCCAGTCGTAAAACAAGATGCGGCCAAATCCTTCGCGCGTCAGCGCCTTCAGGAATTGTTTCGGCACCATTTGGTCGGTGTCTACGTTGACGCGATCCAGCGGGGCGACCATGCCAGTGTGTGTCGCAAATGGTTGCATTCGCTTTGCTCCTCAGTTTCCTCGCACTTCTAATGCATGTCCGCGGGCGTCAGCTTGGATTTGAGCTGCGGAAGCGAGCGAAACGCCGCTACTTTCCAGTTGTCCCCATTCTTCACGAAGACCGCAGTGTATCTCGAAAACGATGGTGGCAACTCCTTGCCTTGTTCGTCGCGAAAGCCGCCCGCGTAGCTATCGCCGTCCACGATGGCGACATCGCGGCGGATGAAACGAATCTTAGGCGTCCCGGGATGGGCATGGCGAGTGCCTTTGGCGCCACCGGTGAGCCACTCTCGATGAGCTGCCTCGATCGCCGCGCGGCCGTCGTACACCTCGCCACCACCGGAAACCCAATCCGCATCTTCTGTCATTACAGACGCGGCGGCTACGGCATCACCCTTTGTCCATGCATTTCCGTGTGCGTCGAGCACTTTCTGAATTGCTGCACGGTCAGAGGCATCGTCGGCGCGCAACGCCACCAGCATGACGCCCATGGCTCCAAAAAGAATTGCGGTGGCAAAAGATCCACGCATAGGAACCTCCCTGCTGCCCTTGTTGCAGTCACTCGACCGGCGCAACATCGAATTCGCGGACGTCTACGAAATGGCCGGCGATGGCGGCGGCTGCGGCCATCACCGGGCTGACCAGGTGCGTGCGGCTGTCTTTGCCCTGGCGGCCTTCGAAATTGCGATTCGACGTGCTGGCGCTGCGTTCGTGCGGCGGCAGAACGTCGGCGTTCATGCCGATGCACATGCTGCAGCCGGCGTCGCGCCATTCGAAACCGGCGGCGGTGAATACCTTGTCGAGGCCCTCTTTTTCGGCTTGGGCTTTGATGCCGCGCGAGCCGGGAACGATCAGAGCTTGCTTGATGCTTTTCGCAACGTGCTTGCCGGCTACCAGATGCGCTGCGGCCCGCAAATCGTCGAGACGAGAATTGGTGCACGACCCGATGAACACGCGGTCTACGGAAATGTCGACGATGGGCGTGCCAGCCTTCAGACCCATATATTTCAGCGCGCTTTCGGTGGCTTTCTGATCGTTGAGATCCTTGAAATCGTGCGGGTCAGGAACGCGCGCGGTCACGCTGGTGACCATGCCGGGATTCGTTCCCCAGGTCACCTGGGGCGCAAGTTGTTCGGCTTGCAGCTCGATGGTCATGTCGAACTTTGCACCGTCGTCGGAGCGCAACTGCTTCCAGAGCTCGACGGCTTCTTGAAACGCTTTGCCGCGGGGGACAAACGGGCGGCGTTCCAGATAGGCGAACGTCGTTTCATCTGGCGCGACCATTCCCGCGCGGGCGCCGCCTTCGATGGTCATGTTGCAGACGGTCATGCGGCCGTCCATGGAGAGGGAGCGAATCGCTTCGCCGCCGAATTCCGCAACGTGACCGGTTCCGCCGCCGATGCCGATTTTCCCGATGATGGCGAGGATGATGTCTTTCGCGGTGACGCCTTTGGGGCGCTTGCCGTGAACCAGAATGTGCAGAGTCTTTGAGCGCGACTGCACCAGGCACTGCGTGGCGAGCACGTGCTCGACTTCGCTGGTGCCAATGCCAAACGCCAGCGTGCCAAAGGCGCCGTGCGTCGAAGTGTGGCTGTCGCCGCAGACAAGGGTTTGCCCCGGCTGCGTGATGCCGAGTTCCGGCCCGATGATGTGGACGATGCCCTGGTTGCGGCTGTTCATGTCAAACAGGCGCACGCCGAATTCGCGGCAATTTTTCTCGAGCGCGTCGAACTGGAGCTTCGCGTCGTTATCCAGAATGGGCAGCGTGCGATCGGTGGTGGGGACGGAATGGTCCATTACCGCAAAGGTGAGGTCGGGCCGTCGGACGGTGCGCTTTTCGGCGCGCAGGCCGGCAAAGGCCTGCGGCGAAGTCCCTTCATGGATGAGGTGGCGGTCAATGTAAATGAGCGCAGGCTGGCCCGGCTCTTCCCAGACAACGTGGTTATCCCAGATTTTTTGGTAAAGCGTTTTCGGTGGCATGGTCGTCGGATTTCATTCTAGCACCAAGGCGTTAAGAGGCAAGAAAGGGCAGTGGGAAGCCGGCTTTGCCGGGATACAATTGGTCCGAGTAGCGGCCCAAGGGAATTTGCACAGCAACCAGCCAGAGTACAGCGAATGTGTTTTTCAGATGAAGTTCTAGGCACAAGGATACGAGAATGGTCGCGCCCTTGTGCCTTTGAGGGTTGTGTTACTGGCGGCTATTTGCCGCCGGATTTACGACGCTCGCAGAGCGTGACGATTTTCGTCGGATCGATCGCTTCGTTGTCGATCTGCATCTCGACGACTTTGCCTTCTTTGTCGATTAAATAATTGATGCGCCGCGCGGCCTTATATTTTGGATTGTACAGGCCGTATTGCTTGGTGACCTCGCCGCCCCAGTCGCTCAACAGAGGGAAGGTTACGCCAATTTTTTCCGCCCACGCGTTGTTGCTGAACGGGCTGTCCATACTTACACCCAAGACTTGGGTGTCTGCAGCTTCCAGCTTCGCCAGGTTCTGCTGGAAGTTCTGCATTTGCTTTGTTCAACCACCAGTAAATGCAAAAATGTAAAAAGCCAGGGCGACGCTTTTTTTACCGCGGAAATCGTGCAGCGACACCTTGTTCATTTTGGTGTCCATCAGCGTGAAGTCCGGGGCCATGTCTCCCACCTTGACCGTCGGTTCGGGCACCGCGTCCTTTTTCTCTTGCGCCCCCAGTCGGTTCAGGGAGCCGATCCCGCACAGAGCGATCGTGCCAAGTGCCAGGCCGAACACCGGGACCATAAGTCCTCTTCGCATTCGTCGTTTCCTCCTCGGATGTTCTGTCGCGTCAGCCGTCCCATGGAGCTGTCCGCAGGGCAGATGATAACAGAGGATGCGGCTTTTCGCAGGTCAAGAATCGCGGTATCGTCATTGCGCAGCGGAGGTGGCGGCGATGGCGGTTCGGACGGTGCGGCAACTTGGCGATCCGGTCTTGCGCGAGAAGTGCGGGGAGGTGCAAGACGCATCCGCTCCGGAGATTCGCGCGCTCGTCGAAGACTTGCAGGACACGCTTGCGCATTGGCGCGAGGCTACGGGCTATGGACGAGGCATTGCCGCACCGCAAATTGGAGTTTTGCAGCGCGTGATTTTCTTGCGCTTGCCGGGCGAAGATCCATGGCCTCTCGTGAACCCTAAAATCATCGACCGCAGCGACGAACGCGTTGTTGTATGGGACGCCTGCCTCAGTTTTTTATCTATCTTCATGCAAGTCGAGCGCAATCGCGACATCAGCGTGCAATACCAGGACTTACAAGGGAAAACTCATAAGATTCAGGCCGGAGAGTTGCGAAACCTTTCCGAGCTGCTCCAACACGAAATTGATCACCTCGATGGAATTCTCTGCATCGACCGGGTTGCGGACCTGAAGACCATTTGCACGAAAGAAGAGTTTGAGAAGCGCTATCGGGCTGCAAGCCCGTACGCTGCGAGCACGAGTTCATAGTCTCCACGCCAGATACCAAGGACAAAGCATGAGCAAACAAAAGGTCAAGTGGGGTGTGCTGGGAGTCGCCGGCATCGCCGTGAAAAAAGTGATTCCCGCGATGCAAGAGGGTGAGTGGAGTGAAATTGCCGCCATCTCGTCGCGCGAGCTGCCCAAAGCAGAGAAGGCCGCTTCGCAACTAGGTATCCCAAAAGCCTACGGTTCTTACGAGGAGCTTCTCGCCGACCCGGAAATCGAGGCCATTTATAACCCGCTTCCCAACCACCTGCACGTTCCCTGGTCCATCAAAGCTGCTGAAGCTGGGAAGCACGTCTTATGCGAAAAACCCTTGAGCTTGGCCGTTCGCGAGGCGAAAGAGCTGCTTCGAGTACGCGACCACTGCGGTGTGAAAATCGGCGAAGCTTTCATGGTGAAGACGCACCCGCAATGGCTGCGAGTCCAGTACCTGATTGGTAAGGGCATGGTCGGAAAACTCCGCTCCATCGTCGGCGCGTTCAGCTATTTCAATCGCGACCCGAAAAATGTGCGCAACGTGGCCGAATGGGGCGGCGGCGGGCTGATGGACATTGGCTGCTACCCGATTACAACGTCGCGTTGGATTTTCGGCGAAGAGCCGCTGTGCGTTTGCGGAACCCTGGAAGCCGACCCTGAATTCTGCACTGACCGCCTGAGTTCGGCCATGATGGAGTTTCCTTCCGGCCATTCCGTTTTCACCTGCAGCACTCAACTCGTGCCTTATCAACGCATGCAGTTTTTAGGAACCGAAGGCCGCATTGAAATCAAGATTCCATTCAATGCGCCGAACGACCGTCCCTGCGAAATCCTCATAGATACCGGCAGGGACGTCTTTGGCGGCGGGATCACTACAGAAGCAATTCCAACTTGCGACCAATACACCATTCAAGGTGATGCGTTTTCAAAAGCCATCCGCGAAGGAACCGAGGTTCCCGTGCCTTTGGAAGATGCCATTGCGAACATGGCGGTCATCGAAGCAATCTTTAGGTCTGCTGACACAAAGCGGTGGGAAACGCCGAGAATCTAGGGCAGTTTAAACGTCCTGCCAGTTTGAGAAGAACGACGTGATGGCTTTTGCCGGCGCATAAAACGCCAGCAACACCAAGGAAGCCACCGCGTAGATGAGCAGCCTGACTCTCATACCTACACAAACACTGCCTGCTACAAAAGGTTGCGTCAGCTGTCAGGAAATACAGGGTGAATCCTTTAGCGCAGAGTCAGGTCCCCTGCGCCCACATGGGCGTGAAGCCGGTACTTGCCGTTGCCGCTCTTGTGGAAAGAGCGGAAAAACCCCCCGTGGTCCTCGTGAAAGGGCGGCGCCTCCAGCCCTCCGGTAACTACCGACGCATCCACGTGCGAATAATCATCAGGGCTGCCTACATGGACAATCAATTCGCCCGCGTGGAGCTGAACATCTTTGTCGCCGGCGACGTCGCTGATTTCCAGTTCACCAGCGGGCATTCGAACGTAAAGGCCGGTGTCTTTCGGAACCTCCACGGTAATTTGGATGTCGTTCCGGGGGCCGCCTGAAACGTGAAGTTCGCCAGAGTGCTCAGAGCGGTCGAAGGTCACCCGAACTTCGCGCGCCTTCTCCAGGTCCTTGGCATCCACACGGACTGAAATCTTGTCACCACTCTTGCCTATCACCCGAACGTCGCCCGAGCGCAGGTGCAGGCTCAACTGGCTGCCGGAGGGATAGTCCACCTGGAAGGGATGATCCGGGAGGTTCGTGGTTTCCACTCGCTTTGTTTGTGCAAAGGCCAAGGGGGCCGAAAAAACCGCCAATGAAGCCAGGGAGACTGTGCAGATTGTTCTGGGCATAGACGCACTCCTTCCTTTGCCAGTAGAAACGAATCTCTCCCTCAAAATGTTCCCGAACCTCAGACTTCACACCTCTTGCGGCAGGAGGTATCCCGGGGTATTGCCAAAGCGCCCGCCAAAGTACATAGCGTCCAACTCGGGCATGTCCCACCAAGTCCACAGGCGCGGGCGTAGTTTGAGGGCGATGTCGTCGAATTGCGCAAAGACGCCGCCGACTTGGGGATCCGCAATTGCGGCCGCGCTCATGTACCGGCGGTGAACGCGCAGGTTGAATTCATGCGCTTCTTCTCCGGACATGATTTCTACGGGACCAGTCGCAGTTACCCCGCGCTCGGAGCCAGGCTTTCTGGCTTCTACCATGAGCGTAGCGGTTGGGCGCTCGGCTAGGTTGCGAGCCTTGCGGCTCCGCGAGGAAGTTGCCACGAAGAAGCAGCCGTCTTGGTAGAGATACCAGACGGCGGTGAGGTGAGGAGACCCGTCGGCGTTCAGAGTTCCGAGAGAGGCGACCCGGCGCCCTTCAAGTAGAGGAAGAAACTTGGGATCAAGCGCTGTCTTGGTCACATTTCCTCCATGCTATGGGAAAAGCTACGGGAAATGTGCGCTAGTTTAGCAGTGTTTTTCGGGTGTGGTGACAAGAAGGGAGCTTAGCCGCCGGCAATCGAAGGAACAAGCAGAACTCGATCGCCTTCCTGGAGCGAACACGACTCTCCGCCGAGGAAGCGAATGTCCTCTTCATTGAGATAAATGTTCAGGAACTGCCGGATTTGCCCGCTCTCATCGCGCACATGGCGCGACAACTCAGGGAACTGCTTGGTGAGCGCGTCCAGCGCCTCGGCAACGGTGGCTGCGCTGCAGTCCACTTTGGGCGCACCAGCCGTGAAGCGCCGGAAAGCCGTGGGGATTTCAATCGTAACTGGCATGTGTTCTTGGCTCCTTACCTAATTATTGTCATTCCGAGCGGAACAGGCCGACGTTTTTTCTTGCGCGCTCGCTCTTGCGAACGCGTCGGCCTGCGCAGTCGAGGAATCCGCTTTTGCATTGCTTCATCAAGCCTTTGCTACTGAGGCTGTGGCGCCAATCTGCGCGTCGAGATACGCCTCAAACGCCTCCAACCGCGGCGCAATCGCCTGCGTCGCTGGAAACTCCGCAGCAATCGCGTCGGTGGTCTTCAAACCGTTGCCGGTAATGCAAACCACGGTCGTTTCATCCGGCTTAATGCGGTTTTGCGCTAGCAACTTCTGCGTGACTCCTGCCGTCACGCCGCCAGCCGTCTCCGTGAAGATGCCTTCCGTTTCCGCCACCAGCTTGATGGCGTCCACAATTTCCGGGTCGGAAACGTCTTCCGCCCAGCCGCCGGATTCGCGAATCAGCTTCATTGCAAAAGGTCCGTCGGCCGGATTGCCAATCGCCAGCGAACGCGCGATGGTGTTCGGCTTCTGCGGCTCGAAGCGCGCCAGATTGCGCTTCACGCCGTCCGAAATCGGCGAACATCCTGTCGCCTGCGCGCCAAAGAATTTCACGGGCTTGTCTGGAACCCAGCCGAGCGTCGCCAGCTCCTTGAACGCCTTCGCGATCTTCGTAATCAGCGAGCCGCCGGCCATTGGCACCACGACGTTGTCCGGCAGCTTCCAGCCAAGCTGCTCTGCGATTTCGTATCCGTGCGTTTTCGACCCTTCCGAGTAGTACGGCCGCAAGTTCACGTTGACCAAGCCCCACTGGAAGCGGTCCGCAATCTGCGCGCACAGCCGGTTCACGTGATCGTAGTTTCCGTTGATGCGCACGATCCGCGCGCCGTAAACGGCGGTGTTCAGCACTTTGGCGAGCTCGAGGTCGGCGGGTATGAACACGCAGGCCTTAAAGCCTTGCTGCGCGGATTGCGCCGCAACGGCATTCGCGAGATTTCCTGTCGAAGAACAGCCAACCGTTTCAAAACCGAACCGGCGTGCCGCAGCCAGCGCCGTCCCCACTACGCGATCCTTGAACGAAAGAGAAGGGAAGCACACCGCATCATTCTTCAGGTAGAGATCTTTGATGCCCCATTTCGCAGCGAGCTTCGTGGATCGAACCAGCGGTGTGCCTCCCGTGGCCGTGGGTGCGACAAAATCTTCAGCAAGCGGCAGCAATTCCGAGTAACGCCACATATTGAACGAACGGGAGGAAAGCTTTTCACGGCGGGCGATTTTCTTCAGGGAGTCGTAATCATAGGCGACTTCGAGAGGAGAAAAACAATCTTCGCAGAACGACCGGGGCACATTTCCCCAGGTCTTGCCGCATTCGCGGCATCGCAGCTGATAGAGCAAATCTTGAGACATGTAGCGAGTCCTTAAATGCTTACACGTAGGTGAAATTCGATTAGGGCAGCAGGGAGGGGAAACGAAAAACCCTCCGTGCCAAAGTGCTCGGAGGGTCTCTAAGAAACTCTACCAGCCTTTAGCAGTTTTTTACGTGGAGCAAGTTGCCCTAAATCGCCACGTGTCGCCGCAACCGCAGCTAATCCTTTTATGCCTGACCAGGGCGGTGAAAGTCAAGCAGATTCGGGCGGGTTCGCGGGTCAATTTCCGGTTTGCCCGTCACTCGGGAAGGATCGCCCGAAGTGTCTAAAAATTCCGTACCCCTATTCGAGGCTGCTCTCAGAAAGGGTAGTCGCTTGCTTGCGCGTGGAGCTACTCGTAACGCAGCGAGACCATAGGATCGACACGCATCGCCCGCCGCGCTGGCACATAGCATGCCGCCATGGCCACCAAAATCAAAACCATGGCCACTGTCACAAACGTCAGAGGATCCGTGGCACTGACTCCGTATAGGATGATCGACAGCTCGCGGGTCAGTGCAAATGCACCGATCAAACCCAGCACAGCTCCGATTAGAGCCAAGCCCATTCCACGTCGCATCACCATACGCACAATGTCTAGTGGATTTGCACCCAGCGCCATCCGGACTCCAATCTCGTGCGTTCGTTGCGCCACGGTGTACGCAAACACTCCGTACAGTCCGATCGATGCTAGGACCAATCCCAGAGACCCGAACAGTCCAAACATTATTCCGCCCGCGCGCGGTAAGAGCAGCGCTGCACTCGTTGCCTGCTGAACCGTTTTGATGTTGGTCACCGGGACTTTAGGATCCAGCTGCCGTGAAACATTGCGGATCAATGCCAATGCGGCTCGCGGATCGCTCATCGTTCTCGCGACCAGTGTTCGATCTTTGTATTCCTCTTGCCGCATCGCCCGGTAAGCATATGGTCGAGACGCTTCTCCGAGTGTGATGTACTTCCCATCCGTGGCTACTCCCACCACTTCGTAATAGTTCTTAATTTCACCACCAAACACTAACCGTTTGCCAATAGGGTCTTGTCCCTGCCAGAATCGATTGGCCAGCGTCTGATTCACGATCACTACAGGCATCGATTTCTGTTTGTCCTTATCATCGAACGCCCGCCCTCGTAAGATTGGAATCCGCATCGTCTTGAAGTAATTTGTGTCTACCGTCGCGGTCCCGACAGACAGCTTCGCGCGAGGATCGTTTTCTCTCCCCTCCGGAGCACAGGTGCCGATTTGAACGACAAGTGTCAGTGGCAGACGATCGGTATCGCTGGCGCTCTCGACTCCCGGTAGCGCCTGTATTCGTGCAGTGAGTTGCTCGTAGAACGCACTTGCTTGCTGTGTGTTGTACCCGGCCAGCGACGGATTGAATGCCGCTGTGACCATGTTCGCAGGTTCGAATCCCGGGTTTACGAGTGACTCATTCCACAAGCTTCTCAGCGACAGCCCTGCACAAATCAGCAGCATCACCGAAATCGCCAGTTGGCCCACAACCAGCGTATTCAGCAGGCGGTGTTTGCCGCGCGTTCCTGTTGCGGCTCCAGTCTCCATCTTCAACGTATCCGCCAAACTCTGCTTCGAAGTTTTCAACGCTGGAATCAGTCCGATCAAAAAAGTTGTTCCCAACACCGCAGCCAGCGCGAATCCCAGAACGCGTCCGTCAATGTCGATCGTCAGTCCGAGTCCAATCGGCAGGGAAGTGCTGAAGCTTGCCAACGCGCGCGACAGTACGCCGTTGAGTAACGACGTAATCAGTAACGCCGACGTGCCGCCCAATAGCGACAACAATAGGTTTTCCGTCAGAAGTTGCCTCACGAGCCGCAGCCGTCCTCCCCCCAGCGCCATGCGAATGGCGATTTCCCGGCGCCGTCCCGTCGCCCGAGCTATCAGCATCCCTGTGATATTCGCACACGCAATCAGCAAGATCAGCCCCGCGAAGCCCAGCAACACTATGGAAGCCGCAAACACAGCCTTGTCCGCTTCCGGAAAGATCTTTACCTGATCTGCCGGCAGAAGAACCACCGAACGCTCTTTATTCGATTTCGGATACATCCGTATCAATCGCGCCGCGACCGATTGCAGTTCCGCCTGCGCTTGCCCCAGCGATGCGCCATGCTTCAGCCGTCCCATTGTGAACATCCACTGGCTTCCCCGGTCCTCGACTGGGTTTCCGAGGTGCAGCACGGAGTCCATGGAAATGGGCACCCAAAGGTCAGGGGCGACAACTCGCATCAAGCCATGGAAATTCTGTGGTGCCACGCCGACAACCGTCACCGGGCGCTCGTTTATCGTAATCGTTTTTCCGATTATGTTTGGGTCCCCCGCGAATTGGCTCTGCCAAGCCGCATAACTCAGCACCACCGCCGGATCGCCACCCGGCACGCGGTCTTGCGCCTCATCGAATCCGCGTCCCAGCTTCAATTGCAAGCCCAGCACTTGAAAGTAATTCCCGGTGACCTCCTCTACGGGGATCAATTCGCTCTCGTTCTCTCTTTCCAGCGCGACCTCCGTAGGCGCGAAAGCAAGCAAACCCGTTAGCTGCGTGTTCTGGTCGCGGTAATCCACGTAGTCCGGGTACGCCAACGGAACGTATTGCAGGATCGCCTCGTCTTTCGGGGGAGTGTTAAATACGTCCACCAATTCCTGCGGCGCTTGCACCGGCAGCGGCTTGAACAGAATTGAATTGATGACGCTGAAAATTGCCGTATTGGCGCCAATCCCCAGGGCCAAAGTCAGCACAGCGACAATCGTGAAGCCCGGAGATTTGCGCAACATGCGTAGTGCGTAGCGAAGGTCTTGCAGGAGGTCTTCGAACCAGCGCCCGCCCCACATGTCGCGCGTCACTTCCTCAGCCAGCGCGATACTTCCAAATTCGTGGCGCGCGGCAGTTTGGGCCTCCCTCGGGGCCAGGCCAGATTCCATGTTCTCGCGCGCGGCGAGTTCCAAGTGGCCCTGAATTTCTTCGTTGAGCTCTTCATTGCGCCGCTTACGCCACCGGAAAAGGAATCTCATGATTCACTCTCCTGCTTTGCCGGATTCAAAATGCCTTCAATGGCTTCCGTCAGTTGGGCCCATCGGGAGCGTTCCACGACTAACTGTTTCCGCCCGGATTTCGTCAGGCGATAGATCCTCAGCCGCGGGCCAAGCTCCGAGGTCTTCCATTCCGCGGCGATCCAGCCTTTGCGATCCAGACGGTGGAGCGCTGGATAGAGGGAGCCCGTATCCACCTTGAGAATTTGACCCGAGTCTGTGCGGATAACCTTGCTGAGCGCATATCCATGGCGCGGCCCCCAGTGGAGGACCTGGAGGATGAGCATGTCCAAGGTGCCTTGGAGGATTTCCGTGCGACTCTGATATTTTTCCTTGGCTGAGGTCATAGGAGTTGGTATGTAGAATGCCTCCTTACCTGTACGTAGACTATCTACATACCACAAGAGGTTGGCGGGCTACAAGGAAATATCTGGAAAAGGCGCCTGGCCCACTGGGACGGTAAAGCTACGCGCATTAGTGGGTCGTAGATCAAGTTCGGGACAAACCAGCCGACAAGCCCAAGCGCGAGTTGGGAGAAATCGAGACTTCTCAGGACACGGAGAGCAGTAGAAGCTTCTTCGAGGACGTTGATACGTAGAAATGCTCGATTCTGCCAAGGCGCATGGAATTCAGCACATACAGTCTTAATGGGCGGTTTGTCGGCTAACCGTGACCGGGTAGTTGGGTATAGCCTTTTCTTTCGCCAGAAAATACCCGCAAGTAGCTGCGCCGTGTAGATGGGTGCGCCATCTACACGGTAGCATGGTCTAGACTTAGATTCGGGTCACGTTTGTACCCCAGGCAATCCCTTACTTCGACGCTAAATTCTTCGCCAGCATTTCCGAGACTGTCGCGTCTTTCGGTCCAAGGAAATGAGTGGCAAGGTTTTGCGCGAGAAGCGAGTCCGCCTTGGCACCAGCAATGGCTTTTTGCGCGTGCTGCGCGTGTTCCTCGCGAGGTCCGGAAAGCGTAATCAGCGCGGCGGCAAATTCCATTTGTGCGTCATCACCATGTAATCCTGCGCCGCGAAGCGCGATCGCCCTCTTCACCCAGGCATAACCGCCCACACCGGCGGCCGGGTTCGCATCCATCCGCATGCCGTCGGTCATGTGCGGCAGGTCTTGGCCGATCCACTGCTTGTAAGTTTCCACGAGATACCCGGCATCGAACCACGCCAGCGCATCAGGATGTCCCGCGGATTCCGCGGAGGTCGCGCGGGCGTGAAGCTTGGCAAGCAGTGCCTTTGCGGCGAGAGGGTCTTTACGCGCATAAAGCGTGGCGCGCCGCAGCGTTTCCATCCGAACAAGCACCGGCGTGTCCGGCGTGAGAAGTTCCAGCGTGTCGCTGACCAAGTTTTTCGTGTCGTAGTTTTCCGAGCCGCTCAGGTTCCAACTGTTGCTCCCCAGCGGCAGCGATTTGGCATTGCCAATTTCAAATGCGTGGCAGATGAGCGGTGGCCCTGCGAGCACACTGTCTGCGAAAAACAGAATCGCCTTCAAAATCGCAAAGAAACACAAATAACGAAGCACTCGAATCGTCTTGGGTGTCATTTTCTCTTGCCTCCTCTTTTTAGTGAGTTCGAGTCGCGCGCTTTACTCGAACCTCAAAAGGCAAGACGTGGCATTCTCAAGGTGTGTTAACTGCTTTTAGCTACTTATCAGACCAGGCGCGCTCGTACATGTGCCAGAGGTAAACGTCGCCGTAGCCCAGCGAATTCCACCAGGAATCCAGCATCTTCTGATCCAGGCGCAGAATGCCTTCGCGCGTAACGTCCTTGGGCGGCGGCGCAAGCGCGGCGAGCCGATCATAGACGCCAGGCCGGTCCGCATCGCTCACACGCGAGAGCAAATGCCATAGCGTCAGCGCATCCTGCGGCCGCGCGTCAACCAACAAGATTCCCAGTAGGGCATTGCGCTCTTGCGGCGTGTTCTTTGCAAAATCAAATTTCGCCAAAGCATCGCGAAACGACGCGGACGCGTCTTCGAAATACGGCGTCCCCGGCCCGATTTTCGGCCGCGTGGCGCACACTGCCCCGGCCGGGATGAACGATTCGTGGCCGTTCAGCTTGAATCCCACCCAGCCCATCGTCGTCCGAAGCAAGCCCGCGCCGGAATCGTCCACGTGCAGCGTGTACACGCATCCCAGGTCCACGGCGACAGCGGAAGGCGTATCAACGACGAATTCGCCCGGTGGCGCCCAGATCGTCGCATGAATGGTTCCGCGCTCAAGCGACAGCCGCTTCCGGTTCGGCCCGCTCGCGACCACGCGCAGGCGTGAAGCAGGGTCCACTTCGATTTGGCCCGTCTCATCGAGCGTAATGCTCGCGCGCGAGGAATTATCTGTAACCAGCGTCTGTCCGACTTTCAGTTTGGCGGTTTCAGAATTCGCGCTGAGCGAATGCCAACCCACCCGAGGCGCGCCTTCGATGCGTGCAATCTCCCAAGCTGGCCCGGAATTCCCTGTCTGCCACCCTCGGATAACGAAGTACGTTGCGACGCCAATCAAAATCACGGCCGCAGCAGCTGCGAGTTGGAACGAAAGCCGGGACAGAAAGCTCCTGCGATGTCGCAAAGGTTTATCGGCCGCAAGTTGATTCAATAGACGATCAACTGCATGCGCGGGCGCAGGCTGGTCGTGGCGATACCGCCCCAGCAAATTCTCCAGCTTTTGCACTTCGGGGTCCGGCTCGCCCGAGCCGTCCCACAAATAATCGTCTTTCATGGCACGGTCCTTCTCAATTCCATCCAATCTCAATCTCCCTCAGCCCGTCCAAATTCCTGTTTCGAACTTCGCATTTCGAGTTTCGCATTTCGAACTTCGACATGGTCTTACTCCTCATTCCGCGCTCGATGCCTTCCCGGGCGCCCCGGGCTCGCCCATCGCATGATCGGCGTGTCTTCCTTGAGCCTTCTCACCCAGCTTCTCCCGGAGCATCTGCATCCCGCGATGCAGATTCACGCGCACCGATCCATGCGTCATACCCATCCGCGCGGCAATCTCGGGCCCGTTCATTCCTTCCACCAAACGAAGCATTAGCGGTTCGCGATACGTTTCCGGCAGCATGCGCAACACAGCCAAAGTCATCGCCGCTTCTTGCTCGGCCGCATGGTCATTTGCACGGCTCTGTGCCTTCTCTTCTTCCGCAGGCTCTATCGGCTGCTCGACGCGCCTTGCGTCCCGGTAATAATCATTCGCGCGATTCCGCGTAATCGTGCTTAGCCATGCTCCAAACCGCGAAAAATCCCGCAACGAATCGAGTTTCCGCAGCGCCAGCAAAAAAACTTCCTGAACTAAGTCGTCCACTTCGCGCGGCGGAACGCGGCAAAGCAAAATCCCATGCACCATTCGCGCATAGCGATCGTAGAGCAATCCGAATGCAGAACGGTCGCCCGCGCGCGCCGCGCTCACCAGCGCGTCGTCAGCGCAAGTTTCTGTCACGGCCTGAGCAATCACAGCCCGCCGTTCCATGCTCGCGGTTCGAAAGTCAAGGACGCATCCCAAGCTCAACACTCATCCAGGGAACGATAGCTCAAGTGTTCCCCTAAATCATCCAGACGAGCACAGAGCCCTCAGTGTTAACCAGGAAAGGCCTGCAGAACGTAAACCCTCCGTTTACTCCTTGCGCGCGAGCAAGTTACCTAAGCTCCCTGAAAGCAAGGAACCTGCTCTTACTCCTTATCGGCCAGCAAGTTACGCAAACCCTGCTCGCGGAATATCCCCTTGACAACAAAATACCTGCTTCCCGCGTCCAATAAAGTGTGGAGAAAACAGAGACGGCGCCCGGCCAAGCGGGTAGTTATCGCTTCGGTGACTCACCGGAAGGGCTGCAACTACAACGAGATGGCAGTGTTATACTACGTGGCGGGCGGAGCAGTCTGCCCGGCAGTTTTTGGAGTAAAATCCAGACTCTCGATGAGCGTTGCTAGCCACTAATCACACCGGCATGGGGGCCAGTCTTAAGGAGTAAGGGGAAATGGGAGATCAAGTCAAAGAAATATTGAACTGGGCGCGTCAACGGAAAATCCTGGCGGCCGCATTTGTCACTTTCACTTTGCTCGTGGGAATCCTGATTGGCTCGGTGGTTTCGGGCCGGGTGTCCGCGACGAAAGGTTTCGGTTTCGTCGGCACCAACGCGACTGCCCTCACCGTGCCAGATCCTATTCCGGCTACAAATACTTTTGCGGGCATTGTGAACAAGGTAGAGCCCGCCGTGGTGAACATCGCCACCACGCAAGTGCTCGAGCGCAAGCAATCCTCCAAAAAGCGCCGCTCGCAGCCCTACGATCAAGATGATCCCATGCAGGATTTCTTCGACCGCTTTTTCGATGGCCGCCCCGACGGGCCACCGCAAGCCGACCGCAGCCTCGGTTCCGGCGTCATCGTGGACAAGCGCGGCTATATCCTCACCAACAATCACGTCGTCGAGCAAGCCACGAAAATCCAAGTGCAGTTGAATGCGGACACCACGCGCTACACGGCGAAGGTTGTCGGCGTGGATGAAGACACGGACCTCGCGGTCATCAAGATTGACGCCAACAAAGAACTACCTGTTGCGAAGCTCGGCAATTCCGATGGCGTGCAAGTCGGCGACTGGGTCCTCGCCATCGGCAGCCCGTTCGGCTTGCAAGCCACGGTCACCGCGGGAATCATCAGCGCCAAAGACCGCGGCGGCATCGGCCAGCAATTCCAGAGATTCTTGCAAACGGACGCGGCCATCAATCCCGGCAATTCCGGCGGCCCGCTCGTGGATCTTTCCGGACAGGTAATTGGAATCAACACCGCCATCATCACCGGCAGCCGCGGCTACGAGGGCGTAGGCTTCGCGCTTCCTTCCACGACTGCAATTCGCGTCTACGATCAAATTATCAAGCAGGGACGCGTCACGCGCGGCTCCATCGGCGTCAGCTTTCAGGAAGAGATCAGCACAAATCCGATTACTCTGAAATCGCTTGGCGCGCCGTACGGCGTGGTGATTGAAAATGTGCAAGCCGGCAGCCCGGCGGAAAAGGCCGGACTCAAAGGCGGCGACGTCATCACCAGCGTGAACGGCCATGCCGTCAAGACCGGCAACGACTTGGTCAATCCAATCGCGGATGCGCCGATTGGCAGCAAGGTCAAACTTACTTACATTCGCGACCGCGCGCAGAAGGAAACGACAGCGGAAGTTGGAGACCGTACAAGAGTGTTTCCCACCGCCGCTGGCCGCATGCAGGGCGAGCAGCCTGGCGAAGCCGGTCCCTCCGAATTCGGCCTCCACGTCGAAGAACTCACGCCGGATCGCGGCAAGCGCGTTGGCGTCGAAGGGCAAAAGGGCGTGATTGTGACGGAAGTCGAGCCGGCATCGTTTGCCGAAGACATCAACTTCGGCCGCGGCGATGTGATTACCGAGATTAATCGCCTATCCATCAACTCCGTGGCGGACTACCGCAAAGCAGTGTCCGGCCTGAAACCCGGCGACGACATCACCTTCAAGGTGCTGCGCCGCCAAGACGGCGATCGCATGCTGACGCTGTATTTGTCGGGGAAGGTTCCGTCGGACAGCCAACAATAACGCAGGCTCAATTCTCAATCATGCGCATCACATTTCGGAATGCAACACACCTGGCCTCGTCGCTGCTCTTCGCAGCGGGGCTGGGTGTGTTTTCCGATTCCGTGCAGGCGAAGAGCCCGGCAGCAAGAAAACCCGCCGGCTCTGCCGTTCATAAGAGCTCACACGGCAGGAAATCCTCGAAGAAATCTCGTCGCAAGGAGCGCGGCCAGAAAGAGCCGACGCCCGATCGCATCTCCGAAATCCAGCAAGCGCTCGCGAAAGACGGTTCTTACACGGGAACGCCCAGCGGAAAGTGGGACGACTCTACTCAGGGGGCTCTGCGAAAGTTTCAGGAATCCCACGGCCTGAATCCGACGGGAAACCTTGATGCCAAGAGCCTTCAGCAGTTGGGTTTGGGTTCGTCCATCGCGGGCAAAGCGCCGCCGGCGCCTTCTGGCACTCCCTCAAAACTGACCTCTTCCACAGCTCAAACCTCCCAGCATCCAAGGTAGATTTTCCCGACCTCACTCCTTCTGATTTCCTCTCTGTGCTCTCTGCGCCTCTGCGTTTCACTCTCTGCTCTTTCCAATTGCATTCCTTCCACAACTGAATTAGAAAGCGTAGCGGCCGCCTTGTGAGGCGGACCCCCTCAGCAGACGACCGGTGCGGACGTTACGGTTGGCATCCGCGCCTTACCGAAAGGATGTGCTCCATGAAGCGGATTCGCCTGTTCCTCTCCATCGTGTTGCTTGCGCTCAGCCTTTCAGTTGCGTCGGCGCAAGAAAAGCCTGCTGCAAAAACAATCAAGGCTGTGCGCTTCGGCAAGCTGTGGGACGCGAAAGGGAAGCTGTGGACGAACGCCATCGTCATTGTCGAGGGCGAGCGCATCAAAGCGGTGACCACAGATGCGTCCGCCATTCCTTCCGGTGCGGAAGTGATCGACCTTTCGAAGTACACCGGGCTTCCTGGGCTGATTGATGTCCACACGCACATGACGATTTACACCGACGAAACGCCGGGGCAGCCCATGCTGAAGCAGCTTGCGAATCCGCCTGCCGTCGAAGTTTTCCTCGCGCGCAAAGGCGCATTGCGCACGCTGGAAGCGGGCGTGACCACGGTTCGCGACCTCGGCGCGGATCAATACATGGACGTCGCCATGCGCGACCTGATCAACCACGGCGAGATGATTGGCCCTCGCATGTTCGTTTGCGGCTACGGCTTGTACATCACCAACACACCTTACAAGCCCGGACTAAATCTTCCCGCAGGAGGAATCGCCGACGGCGTGCCCGAAGTTCTGCGCGTGGTGCGCCAGCAAATCGCCGCGGGGGCCGACGTCGTCAAAATGTACGCGTCCACGGGCACGGACGACGACACCACCGGCTTCCAAACCTACAACTACGAAGAAATCAAAGCGGCCGTCGACGCAGCGCATCAATTCGGAAAAAAGATTGCTATTCATTCGTACGGCCCCGACGGCGCGCGCGATGCCGTGCGCGCAGGAACCGATTCGCTCGAGCACGCCACGGACATGGACGACGCCACGATCACCGAAATGGCCAAGCGCGGCACGTTTTATGTGCCAACGATCGATCACAACCGCTATTACCTGGACAACTGGCAGAAGATTGGCTATGCGAACGGTTTTCAGGAGAAGACCAAAGCGTTCATCGAGCGCAATCTCGAGACGGCACGCAAAGCGCACAAGGCCGGGGTGAGATTCGCCATGGGCTCCGACGCGATTTACACCATGTTCGGAGAGAACACGCGCGAACTCGCCTGGTTCGTCAAAGCCGGAATGACCCCGGAGCAGGCGCTACGCACCTCCACCACGAACGCCGCGGAATTGCTGGGCAAAGAAACGGAACTCGGCGCCATTGCCCCCGGCTATTTTGCTGATTTGGTCGCCGTCGAAGGCAACCCGTTATCGGACATCAACGTGGCCATCAACAATGTCCGCTGGGTGATGAAGGGCGGGGCAGTGGTGACAGACAAAACGAAAACTCAACCCCGCCAGTAGTGGCGGGTCTTTAGTGTAAGGTGCCAACAGATCGTTTACAGCCGTTGCCAAGACATCCGTTACACTTTTGATTTTTGCCTTTCGTTCGTTTTTTGGTCCGCTGAGCCTGCGCAGGGAGCCCGTAGGGCGACCGGAGCAGGTTCAGCATTCGTGGCCTCGCGCGCCACCACCAAAGCCTGTGTAGTTCCGCGTTGCACGTCAATTTCGCGAATGTACATGTGCCGAAAGCTCACCAGCAGTTTTTCGTCGAAATATTCCACGCGCACCGAGTGTCCGGCCAACGCCTCACACACAAACCATTTTCGTCCCGCTTCCGCTATGGCTCCATTGGCATTCACACGCCGTACGTCGCTGCCGACCGGATATTCCCAAGGCGGCACGCGCTCCTGATAGCGAAGCGCGCTCGGCCGGTAGCACTCCACAGGGCGTTGCATTCCTAGGGCTTCGTGTGGCCGCCGATGGTTGTATTGAAATTCGATATCGGCCAGCGCCGCCGGCCATTGCGCGAACTGCTGCGGCACGCCACGATGCCGCAACTCCGCCCCCAACGTGCGGTGAAAGCGTTCCACTTTCCCTTGCGTTTGCGGGTGCGCCACACGCCCGTAAATCAGCCGGATCCCTTGCTCGATCAAACGCACCGACAACCACGTCAGTCCCCATCCATTCGCGGTCGCCCACCACAACGAGCCGCGATCCATTAGCATGGCCTCGGGCACGCCGTAGCGGCGAAACGTGTCGAGCAACCCGGCGTAGGCCAGCTCTGCCGTTAACGATCGCAAAGCATACAGCCCCACCACGAAGCGGCTGTGATCGTCCAGAATCGATAGCGGATGGCACGCTCCATCACTCAGCGGGTATTTTCCTTTGCTGTCCATCTGCCAGAGTTCGTTGGGCGCGCTGCGCTCAAAACGCTCCAGCGCCGCGCCGTGCGATGCTTCCCCGATCAGCCCACGGCGCTCCAAAATGCGATGAATGGTGCGCACCGGCAGTGCCAGTTGTTCTTCGGCCAGCAAGACGCGCAACTTTTTCGCGCCCCAGCCGGTCTCCTGACGCAGCGCGACCACCCGCTGTTCCTTCGCTTCGGCGGTTTTGCGCGGACTCCGCTGCGGCCTGCGACTTTGCTCTTGCAACGCACGCAAACTGTGCGTCCGCTGGTAGCGTCGCAGCCATAAATAACCCGTCGGCCGAGAAATCCCAAACTCCCGGCATAGCGCTGACATGCGCTCTTTCCTTCCGAAAGCCCGCATCACAAACCGCATCCGCTGCTCCTGCACGTCCACCTCGTTCCAAGGCATCGCCTCTGACCTCCTGGCCACGAAACTCTACCCGGAGGTGTAACGCATGTCTTGGCAACGACTGTAAAGGATGTCCTGGCACCGTACACTTTAGACCCGTTCGGTTAGGTACCGAAAACCGAAGCGCGGAGGGACCCGCCCCTCGGTCTTGCGTGCTTCATCACTGATTCGCCGGTATGGCCGGCTGAAGAATGTGAGCCACCTCAAGCGGATAGTCTGCAATGGCATTACCCCAGTTTTGCTGCCCCTTTGGACGCAAAAATAACTTTAAGCTGTATTCGCCAGGATTCATAAACGGAAACCCAATGACGTTTGCAATTAGACGGTGAACCCGGTCCGTCATTTGAAATTCTGTCATCGCTTCTAAGACGGGATTTTCGTTTCCAGTGGACAACGTTATCCGCTGCTCAAAGATCGTATTACCGTCCGTGGGCAATTGATACCATTGGCTGAAAAGAGAAAAACGCCCAGGAACACCAGCCCCAAGGGGAGGAAGCACAGGTGGCTGACCCGCGAGTCCTTGGAATTGTATTTGCTGAATAACTACGATTAGTGAGGCAGAATTGTCACCTTGCCCGAGAATCACGCGTTCACAAGGAGCAAAAAGGGACAATCTCGGCATCGTTAACTCACCTGTACCTGCAACTGCGCATGCTGCAACACTTGGACAGGAATCGTAAAGCTAGTTGTTCTAATAACAGGTGCGGGCACATCAAACGGAAAGCCCGCCTCTACCACTTGTAGAAAACCATTCCATAGAAATGGTGGCTGAGTAGAAACGCTAAACCATGGTGCCCCAGCGCGAAGCCACTCATTTCTTATTTGCCGATGAGTCTTAGTTGCATCGTCATAATCAAATTCAGTGCCGCAACAGGGACAGATCGCATGGTTTACTGGCCGCTCCTGCAGCAGACTATATCCGCAAACTGGACATTGATAGTACATGTCAAAAAATCCGTTTAGACTCGGCTAGAAAATAGCACACATTAAGCGGATACCCATGCTTTTTCCGGTCCGGGCGAAAGTAGGTCCTGACGATTCCCGTACTCGAGAGAATCCCAAATTCCTTCGTCCATAAATCATAACGTAGAACATCCCCTTGTGCTCGAACCCGTTGCAGCGTGGTTATCTTGCATGGACCTCCGCAGAACGTGTCCGCGCGGTCCACATATTCTGAGATGCTATGAATCCTAAGACGGACGGCGTGCCTTTTATAATGGTCCTGCAGTCGCAGCGGGTCATACCCATTTGTATACGCCACGGCGAACTAGCATACCTTAACTTGCGCAATAATTACTCGTGTTATAGCCTCCCGGAACGGGCGGTTGGCCCGGACCACAAATCCTAAGATGAATCTGGGTGCCCCGCCCTCGGTTTTTGAGGGTGGGGATTTTGACTTTGTTTTTTTTTGCCAATTCTGAAATTCTTCCTAGAGATGGATCGAGTCAGTGATGACTCAAATTACTTGTTAACCTTTTCGATCCTATGAAGCGTCTCGCCGAGCTAGTCCTTTATCCCATACTCGCTATCTCTGCGCTTGTACTCTTTCTTTATCCAGCATTCCTTGTTCCTGAGGCTCTTCGCCTATATTTGATATTTCTGGGGCTCGCTGGAATCGTTATCTGCTGTTACTTGGTGCATTGGTACCGCTATCCAGGCATCTTCAGAAGCAAGAGCCCCGCTCGATGGCTTGGACATGTTGTATTGGCTACTGTTCTGCTCGTGCTCGCACCAATCCTAGCCGTGGTGCATGTTACAGGGCTTACCGAGGCTCTCGGGCATGTGATCAAACTCAACAAGCTCTTGGGCCTTGACTTTCGATTTGAGCCCGGAGAGCGGGTGCGGATTCGTTCTGACGCGCCATCCTTCTTTCGTCCAGAGGCAGCAGGACGCGTCCTTAGCGTTCGATCAGTTAAGGGCACGAGCTTGGGCACTCCCTACCCAGCAGAAAGAACAATCTGCTACTTGATTCAATTCGAGGACGGCGTAACCCAGGAGATTCCCGAGCAGTTCCTTGGGGATGTTGGCCCGGACCACAAATCGTAGGATTGGCCGGTTTGACGCTTTTTTGCGGCGGTTGTTTCTGGGGGGTCAGATAATCAAAACGCGGAAAGGAGGTTGCCATGAAGTTGTCATCGCAGGCGCGGCGCATCGCCGCCACGAACGCCGCCGAATTACTGGGCAAAGAAAAAGAACTCGGCGCCATCGCGCCCGGCTATTTTGCTGATTTGGTCGCCGTCGAAGAGAACCCGCTGGCCGACATTGACGTGGCGATTTCCAAGGTGAGGTGGGTCATGAAGGGCGGAGCCGTGTTCGCCGACAAGACGAAAACTCAGCCGCATTAACCTACGGCTAGCAAGTGACTTGTGCCGACTGGGGACAAGTTCTAGGCTACATGAACCATGGAAACCGCGAAGGTACCGCTAGAGAAACTCTTTTTCTTTGTCGCAGGCGTTATCCCGGGACTTGCTGCTTTGCTTATTTTCAACCTCGCTGTTCCGGGGTCATTTACATGGTTCTTCGCCATTAATTTCCTGGGGTACAGGGCAAAGCTCGCTGTCATGCTGCTCAGCGCATTTATCATTGGAAACAGCATGACCACATTCCTGGACGTTACCCTGGGCATGATGGGCGGCGCAATCGGAGGGATAATGGCGCAAAAGCCATATCAGGCGCCAGAGGACTACAAAATTGCGCCTTGGCGGGACATGAAGTGGCGAGTAGCTCTGAGTCGATGTCTCGGAAAGCGCACCCCCAACAACACAAGCTTAATTTCTGAAATGATCTTCAACATAAGGAAGCAAGCAATAGACTTCTTGCCAGAAGGGGAACGACTCAAGGCACTCTCGGAGCTCACCCTCGAGAAAATCCAAGCTCAGATTGACGATGGTAAGTGGGCTGCGTGGTACGACCACTATCACCAGAAAGTGCTCTTAGGCAGAGAAAAATGGGACGTACAACGACACGTGATGCACGGATTGAACTTCAACCTCGAAACGACAGCAATCTACGTCTTAGCCAGTGCCTTCCGCGTTCCGAGTCTCAGGCACTGGTGGTGTATTACACCAGCTATCCTTTGGACACTGATTTTCGGCTTACAGCAATTGGGAGATCTACGGCGTTTCAACGATCCCTGGAGCACGCTCTCACAACAAATCGAGTACCTCTCGGAGGAGTCTCGCAATAGCTCTTCCGAGGCAGAAAACAAGCCTGACTGACCTTCCCGAATGTGGCTCGATGAACTTGAATCCTCATCACAGGCACGCTCGAACCCTCGAAGGCAATTTGATTTCTTAGGTCTCTTATCTTCCTGTCCAGGAAGCGGCGGAATCAGCTTCCCCGCAGCCAGTTCATCTAGCGTGCGAAGGCGCCCGCTGAGGTCGTGGGAGTAACTGACGCCGCTGCAAAGGCAAACCCGCACGGGAAAGAGCACACAGGCAGGAATGCCTGTGCCACCAACCAAAGGAAAATTGAGTGACCGGGCCATGCGGCTGGAGGTTGGGTTCAGTGCGAAGAGGCGGCGGGGGCGGCGCGGTAGAGGGTTTTGTGCGCGGGGAGGACGGTGCCGACGATCGCTCCGCTTGGGGCGCCAATCACGATGCCAGCAAGGGCAGTAAGTCCACGCGAGGAGCCTCCCAAGAAACCGGTATTCGAGCCGGATGCGGCACCAATGCCAGCGCCGAGGGCTCCGCCGACTCCCAGGCCCATCAGGGCATGCAGACCGCGCTTGGGGCTGGTCAAGACTGCGGGTGGCAAAGTCCGGGACGGCTGTGACTTGTTCTCGAGTCGCGTCGAACCACTCCATGACTTCCTCAACGGTAGCCCCGTTGCGAAGCGCACAGGCATTCCTGCCTGTGCCACCAAAACAGGGAAAAAGGAACACAGGCAGGAATGCCTGTGCTACCAAAACAGCGGAATAGATCTTGTGGCACAGCCATTCCTGGCTGTGCTGCCACAAGCCACCACTCAGCCCGGACTAAAGCTCGCTAATTGCAAGCTGATCCTTTAGAATCTTACTGCTTGTGGACTTACAGCAGGATAAAACTGCACAGGCAGAATGCCTGTGCCACTGTGATATTCCCAGCCCATGACGTTCTACCGCCGCAACCTTCCCCATTGGCATCCTCAAGGAAAGTCTATCTTTATTACTTGGAGGCTCTATGGATCGCTGCCTGAGTCTTTCATGAGGAAAAAGAACACAGGCAGGAATGCCTGTGCCAGTGGCCCTTCAAAGCTCAGGGCAAGCAAGGATGCCTGTGGCACCAACTCTTCAGACGCTGCTCGGCGGGATTCTCCTGGAAGGGAATTCGTCCGGCTCGATGCCGCCCTGGATTCCGCCAAGCGCGGCCCTCTGTGGCTGGCAGACCCGGAGTTCGCCGCCTACGCCGAATATCCTATCGTGCATGGTGCAGAACTTGGCCGCTTCGAATTACACGCCTATGTTGTCATGCCCAACCACGTTCATATTCTCCTCGACCCATACATCCCCCTCGCCAAAATTTCGGGCCCCCTGAAGGGAGTCGCGGCTTGCGACATCAATCCTAGGCTCGGCCGGACAGGCAAGCCTCTATGGCAGGACGAATCGTTTGATCATTGGATTAGGAATTCCGCGGAGTTCGAGCGCATCCGTCACTACATTGAATGGAATCCCGTCCGGGCCGGACTTGTGGTTCGCCCCGAGGACTGGAAATGGTCGAGTGCGGGCAGCGAATACTTCGCTTACTTCAAGCGAACCCGTGTCTCCCGCTCCACCGCGGCGCGTGGCAGTGTCGTGGATTCAAGTGCAATGGATTACGACTAGCGAGCTCTTGTCCGGATTGCGTGATGGCTTGCGGCGACACAGCCAGGAATGGCTGTGCCACAAAATCTCCCGCTCCACTGCAGCGCGTGGCGCGTGGCAGTGTCGTGGATTCAAGTGCAATGGATTACGACTAGCGAGCTTTTGTCCGGATTGCGTGATGGCTTGCGGTAGCACAGCCAGGAATGGCTGTGCCACAAAGACCTTTCTGAGGACGGCGCTA
Organism: Candidatus Acidiferrum sp.; assembly: GCA_035280045.1. Classification (GTDB taxonomy): domain Bacteria; phylum Acidobacteriota; class Terriglobia; order Acidiferrales; family UBA7541; genus Acidiferrum. The sequence goes on from DATEGP010000099.1 coordinate 57,386, forward strand.
CCGAGTTTTTCAGGGCTATTTAGCTCCTACCCCTGGCCGGGAAGTGGGGGCTTGAGTTTGCCGGCGGCGAGATCGTCGAGGGCGCGGAGGCGGCTGGTGAGTTCGGCGTCGCTCAGGCGGCGGTCGCGGAAGAGCGCGCGGAGATGCTCTTCGGCGGAAAGTGCTCCCTTTTGCGCGTTGCAATCGGGACAGCAAGAGACGAGGTTGCGGTAAGAATTGTCGCCCGAGTGGGCGCGCGGGACAACGTGGTCCAGGCAGCGCCTGCGAGGGTTGAGACGGCGCGAGCAGTAGAAGCAACGGCCTCCTTCGCGCTGGTGGATGACACGGCGAAGCGGCTGAGTTTGCATGAAATCCGTGTCTTCGATGCTGAGAGCGGTGCGGGGCGGAGGGACGGGGTGACTGGCGGCAATTCTTGCGGAGCGCACAACGCGAAGTTCTTCAGGAAGCCGGACACGAACGACGTAACCCTGGGGATTGCGCTCGATTAGATCCAAGACGCCTCGCGAGATGAGGCGGCGCACGGATTCGCGCACGGTCTGGCGGCAGAGGCCCGTGCCGCGCGCCAGCCAGGGCATCGTGAATGAGAACCGGAGCTTGCCTTCGAGGCGGCTATGGCGAAAAAGATGATAGTAGACCACGCGGTCGTTGACGGGAAAATGCAGCCGTGGGGCAAGAAGGTCTTCGAAATCTTTCCAGACCTGTGCGACGCTGAAATTCTTGTTGTTCATGTTTTTTGATCCTGATTTGAAATAGAAGTTGAGAACTAACCGGGGTAAGAAAAAAGGCAAAGACTTGACGCAGAGATCACGGAGGCCAGAGCACCGGGTCCACGGAGAAACAAGAAACGCCGGCCCTTTGCACGTCGGGGTAAACAAGATGCCCTTCATGCTTCACGGCAAGCCGGCGTTACGAATCGATCAACGTTCTGTGGCAGAGCCCGGAATCCGGGATCGTAGTGGGCCTAAAAACGAAACGCCCCGACCGGAGTCGGGGCGCAGTTATCAATGAAGATAAGCCTAGCATACCGTAATCTGCTTGTCAAGTCTAAAAGTGAGAAATTTGAAGATTTTTTAAGTTGTTGCAGAGACAGGCTTTAGCTGAACTGCTTTCGGTTCGCAACCAAAAAAATTTTCAAAATCAAGTCCCGATACTAGTACGGACAATCGGCCGCCATCTCCCTGTTTAACGCAATTCCCGGGGCCTGGGAACGGCCAAATTATGCCGTACAGGCTGCCACCGAGAGTCTGACCCGTGTCCCTGCTCTTAACGATAAGGACACTCAGGCCGCGTTTTCTGCGCCCGTCACGGCAGTCTTTTCTATACTCTTCATCGGCCCTCATCCCCAGAAAGCCTCTATGTTTCAACACTTTGACATCGTCATCACTTTTGTCGTTTTGATGCTTGTCGCAAGCCTGTTCATCATGGCGGCCACGCAGGTGGTCATCAGCCTGTTAGGTCTGCGCGGGGCCAATTTGCGGCGCGGCCTGGTGGACCTGTTCGAAACAGCCTGTCCCGGTCAGGAGGTCAGTCGATGGGCTAAGGAAATTGCACGCAGAGTTCTGCGGTATCCCGCGACTTCCGACTCGATCTTTTCGCAGGTTCGCCTTCGTGCTGACCGCATCCCGTTCATTCCGCCGGAGACCGCGGGAAAGCTGCAAAGCATGGGCGCTTCCATCCCCCTATTGCCGTGGATCATGGGTGCGGTTGCAGGCTTCTTCCTCACGCCAATCGCAGTGGCCATTGCCAAGCACTGGTTCGCAGATACTTGCCAATATACGGACCAGTTGGCCGGCTATGTTTCCGCAATCAACTTCTGCCAGCACCCCTGGCGCACCGGGGCGCTCGTAGGAGCGATTCTTGGCGGGCTGCTCAGCCGCTGGCGCGTGGCTACTTTCATCCGCGTAGAGGAGCTGCCTGCTATTTTTGAAAAACTTTCTGAACCGCTTCCAGGCACCTTACCAGACCCTGCCCAGCGTGCCATGCTCATGATGGATTGGAGCGGGAATGGGCCGGGAGCCAGGCCGAGGCTAGAAGGGCCGCAGGAGAGCGGACGCGCCCGCTTGAAGCCTTCTTTCGATGAGGGTATTGTCCGCCACGCCTCAGAGTTGTCGGGGCCGTCGGCGCTGCATGATGAACGTCTCTCTCCCGCGGAGGACTTCGACGAAGGAATTGTTCGCCACGCCGGGCAAGCCGAAAGGGAAGCAAGCGTCGCCGTAGCAATGGAAAACGGGTCAGCGCAAGCGAAGAAACTTGAGCCTGAATCAACTCCTGCCAACGGAGCATCCCCTGCCTCCTCCGCTTCGTCCGAGCCGCGCGTGGAAAACCTCCGCGCCTGGTTCGATTACGTCATGGACCGGGCCTCGCAGCGTTTCGCCTTCGAAGCCCGCCTCGTAGCGATCGCACTTTCCTGTATTTTTGTCTTTGCCGCGCACTTTGACGCGGTTCGGCTTTTGCAGACCATGTCGCAAAGCGCTGAAGTGCGCGCACGTCTGGCAGCCACTGCGGAAGCCCTGGCCAAGCAAGCGGAGCAACTCTCACGCCCCAAGGAAAACGCTCACCCCATAGTGCCTGACGTATACCGCAGCGCCATGGCTTCGATCTTGCGCCCCCTGCCCGCGGTCCCCGAGCCGCCAAAGCGGAAAGCGCACGGCAAAGAGCGGGAAAAGGTCGAGCCTGCGCCCGCTCCCGCCGAAAGTCCTGTCATCCTGGAAGCGAAATCCAAAGCCGCGCACGCACTGGAAGCTGTGCCGGGGTTTGCCAATCGTGAAGAAGCAGAGTCTTGGCTTCGCGCGACCTTGGATGAAAATGCCGCGCGCGACACTCTGGCTGCCGCGTATCAACGAGAAGTAAACGCTGAGCTGATCAGCGATTCCGACAAGCTGATTGACCAGTCCGCTTCGTTGAAGAGTGAGCTTGCGCGTTCCGAGTTCAAGCTTTTTCAGGACGCGCCGCTCCCGCTTGCCCGCGCTGGCGGGCCGCTATCCTCGGCCCAAGTGCTGGGCCTTTTGTTCACCATAGCCTTTCTTAGCCTGGGCGCGGCGCTTTGGTACAACACACTGAAGAACCTCGCAAGCCTTCGCCCGCAGTTAGCCGCCAGAGACGATCGCTGGCGCAAACACGCGGCACACCTCTAAAGGCCACAGGCTGGGTCACAAACGAGTTGCAGTATGAACGGCAGACAAATTAGGATCCTTGGCACTGTCCTCATTTTTGCTTTTTGAGCAGTGGGAGTTATCTCTTACATCGCCTTTAACTCTGGATTCGTGGCCAGACTTTGTGCGGTAGCAATCGCGCTTTCCGCCGGTTTGTGTCTCATCGCAAAGGGTCGGCGGCCAAACTGAGTCACCCTCTACAAACAGTCAAACTTCAGCCCGCATTTATCAGGGCAGCTTGGGCTCTTTCAATTGCTGAATGATCTGCTCGAATTTTGCGAAATCATCGGCCACTGTGGATTTTAGTTCCTCCACGTAATGCGCTCGCTTTTGCGACAACAAGGACTTGTAGGCCGGCCCATGCTCGCAAAGCACATCGCGCACGGCCTCCAGTTCCGTTGTCAGCGAATAGAGGACGGTGTTTTGTCTCTGCAAATTCTCAAAAGCGCAGACCAGGATGGCGCGGAGTTGCTTCTCATCAAGCACAATGGCACCCCTTCATTTAGCTTTCCTCGTGAATTCCGCCATGCGCCCGGCGGCTTGACAGCCGCCGCCTGATAATGAACCAGTTTAAGTTTTGACTTCTTGCGTCACGCTCAAGAAAATTAAAACCCGCGCGCCGCTCGCAGCCTTAATGTCTTCTGCTCCCACACGGATAGCGTATTTCCAAGGATTGGCAGGACTGTCGACTCGTAATAGTCGTTTTAGAACCGTGCCCCGACCGACTTCTGCACCACTCGTGGACCTGTCTTCCGAGCAGTCAGTTGGTCGAGTTGCCCGCGGATTTTCATCGCAAGCTGCTCGACTCTCTGTCTGTTTTTCTGCTCGTTAACCTCAGCATGGACCAGGGTTCGAATGTAGTCGTAGAATTCAGGGCGAAGTTGGATTTTTACTGTCATTGCTTCACCACCCCCGCAAGACAGCAATTCCCCACGTAGAAAGACAACAATCCTTTTTCACGTTGCCAGGGTTGGGGGTTGGCTACGCTCGATCTGCTGCGCTGCGGGAGCTTCCCATGTTAGCAGACGGCCATTTTGCGTCAATTTCTTTTCGAGCTCTGTCGCAAGTGCGCCAACAGGGCGGCTTCTCGGGGCATTGTTCTGCGCTAGCCGTTTTCGACGCGCGCCTTTATGTCCGAATACGCCGCTTCGATAAGCCTGGTTAGGGCTGCGGCGTTCGCGGGCGTTCCCGCGCTCAGCTTCACATGGCGCATGAACCTGCCGTTGCCTTGGAGCAAGCAGGCCGGGTCCGCGAGCGCCGCGCCGTGAAAGAAGCCGACGTTTACGTGCGAAGTGAACACATTGACGTAGGCAAAAGGCGCATCCCCCAAACAGGCGGTCGGACAGCCGTCATGCAAAAGCTCGCGGACTTCGTCTCCGCATTTTCGCATCACTTCAAACCACTGACGCGCGATGCTTCCCAATTCGCCCGCACGCTGCTTCATCCACGCATCGATGGCGGGATCGTGTTCAACCGCGCCGTCAAATCGCAGAAACGCCGTTCTCATCGTCGCACCACGCTCTGGTTTCGAGATTTGCGGTTAGGTAGCACGGTCTAGGTCGAACTTCGTCCACGTGTCGCACGCAAGGCAATCGCGAAGATCGCGGACCACAAGGCTACGCTCCAGATAACTCCTTGCAGGGCCTCAGAAACCTGTTCCGTATTCTTGCTCGTGATGTAGGAACGATCTTTGACAATGTCATCGTATTTCTTCTGCGAGCATCCGTAATAGCTCACAGAGAGACACCAGGACAGAGCGAAGAGGACCGTGCTGAGGGGAAAGGCTCTTCGGATCGTCTTTCTCAAGCCCTCGTGCGGCAGCGAAACTGCAATGCCCTCTGCAGGATTCCGCAGCCACAGATATGCAGCGATGGCAAGGGCCGCGCAAAGCGGGACAACCAAGGAATACGAAACGATCAGATATGCTTCATTACTCATTCTTCGGCCTGAGAACAGCTACCAAAACCGTCACTATCACCACGTAAACGATGAGAATTAGGAGCAGATTGTCGAACACTTCCGAAGTGTCATGAGCCACAGCCCAGACATAGTCCATGAAGTGGTCATCGGGTTTCTGATGGACGCCGCCGATGACTTTTGAGAGCGCACCGCAAAGCAATATCAGGATCAGGGCGCGCAGGTAGAAGGCGCTTCCCGCGGTGAGACGAATCGTCTTGTCCAGGAGCTCCCGAAGAACCTTTCCTAGCAGGCCATAGATCGCAAGCACAATCCCCAGGGAAATGGCCAGGTCGAAGAAGAAAGCAACAGCGTTATAGGTGGGCATCGTCTTCTCCCTGCCGGAGATACGCCTCCGGCAACGGACAAAAGGGCAGGATTCTTGGGCTAGACGCTATGGCACGAGGCCCTTGGTGTCAAGCCACGGCTTTCAAAGTCAGTAGATGGAGCCGCCGGATTGGGTGGAGCTGAGGACGCCGGCGTTGGCGGATACGCTATAGCTGACGCCACCCGTTCCCTGCCAAGTGGACAGGTTGAAGGAGCCGGTGGAGTTGATGCGATAAACCGCAATGTCCTGGTAGGTGAGTGGTGTTTTAGCTTGGCAAACTTGGGGAGCGCCAGGAGCCTGCAGGAAATAAACCGTGCTGGAGCCAACGACAGTGCTGTTCGAGCTGGCGTCAATGAGCAGCGCGGTCTGTTCGTCAATGGAGATGCCCCGCGGCACCGTGGACCAACCGTTCGTGAAAATGCGGCAGAGAAAAGCCAAGTCGCGGCCCATGCGATCGCGAGTCACAAAATGGGGGTCGCCGATGATTCCCACCACTGGCGCGATGTTCACGAAATCGCGGTCCAGCGTAATGTAGCGGTTGAAGGGGTCGGCCAGCGCCTGGCTGGAGGTAACGCCCTGGCTCGCTAGCGCCGAGTAGATGAACTCGGTCAAAACGTTCATGCCGGCGCTGGTGCCGCCAATGGGAACGCCTCGGTTATGAGCGAGTTTAGAGAGGTTTCCACGGGCGTGCCCTTCCAGAAATTGATGTAGTCGGCTTGATTGCCGCCGGCAATGAACAAAGCTTCGGCGTTCTGAATGGTGCTGGCGACAAAGGGATCACTGGCGGCTGCCCGGTTCGGAATAATGAGTGTGGCGACAGAATTTTCAGCAGGGCAGAGTCCCTGGATATATGGATTGTAGGCGTCGGTGCCGGTGGCGCGAATCACGAGGAAATCGCCGCCGCCGCTGCGCTGGCACATCCACTGAAAGGCGGCGTCCACGTCGGTGCCGCCTCCCATGAGGACGGTGCCGGGCGTCGTTGTGGTGGTGACGTCGCTGGGGTTGCCAACGCGGAAGTATGAGTATGCTTTCGATGCGCATGCGGAGCGCGCTGAAGCGAGCGCCATGACCACAACAACAAAGGTCGCGAACAGTCTCAGTTTCATGGTGTGATTCCTCCGAAGCTAAGGTGGAGGGCAAGGAGCCGCGGGAATCATATCGCTCCGGTTGCATGGTGTAAATATTCCGGGAGATCGGGTCGCTGCTTCTAGCGCGCTTGGTGGTTTACCAGGCAAGTTGCTCAGGCCGACGAAGAGCTCCGCAAATCGTATAATCTGTTATTCAAAAAATGCCCCTCCTACATATCTCAACGTTCTATCACTTGGCCGTTTCCGAATTCTGGCAACAGTTCAGCTTGCTTGTCATCGCGGCCGCCCTGGTGGCTATCCTTTTCCGCATGCGCCTCAGAACGGTCGCCGCCAAAGATTCCTACGTGAAACTCTATCGCCCCCGATTTAACCAGCGATCGAGTACACCACAGGCTCAATTGAGGCCCAACCCAGTACGGCACTATGCGTCCTGCCACTGCCTCGATGCGCAATACGAACGCGACCAGGACGAGAAAGAAACAGACGAGGAGGGCGCCGAAAAATGTGGCGTTGGTCGCCGCGAGTGGCAGGAATTGTCGTTTCACGCGGAAGTGCAGGACACAGGTTCAGACGCGTGGAAGGCGCTCGAGGCGTATATCGCCAAGGTTCGCAATGATGGGTCCGATGAGCTCGATCCGTTCTCGGGAATCGGAAGCGAACAGTGGGAGCAGATCGTCACGTTGCCCAAATCAATTGGCACGCTTAAGTCCGTCAGGTATTTGAGCCTGTATGGAAGCCATCTCGTGAGCATCCCTCCAGAGATAGGAGACATGACGAATTTAGAAGAGTTCGACCCGTATACCTCGCGTTGTCTGCACTGGCTTCCTTATGAGATCACGCGGTGCCTGCACCTGAAGAGAAGTCGTGTCAGTACGCGCTGTCTTTACGGCAACTATAAGTACAGACCTCCCTTCCCGCGACTGCCGCAGAATTTGCCCGCGTTCGCACCGGCGGTCTGCAGTGCATGCCGTGCGCCCTTTTCGCAAGAAGGAATATATCAAGCATGGATCTCACTGAAGGTTGCGACGGACGTGCTTCCACTCTTGGTGCACGCATGTTCTGAAAAGTGCATCAACGCCCTGCCGCCCCCCACGGTCGGTTACGTGCAACACCCGCATTTCGGCGGATTGGATCTCAAACAGCCGCCGCCGTCCATTTAAGTCGCGTTACCGTACATCTTCGTCCGGGAAACCAACTTGCCTGTAACCCTCCACGTAGCATTTAATCAGAAGCACCCCAAATATCTCCCACAGTGAACCCTGTTGGAAATGGGTCTTCTGGATCGACTACATAGTTGGCAAATCCCGTAATCCAGGCGCTGCCGCTCAGGGTGGGTACTACCGCTCGATAAGGTCCGACGCGAGTTTCGCGGACCAATCTGCCTGTAAACGTAGTCCCGAGAATGCCTTCATGCACGAAGTCCTGATGCAGCGGCAAGTCCCCTTTCGCATATAACGCCGCCATCTTCGCGCAAGTTCCCGTGCCGCAGGGCGAGCGGTCCAGGGCTCCGGTCCATGTCGCCGGTCTCTCCCAATCCAGCTTTCCCGTTGACACAACCACTGTATTCCTTCGATGTACACCAGGTTGGGTTGACTCGGCGGACAGTTGTGCGATCGTAATCCCGGATATACCTGGATTCTCCGGGTGTACGACAGGCAATTGCTCCTGTGCAGCCGCTTTGACCATTTCTCCAATGCGCACGATGTCCCGCGCTTCGTTCCGCTTCAGTTCTAAACCGAATTGGGCGGCGTCCGCTATCACATAGAACATTCCACCCCAGGCCACGTCCACTTTTGCCGTGCCCAGGTTCCGCACTTCAATCTCACGGTCCAAATGGACTGCGAAAGCCGGAACATTTTCAAAGGTTACGCGTTTCACCTTGCCCTTATGCATCTGCGCTTCCACTTCCACCAACCCCGCCGGAGTCTCCAGTTTCAACTTGGTGACCTCACCGCGCGGGCGGAGCATTCCAGTCTCCAACAGAACTGTAACCACGCAGATCGTGTTCGTTCCGGACATCGGCGGATATTCCACTTGCTCCATGATCACGAACCCTGCGTCCGCCTCTGGGTGCGTCGCCGGCAAGATCAAGTTGCAGTTCGATGCCGGGTATCCTCTCGGTTCTCGCAGCATTAGTTTGCGCAGGTCGTCCGCTTGTGACTCGAGGTACTTCATTTTTTCAAACATCGTCTTCCCCGGTACGTCGAGCACACCTCCGACGATCACGCGTCCCGGCTCCCCGCAAGCGTGCGCGTCCACCGCGCAAATCATCCGGTCGAATCGCAAGAATCCTCCGATCTGAGCAAGTTATGACGCAACTTGCACACCGCATATGCGCCGCTTCCTACCTTATGGCCAAGAGGCAATGAACCGGCGCATCCACAATCAAACAAGGCCTGGCCATTGTCGTCGACGAAAGACGGCTGGCTCGCATGTCACCGCCTATCCTAATCCAAAAGCCAATGAGCTCAATCCAAGTGCCCGGCACACGAACCCCGGTAAAGTCAACTACACTCAAGGGAACTCGGAAGCCAAGGTGGGTTCTTCTGCGCCCCGTTTTCGGTACCCGTCAAATGTGACTTCCGTCCTGCCCCAACACCTCAGCGTTGCCATCCCATAGTAGAATTCCCTCCAGACGGAACCTGGTCGCAACCAATGAAACGCTATGTCCTCCTCTACGGCTTGATCGCTGGCATGCTTATCGCCGCGCTGAAATGGATGGAGTACCGCTTCCTCGTCCTCGACCACTCCATCGAAATCTACGGAGGCTTGGTTGCCGCGACATTTGCCGCTCTCGGCATCTGGCTCGGCTTGAAGCTGACCGGCAAGCAGGAGCGCGTTGTCACAAAGGAAGTCCCCGTTTCCCTTCGCCTCGACCAGCAAATTCAAGAGGGCGGCGAACCCTTTCGCCCCGACGACACCAAACGCGAAGCCCTCCGCATTACGCCTCGCGAATTGGAAATACTGGAACTCATCGCACAAGGTCTCAGCAACCGAGAGATCGCCGAAAAGCTCTTTGTGAGCGAAAACACTGTAAAGACTCACTCCAGCCGGGTCTTTGACAAATTGGGCGCCAAGCGCCGCACCCAGGCCGTGCAGTTGGGCAAAGAGCTCCGCATCATTCCTTAAACTGGCTTGACTTGACTCTGAATTGGCCCTGAACCGCTCGCCCAAAAGCATGATTTTTCGTCCTACACCCCAAAATCACTCAAAAGTATGACGACAATTCCCCCGCCGTCTGCGGTAAAGTCCCTCCGCAATCACAATCTGCCGTTCCGGAGAAACCAGTGAAAAAGACCATTCTCACCTTCGGCCTCATTTCCGGCGTCATCTCATCTCTCCTCATGGTAATCGTCACGGTCCCCTTCATGAACCGCCCTGACTTCGACCACGGCTATGTCCTCGGCTATACGACCATCGTGCTGTCCCTCATGGTGACCTTCTTCGGCGTCCGCTCTTACCGAGACAACGTGGGGAAGGGGCACATCACTTTCGGCAGAGCCTTCCTTGTCGGCCTGGCCATCACCGTAATCTCTTGCATCTTTTACGTCGTCACCTGGCAAGTCATCTACTTCAATTTCATGCCAGACTTCATGGACAAGTACGGCGCCCACGTCCTCCAGAAGATGCAAACCTCCGGCGCCACGGCGGCGGCCATCCAGCAAAAAACTGAAGAACTCAATAAACTCAAAGTGATGTACAAGAATCCGCTCTTCAACGCGGCGATGACGTTCATCGAGCCATTTCCCGTCGGCCTGGTCATCACGCTGCTCTCTGCCGCGGTTCTTAGAAAGAAAGCGCCACCGCAGGCAGCAGTCGCCCTCTAGGGTCGATTTTCATTACCGCCCTACGGCATACTACGCAGCGCGCCGACCCGCTGCACTCCGGACACGAGCACGACGTTGACGCGCTTATCGGAAGAGCAGGGAAGAGCACTGCAGGTGGGAGCCGAAACGACATTGCCCTTGTACAACCACTTGTACAATCACAAGAAAGGAAAACTACCATGAGCCAGCCAGGCCGAATCCTCGGCATCGGCGGTATCTTCTTCAAGTCCGCGAATAAGCAGCAAATGCAGGAGTGGTATGCAAAACATCTTGGCTTCGCGGACAGCGGCGGCTATGTCATGCTGCCGTGGCGTGAAAAGGACAATCCTGAAAGCGAGCAGATGACCCTCTGGACCCTTTTCCCGGGCGACACCAAATACTTCGAGCCCAGCTCAGCGTCGTTCATGGTGAACTACATCGTCGACGACCTCGACGCGCTGCTCGCCCGTCTGGCGAAAGAAGGGGTTCAGATCGACCCGAAGCGCCAGGACGAAAGCTACGGCCGCTTCGCGTGGATCTACGATCCCGACGGCAACAAAATCGAACTGTGGCAGCCACTCAAGTAACAGAGCCTTCGTCGATTCACTGCGAAATGTTCCTTCTGAGGCTCGTCCATCCAGGGTTTGCGAGCATGTTTGCGGCAGGCGGGCACAGGCCCCCAGGCGTCTTCGGGAGTACCTGCCTGACTAACGGAGCAGGCGTTGGGAAGGCCGCTCGATTTCCGGTCGGACCAATCCTTCCACGACGCACAGGTTTGACGCCGTCGCGAAGCGGCTAGTACCAAGATCTGCGGATTATCGGTTTATCAGCCCCTGGCATAACTCGCGGACACGAGCGAGGCTAGGCGGGCAAGACTTTGGAATCGCGGGTAACGCAGGTTAGAATCGGTGAACCATGAAAACCACCTTCCGTTCACTGCTCTCGTTTTTTTCTTTTGCGGTTGCAACAGCCTCTGCGGTTTTTCTGATTTCCTCGTTGTACGCGGCAACCGTTAAGCCATCCAACGGCTCCAGGCTCGACCGCGAGACTCCCTCGGTGGATAGCGCGGAGCAGCAGGCGGTGCTGGCTCCTATAACGCAATTGTTTGATGGCATGGCCAAACGCGACGCCGCGGCGATTAAGAAACCGTTGCTGAGCGGCGGCACGATGGTGCTGATGAGGGACGGCAAGCCGGTTCAGATGACTTTTGAAGATTTTGCCGACCGGGTAGGAAAACCTGGAACCACGCAGATCGAGGAGCGAATTCATGATCCGCTAGTGCGGATCGATCACGATCTCGCGGTCGTGTGGGCTCCTTTCGAGTTCTTGGTGGATGGCAAGGTGGACCACTGCGGGACGGACTTGTTCAATCTTGTCCATACGGATGGTCAATGGGTTATTGCCAGCATCGCGGATACCGGACGCAAGGATTGCGTTCGCAAGTAGACCTAGCCGGCCCGCCGCATGAGAGAACTCATTGCAGACCTGTTCATTTCCCTCGACTCGATGACGGCTAAGCGGAAATTGACTCGCTATTAGGTACTAGTTCCCGGAGATGGTTTTAAGATTTTTCATGGATTCTTAGCGAACCCGGTCCGGCAAAAGCCTTTTCCTGCAACAACTTAAAAAATTACAAATTTTCTCACTTTTATACTTGAAAAGCCGATTACGGTCTGATAGGCTTATCTTCATTGATAACTGCGCCCCGACTCCGGTCGGGGCGTTTCTGTTTTTAAGGGCACGATATACATCGTACCTATTTCGTAGCGCCGGCATCTTGCCGGCGCTTTTGTTTTTCCATGGTTGACTCTTTGCCTTTTTCTTTCCCCGGTTAGTTGTTGACTTCTATCCCAACCCACGATCAAAAACAGGATAAAAAACATGAACGACGAAAAAATCAACGCAGTACAGGTGTGGAAACAATTTGAAGACTTGCTGGCGCCGCAGCTTAACTTTTCATTGGCCGACCGCGCCATCTATTCGCATCTTTTCCGCCACAGCCGCCTCGAAGGCAAGCCCCATTTGCAGTTCTCGATTGCCGGGCTGGCCCGTGCCGTTGGCCTTTCCATGAAGTTCACACGCGATACCGTGCGCCGCCTGATTGCGCGCGGCGTTTTCCATTTGGTCGAATGCAACTGCCGCTCCCAGCACGTCGTGCGTGTCCGGCTTCCGCTCGAGGTGAAGGGAATAAGCGCGGAGAAAATTCCCGCGCATCGCCCAGCCCCCGCAACGCCCATCGTTGCCAACATCGAGGAGGCGGATTTCTGGGAAAAGCAGGTCCTGCGCCATGCTATCCACGAACGCGAGCGCGGCCGCTGTTTTTATTGTTTGCGACGGACCACCCCGCAAAGACGTTGCCTCGACCACGTCGTGCCGCTGGCGGAATTTGGTCGCAATTCCTATCGCAACCTGGTGTCCTGCTGCTTGGAATGCAACTCGCAGAAAGCGGACCGCTCCGCCGAAGAGCATCTCCGCCAGCTCTACCGCGACCGCCGCTTGGACGACCGAGAGCTCAGTGGCCGCCTCGGCGCCCTCGACGATCTCGCCGCCGGCAAACTCCAGCCCCCCGTCCCCGCCCAGTCGTAGCCAGCTGGCGAATCTCCACCGATCCGCTCTTTCTTTCGCCTTGACGGCAAATGCGCCGCAGGTGTATACCACACATGCAACTCATCGCAGAGTATCGTTACGCGGGGCCCCACCCTCGGTTGATGAGGGTGGGGGGGGTTGTTCGTGTCATGAATTTGAATTCGGGTGCCCCACCCTCGATTTATGAGGGTGGGGGTTTCTCCTGACTATGCCCAAAGATTTGCATCGCCACTACGGCAGGGGAGATCTCCACTTCATCACCTTCAGTTGTTATCGGCGATTACCGCTATTGGGAACCGCGCTCGCGCGAAATGTCTTCGTAAACGAACTCCGCAGAGTACGTCAGGAATATAGCTCTCTTCTGGTGGGCTATGTGGTCATGCCCGAGCACGTGCACCTGCTGATGAGCGAGCCGGAGAAGGGAACACCTTCCACGGTGCTGCAGATGCTGAAACAGCGTGTATCGAGAATTTTGCGCAAGCAGAGGAACCCTACTCCGAAGGCGCAACTCTCGCTAAAATCTCCCAAGTTCGTCGATGCGCTCCCGCAGTTCTGGCAACCAAGATTCTATGATTTCGACGTTTACACTCACGACAAGAAAAACGAAAAGCTGAACTACATGCACGCAACCCGGTCACTCGAAAGCTCGTGGATCACCCGAAGGATTGGCCATGGAGCAGTTTCCGCTTTCACGCCACCGGCGAACCCGGATTGTTGGGAATCAACGCCGTGAACATGTAGTTCGTGTCCGCGAACTTGAATTCGGGTGCCCCACCCTCGGTTGGTAAGGGTGAGGATTTTGTAAAGCCATACCAAAGGTTAAGAAAAAGCCCCGCCCTCAAACCCCTAGAGCGGGGCACCCAAATCGTCTCCGGATTCTACGTCCAGGCCACCCGTCCAAACAAGAAACAATCCACTTCTAATGATCCGTTTCTTTCCTGTTTTCGCGTCGCCTCCATCGTATTAATGAGCATCGACATTGCTGACTCAGCATTTCAGCTCAATCCGAATGTTGTGTGACGATGTGTTTCCAATGTTCGTGACTTCGTGAACCGTAGCTTCGCTCCAGCTGGCTGTTCCCGCGCTGCGGTGGGTACGAATGGTTCTGCCGTCGGGGAAAGTTTTGATCTCAACGTCGACATCGGCCAAGCCCACAGTCACACAGTGGGGATGGCTGTGTTTCGGTTCGTGCCCGCCTGCGGGCACCCTAGATTCGATTACACGCACGAACTGATTCTCGAAAAGTAGTTTGTGCGTTTCAGGCATGATCTTTAGGGGATCGAGATTGTTTTGTGTCCGAAGTAATCGGGCGAAAACGCCGCCAAGACCAAGAATAGACAGTAGCACTGCTCGTCGATTCACCTTGACCTCCCGATGATATGCAATATGACTCATACCTCGGGCCCGGTCAATTCGTGGATCGTCGGCAAACCGGAAGTTTCGGCCCCAGTTGTCTTTTGTAGTAATATGTTAAGACCTTTACTTAGGGCCGTCGGAATCCTCGATCGAGAAAAGGAGGTACTTATGTCACGGCCTCGCATCGCGCTTGCTCTATTGTCATTCGCCGGGTGCCCCACCCTCGGTTTATGAGGGTGGGGACTTTGTAAAGCCATACCAAGGAGTTAAGAAAAGGCCCCGCCCTCAAACCCCGAGAGCGGGGCACCCAAAACCGTCTCCGGATTTTTACTCTGGGCACGCAGCCGCTAAATGCTGTAGTGGGCAACAACTCGCGTCACTTTGCCACCAGCACCCAAGTCCATA
>DATEGP010000100.1:0-7350 GCA_035280045.1 Candidatus Acidiferrum sp.
GCATAGATCCGGCTTGGCTCGCTTGGCGCAACGGCAATCCCGATGCGCCCAAGGCCGTCTTCGGCAGTGGGCAGTCCTTTGGTCAATGCGCGCCAGTTTGTTCCTCCATTCGTGGATTTGAAAATTCCGCTTCCGCCAGTAATGAAGGATGCGCCGCTCCGAACCTCCCAAGGCGCGACGCGGGCGGCCCACAACACGGCATAAACCGTCTGTGGGTTCGAAGGATCAAACGCCAAGTCTGCGGCGCCCGTATTTTCGTCCTTGTATAGAGCTTTCTGGAATGTCTGACCGCCATCGGTCGAGCGAAATACGCCGCGCTCGGCGTTAGGACCGTAAGGGTGCCCCACCGCAGCGACGAAGAGGCGATTTGGATCCTTTGGGTCAACAATGATGGCAGCAATCTGCTGCGCGTCGCGCAAACCGAGGTGCGTCCAAGTTTTCCCCGCGTTGGTGGATTTGTAGATTCCATCGCCCGTCGCCAGGTCCGGCCTTTGTAAACCTTCTCCGCTGCCAACATAAATCACATTCGGATCGGAAGGAGCCACCGCCAGCGCACCCACCGAACCCGTCGGCTGATCGTCAAAAATCGGGTTCCACGTGTTCCCGAAGTCCGTGGTTTTCCAGACGCCACCGTTCACTGCCGCCATGTAAAAAACGTTTGGTTGGTGCGGGACGCCGGAAATGGCCACGGTTCGCCCGCCGCGAAAAGGTCCGATGCAGCGCCAGCGCATCTCGCTGAAAAGCATTGGATCGAAAGAAGGTTCGCTCGGCGCGCCGGAACCCGCAATCGGCTTTTCGCCGGAGGGGCGGGCGAACGCTGGAACAGAAATGATCAAGCTAAGTGTGAATCCAATTGCGACCCGCCGAGAGAAACCGGTTGCCGCCGCAGGACGCCGAACTAAACAAACCATCTGACACCTCCCCGAAATCGGAGAGGATACTCTGTCAAACCAGCGGTAGCAAATTCCGGGCGAAAACTGCGGGCAGTCGCTACTGAGTCGAATGAGGGGAGTAAAAACATTGAGGGCGCAACAACCTTGCGGCTGCTGCGCCCTCTTTCAATTGTGCCGTTAAGTTTTTGAGGCTTCCCGGCTCAATCTGTGCGTGAAGATAAACCTGCCCCTTTTTCTTGGCAAGCGAATTCTGAAAACTCAACTGTGGAAAGCTGTGCACGTCTGTGCAAAAGTAGGCCCGCCGACGGAGTAAGAGGAACAGCAAAATGAGCGTGACTCGAGAACAATTTGCAGCGTGGTTAGGGAAATACGGCCAGGCATGGGAGGCACGGGATGCCAAGGCCGCAGCCGAGCTTTATGCGGAGAACGGAACCTACCAAGTCACTCCGTTTGTAGAGCCGATGCGAGGGCGGGCAGTTATCCTCGAGTATTGGAAGCATGTCGCAAAAACCGAAGAAAGCATTCAATTTGGATCCGAAATCCTGGCCTTGACCCCAGAGCATGGAATTGCCCGATGGTGGGCCACCTTAGTGATCGTCCCTCAACAACTCAAGACCAAGCTTGACGGAATCTTCGTCATCGCCTTGGATGATCGTGGGAAGTGTCTACAACTCCGAGAGTGGTGGCATAAACATCAGGCGGAGTAACGAGCGCATCGTTTTTCACAGTCTCACATTGGTCCTCCGGAAGAGTTCGCGCGGAAGCGCCTTAAGAAAGTTCCGCCCCCAGATGCCAATCAGCAGCGCCGCGCTGAACAACAGGATGGCGTCGAGACTGGCACGTCCCTCGTGTGTCCAATACACCTTTTCCTCAAGGTTGAGCCAAAGTGCGAATTCGTCCAAGGTAAGCGCAACCCCAATGCCATAAAGCAGCGACATCAGGCGGCTGGCAAATAACGACGAACCCCTGGCTCCCGTGCCGACCTCGATCAGCCAGCCAAACCCCACGACCAATAATAAGAGAATCCCCCAAACCAGGTGATGGACATGAATACCGTGAATATAGACGTAATGGAATGGCGGAATCCCACGCCCGGCCGCGTAAGCCGCCCCTCGCGCAAAGGCCAACGTGAAGAAGAACCCTACCGCAGCCAGGAATAGACGCCGTTTGGGGCGATCCTGGACGTGTTTGTGAAAGAGGTCGCCGATCCTCGGATGCCATAGAAACAAAAGGACTAAAGCGACTAGAAGGATCACCCCGCCGAGCACCCAAAACGCTGCCATAGCACCTCCCCTTTCCAAGAGTAATCGAAATCCACCCCCAATGCCCTTTCCCCCACGCGTTGCAGATTGAGCACACAGGGACTTTCGGGCTATTTTCCGTCCCCACCGCACCCCTTATTTTGTGAAGAAAGGGGATAAGCCTATGAACACCAAGTGGTTCGCGCTCGCGGGCTGTTTATTGCTTGCTGGGGTTTGCTCCGCCAAAGAGCACACCGACTATCAAAAAGGAACGCTGCTAAAGATGGAGTCGTCTCCCTGCGGCATGCAGGAAAAGGGCGGCAAGTCCATGGCCGGCGAAATCCTGGGCACGGACTCGCAGAGCAAAAAGACCAAGGAAGTGCTTTGCCAGGAATACATCCTCCAAGCCGAAAAAGTGATTTATCGCATCCGGCCGAATGATGACAAGCATCCCGTCCTGCTGCCCATTGGAGAAACCGCGCAGTTTCGCCTCCACAAGGACAAGCTGATTCTGAGAGTGGCCGAAGGTGGGGATGACAAGGAACGCGAGTACATCGTCGTTTCCATGACCCCGCGCGAAGATCACCAGGAGGCGGTAGCCAGCAAGAATTAACGTAGCGAATTCTTGAAGTGAAGAAAACGGCGCTTCGCTAAGGTGCGAGCGCCGCTTTTGTTTGCGCACCTAAGGCGCGTGGGCCGCAACAACTCCCAGGTCCGCAATGTTATCGCCCTTTTTCAAAGAAGGTACAGCGTTGACGTGTAGTACGACGCCCGCGACAGGCGCGCGAGGTTCAGCGATGACTTTGCCAAAGTAATCGGTAATCGTGCCAAGCTTCATTCCCGCGGAAACGTAAGTCCCGCGCTTAACGAGCGGATACCAGATCCCGGGGCCATCGGCCAGAACGTCGGAGAGTTTCTCGATCCAAACCGGATTCTCTATGACGTGCGGCTCGCCGGGCAGCATTTTCAGCGCGCGCATCGTGCTGAGTGTCCCGTTGACAAGAAGGTTGACGTCGTCGGTCTCCACCGTTCCGGCGTGGCCCGCTTCCACAACAATCGAGGGCTTGCCGCGAACTGTGGCGGTGTTATCCAAATAGCGCGTGGCATTCGGATCGGTAGGCCGCTCGCTCCAGATAATGATGTGATCGAGCCCGAACGCGAGGACCATCTCCTTCGAGATGCTGTCTTGCTCCGCGTGGCCAGTCGGCCCCCAATAGGCGTAAGGGCGAAGGCTTTCGTCAAGATCGCCCCCGTGATAGTCAATGAGGTAGTCGCAATGTTCGACGATTTGTTTGGTGATGAGATACGAAGCGCGCTCCGTTTGCGTGCCATCCGACTTGCCGGGATAGAAGCGATTCATGCTTTTGTTGTCGACGGGATTCACGTGCGGCACTTTTTGTTCGAAGGACTGAATGTTGATGAGCGGCACGAGAATGACCGTGCCGGTCACCTGTGCCGGATCGAGCTGCGCGATCAGTTTTTCTACTGCAATGACGGAGACGTATTCCGTGCCATGCGCGCCGGAGACCAGCGCAAGCACTTTTCCCTGCTTCGTTCCATTCACCACGACCACAGGAATATTCGTTGCAGCATCCACACCGGCGGGCACTTCAAGGTAGCCTGTTGCCTTTTGCCCGGGCGCAGCGGAAGCCGTGCCGACACTGAAGGTTTGCTGGGCGCGCATCGAAACGCACGACACAAGCATAACCAGCATGCCCGCGAACGCAGCGTAACTACCGCGCATCACTCACCTCCGGCGGTCTTGATCTCAGGCTGTGCGGGCGTCGCCGGCGCGGTGTCTCCTTTGACGTAGTGGTTGTACCACGCCATGAAGCGCTCCATCCGGTCCTTGAGGTGCGACGGCACGGTGAAGCCGTGATATTCGCCCGGGTACACGACAAGTTCCGTGGTGCGCCCAAGCGTCTTCATCGCTTGATACATCTGCTCGCTTCCTAGAATAGGCACGTTCCAATCAATGTCACCGCCCATAAAAAGAGTCGGCGTTGTAATATCCGCCACGCGATAGAACGGCGAGATTCGGTCCCACCCTTCCTTGTGATCCCAAGGGTGGCCTAGCTCGATGTCGTAATCGCGCTGGTAGTGGTCGTGGCCGTAGAAGCTGGCGACCAACGCCACGCCTGCACCGGAAATGGCGCCTTTAAAGCGTTTGGTCTGCGCAATGATGAAATCAGTCGAGATGCCGCCGTAAGACCAGCCGCCAACGCCGAGCTTGTCGGGATCCGCAATCCCTTGCGCGACCGCGTAATCCACCATGGCCACGTCATCCTGATAGTCCTTATTGCCCCAATCCGCATAAATCGCTGCGCAGAATTTCTGGCCATAGCCGGAAGACCCGCGCGGGTTAGGCAGTAGCACAGCGTATCCGTTAGCGGCATAAAGCTGCTCAAGATGGGAGAAAGACGCGGCGTATTGACCCACCGGGCCTCCATGAGGATTGAGCAACGTGGGCACTTTCTTGCCCGCCGTGTAATCAAGCGGCTTGTACAAATATCCCGCGACGGTCGTGCCGTCCTTGCTCTTGAAGTGCACGTAGTCCGCTGTTGCTAAACGAAGCTGTGCAAACAGCGCGTCATTGGTCTTTGTAAGGCGCGTCGGCTCCTTCGCATCTTTTGCGAGGAAGAAGATTTCATCAGGACGATCGATCGTTGTGATTTGCGCTGCCACGGAATCGTCTTTGGCAAGGGAATAACTTCCGACGACTAGCCGCCCCCCAATAGGCCGTGTGATTTCCCCACCCGTCGCAGGAATGCGACAGAGGTTTTGCACGCCATCGTCCTCGGCGGTGAAGTAGATGTATTTGCCATCGTTCGAGAAACGCGGGCGGTGAATGCTGCGGTCGAAAGCGCGAGTGAGAACATTTGCCTGCCCACCGGTTGCGGGAACAACGGCCAAGTGCCGCGTGTTGTAATAAAAGAGGTGCGGGTCCAACTCAGTGACATAAGCGATCCATTTACCGTCAGGCGACCAGATTGGTGAGGAGTCAGGGCCAGGTTTGGGGCTGATCTGTGTAAGATGGGCGCCCTTATCTGTGTTATCAGCAGCGACAGTCCAAATGTGCGCTTCATAGTTGGCGTCCGGATCAGACGAGCGATTGCTGCTGAACGCCAGGGACTTGCCATCCGGCGACCAAGCTGGTTCGTTGTCATCGAAATCCCCGGAAGTAATTTGCGTGGTCGTTTTTGCAGCAACATTGAAGACGTAAAGATGTGTGCGGCGGCGGTCGAGATAGCCAACCGTGTCGCGCTTGAATTGAAGGCGGTCGATCACGAAGGGCGCCGGAGTCTTGGGCTTCGGCGGCGTGGCTGGAGCGGGCTTTTCTTTATTCTTCGCGCCTTCCAGGTCCTCCGGCTTGGGATCGCGAAGAATAAGTACGAGCCGAGTGCTGTCGGGCGACCACTCGAAATCGTCAACGCCTTGCGCTGCATCGGTCAGGCGAACCGCTTCTCCGCCGCGGCGGTCAAGCACCCACACTTGTGATTTTCCTCCGTCACGTGCGGAAAGAAACGAAATGTATTTCCCGTCAGGACTCCACCGCGCATGGCCGGAGGAAACGCCTTCCGCCGTCAATGGCAGCGGGTCGCCCCCGTGCGTCGAAATCATCCACAAGCGCTGCTCGTTCTTGTCCTCTTTCAGCATTCTGGTGCGAGCGGCATAAGCCACCCATTGCCCGTCAGGACTAAGTTCGGGCTGCGATACATCGCGAATTTGAAAGAAATCGTCAATTGTAATCGCTCGAGGAGCTTTTTGCGTTTGCTCCTGAGCAATTGCAGGGAGGACGAAGAAAAAAAGCGCAAAGGCAAGCCGGGGTGCAAACTTCATGCGGAGACTCCTGAAAGTGAATTTTCTGATGTAACGGGCACGTAGTGTAGCAGAGGAGAGACGCAGGCTGCTTTGAGAAAATGCTGAAAGGAATGCGCTCGTGCCGACTACAAGGTCGCCTGGCTACTCGTAGTGCAGGGCCTTCAAGGGATCAAGTCGCGAAGCGCGGTACGCGGGCAGGAAGCTGGCAAACGCCGCGACAGCCGCCAATGTTACCACGGCCAAGGCAATGGTCAGCGGGTCGCGCGGCTTCAATCCATAAAGCAGTGACTTCACAACTTGCGCCGAAGCAAGCGCCAGCGTGGTCCCGATCACCAGGCCTGCCACCGTCAGGATTCCCGCTTCCTTCAAGATCATCCCTATGACATTGCCCCGCCGCGCTCCGATAGCCATGCGAATCCCAATCTCCTTGGTGCGCTGGAGAACCATATACGAAATCACTCCGTAGAGGCCGATTGCCGCCAGCAGCGCCGCCAGAAATCCGAAGAAACCGGAAAGCGTGGCCATCAATTCGTCTTGCACCAGCGAATTGTGCACCTGCGTTTTGAAGACCTTGAACTCTAGGTCGATTCCCGGATTGACAGTGTTCATGGCTTGCTTGACGGAAGCCATCAAACTGCCCAGCGGAAGTGAAGAATGAATGATGATTTGATCGTCCGGATCGGGTTTCTCTTCCTGCGTTGCCGGGAAATACATGAAGGGAAGATATTCTTCATGCATATCCTGAAATTTGTTGTCTCCGGTGACCCCAACTACTTCGTAAAGAGGACGCGGCTTCCCCGGCGGTTCGTGAATGCGAAATCGCTTTCCCATTGGATCCGCGCCCTTGAAAATCTTTCGGACGAAGGCCTGGTTGACGATGGCGACCTTGGGGGAGGTGGCAGTATCCCGCTCATCGAAATCCCGCCCGGCGAGAAGAGGCGTCCCAATGGTTTGAAAATAGCCAGGTCCTAAAAAGTTCTCCCACGCTATACCCTGGTCTTGCTCCGATCCTTCCAAGAGAACGTTGTCGTTCCAAGTGCTTCCCCCAAAAGGGACCAGTAGCGCGTTGGTCGCGGATTCCACGCCTGGTATGGCCTTCACGGACTTGACCAGCTGGCGTTTGTACTCGACGTAGCTGCTCTCTGGAAGCTGCAGGCGCTTGAAATTGACGTTCGTAACCAAAATGCCGTTCTGCTGAAAACCTAAGTTGAGTGTGGTCAGGTTGCGCAAGCTGCGGGCAAAGAGCAACGCACCCATCAAGAGAACCACAGAAAGCCCGACTTGCGAGACCACCAGAATTCGCCGCAGTCCCAGCCGCTTGCGCCCGCCGGTCATTCCCCGGCTGCCGGACTGCAACAACGCGGCCGGTTCCACGCGCGTCGCGCGAAATGCCG
>DATEGP010000101.1:0-26951 GCA_035280045.1 Candidatus Acidiferrum sp.
CAAATCCAAACGCACTTCCTTCAGGGCCTCGCGGGCGTTGGCGGGATCCATCTGGTAACTGCGGCGATCGCCGAACTGCGGCGCGGACTGCGCGGCTTCGCGAAACGGTCCGTAAAATCCGGAGCAGTATTTCGCGGCGTAGGAAAGAATCGCAACGCTTTCAAATTTGTTCGCGTCGAGCATTTTCCGAATCGCGCCCACGCGGCCGTCCATCATATCGGAAGGAGCGACAATGTCCGCGCCCGCACGCGCGTGCGAGAGCGCTTGCTGGGCGAGTATTTCCAGCGTGGCGTCGTTCGCCACTTCCCCGTTCTCAATGACGCCGCAGTGGCCGTGGTCGGTGTACTCGCAGAGGCAGACGTCGGTAACCACCAGCAGCTTCAGTTTTGCTCCGCGGATGCCCTCAATGGCTCGCTGCACGACGCCCTGCTCATTCAGCGAACACACACCTCGCGGGTCTTTTGTCTCTGGAAGCCCAAAGACAATCACGGCCGGAATCCCGAGTGACTCCACCTCCCTGCACTCTTCGACGATCTGATCCGCCGATTGCTGGTGAATGCCTGGCATTGAGCCGACCTCTTGCCGAACATTTTTTCCGGGACACACAAACATCGGATAGATCAAGCCAGCGGTGGTCAGACGCGTCTCGCGGACCATGCTGCGAAGCGCTTCCGTACGACGCAAACGCCGAGGCCGGTGCGTGGGAAAGCTCATGCTCGTTTCGCTCCTGCTGGCGCGGCCTTCGCGGCGGCAAAATGTTTTTCCAGAGCGTCAACCACGGATGCAGCCGTAGTCTCCGACGCGACGATGATGCGCTCCACTCCTGCTTCTCGCAAAGCCTTTGCCGTAACCGGGCCAACCGCGGTGATTGCCAGCTTGTCCTGAAGCTGGCGAATTTGGCCGTCACCGAGCGCCTGGGCGAAATGTTGTACCGCGGATGGGCTGAAAAACAAAATCGCATCCGCTCCACCGTTAGCGATCTCATCGAACTTTTGCCGATCGGACTCCGCCGGCCGCAAAGTTCGATAGGCAATGACCTCGGCAACTTCCGCTCCCTGACGTCGAAGCGCATCAGGCAAATCCCTCTTAGCGCGGTCGCTTCGCGGCAAAAGGACCTTCTTACCTCGTACGCGGTCTCCCAATTCTTCAGCTAGGGCCAGCCCATTATGAGTCTGTGCGACGTAGTCCACTCCGAGTTTATTTCTTCTCACCTCTTCCGCTGTGACGGGCCCCACAGCGGCCACGGATGGGTTGCCCGACAGTTGCTCTACGCCATGTCCCAATTCCTTCGACCGTCTCGCCACGACGCGGACCGCTTCTGCACTTGTGAAAATCAGCCAGTCGAATTGGCCCAATGCAATAAGCGCTGCATCCAACGGTCCACAATCTTCCGGATCGGCAAACGAAATCAGGGGTCTCACAAGGGGCACGGCTCTCCGCGCATTGAGCTCGCTCGCAATCTCTGCGCACTGCGACCACGTGCGAGTGATCACGATGCGCTTCTCTGCGAGCGAACTTGGGAGATGTTCAGACACGCTGGCGAGCCACCTCTTCGAGAATGGGCTGCGCGCCCGCTTCGAGGAGCAACCGCGCCATGTGCTCGCCGAGCTGCGATGCCTGATCGGGCGGCGCAGCGGCATGCTGCTTCACGAATTGCACACCATCCACAGAGCACACGCAGGCATCCATCACCAGTTGGCCGTGTTCGACACGCGCGAAAGCGCCCATGGGCACCTGGCATCCGCCGTGAAGTGCTCCGAGGAGCGCGCGTTCGGAGATGATGGCGGCGCGCGTTTCCGCGTCGTCGAGCGGGGCCAGCAATTCCTCGGCTTCGCGATCCTTCAGGCGGCACTCCACCGCGATGGCCCCCTGGCCTACGGCGGGCATGCACACTTCGGGAGCAAGCACTTCGGAAATTCGCTGGCTGAACCCCAGGCGGTCCAGTCCGGCTTTGGAAACGCACACCGCCTCGTACTCGCCGGATTCCACTTTGCGCAAGCGCGTGTCCACGTTGCCGCGCAGGTCCCGCAAATCCAGGTCAGGGCGAAGATGCCGCAACTGGGCCTGGCGACGCAGACTGCTTGTTCCTACACGCGCGCCTTTCCGGAGATTTGCGAGCGTCGAACCCACCAGGCAATCCCGCACGTCGTCGCGCTTGCAAACGGCCGGAAACATCAGGCGCGAGTGGATGTCGGTGGGAATATCCTTCACGCTATGCACGGCCAGGTCGATGGTTTCCTCGAGCAGCGCCTCTTCCAGCTCTTTGATGAAAACTCCCCTGCTGGCGATTTGCGCCACGGGCGCATGCAGCATTTTGTCGCCCGCAGTTTTAATGATGACGATTTCGG
Organism: Candidatus Acidiferrum sp.; assembly: GCA_035280045.1. Taxonomy (GTDB): domain Bacteria; phylum Acidobacteriota; class Terriglobia; order Acidiferrales; family UBA7541; genus Acidiferrum. The sequence continues at coordinate 2,349 of DATEGP010000101.1, forward strand.
GCTCGACGCCGGTGGCGGCGAACAGGCGCTTGCGAATCGATTCCGCCTGCCATTTAGCCAGCAGGCTGCCGCGCGTGCCGATGCGCAAAGTCCTCAAGGTTTCTCCCGATTCGAAAGGAACAGGTCGCGCAGCGCCTCAACGTTGTGAATCTTCCTGCGCAAATCCTTTTCGCCTCGCAAGCGCTGGGCCGGCTCGAGCACCAGTCCTTCCAGCATTTCATCCATCAGTCTCTCTATAAACGCGTGGTCGGCTTCCGTAAGATGCTTTATGGCCTCCACGCGCGCATGGATAAACTTCGTGCGCTCTTCACGCATTCTCGTGCGAAGTTCATTGATCAAGGCGACCAGTTCGACGCTCGCCTGCCAGGAAAGGAATTTTCCCACGTGCTCTTCCACGATGCCGTCGGCTTTGGGAATTTCATTCTCGCGCGCATGGCGGTTTTGCGCCACGATTTCGGTGAGGTCATCGATGTTGTAAAGATATACGTTGTAGAGCTTTCCCACAGCGGAGTCGATGTTTCGCGGCAGGCCGAGATCCATGAAGAACGACGCGCGATTGGCGCGCTTTTCCATGGCTTGTTCGACCATTTCACGGCGCAGCACCGCTTCTTCGGTCGAAACGGACGAAACGATGACGTCGGGCATGGGCAGAGCCGTCTCCCACTGGCCCCAAGGCAACACTTCGCCGTTATATTGTTTTGCCAGGCCTTCTGCACGTTCGTGCGACCGGTTCATCACATAAAGGCGGGCGATTCCGCGATCGCGCAACTGGGCAATCACCTGTTCGCTGATGGTTCCGGCCCCGAGCACGAGTGCGCTGCGCTCGGCCAGCTTTCCAAAAATGCGCTCAGCCAGCTTCACTCCGGCGGAGGCTACGGACATGGGCCGCGTTCCCAATTCCGTCTCCGAGCGAACGCGCTTGCCAACTTCGAGAGCGCCCTGGAATAAGCGGTTCAGCACCGGGCCCGTTGCTCCTTGCTCGTGAGCAACGCGATATGCGTCGCGCACCTGGCCAAGAATTTCGGCTTCTCCGAGCATCATAGAGTCCAGACCTGCAGCCACGCGAAAGAGATGACGAACGGCTTCGCGGTCGTAGTGGTGATACAGCGAACCATCGAGGACATCCTTGCGCACCGAATGGAATTCGCAGAGAAACGTGGAGAGGCCGGGCGCGGATTCGCGAGAGGTTTCGGGCGGCACGCCATACACTTCGCTGCGATTACATGTCGAGAGCACAAGCGTTTCCTCGAGAATTCCCTTTGAACGCAGCTCCTCGGACGCGCGGCGGGCTTGTTCGGCGGTGAAGGACACCCGTTCGCGCACCTCAACGGGCGCGGTGCGGTGATTCAGTCCGACGAGAACGATCTCCATTCCGAGGCTTGTCTCCCCTAAAAGTACCGATGACTGTGCGAAAGATAGAAATTCACAACGGTAAAGCTCAGAAAGACGATGACAAAATTAAAAACACACAGTTTTGAAGCACGCGCACCTCGCCATGCAGTGGTGCGGGCCAGCCAGAAATAGGCTGCATATAGAAGCAGCACGAGCAAAGTAATGGCGTATTTCGGGTCATAAAAAGAGTACTTGTCGCTCAGGCGGTCAACCCACAAAAAGCCCAAGGCGGTTCCGATGGTGATGGAGACCAGGCCGACCAGAACACTGGAACGGCTCATACGCTCCAGTAACTCGAGCGGAGGAAGTCGCCACACGACATTGCCCAGTTTGTGGTCGCGCAGCAGGCGTTCTTCCCCGAGAAAAACCACGCTAAGGACAAAGGAAAGCGCAAAGGCAGAATAAGCCAGGATGCTCAGGGTTACATGGAGGGCGAACGAAGGACCGTGCGCTTCGGGAGGGGAGAGCTTGTCCGCAGGGGCAAGATGTGCCGCCACAAAGAAGACCAGGATGAAAGGCAGGACCAGCGCTCCGACCGACCGCTGGCGATGGTAAAACTCCAATCCTAGATAGGTAAGAGCCAATAGCCAGCCAAAGAGCGACATCGAGCCGTACAGGTCGTGGTAGGGAACCGTATGGAGCCCGCGCGACCTCTCTAACAAGGCAAAGTAGTGAGTGACGAGTCCCCCGGCTAGCAGCAGTGTTCCGAGCCTGCCGGTCAGGGCTTTTCCCGTATTCAAGAAGATGAGATACAGCGCAAGGCTCAGCGCGTAGGCGGCAGCCGTCGAGATGAAAAGGGCGTAGTGCACAGTTGTACATGATGGCGTCGAGCCTGAGCGGTGGGAACTAGCCAACGCTCCTGGCAATGGGCGCCAAGCCGGATTGACGTTTCGAGTATAACTTACACGACTGGTGACCTGCACAGCGCGATTCCGGTACAGTGCCAGGCCCGGTAAGACCTGCTAAGATGCTTATCCAAGGAACTGCGGAAAGGAATGGCTTTAACCACCACTAATCGAAAGGACTCATTCCTGCGCGCCTGTCGTGGGGAAACTCTCCCTCGCGTGCCCGTTTGGATGATGCGGCAGGCCGGCCGCTACCTACCCGAGTACCGTGAAATCCGCGCAAACCACGGATTCCTGGAGGTTTGCAAGACGCCAGAGCTGGCGGTAGAGGTTTCGCTGCAGCCCTTTCGCAGACTAGGCGTGGATGCCGTGATCGTTTTTTCTGACATCCTGATTCCCGCCGAGGCGATGGGATTGGCGCTCGAGCTTGGCGATGCTGGGCCGAACCTACCGAATCCTGTGCGCTGTAAGGCCGACGTAGAAAAACTCAGAGTCTTTGACCCCGAGATGAAAACAGGTTTTCTGCCGGAAGCTATTCGCCGTATTGTGAAGTCAGTCGGCCCGGAGGTCCCGGTCTTGGGGTTTGCAGGCGCCCCGTGGACGCTCGCGTGTTACATGGTGGAGGGCAAGACACGAGAAGGTTTTGCAACCGTTAAGCAATTTCTTTATCGCGAGCCGAAGACGTTTCGCGAACTGCTTCATCGCATCGCGCAAGCTACAATCCCTTACCTGAAAGCGCAGATTGCCGCCGGCGCGACAGCCGTGCAATTGTTCGATACCTGGTGCGGCGAGTTGAATTTGCAGGATTATCAGGAGTCCGCGCTGCCAGCCGTGCAAGAAGTCGTCTCGGAGATTTCCGGCTCGGTTCCGGTTCTTTACTACACGAAGGCATCACAGCATTTGCTTTCAGCCGCAGCGCGCTCCGGAGCCAACGTGCTGAGCGTTGATTGGCGCGTGGACCTCGGAGAAGTTCGTGGGTCGCTGGGGCCTAGAGTCGCGTTGCAAGGGAATGTCGACCCGGCGATTTTGCTTGGCCCGGCGGAACATATTCGAGGAGTCACCCTGGACACATTAAGCTCGCTGGGAGGGCGGGGCCACATCCTCAATCTCGGTCACGGCATACTTCCGAACACGCCCGTCGAGAACGCGCAGCTTTTTGTGGAAACCGGCCAGCAGGCGCTGATCCAGGAAATGCGCCCCGCGGCGCAGTCAAGATAAGGGGCCATCGCGATGACGCTCGCCTATCCCACGCTTGAGCAAATGCGGGGCGAGTTGCGCGTCGACGAAGAATTCCTCGCAAAATACAACCGCCCTGGTCCACGGTATACGAGCTACCCTACTGCGCCCGTTTGGAACGACAGCTTTGGCCCTGGAGACTTAGAAAAGGCTTTTGGCGAGGCCGAAAGCGCGAGGACGCCAGTTTCCCTGTACATGCACATTCCCTTTTGCGAGAGCCTGTGCTTGTTTTGCGCGTGCAACGTAGTGATCCAGAAAGACAAAAATGTCGCGCCACCGTATCTCGACGTGCTGAAACGCGAGACGGAACGCGTCAGCCGCAGCATTTCGAAGGATCGCTCCGTGGTGCAGTTCCATTGGGGGGGCGGCACACCGACGTATCTTGCGCCGGAGCAGATTGAGGACCTTTTCGAATTTACGAGAGAACGTTTTCACTTCGCACCCGACAGCGAGATTGGCATCGAAGTGGATCCGCGCGTCACTTCGCGCGCGCATTTGGAGACTCTTCGCAAGCTGGGCTTCAACAGATTGAGCATGGGAATTCAGGACTTTCAGCCTGAGGTACAGAAAGCGGTTCACCGCATCCAGCCGTTCGAAATGACTCGTGACCTGCTGCTCAGCGCGCGCCGCCTCGGATTCGAAAGCATCAACGTGGATTTGATTTATGGCTTGCCTTACCAAACGCCGGAGAGCTTCGCACATACGGTGGACCAAATCATCGGTCTCAGCCCGGACCGTATTGCGCTCTTCAGCTATGCGCACGTTCCCTGGCTGAAGAAGCAGCAGGGCTCTTTCATTGGGCATTTACCAGAAGGCATGGTCAAGTTTGAGATTTTCCGCGCGGGGCTGCTGAAGTTTGTTGAAGCCGGTTATCTGTACATAGGGATGGATCATTTTGCCAAACCGGGAGATGAGCTGGCCGTTTCGCAGCAAAAGCGCACGTTGCATCGCAATTTTCAGGGCTATACGACCAAGGCGGGCGCCGACTTGTACGGCATGGGGATCACTGCGATCAGCGGGATTCAGTCCGCGTACGCGCAAAATCACCGCGACATTCCTTCGTGGCAAAAAGCGGTAGACGAGCGCGGGCTCGCCACCATGCGCGGCTATCATCTTTCGGAAGAAGACCGGCTGCGGCGCGCGGTCATTAGCCGCCTGCTTTGTCACACGGTCTTGGTCAAAGACGAGATTTCGCGGGAGTTTGGCGTCGATTTTGACGAGTACTTTGCTGAAGAATTGCGGCGCTTTGAGCCGTACCGCGAAGATGGCCTGGTGCTATTGGAACGCAACGAGATTCGCGCTACGTGGCTTGGGCGCATTTTCATCCGCAATCTGGCCATGGTTTTCGATCCGTATCTGGAGAAGCAGAAACTCGCGGCCAAGCCGCTATTTTCAAAAACTCTCTGACCGCATAAGGATGCGTACTTTATCGTGACCCGCCATGTCCAAGCCTTAGTGGTTGGCGGCGGTATTTCGGGGTTGGTCTGCGCGTACGCGTTGCAGAAAGCCGGCGTCGAGATTTTGCTGGTTGAAACCGCAGCGCGGCCCGGGGGCGTGATCAATTCGGTTCGGCGCGACGGCTACTTTCTGGAGCTGGGGCCGCAAAGCTTTTCCGGCACTTCACAACTGCGGAACTTGTGTACGGAACTTGAGATTGCGGATCAGCTGCTGGAAGCTCCGCCGCATGCGCCGCGCTACGTTCTAGTGGATGGAAAACTGCAAGCCGTTCCGATGAGCCCGCCGGCATTTTTCACCAGTTCCCTCATCAATCGCTCGACGAAATGGGCACTGGTTCGCGACATTCTTGGCCGGAGCGCTCCGCCCGAAGCTGACGAATCTGTTGCAGCTTTTGTTCGCAGGAAGTTTTCAGACCAAATCCTCGAACGACTGGTCGGCCCGTTCGTGTCGGGTGTCTATGCCGGTGACCCTGAAAAGCTCAGCATCCGCAGCGCGTTTCCGCAGTTGTACGAAGCCGAGAAAGCGGCAGGCAGCATCGTTCGCGGTATGATGCGGCTGGCCAAACAGAAAAAGGGGCCGCGCGAGCGCGCCACGCTGAATACTTTTCAGGAAGGCAACAAGACTTTAGTGCACGCGCTGGCAAACCAGCTTGGCGCGCGGCTTCTTACAAAAACCACTACGGCCAACATCTACCGGCAAAACCACCGTTCGTTCCACATTTCCCTTGAAGGCGCCAACGACGATTCCGTGTCGGCAGAGAAAGTAATTTTCGCAACGCCGACCGATGTAACAGGAAGGCTGCTCGCTCAACTCGACTCTGCGTTTGAATCACCTCTGACCATGATCGAATATGCGGCGGTCGCCGTCATATCGCTGGGATACGCGAAGAAAGATGCTGGCCATTCACTCGAGGGGTTTGGTTTTCTCGTGCCGCGATCTGCCGGACTTCGCAGCCTCGGAACGGTATGGAATTCCTCGCTCTTTCCTGGCCGCGCGCCGGAGGGCTATGCGCTTCTCACGACGTTCGTGGGCGGAGCAACGGATCCAAGCGCCGCGAAGCTAAGTTACGAAGAGCTTTCGGGCCTCGTTCATCACGAGATTGCTCCTTTGCTGGCGATTCAAAGCGATCCAAAATTTTGCAACGTCACGGTGTGGCCGCGCGCGCTTCCCCAATACAATCTCGGGCACAGCGACCGACTAGCTTCTGTCAACAAACTCTTGGCACGCTTTCCAGGGCTTTTCTTGGCAGGTAATTATTTACGTGGTCCCGCCATCGGCGCATGCGTGGAGCAAGCCCTGACGGTCGCGGAGCAGGTGAAATCATAAAGCTGGCTTATAGTTAATCGGACCTATTTCTTGCCATAACGCAAAGCCAGCCGCACTTCGCGCCGCATGCCAGCTTCTTCGAACCTGCGCATCTCCTCCTCCGTTTTGACAATGAGAGGTGAAACTGGTTTCGGCTTGCGCGTGCGCTCGTCAATCGCGACGAATGTAACGAACGCCGACGTAGTGTGCTTCTTCTCGCCGGTCAGAGCATTCTCTGAGAAAACTTCTACGCCCACCTCGAGTGAGGTGTGAAAAACGCGGTTGACCTGCGACTTCAAGATTACGATTTCTCCCAGATTCACTGGGTTGCGAAAATCGATATAATCCACCGACGCGGTCACCACATAACTGTTCGAATGCCGATGAGCCGCCATCGCCGCAGCCATATCCACCAGATGCATCACTTGCCCGCCGAGCAGTTTGCCAAGCGGATTCGTCTGCGCGGGCAAAACGATTTCCGTCATTTCTGACCGCGAAGCGCCGACCGGTTTCCCTTCGGGGGCCGCTTGCCCGCGATCTTTCCGCATCTTCATCGTTTTCATGCAAACCCTCTTTTGCCTCGTTTTGCTGATTTTCTGGACCCCCGTATAATACGGGACGTTCCTGCTAGCGAACAATTAAAGGCATATGACCGAGCCAACGTCCGAACGAAAGAAATCCCGCCGCCAAATGCTCGAAGAGTTTGTGGCGCAAAAGCCTGAAGACGATTTCTCCCGCTATGCGCTGGCGCTCGAATGCATGAATAGCGGCGACTCGGCCGCTGCCGATCAGCACTTTAGCGCGCTTCTGGAACGAAACCCGGGTTACGTGCCGGCTTATCAAATGTACGGCCAGCTCTTGGCTCGCGAATCGCGCAAGGACGAAGCGCGTCGCGTTCTCTCGAACGGCATCGAAGTCGCAAACAAAGCCGGCAATCAACATGCGCGCTCGGAAATGGAAGCGTTTTTGAACGAACTCGCCTGAGTTCAGTCTTCTAGAGTGGGCAAAGTCTTGAGCACTTCTGCGGCTCGCGGGCGGTTCCGCACGGGTTCGTCTTTGCGGATTTTGCCGTCCCGGAACACGAGAATGCGCTTGGCGAACTCTGCGATGTCATGCTCATGTGTCACCATGACAATCGTCAGGCCTTTGTCGTTGAGGTCTTGAAAGACTTCCATGATTTCGACGGAAGTGCGGCTGTCCAGGTTCCCCGTGGGCTCGTCCGCTAGCAAAATCGAGGGGCGATTCACCAGCGCTCGCGCTACCGCCACGCGCTGCTGCTGCCCGCCCGACATTTGCGACGGAAAATGCTCGGCGCGATCCGTCAGGCCAACCAGCGCCAGCGCTTCTGCCGCCCTTGCATGACGTTCTTCGTTGCTGACTTTAGAATACAGCGTGGGCAGCTCGACGTTTTCCAGAGCTGTTGTGCGCGCAAGCAAATTGAATCCCTGAAAAACGAATCCGATTTTCTGATTGCGAATCAGGGCCAGCGCCCGTTTGTCATGCTTCGAAACGTCCACGCCTTCGAGCAAATATCGCCCAGAGCTTGGCCGATCCAGGCAGCCAAGAATATTCATGAACGTGGATTTTCCGCTGCCGCTCGCCCCCATCAAGGCCACAAACTCGCCGCGGTGCACGTCCACGCATACGCCTCGCACTGCATGTACACGCGTCTCGCCGAGCTCATAGTATTTGTGGATGTCCTCCACGCGAATGACGCCGTCACCGTTGGACGCGGCGCTAACTCTCGCTGCATCGGCAGGATTGGTCGCTTGGTTCGTGATTTGCATCTTGGTTGAGTCGAAGTTCGCTACCGTCGGATTCCCTGTGCTCCCGGGGCGGAAGATTTGGCCACCACAGAGCGAATGATCAATTCATCTCCTTCTTTCAATTCTCCCTTCGCCACAGCCGAGATTTCCGTATAAGAGTGATCCGTAATTCCCAGCGATACCTTTACAGGCTCCATGGTGTTGTCTCCGTGCAGCTTCCAAACGACGGCGCTGTCCGACCGGGGAGTGCGCGGCTGGTTCTGCGTTCCTCCACCCGGACCGCCATCGCCGGCGGCGGGATCCTCATTGGCTCGTTTTCGTTCACTCTCGATTCCGTATTGCTTGTACATCGCCAAAATCTCTTCGGGCGCTAGAGGAGGCTTATAGCGCAAGGCAGTATTGGGCAGCTTGAGCACGTTACGCGCCGTGTCCACAGGAATGGTCACGTAAGCCGTCATTCCTGGAAATAATTTCAAGTCTGGATTGGCAAATTCGATGATCGTGTCGTAGGTCACCACATTCTGGACGGTGGTGGCGTTCATTCGTACTTGGCTTACTTTTCCTGCGAAAGTCTCTTTTGGAAACGCGTCTACCTTGAAGGTGACCGGCTTCCCTACCTTGATGTTTCCCACGTCGGATTCATCCGTCTTCGCGTACACCAGCATCTTGGTGAGGTCTTGCGCAATGGTGAAAATCGTTGGAGCTTGCAGCGAAGCAGCCACGGTTTGTCCCACGTCCACATTGCGAGCCACAACGGTCCCGTCGATTGGTGAGCGAATCAGCGTGTAATTGAGGTTTGTCTGGGCAACGTCCAGCGCCGCCTTTTTCTGAGTGACCTGTGCCTCCGCTTGAGTGACGTTGGCTTGCGCACCGCCGACTGCAGCGACGGCGGAATCGTAATTCGCTTTCGCCAGATCGAGCTGCTGCTGGCTCATGACGCCCTCTTTGCTCAATTCTTCAGTGCGGCTGTAGTCCGCTTTGGTCTGCACGAGTGCGGCTTTGGCCTTATCGACATTGGTGCGCGCTGCCACGAGATTGGCTTTCGCATTTTCCAAGTCCGCGTTTGCTTGCTGGACTGCGCCCTGAAACAAAGAAGGATCGATACGCGCCACAAGGTCCCCCTTGTGCACGCGCGAATTGAAGTCCACGTAGAGTTTCGAAATTGTGCCCGAAACCTGCGAGCCCACTTGGACAGTGATGACGGCATTGATCGTTCCCGTGGCTTCCACAACGTCGCGGATGTCGCCTCGGTCTACTTTGGCAGTGAAATGCTGCGCTTGCGCCGTGCGGTTCCATCCCAGCACGATAAAGAGCGCCGCGGCGACAACAGCGCCTCCCAGCACCAGCCATTTGGTTTTGAGTTTCATTCGTATCCTAACCGCCTACCGCGGAGATTTGATTGTTCATTCGTAGCGCAGCGCCTCGATGGGATCGAGCAAAGAGGCCTTCCGGGCCGGATAGTACCCGAAAAACACGCCAACAGCCGCCGAGAAAAGAGCCGCCACGGCCACAGCCTCGAGGGACATCTCCATCGGCCATTGAAGCGTTTTCCCGACGAGATATGAACCCAGGATTCCGAACAACACTCCGGCGCCGCCGCCCACCAGACTCAACATCACTGATTCGCCGAGAAATTGCAGTTGAATGGCCTCCTCCGTCGCGCCGACGGCCACGCGCACGCCAATTTCGCGCGTGCGCTCGGTGACGGAAACGAGCATCACGTTCATGATGCCGATTCCCCCGACAACGAGAGAAATTGAAGCGATGGCGATCAGAAGAACCGTGAGCGTTTTGCTGGCCTCGAGCTGCGCCTGGATAATGTCCTCAGGATTGCGAATGTTGAAATCGTCCTCCTCTTCAGGACGCAGGTGATGACGGTCGCGCAGCAACGCGGCGGCTTCCTGTCCGGCGGTTTTCACAGCGTCCTGCGACACTGCGGAACAGAGAATGTCGTCCAGCCACGTTATGCCTTTGATCTTCTTCATGGCGGTCGTGTACGGCAGAATGATGGTGTCGTCCTGATCTTGTCCGGAGACGGAGAGCCCTTTCGGGACCAGCGTTCCTACCACTTTGCATGGGAGGGTCGAAACGCGAATGACTTTGCCGATGGGATCTTCCACCCCGAAAAGCTGATCGCGCACCGTCCGCCCAACCACGCAAACATCGGCGGACCGGTCGACATCATCTTGAGAGAAGGCCGCGCCCTGGTCGAGGTACCAACGTTTAATGTCGAAGTACTCAGGGGAGACGCCGCGATAGCTTGTGTACCAATTCTGATTCCCGTAGATCACTTGCACGGAAGCGTCTACGTTGGGCGAGACGCTTTTGATCAGCGCGATTTGATTCTTGATGGCAACGGCGTCGGAAAGCACCAGCGACTTGGTGCCATGCGTGCCGGTGCGGACTCCGTTCACCGCGCGGCCGCCTGCTTCAATCCACACAAAATTGTCACCCAGATTATTGAGCTGCTGCTCGACGCGCGCCTGTCCTGCCTTGCCGATGGCGACAACACAAATCACCGCGGCAATGCCGATCGTGATGCCCAGCACCGTGAGCACGCTGCGCATTTTGTTGCGCAAAAGCGCCACGACCGCCGATCGCAATAACGCGTTGTAGTTCAATGCCTCTCTCGATTCTTCTTACAAATCATTTTCGGCATCCCAAGATAAATGGAAGATAAATCAGGGACTTACGAAAAGTGGCCATGCCAGCTATTTTTCCACCAACGCGAGCGCATTGCCAGCGTTCGAACGGGAGAAATACTAGCCGCATTGCGGCACGCCAATAAACTGACCAACTTGCATCTGTTTGGTATCATTTGGTATGGGAATCATGCGGCCAGAGCGCATTCCGCTTTTTCCGTTGAACGTCGTCCTCCTCCCCGGCGCTCCTCTGCCCCTCCATATTTTTGAGCCGCGCTACAAAGGGATGGTGAAAGACTGCCTCGAAGAAAAATCGGAATTCGGCATGCTCCTTGCGCTGCCTAAGGGCGTGGCGAAAGTCGGATGCACCGCGGAGATCCTCGAAGTCGTGAAACGCTACAACGACGGACGCATGGACATTGTGACTGTGGGCCGGGCCCCGTTTCGCGTAGTTGAATTATTCGAGGAAAATCCTCTACTCGAGGGACAAGTGGACTACTTGGAAGACCGTGGAGCTCACGGGGACCCGGTGTTGCAGCGGCAGCTCGTCGAACTATACGAAGCCTGCCACACGCTGGTTTTCGAGGATTGTCCGAAGAATCTCGAGGGCGCGCCTGTAGAGGAACTCTCCTATCGCATCGCAAGTACTCTCCCAATGGACCTCCTATGGAAGCAGCAGATCCTCGAATTGCGTTCGGAAGAAGACCGGCAGGAGCGCCTCGTTGGATATCTTCGCGAGTGGGCGGCGCATCTACAGAATAGTAAGGTCATGCAGCAACGCGCTGGAGGCAATGGGCACGGGTTGAATTAGCGGTCCGCCCATGGCGGGCCGCGGAACGGGACCAATGATGGCCAACACAACGCAATCTTCAGGACAATCCCGGCCGGGCACGCTCGGTGAGCTCAAACGTATCCCCGACTTTGATCCGCGCGGCGCTTCGCAATCCGTGAAAGACGAAATTCGCCGGAACCTGCTGCGCGCTTTGGAGAAAGGCGAAACTCTATTCCCCGGCGTGCACGGCTACGAAGACACCGTGGTTCCCCAAATCGTAAACGCGCTGCTATCGCGGCACAATTTTATTCTTCTCGGACTGCGCGGGCAGGCAAAGAGCCGCATCTTGCGTGGACTTATTAATTTACTCGATCCGGAAATGCCCGTTGTTGCCGGCTGCGAAATTAACGATGACCCGTTCAAGCCGATTTGCCGCGCTTGCCGCGAAAAAATCGCCGCGGAAGGGGACAATACCGCTCTCGCTTGGATGCCCCGCGAGCATCGCTACGTGGAAAAGCTGGCCACTCCCGATGTAACCATGGCGGACATTCTCGGCGACGTCGATCCCATCCGCGCCGCCAAGGGCGGCCGCGACCTCTCCGACGAGCTCACCATTCACTACGGGCTCTTGCCGCGCGCCAATCGCGGGATTTTCGCCATCAACGAATTGCCGGATTTGGCCGGAAAGATTCAGGTTGGACTCTTCAACATCATGCAGGAAGGCGACATTCAGATTAAGGGCTACCCTCTGCGCCTGCCTTTGGATGTGCTTCTCGTTTTTACGGCAAACCCCGAAGACTACACGGCGCGCGGAAAAATCATTACGCCGTTGAAAGACCGCATCGGCGCGGAGATTCGCACGCATTATCCATCCACTCTGGAAGAAGGCATGCGCATCACCGCGCAGGAAGCTTGGTTGGGCCGTGATTCCAATCGCAAAGTGGAAGTGCCGCCTTATTTGCGTGAGGTCGTGGAGGAAATCGCGTTCCAGGCGCGCGAAGACAAGCGCGTCGATCGACGTTCGGGCGTCAGCCAGCGGCTTCCCATCACTACCCTGGAGAGTGTAGTGAGCAGCGCGGAGCAGCGCGCGGCGCGCATTGGCGAAAAATCCACGGTTGCCCGGCCCGCGGATGTTTACTCGGCGCTTCCGGCGATCACCGGGAAAATGGAACTCGAGTACGAAGGCGAGCTGAAAGGCGCAGACACGATTGCGCGCGAACTCATTCGAACCGCCTTCGGACGCGTCTTCAGTAAGCATTTCGCGGAAGTGAATTTCCAGCCCGTGATTCAATGGTTCGAGTTGGGTGGCGAACTGAAACTGCCGGAAATCGCAGCTGCCGTCGAGCGATGCCAACAGCTTTCAAAGATTCAGGGCTTGATGGAAAACATCGGCAAGCTGGGCATCCAAGATCGAAAAGACCCCGCCACAGGAGCTGCCGCAGCGGAAATGATCCTGGAGGGTTTGTGGGCACATCGGCGCATAGGGCGCAGTGAGGAACGCGGATTCCATGCCGAAAAGCCGAAACAGACGGAGCACCGCGAGCGGGAATTTCCGGGAGGGCGGCCACCGCGGCGGCAGTACAACTGATGACCCGACGAAGGGTCATCATCCCGAGGAGCATGGCGACGAGGGATCTCTTTTGGGTCAAGAATAACTGAGCTACAAGCGACTGAGCGACGAGATGAAATTCGTCAAGTTCGGAAAATATACCGGCGAGCCGGCCGACGCCATCGACCTGGAAGAACTGGTCAAGCGCATGGGGAATTTCTTCCTGCAGAGCGGGTTCGAGTCGCAGTTCTACGGCGTTTCGCAGATGGATCCGGAACGTTCTATGGAGGCGCTTCGCGAAGCGATTTTACGAGCCTTGCAGGAAGGCGATCTGCTTCCCGACAATGCCATGAGCGACGAGCTGCGAGAAATGCTGAACGATCCCAACGCTATGAACAATGAAGCGGTGAAGGACTTGCTCGATAAGCTTACCGAGCGCCTGGCGAATGAGGGCTTTATCAATCCGCAACAGCCGCCTCAAGTGACTCCGCCTCCGCAAACTTCGGCCCGCGGGCAAGTCGGGCAGGCGCAAGACAGAACCGAAGCGCGTTTCGAAATCACCGACAAGACCATCGACTTCCTGGGATTCAAGACGCTGCAGGATTTGCTTGGCTCGCTGGGGCGAAGCAGCTTTGGCCGCCACGATACGCGCGATCTGGCGACAGGGGTGGAATCTGGTGGCGTCTCAAGGCAGTACGAATTTGGCGACACGCTGAACCTGGACATCAGCGGAACCCTTTTCAATGCCGTCCGCCGCGAGGGCGCGAAGGTCCCCATCGAGATGAACTATTCGGACCTCATGGTGCACCAGTGCGAATACCAGAGCTCTTGCGCCACGGTGGTGATGCTCGATTGCAGTCACAGCATGATTCTCTACGGTGAAGACCGCTTCACGCCGGCTAAGCGCGTAGCCATGGCGCTTTCGCACCTGATCCGAACACAGTATCCGGGCGATACGCTGAGCTTGGTCTTGTTTCACGATTCCGCCGAAGAAGTGCCGCTCGCCGAGCTGGCGCGCGTCCAGGTAGGCCCCTATTACACCAACACGCGCGAAGGATTGCGTATGGCTCAACGCATCCTGCTTCGCCAGAAAAAGGACATGCGCCAGATTGTGATGATCACCGACGGAAAACCGTCGGCGTTGACGCTCGAAGACGGCCGCATTTACAAAAACGCTTTCGGCCTGGACCCCTTCGTCGTGGGGCAAACCCTCGAAGAAGTGAACAAGTGCAAGCGCGCGGGCATCATGATTAATACGTTCATGCTGGCGAGCGATTATTCCCTGGTGAATTTCGTGCAGAAGATTACGCAAATGTGCCGCGGTAAAGCGTATTTCACCACGCCGTACACGCTGGGCCAGTACTTGCTGATGGACTACATGTCCCGCAAGACCAAGCAAATCCACTAGACGATATTCAATCCCTGTTGCGCCTGGTAAAAAGCTACTTCCCCTTTTGCTGTCTTGTTCCCAGTGCTCTTCCAACCCCTTACTGGCACGCTTGGAATTGGAGTACTGGCAGGCCGCTGGGCACAGCAGGCGGCACCAATTTACACAGGTTCTCTGCCTTTGCCCGCGGGTCCAGCAATCCGTCCCTTACGAACGAAACCAAATCGTCGAACTCGCTCGGGGTCAGGGTGGTGGGAAGCCGGAGCAACGGATCGAGGCGTCGCAAGACCGGTTCAATTGGCCCAACTCGCTGAGCTAGATCCGCAGGTAAGCCCGCCTTAACGGGGTTGTAACTGTGAGCAGACTGGTAGACGTTTAGATGATGCTGAATGGCGTCTTCCAGCCTGATAAAGGCTCCATTGTGAAAGAAGCCAGGTGCCACGGCGAGGTTCCTGAGCGGAGCGGTACGAAACTTGTAGCGATCAGCTTCATTGCCGGAAATCTGTTCAAGGCCAAAGTCTTCGTTCTGACCCGGACCATCGAAGACGACGTTGTCTTTTCCTACACCGAACAAAGGGGCGATTTGTGGTACACCGATGACACGTTCTTCGAAGTCCGTGAACATTTCATTCGGTTCTCCAACACTAGACCGGCCCGCCACGGCGTGACACTGCACACAGTTGGCCTTGCCAAAAAAGAGAAGTGCTCCGCGTTTTTCAGCCGCTGTCATGGCGAAGCTGTCTCCTCTTGCGAACTGGTCAATCGGAGCGTTTGCAAAGACAAGCGTGAATTCGAACTCCGCGATAGCCTTGCCAAACATAAAGAAGTCGATGGGTGCGCCCGCAGCGACTTCAGGGAAGACTTCGCCAAAGAGCTGCCGGTACGCAGGGCTCGCATTGAGAATCGTCAAAGCCTTCTGCCGGATCGGTTCGTTGCGTGATCCGGTGCTGTCTGGCAGGGGAACGATCTCGCCTTTGCCATCATCAAACTGACAAAAAGCGGCTCCCAGAGCCGGATCCGGAGCGCCATTCGGACATGTTCCATTAAAGCCGGCCACTTCGATCAGTTCGGTTGGAGGCATGTGCGCCTGCGCTTGCAACAATTGGGTCACATGGTTTGCGACGTCGTTGGCAAGAGAGAAGCGTGTATCGTCTTCAGGAAAAGGAAAACGGAAGCCCAGGGCGTTGTCAAAGGGGTCGCCCGCCAAAGAATTGAACCGCCCATTCCACATGAGGGCAGGATACAACGCGGTGTTCACAACCAAGGGTGATCTGCGCTGGTTTCTCGGACCCGCGCGGTTCGGGCCTACCAAGTTGTTATTTTGAACCCCGATAGCCATCGGCTGTGAATCGCCAAACCCATTCGTCGGAGAATGGCATCCACCACATGTATTGTCGTGATGGAGCGAATGGATTTTGTCAAACCATAACAGCCGACCAAGATTTGCAAGCTTCTGGTCGATGGGGCGGCCGAGATTTGCTTCCAACCGATTGTGAAAGGTCTGTTCGATGTTCCCCGTGAATCCGGCAGCCGAGAGAACATCGGCCAACTGACTATCGAGATGGCTATCGCCTTGGGATGCTGCATAAACCACCGGTGTCACAGATCCGGGAGGCCTGTGCAACAGCAAGACCAAGACGCACGTACAGAAAAATGCGGCAACGGCGATAAGCTTTGCGGCTCTCATCGTAGGAACCTCCTCAACCAGGATTTCGATTGGGACCGTCGGGGTGTCGAGAGTATACACCCGGAAGGAGCAGTAGGAGAGTCTCTTTCGATGTTGTGGGACACCGGCTGGATCTACGTGGGAGTGATTGTATCGTTGCGCGCGTGTCAGTATACTTCGCGCCGGATTCGATGGCCCGTTTGACGCTCTTAGAAATGAGGTTGGTGCGATGAACAGTTCCCTCTTAAAGCCCGCTGCGTGTGTTTGTGTGTTGCTGCTCGCGACAGCCGCAGCCGCAAAATCCCAGGAAACGAAAGAAGCGAAGGAAAAGCAGGACGCGCCTGCTCCAGCGCCGCGCAGCAAGGATGGCAAGAAACTGTTTGGTACCGCGGAGGCGCTGCGGGTGGCGCGCGTGTTTTCTCCGCGAATTTCGCCTAACGGTTCACGGGTAGCTTACCTGGTTGCAGAAAACAAGATGGAGAAGGACAAGCCTTGGAAATCCGCGACTCAACTGTGGCTTGTGCCGGCAAGCGGACCATCGAGCGCGGCGCGGCAATACACGCGCGGCGAAGAGAGCGTTTCCGGTGTTCAGTGGTCGCCCGACGGCAAGATGGTCGGCTTCCTGATGAATGCAGGCGAAGACAAAGACAAAAAGCAACAGGTTTGGTTCATGTACGTCGATGGCGGAGAGCCGTGGCAGGTGACGAAGCACAAATCCGGCGTCCGCTCGTTCGAGTTTTCCCCGGATGGAAAGACTTTGCTTCTTGTGGCCACCGGGCCGGAGCCCGAGGATCAAGAGAAGCGCGTGAAGAATAAGGATGACGCCGAGGTTGTAGATCACGACATGAAAATGGCTCAGCTTTGGACCTGGAACATTTCCAGCGGCGACGAAAAGCAAATTACCAAGGGTGACTTCACGGTTACCGATCCGCGCTGGTCGCCGGACGGCACGCACGTTTCTTTTACAAGCAATCCCACGCCGCGACTCGATGATGGCAGTTTGCAAACAGCGTGGGTATTGGATGTCGCAACCGGGAAGCAGCGAAGAGTGGCGGAGACCACGGACTTCACGCACACCGCGCGATGGTCGCCGGACGGCAAATGGATCGCCTATTTGGTCAGCCGCGCTGCCCCCTTTTATCAAACGAACCTATATGTGGCGAGCGCTGAGGGCGGCAAAGAAAAGAAGTTAAGCACAGGCTTCGAACTAAATGCCGGCGAACCGGTTTGGTCCTCGGATGGCAAGACGGTCTATTTCAGCAGCAACTCCCGCGAGGCCATAGATATTTTCGCCGCCGACGTTTCATCCGGAACCGTTCGGCAGCTAACGGACAAGTCTGGAGTGCTCAATCTGAACGAGATCAGCGCAAATGGGCAAGCCGCGGTTGGAACCTGGGGCGATCCAGGACACCCAACGGAGGTGTTTCGCAGTGATTTGAAATTCAGCTCCATCCAGCCAATCACGAACCAGAATGCGTGGCTCGCCGAGTACGCGCTGGGCGGCACGGAAGTTGTGAAATGGAAGAGCAGCAAAGATGGAGTGGAAATCGACGGCATCGTCACCAAGCCCGTGGATTTTGACGCTTCGCGAAAGCATCCGTTCCTTTTGAATCCGCATGGCGGGCCAACGGGTGCATCGCTTTTGACATTTAATCCCACGGAACAAATTATGGCGGCAAACGGCTATCTGACCCTCGAACCGAACTTTCGCGGCTCAACCGGACGCGGTGAAAAATTCGCGGGCGCGAATCAGAATGACTGGGGCGACGGCGATTACAAAGATGACATGAGCGGCGTTCAAGCGATGGTGGAAAAAGGCTGGGCAGATCCCGAACGTCTGGGAGCATTTGGCTGGTCCTACGGCGGCTTTATGACCATGTGGATCGACACGCAAACCGACAAGTTCAAAGCCATCTCACCGGGGGCAGGACTGCCCGACCTCTACTCAATGTATTCGCAGACTGATATTCACCGCTACATGACCATGTTTTTCGACAACAAAGAGCCCTGGGACAATTTCCAGGAATACTGGGACCACTCGCCAATGAAATACATCGAGAACGTGAAAACGCCAACCATGATCCTGCACGGGCAATCCGACACGCGCGTGCCGATTCCGCAATCAGAAGAGTTCTACCGAGCGCTTTATCAGCGGCACGTGCCCGTCGAGTACGTGACCTATCCTCGAGAAAACCATGGGTTCGTGGAACCGCGCCATATTCAGGATCGCTGGCAGCGCTACCTGGTGTTCTTCGGGAAGTATTTGAACAACCCGCCCAAAACTGAACCCAAAGAGGTCGTCGATCGTCTGAACAAAGACTTGCCGTAGACTCTTAAGTTCCGCGCGTTAAAACGCACAGCGAGATTGAATCCTATCCAGTGTGGGCCTCTACTGAACGAGAACGATTGTGGGCTCCCCCCGATAACTTGTGCGCAAAAGTTCATTAAAGCCGCACTTTTCCGCGACGCGGATGGAGGGGACATTCTCAGGGTGAATAATGCAGGTCATCTTCGCCGAGCCTAATTCCGGCGCGATAGGACTCTCAAACTCTGCGCCGCTTGGGATTGAAGTTTGCCTGCGAAAGTGGGAATGGGACCAGCGAATGGCCGCTCGAGCCGCCTCCGTCGCGTAGCCCTGACCATGCACGCGCGACGCAAGTACCCAGCCAAGTTCCGGCAAACCCTGCAGTGACGGTTTGATTTCGCGCTTCCAATCCGAGAACCCCACTTCTCCCGCAAAACGCGCCGTTGCTTTCTCTTCCACAACCCAATAGCCAAATCCCATCCAGGCCCAATGGCCAACGTACCGCAAAAGCCTCGCCCAAACTTCTTCCTCCGAAAGGCTTTTGCCGGAAGTGTAGCGCGTAACCTTTACATCGGACCAAAGTGATGTCGACTCTTCCAAGTCCGTGGGTTGGGGACCGCGCAAACGCAA
Source organism: Candidatus Acidiferrum sp. (assembly GCA_035280045.1). Lineage (GTDB taxonomy): Bacteria > Acidobacteriota > Terriglobia > Acidiferrales > UBA7541 > Acidiferrum. The sequence goes on from DATEGP010000101.1 coordinate 21,302, forward strand.
ACGTTCTGTTTCGATCACTGGCACTTGGTATTTTTGGTGAGCAGAAGTTCTCATCAGACCTCTCGCTACGAGGAAGTGGAGTGCATTGGAATTCCTCGAGATTTGGTCAATCAGTCTATCGTGAGAAGAAACCCAAACGCTCGATTTCGTGCAGCTCGCAAGACCCTTGTTTCAAACCGACACTTTGAGCCCGTCATGGCACAGACACGCCATTTTCCCCTTTGCGCCCGGTTTAGCACATCTCCATCCCCCATCATTTCTTTGCATTACGAGGATTTGGCCCACCTCAAGAGAAAGCCCCTGGTGTCTCGCGTGCAAGAACCAGCACGACAGCTTGGCGCTAGACAAGGTGTGTGCCATTCAGAAACATGGCTGTGGGGCTCTCAAGAACTTGCAAGAACCTTGAAGGTTGCTAACCCGCGCGATTGCGCAACATAGAACCCATGAGCGACCGCGTAGACGCCCAATACAAAGTCCTTCGCGCCAACTTCCGTCGCATCGAGCGCAGGGAGTGGTGGCTTTGGGCCTCTGCATTCGTCATTACCCTATTGTTGACCGTGGCGCTCGCTTCCTTTTTGCTCCCGGGCGCGCACTTCCATCAAGACTTTTACTCAGATCACATGATGTCCCAGGCCATGCGCGGCTTAGTGGCTCTGGTATTTCTCTTCGACCTTTACACCATCTATCAGCATCTTCTTATTCACCGCATCCGCAGGAAGCTTGTCCAGCGCGAAGAGCTGTTTCACCTCATCAGCGAAAATGCCGCCGACATGATCGCCGTAGTGGACATGAACGGCAAACGGCTCTTTAACAGTCTTTCCTACCAGAGAGTCCTCGGCTATTCGCCGGAAGAATTGCAAGCCTCCTCCGCTTTTGAACAAATCCATCCCGACGACCGCGAACGAGTGAAACGAGCAGCCGAGGAAGCACGAAAGACAGGCATAGGGAAGACCCTTCAGTATCGCCTACAACACAAAAACGGCTCGTGGCTCGTGCTGGAATCGACGTCCAGCGTTATTCGCAATGCCAAAGGGGAGCCCGAAAAACTCGTGATCGTAAATCGCGATACCACGGAGCGCAAAAAGGCAGAGGAGGCTTTGCAGCGTTCCGAGGCGGATTTTCGCTCTTTGGTGGAAGACGCTCCTTACGGAATCTACCGCGCCAGCGTCGCCGGGCGATTGCTCCAGGTCAACCCCGCGCTTCTCAGAATGCTGGGCTATGAACAAGAGCAGGATCTTCTGGGTAAAGACCTGGCCGTTGATGTCTTCTTACACACCGGCGAATATCAGCGATTGACGGAACATCTGACGCGCACGGAGGAAGTGAAAGACATCGAGATGGAGTGGAAGAAGCAGGACGAGGTGCCCATTGTCGTGCGCTGCTCGGGCCGCCGCATAAATGACGAACAAGGGAACCCGGTTGCGTTTGAAGTGTTCGCTGAAGATGTAAGCGAGAAGCGCGTCCTCGAAAAGCAACTCCGCATGGCGCAAAAAATGGAGGCCATCGGCCGGCTTTCCGGGGGAATCGCCCACGACTTCAACAACCTTCTCGGCGTCATCATCGGCTACAGCCGCGTGTTAAGGAAGTCTTTGGGGCCGGAAAACGAACTCTCTGAACACGCAGTGGAAATCGAAAAAGCCGGCGATCGCGCCGCCGCCATGACCAAGCAATTGTTGGCCTTCAGCCGCCAGCAGGTCTTGACCCCAGAAGTTCTCAACCTCAATACACTCGTGACTGACATGGAAAAAATGCTTCCCCGGCTTCTCGGAGAAGACATCGAAGTTTCGCTCTCGCTGGATTCCGCGCTCGGCAGCGTGAAGGCCGACCAGAGTCAAATCCACCAGGTCATCATGAACCTGGCGGTCAACGCCCGCGACGCCATGCCTAATGGCGGCAAGCTGAAGATCCAAACCGCGAATGCTCACCTCGATCCACTCTATACGCGCGCGCATCCGGGCTCCCGCGTTGGAGATTACGTGTGCCTTTCTGTGACCGACACGGGAACCGGTATGGATCCGGCCATCCTCGCACACATCTTCGAGCCATTCTTCACCACCAAAGAGCGTGGCAAGGGCACGGGCCTGGGCCTTGCCACGGTTTACGGCATCGTAAAACAGAGCAACGGATACATCTGGGTGGACAGCACGCCCGGCGAAGGCGCGTCGTTCCAGATTTATCTCCCCCTCCATGTTGGACAAGCCACGGAAGAAGCGACGAGCGCCCCGACAGAAAAGCTGTGCGGGTCGGAAAAAGTTTTGTTGGTGGAAGATTCGGAACCCTTGAAGAAACTCGCGCAGAAATTCCTTGAAGCCGCCGGATTCCACGTGCTCTCCGCAGCGAGCGGCGAAGAAGCTCTCGAAGTCGCTGCCCACTATGCCGGAACTTTTGATCTCTTGCTGACCGATGTGGTTATGCCCGGGATGAATGGCCGCGTCCTGGCCGAACAGTTGTCGCCGCGTCAGCCGGGGATGCGCGTGCTTTATATGTCTGGCTACACGGACAGTTTTATCGCGGGGCACGGCGTGCTGGAACCAGGCACCCATTTGCTGCACAAGCCATTTACGGACGAAGTGCTCATCCGCAAGGTTCGTGAGGTACTCGATGGCGCAAAGAAACCGGGTGCCGCACCCGTAGTAGCTGAACTCGCGGGAAGCGGCATTGGTTGTAACCATTAAGGAAGAGTGCATAAAACACGAAGGAGAGAGGAAGGACACGATGGGGAAGCTGTTAGTTGTGGACGACGATGCCGCCTTGCGTCGCCTGATGAGACTCGAGCTAAGCGACACCTATGAAGTCATTGATTCCGGCGAGCCTGAGCAGGGTTTGGCAATCGCTCTGGAATCGCGCCCCGACGCTATCCTGCTCGACCTGCGCATGCCGAAATATTCCGGCTACGAACTTCTTCAGACTTTTACCTCCTTTAGTCATACGCAGAAAATTCCTGTGATCGTCGTGAGTGGCGAGGCCGGCTCGCAAACCAAAGAACATTGCAAGCAATTAGGGGCAGCCGGATATTTCGAAAAGCCGATTGATTTTGACGCCTTGCGCGTGTGCCTCCGCCAGGTCGCCAAGCACCGGCAGGACCCTCCTCGCAGCGAAGTCCGCGTGCGTTTGCGCGTACCGCTGAAATTGCGCGGCATCAGCGATAATGGCGCGCAAATCGAAGAGTCGGCCACCACCGAAAACGTAAGCATGAGCGGTTTTCTTTGCGTGTGTACGGGAGCTTTTTCCATCAATTCAAAACTGGCCGTTTACTTGACCAATCCGGACGAAAAGTATGTTGGCAGGGTTAGGGTCGTTCACACCGACTCGCAAGGGGCGAAAGTCCATCGCTATGGATGTGTGTTCGTCGAAAAAACCGGTCCCTGGGTCCTGCAATAAAACCATCTGGACGATTCGAATGCCCGAGAGCAACAAAGTTCATACACTAGGAGTTGAAAGCGCTTCCGTCGAAGTCACGCCTGTAGCCCGTGTCCTTGCCGTCGATGACGAACCTGCAGCCGCCAAGCTTCTCTCCCTCATCCTCGCACCCCCGACTTTTCGCTGCACCACTGCCTGCACCGCGGAAGAAGCGCTTGTCGCCCTCCAGCGCGAACCCTTCGACGCGGTTATCTCCGATCTTCACATGCCCGGTCTCAGTGGCATGGAACTGCTCCTGGAGGTCCGCCACAAACATCCGCACATGGCTTTCCTTGTCACCACCGGAGTTGACGACGTGGACGTTGGCGTGAAAGCCATGCGCTCCGGCGCCGACGATTATCTTGTAAAACCACTTCGCGAGAGCGCGGTAGTAGCCAGTCTCGAAAACGCCCTTCATAAGAGGCGCCTAGAACAAGAAGTGGAAAACCACCAGCAGCATCTCGAAGAAATGGTCGCCGAACGCACTCACCAATTGCGTGCCGCCCTCGAACAAGTGGAACAAAGCTACGAAGACACGCTGCAATCCCTTGGCGCAGCCATCGATCTCCGCGATAACGAAACCGAAGGCCACTCTCAGCGCGTCTGCCGCTATTCCCTCGAAATCGCACGCGCCATGGGCTGGTACGACAAGCAACTCGGCATGCTGGCCCGCGGGGCCTACCTGCATGACATCGGAAAGCTCGGCGTGCCCGACGGCATTCTTTTGAAGCCCGGCCCGCTTACTCCTGAAGAACGCAAAATCATGCAGCGACACGCGCAAATCGGCTTTGAGCTGGTGAAAGACATCCCCTTCCTTGCGGACGCCACAGACGTCGTCCTCATGCACCACGAACGGTTCGACGGCACGGGCTATCCGCAGGGCCTAAGGGGAGAGCAAATTCCCATGAGCGTGCGCATCTTCGCCATTGCCGACACGCTCGACGCCGTCACATCGGAGCGGCCCTATCAACGTGCTTCTTCGTTTGAATCTGCACGAGAAATCATTCGTCGCCTTTCCGGGACGGCCTTCGATCCTCAAGTCGTGAATGTCTTCCTAAGCATTCGTGAAGACGTATGGCCGACTATCGCCAGCAATCAGCGCCGCATCGCAGGACTCTCGCCTGACCTGCGCAGAAATCCATCCATGCTCCGCATCGGCCTGGGCCTGATACCTGATTGACGAACTCCTTCTTCTGTCGCCTTTTCCTGTCTCACGTTTCAGAGTATGTTGAAACAAGGTGATCCAGCCCAAATCGGAGGGTTCTTGATGATTCGTCGCTGTGGTTCGATTGTTGTGTGTTCTCTCTTTCTCGGCGGGTTTCTCGGCGGCTGCAAGGGCCAGCAATCAGCAGATCAGGCCGCGAGCGGGTCGGATGCGACCGCAAGTTCATCTGCATCCCCCGCGGAATCCGCCAAGAGCGCGGTTAAAAGAGCGCTTGAACCGAAACCTTTGGTCGTCCCAGCGGACACCGTCATTTCCGTTGTGCTTGACCAGACCATCAGCTCCAAGACGGCCCATTCGGGCGACAGATTCTCCGCCACCATAGAGTCCCCCGTTGAAATCGGCGGCAAAGTGGCCATCCCAAAGAACGCTCGCGCCGATGGCGTGGTGAAGGACGCGAAGGCGGCCGGCCGGTTCAAGGGCGGCGCTTCTCTTGCGCTTGAATTGACAAGCATCACTGTCTCGGGCCGAGATTATGACGTTCAGACTTCCGGCGCGGCCATGTCCAGCAAGGGCAAAGGTAAGCGCACAGCCGCGATGGTCGGCGGCGGCGCCGCCGGAGGTGCAGCGATTGGTGCAGTTGCCGGCGGCGGAAAAGGTGCGGCCATCGGCGCTCTTATCGGCGCAGCCGCGGGCACCGGCGGCGCTGGTTTGACCGGCAATCGCGACATTACGCTCAGCGCGGAAACTCCACTCGACTTCAAACTCCTCGAGCCTGTAAAGATTCGCGAAAAGTAGTTTCGATTAGCACGCGCCTTTCGCAACAACTTTTTCGATCGGTGCAACAGGCTTTGATTTGTGTTCTTGGCGCTCCGCAGTCACCTTCCGCGGAGCGCTTTTTATTGTCCGCCAGCAATCGTCTTCATTATTTGGCTGGATCACCCAACACTGTCATCTCTGAAAGCGCGACGGTCAAATGGATAAATCCGGACCATGGTTCGGGTGTTTCCCAGTCATCTCTCCGCCCTTGGTTGGGCATGAACATGTTCCGGAGGTGTGTCGCATTCATTCCGCGATCCGGTGGAACTG
>DATEGP010000102.1:0-17939 GCA_035280045.1 Candidatus Acidiferrum sp.
AGGACGCAAACACCGCGAAAGCCCAGCGCTACATTTAAACCTTCACCGAAGCAAAGCGAACGAGCCCAAGTCAGTGTTCTTCCGCCGTGGCCAGGCCCAGGTAGACGGAAGGAAGAACGGTAAAGACGTAGGCCTGGATGACGGACACAAAAATGTGCAGGCCGATGAAGGCCACGGGGATGGTGGCTGGGAAAATGGCGAGAATGACGCCCAGCACGGGGGTCTTGCTCCAGCCAAAGCTGGCGCCTCCAGCAAGCAGGGTCAGGAAAATCACATAAATGAGGTCGCTGGCGAACATGTTGGCCCAGAGACGAACGGTGAGCGAGAGGATGCGGGCGGTGGTGCTGACGATTTCGACGGGAAACAGGAGGATGGCCAAGATCCAAGAACCTATGTCTTTCGGCGAGCCCGCAAAGGTCAACAAGTAATTGCCCAAGCCATGGCGGCGGATTCCCTGCCAGTTGAAATAGATGAAGGTGAGAACGGCGCAACCCAGCGGAACGGTGGGATCGCCAGTCGGCGCTTGCAAAAAGCTGCCAGGAAACGCACCCATGAGATTGCCGAGGAGAACAAACACAGAAATGGTTCCGACAAAGGGAATGAGTTGGGCGGCGTGATGAACGTTTTCCTCCAGCAGATCCTTAATGCCGAAGCCCATGGGGTTGGTGAGCAGCATCTCGGCAACCTGCTGCATGGCCCCAGGCTTCTCGACGGAGAGGCGCGAGCGCAGAATGAGGGCAAGAATCGTCCCGAGAATGACGACGACGACAGCCATGACCACGTGGTCGGGGATAGGCAACTCGGGATTGCTCGGCTGGATGCGCAGAGAGGCAAGAAGAGCGGCAGCGTAATGCCCCAGGTAGTGATTCACGAATTGCGTCAGCCAGGTAACGTGTTCAGCCATTCGTCAGTCCGCCGGATACAGAATTTCCCACACACTCGCCACGATCGCCGCCGCTGCTAAGGCGCAGAAACCCAAAATCATGCTGCCAAGGGGAACGTGTAGAAGGATAAAAATAGCATAGACGATGAGGCCCAGCAACCCGTAGCGGAAGAGGGCGGCGAGGTAAGTAGTCACGGGCACTTTCGGCTTTTCCCGGCCCTCCTGAGCAGTAGAAGCAACGACCAGGGCGTCCAAGGCGCGCCTCAGCCATCGGAAGTTGAGCCAGCCGAGGACCGCGCCGATGGCCAAGCCCGCCGCCCAGAGGTTGTGGCGGAGGGCAGCGGCGATGACGGCGGCTGAAAAACCGAAACCCAGAGTGAGCCAGCTGATGCGGCGTTCGGTTTGGGCGCCGGGGACTGAGTTGGCCACGCTATTGAACCTCGCACCGTGGGAAGACCGTGGCAGGAAGAAAAGCGGCGGCAAGCCGCCGCACTCCCAAATGTGCGCGGCGCAACATTTTGGGCAGCTTAATTGTTTCCATCGCCGGCGGGGAGACGGCGGAGGACTTCGCGGACGCCGGCGAAGAATCCTATCGCGCCGAGGATCAGCGTGAGCCAGGGCCTGGTGTGCAAGCGATGATCGAGGAAATAGCCAATGGCGGCTCCCACGACAACCGGGCCAACGAGAGTAAAAGGCAACTCAAACGCCAGCGCCATCGCCGAGTTGGAGGTGATGTCCTTGCGGCTCCTCGCAGGCCCAGTGGATGGATCTTCGCCGGGTTTATCGTCCGAAGGCATATTGAGCGAGACGGGTGAACGGCTCAGGATACAACCCGGCGGCGAGGGTGACAAACACGGCGACGCCCAGGGCGATGGCTTGCGCGCTGCTCATGACGGGACGCGGAGCTTCACCGGGGGCTTTGAGCCAGGCGTGGACGACGATGCGGAAGTAGTAGTAAAGCGCGGGAACGATGTAGAGGACGGCGAAAATCGCGAGCACAGGGTGATGCGTTTCGATGAGCGAAAGGAAGATGAAGTACTTGCCCATAAAACCGGCAGTGGGAGGAATTCCGGCGAGCGAAAGCATGAAGATGAGGAGCAGGACGGCGGCGGCGGGGCTGCGCTGATAGAGGCCGTTCAGATCTTCAAGCTCTTCCCCGATGAGACCTTTCTGGCGTAGGACGATGAGGACTGCAAAAGCACCGGCAGTCATGAAAATGTACGCAAACAGATAGAACGCAATCCCGGTTTTCGCGGTATCCAATAAGGTTTGTGTTTTGGGGTCCCAGGCCACGAGCGCCAGCAGAATGTAGCCGACGTGCGAAATGGAAGAGTAAGCGAGCAGGCGCTTAACGTTGGTTTGCGTCAGCGCGGCGAGGTTGCCCCAGGTGAGCGAGGCGATGGCGATACCTGCAACAAGGTACATCCAGTTGACCTGCGTGGCTCCAAACACTACGAGAAACAACCTGAGAAGCAGAGCAAAACTGGCGGTCTTGGACGCGACGCTGACGAAAATCGTGACCGGTGTGGGCGCGCCCTCGTAAACGTCCGGCGCCCACTGATGGAACGGCACGGCCGCAACTTTGAAGAACATTCCCACGGCAACCAGGACAAACGCCAGGACTGGCAGTAACTGGAGCAGAAAGGGATCGAATTGCGCTGTAGCCGGCTGCGGATTACGCAAGATCGAGTTCACGAACGCATCGCGGCGACCCAACGCCACGCTGATAGCGTCGACGTTCGTTGAGGCGCTGAGGCCGTAGAGAATCGAAAAACCGTAAGCCAGGATGCCGGAGCTGAAGGCACCGAGAAGAACGTACTTCAGGGAGGCTTCGTTGGAGCGCTTCTCGCGGCGCAGGAAGCCGGTGAGGACGTAGAAGCTGAGGGCCATGGTTTCGAGGCCGAGGAACATGACGATGAGGTCGTAGCCCGAAGCCATGAACATCATGCCGACACAGGCGAAGAGCAGGAGCGCGTAGTATTCGCCTTCCTGTTCTTGTTCGATTTCGAGGTATTTCACGGAAAGCAGAATGACGAGCGCGGTGGCAGCAAGGAAAAGCGCGGCGAAGAATAGAAAAAAGGGATCCACGATTGTGGACTCGTGGAAACCAAGCTGCGGGCCATTGGCGGCGACGGGAAGTCGTAGTTTCCAAACGCTGTAGGCGCTGAAAGCCGTTCCGAGGAGAGCAATGCCGGCGTTGAAGTATCTTTCTTTGATGCCGAGAGTGAAATCAATCAGCAGAATACCGAGGCCGAATAGTGTGAGCTGGATTTCAGGGAGAATGAGACGGCCATCTCCACTGAGGTATTCCATAAGCGCGCTGAGGAAAGGAATGTGCATAGGCGTTCGGGCTTACTTTGCCTCCGCCACAGCGGCAGGAGTTGACGCGGGCGGCAATTTTTCCCGGACCCGCTCGCCCCTCTCCATCTGATAAAAGTTGGGATTCACTTGCCGGACGATGGTATCGACGGGCTTTTCGATGAGCGCGAAGAACGGCTTGGGATAGATGCCGATCCAAAATGCGAGAGCCACAAGCGGAAGGAGCGTGGCCATCTCGCGGAGATTCAGATCGGGCAAATGCTCGTTCGCGGGGTTGGTGACGGAACCGAACATCACGCGCTGGTAGAGCCAGAGCAAGTAGGCTGCGCCGAGAATCACGCCGAGGGTGCCCCAGGCCGCCCAGTATTTGTTGACTTGAAACGCGCCCTGAAGAATCGTGAATTCGCCGATGAAGCCATTCAGGAGCGGCATCCCGAGCGAGCTTAGGCTGACGATGAGATAGACCGCGGCGAAATTTGGCATGGGCGTGGCGAGGCCGCCAAACTCAGAAATCAAGCGCGTGTGACGGCGCTCGTAAAGCACGCCGACGATCAAGAAGAGCGCGCCGGTGGAGATGCCGTGGTTAATCTGCTGAAGAACGCTGCCGGCAAGGCCGTTGGGCGTGAGCGCGAAAATTCCAAGCGTGCAGAAAGCGAGGTGGCTGACCGAACTGTAGGCGATGAGCTTTTTCATGTCTTTCTGCATGAGACAGACGAGCGCGCCGTAGACGATGCCGATCAGGGAAAGGACGATGACAATCCTGATGATGTTGGAGCGCAGCGGGCCTTCACTGGGGAGCAGCGGCAGCGAGAAGCGGATAAAACCGTAGGTTCCCATTTTCAACAACACACCGGCCAGAATGACGGAGCCTGCCGTGGGCGCTTCGGTGTGCGCATCGGGGAGCCAGGTGTGGAACGGGAACATCGGGACTTTGATGGCGAAGGCGAAGAAGAAGCCCCAGAAGAGCCAGACTTTGAACGGATCAGAAAAGTGCTGAACAGCTTCAAGCAAGTAAGGAATTGAGAACGTATGGGTCGTCTCTCCCTGAGGTATAGGCGAGTAGAAATACAAGGCCAGAATCGCCAGCAGCATGACCACGGAGCCGGCTAACGTGTACAGAAAGAATTTGATGGCGGCATAGAGACGGCGGTCGCTTCCCCAAACGCCAATGAGGAAGTACATGGGAACGAGCATCACTTCCCAGAAAACGTAAAAGAGGAAGAAGTCGAGGGAGACGAAGACGCCGATCATGCCGGTCTGCAGGAGCAGAAGGAGGATGTAGTATTCCTTGGTGCGCGTGTGGATGGCGCTCCAGGAAGAGAGAATGGCGATTAGACCGAGGAACGTGGTGAGCATGACCAGCAGCAGGCTGATGCCATCGATGCCGAGGTGGTAGCGGGCTCCGATGAAAGGAATCCATTGAACATTTTCTTCAAAGGTGAATCTGCTTGCGCCAGGATTCCACCAGCGAACCAGCGGAATGGAAACGAGGAAGCCGAGCACGCCGAAAATGTTGGCAGCGATCTTGTGCGCCGTCTCCGCTTCGCGCGGAATAAACAACATGAGAATCGCGCCCACGAGCGGCGTGAAGAGAACTACGCTCAAGATGTGATTTGTGAAAAAGTCCATGCTCCGCCTCTCAGCGCGCTCCGCGCAGCACTACGTGGAGGTGTTGTTCGTAATACGCCAAAAGAATCGCCAGTCCCACCAGAATCAACAGCGCATAACTGGAAAACGTGCCCGTTTGCAGGAAGCGGACGGGGAAGCTGAGGAGCTGCGTCAGCTTGGCGCCGAAGTTGAGCAGTCCATCGATGATCCACTTGTCCCACCACATGGAAAGCGTTGAGGTGAAGCGGGCGAGCCAGCCGGCGCCGTCCACGCCGACGCCGTCGATGACCTTGGCGTCGAACTGGCCGAGAGCCGTGCCTAGGTCTTTGGTGCGGTCGACGAACAGGGCGTCGTATATTTCATCCACGTAATACTTGTGGACAAGCACTCGGTAGAAGCCGCTCATTCTTCGAGCGATCAATTCAGGGGCAAAGCGCCTGGTGCGGTAGAACTCATAAGCAAGCCAAAGACCCACAAAAGCGACTGCGACGGACGCAAACATCAAAAGGAGCTCAGTGGCTGACCATGGCTCGGCTATTGTTGCGGGCTCTGTGGACACTCCGGCCTTGGACATGACTGGTTCGAGAAACTTGCTGAACCGCGTGCTGCCCATCCATCCGCCGATTACGGAAAGCAAGGCAAGAATCATAAGCGGGATGGTCATCGAGTGCGGCGATTCATGAATGTGGCGTTGGGCATGTTCGTCGGCGCGCGAATAGCCTGAGAAAGTCACATAAGCTAGCCGGAACATGTAAAAGGCGGTCATCCCTGCGGTGATAAACCCGACGGCCCACAACGCCCAGTGGCGCTCGAAGGCGCGGCCGAGGATTTCATCCTTGCTGAAGAACCCTGCGAAGGGAGGCATTCCCGCAATGGCCAGCGTGGCCAAGAGAAAGGTCCAGGCTGTAACGGGGATCTTGCTCCAAAGGCCGCCCATCTTTCGGATGTCCTGCTCGCCGGACATGGCGTGAATTACGCTGCCTGCGCCGAGGAACAAAAGCGCTTTGAAGAAGGCGTGGGTCATCAGATGGAAAATTCCTGCCGCGAAAGCGCCTGCTCCAAGAGCGAGAAACATGTAGCCAAGCTGGCTGATGGTGGAGTAGGCGAGAACTTTCTTAATGTCGTTCTGCACCAGCGCCATGGAGGCGGCGAAGATTGCAGTGACGACGCCGACCACGGCGACGACGATCAAAGCTGCGGGGGCGTTAACGTAAATTGCGTTCATGCGAACGACCATGTAGACGCCGGCGGTAACCATGGTAGCGGCGTGGATCAGCGCGCTGACGGGCGTGGGGCCTTCCATGGCATCGGGGAGCCAGACATAGAGAGGAATTTGCGCGGATTTTCCGCAGGCGCCGACGAAGAGCAGGAGCGCAATCGTCGTGAAAAGTGGAACGGCTGCTGGCAGCGCATGTGGACTGAGAGCCTCCAGAACCTGCCTGATTCCGGAATCCGCCGCGACATTTGACAACCCAGCGGAAGTGAAGCGAATCGTGCCGAAATTTACCGCTGTGAGCAAAATGCCAAGAATGAAGGCCGCGTCACCAATGCGGTTGACGATGAAAGCTTTTTTGCCGGCGTCGGAGGCGGACTTTTTCAAGAAATAAAATCCGATCAGCAAGTAGCTGCAGAGGCCCACGCCTTCCCAACCCACAAACATGAGGAGCATGTTGTTTGCGAGGACCAGCGTGAGCATGGAGAACATGAAGAGGTTCATGTAACCGAAGAAGCGGTAGTAGCCGCCTTCGTGGCCCATGTAGCCGATGGAATAGATGTGGATGAGGAAACCGACACCGGTGACAACTAGGACCATTACGGAAGAAAGCGGATCGAGGAGATAGCCCCAGTCGGCGGTGAAAGGAACTATAGCGCCGCCGGTGAGACTCATAGCGCCGGGAGTTAGCCATTCGAAAAGGATGTGCTGGGCAACGCGGTATTCGGGATCGGCTGAGATTAATTGGGTGACTGCGCCGAGAGCGAAGATGAACGACAATCCTACGCTGCCTACACAAAGGATGCTGACGACGGCGTTCGGAAGCCGGCGGCCGAAGAAAAGCATGAGCGCCGCCGTTACCAGCGGAAAGAGTGGGATGAGCCACAGATGCTCGAGGAAGTATCCCGTCGGCGTCATGCGCGCGCGTTTCTTTGCGAAGTCATTTCGGTTTCGTTGTGCATGCTTGCTACCACTTCAGCAAATCCATTTCGTCTTCTAGAACCGTTTCGCGATTGCGGAAGAAAGCGATGATGATGCCGAGTCCGACCGCGGCTTCGGCGGCGGCATCCGCAATGATGAAAAGGGCGAAAACCTGGCCTGCCACGTCGCCGTATAGACGGGAAAAGGCCACGAGATTGATATTCACCGCGTTTAAAATGAGTTCGATGGACATCAAAATGACGATAACGTTGCGGCGCGTGACCACGCCGATTACGCCGATGATGAAGAGCGCGAGCCCGAGAAAGAGATAATGTCCGATCGGAAGCATGGTTCCTCAAGTCCTCTTCTTGGCCATGACGACTGCACCGATCATGGCTACAAGCAACAAAACGGAAGCGATCTCGAACGGCAAAAGATACGTCTCGAAAAGACTCTGGGCCACGGCTTCAGAATTGGGTGGCAGCTTGTCCACGGGGGCAGCGGCAAGGACGGGAACTCCCTGACCGGGCATTTTGCCGGTGGACCAGAGCATCAGACCCACTTGCGCCGCGAGCGCGAGGGAGATGAGCAGGGCCACCCATTTTTGCCGCGCAAACCGCATTTGACGCACAGCTTCATCCAGATTCACCAGCATGATGACGAAAACGAACAGCACCATGATGCCGCCGACGTAAAGAATGATTTGCACGATGAAGAGAAACTCGGCGCGGAGCTGGAGGAAGATTCCAGCGGTCGCGAGGAGGGCGGTAATCAGAAAGATCGCGCTGTGCACGACGTTGCGGCGCGTGACGGTCAGGATCGCGCTGATGACCGCGATGGCAGCGAATGTGTAAAAGATGATCTGATCAAGCATAGGAATCCGGCGCGGCGCCGCTGGCCTTCTGCGGATCGCTCTTTTGCTCCGTTGCCAAAATGAATAGCGCAATAATCAGCGCGATGATGGACGCGGGGATGGTGGTCAAAAGCAGCGTCCAGCCGGTTAAGTTGAAATACTGCCCGGCAATCATCGCGATGCCAATTACAAGAACGTTGATAATGGACAGCGGAATCAGGAAATGCCAGCCGAGACGCATCAACTGGTCGAAGCGGTAGCGCGGGAGCGTAAAGCGAAGCCACATGAAGAAATAAATGTAGGCGCTTACTTTGAAGATGAACCAAAAGCCGCCAAGAATCCCTTCGTGGAACGGTTTCACAGCTGCCGCCAAAGATGGTTTGAAAAGGGGCACGAGCAGCGGTGCGGCCAGGACCAGGGCGACAGCAAAGCACAAACCGGCTACGGCGAGCATGAACAATTGCTGGACGCGCGCGGGCTGTTTGGGTGTGCGCATTAGGCAATAGGCGCCAACGCCGACCATCGCGAGCGGTGGGAGGAAATCAAGGAAATTGAGCCAGGTCGTGCGCGGGAAAGGCCGCAGCCAGCCGCCAAGGAAAAGAGTGGTTGCGACGGAGGCCACGACGATCATGTTGGTGTATTCCGCGAGAAAGTAGAGCGACCAGCGGAAGCCGCTGAATTCGGTCATGTAACCGGCTACGAGTTCGGACTCTGCTTCTGGCAAATCAAAGGGCGCGCGGTTTGTTTCGGCAATCGAAGCGACCAAATACGTGAAAAATGCTACCGGCGCGAGCAAACCGAACCAAACGCCCTGATCGTACTGAGCCTTCACGATCGAAGTGATGTTCAAAGAGCCTGCGAAGAGAAGGCCACATACCAAAGCCATACCGGCTGCGGTTTCGTAGCTTACGAGTTGCGCGGAGCTGCGGAGCGCACCGATCAGCGAGTAATGGCTGTTGGAGGCCCAGCCACCTAGCACGATGCCGAAAATTCCCAGGGCGCTGACACCGACCACGAAGAGAATTCCGATGTTGATGTCTTTCGCGATTTGGAACGCCGGACCAATCGCGAGCCCGGCTATCGCTAGCAATGCTGCCGCGACGGACAAAACCGGCGCGAGCCAGAAGACCAGCTTATCGGCTTCTTCCGGAATAATGTCTTCCTTGATGAGGAGTTTCACGGCGTCCGCGATCGGTTGCAGCAAGCCGTGCGGACCCACGCGCATCGGGCCGAGGCGCGCCTGCATGTCGGCCATTATTTTGCGCTCGACGAGAACGATGTAACCGGCCGCGAGGGGAAGCACTGCGACAACGGCCAGGCTGCAGACAAGCGGCACCCAGTATTGCTTCACGAAATCCATCGTGGCTTGCATAACTGCTTGCATCTGTGACCTGTCACCCCGGAGTTCAGACTGTTTTCGAGCTCACCCAACCACTATCGGTCCACTTCGCCGAGAACGATGTCGAGCGTGCCAATGATGGCCACCACGTCGGCCACTAAATGACCTCGCGCCATCTGGTCAAACGCCTGCAGATTCACAAACGACGGCGGCCGAATGCGCACGCGATACGGCTGTACCGTTCCGTCGCTGATGACGTAATAGCCCAGTTCACCCTTTGGCGCTTCAATCGCATGATAAACTTCGCCCGGCGGCGGCTTCAGAACTTTGCCGACCTTCGCGAGAATCGGCCCGCTGGGAATGTTTTCTATGGCCTGCAGGCAAATCAGGCGCGACTGCAGCATCTCTTCCATGCGCACCATGTACCGATCATAAGTGTCGCCTGCCGTGCCAGTAGGAATCTCAAATTTGTATTGATCGTAAGCGGCGTAGGGCATCGCTTTGCGAATGTCCCACTTCACGCCGCTTGCGCGAAGCACGGGGCCGGTGGCGCCGATGGCAATCGCGTCTTCCGCCTTCAGAATTCCAATGCCTTTGGTGCGGCCGAGCCAGATGCGGTTCTGCGTCAGAAGGTCCTCATAATCCTTGATTCGGGAATCGAACGCCTTGCAAAAGCGCTCGACGTCTTTTTCCAGTGTGTCGTAGGCTTCGTATTGGAGCCCGCCGATGCGAAATGCGTGGGTCGTCAGGCGTGCGCCGCAATATTTCTCGAAAATTTTGAGAATCTCTTCGCGTTCGCGGAAGCAATAGAAAAGCGGTGTAAGGGCGCCGATATCCAGGGCGTGCGTCCCGAGCCAAAGAAGATGGCTGGCGATGCGCTGAAGCTCGGTCAGGATCGTTCGAATGACTCTCGCGCGAGGCGGCGCCTCCACCATCAACAGTTTCTCGATGGCTTCGCAATAGCCCAGGCCGTTGCTGACCGCGGCGACGTAATCCATGCGGTCAACATAGGGCGCGAACTGTTGATACGAGCGGTGTTCGGCGATCTTCTCCACTCCGCGGTGCAGATACCCGATCATGCATTCGGAGCCAATGACGCGTTCGCCATCGAGCTTGAGCTTCACGCGCAGCACGCCGTGGGTGGAGGGATGCTGCGGCCCCATGTTGAGGACGAGCTCGTCCGCGCCAAGCAGCGTTTGCTGCTTATCGCGGGCGTCGGTTGTAGTGTCCGTGGCCATACTTGTTATTCACCGCTCATCATTGACCGCTTTCGATGCCCAGGTTGTCTTTCACCCAAGTGGTGTCCTGCTCGATGATGTCGTAGTCCTTGCGCAGCGGATAGCCTTGCCACTCGTCGGGCAAAAGGATGCGCCGCAAATCCGGATGTCCAGCGAAGACGATTCCGTACATATCGAAAGCTTCGCGTTCGAGCCAATTGGCGGTGGGCCAGACTCCAGCGACGCTCGGGACTTCTTCGCCATCTCCCGCACGCGCTTTCACGCGTAGCCGCTCGTTCTTCGCAAAAGAATAAAGGTTGAGGACGACGTCGAAGCGCTTCTCGCGCTTCGGCCAATCCACCGCGGTTAAGTCGGAAAGCAGGTCGAATTTCTCTTCATCGCGCAAATACTGGGCAACTTCACCCAGCTTTCCACATTCGACGATGAGAATCGCCTGCTTACGGTCTTCGATGGCTTCGACGAGAGCTGTTCCGAATTTTGCGCGAACGCGGCCGACTAACTCATTATTGAGCGGCGTCTGCAACTGCACGGGAGGCTTTGGAGGCACGGGCGCGGCAGGTTTTGGAGGAGTTGCGGCTGGCGGCGCCGCGGCTGCGGGTTTAGCAGGAGGAGTAGCTGCGGGACCGCTCGCGGGCTTGTCGCCCGCGGGCACGGGAGAAGGCTGCTTTTCCTTAGGTTCGTCGGCCATAAACCCTGTGCAATGCGGGATCGGTCCATGTTCCTTGCGACCAGGACGCACAGACCTTGGCAAACCAGTCGCTCGAACGAAAACTCTGATTTCAAACTTCAATCGCCCGCGTTTCTAACACACGGCAAAAACCTAGTCAAATCACAAGAACTTGGAAAGCAAATCGAAAGCGCTGGTCTCTGACAATAGTAGCGATCAAGCCCACTCCAACGCGCCCTTTTTATACAGCCAAACGTATCCAATAAGCAGAATTCCGAGGAACACGAACATCGAAACGAGCGCAAACAGGCCCATGTGCGCCATCACCCATCCGCGGTACAGAATCGCCCAAGGAATCAAGAACATGGTCTCCACATCAAACACCACGAAAAGCATAGCGATAATGTAAAACCGCACAGAGTATCGCCCGCGGGAGTGGCCTTCAGAGGGGACTCCGCATTCATACGGTTTCAGTTTTGCGCCGTATGACGTGGATGCCGGCCGGATTAACTTGGCGAAGACCAGCGTCACCGCAGGAAATGCCGCAACGAGAGCGGCATAAATCAGCACAGGAAGATATGCTTTGGGCACCACCCCTCCACGCGCAGCATCCTATCACTCCTGAAGAGAAGTGGCGAGTGTAAGAAGTTCAGGGGTCGAAAAGTTCAAAAGTTCAAGGGATCAAAGAACCACGATTGCTTTGAACTCATTTTTCGAAGAGCAATTCGCCGGCGCGGCTCGTGGCTTTCACGACGGCCTTGATCAGAGTGACGCGCAGCTTGCCCTCTTCGAGTTCGAGGATTCCATCAATGGTGCAGCCAGCCGGCGTGGTCACGGCGTCTTTCAAGAGCGCAGGGTGATCGCCCGTTTCGAGCACAACGCTTGCGGCGCCTTTCATGGTTTGAGCCGCCAGCAATGTCGCAACGTCGCGAGGTAGGCCGACTTTGACGCCGGCTTCCGCCAGAGATTCAAGGATGATGTAGGCAAACGCGGGACCGCTTGCGGAAAGTCCGGTCACCGCGTCCATGTTTTTCTCATCAACCACCACGGTACGTCCCACAGCATTGAACATTGAGCGCGCGGTTTCCAGGTGTTCCGCACTGGCGTGAGCCCCGCGACAAATGCCGGTCATGCCGCACCCCACGGCGGAAGGCGTATTTGGCATGACGCGGACGACGGGGACCTTTTTGCTGAGGTTTTGTTCGATGTAGCTCGTGGGCACGGAAGCCGCCACGGAAATCAACAGCGTCTTTTCGTTCAGTTCCGGCGCAATCTCTTTCAAGACCTCTCCCACGACTTTTGGTTTGACGCACAGCAACACGATGTCCGCGCTCTGCACGGCCTTGCGGTTCTCGGTCTTCACCGCAACACCAAGCTCTTTGGAAAGCGCAGTAGCTTTCTCCGCGTGCGCCACTGTGGCCGTCACGCGCTTGGGCGAAAAAAGCTCCTGCTTGAGATACGCGCGCAGCAAGATGCCGCCGAGCTTGCCGACCCCTAAAACAGCCAGTTTCTTGTCCACCAGTTTTTGCGGCATGGTAAAAACATTCTTGACGACCAGCACGTGTTCGTCAACCACAGTTTCTTCGCATATTCGAGTACAATGCTGCCCCTGATGCTCTCTGCGCTTAGAGATTTTCGCCCCACGATCCGGTATTTGACTTGTTTCTTGTTTGCGCTCTCGCTAAGCGGCGCGATTCCCTTCTTCTCTCAAACGCCTTCACCCACCAAGATTCAGCCGTACGTCATAACGAAAGACGTTGCAGTTCCGATGCGCGACGGCGTTGTCCTCCGTTCGGATGTTTTGCTTCCCGCTGCCTCCGGCCGCTTTCCGACGCTCGTCTACCGGACGCCGTACAACAAAGAACCTGCCCTTCATGAATACAAAACATTCGAAAAGGCCGTGGCAAGAGGTTTCGCGGTGGTGGCTCAGGATGTGCGCGGGCGCTATGCTTCCGACGGCGAATTCGATGCCTACCGGAACGAAGGCCACGACGGCTACGACACGATCGAGTGGGCTGCGAAACAGCCATGGTCCGACGGAAATGTAGGAACCTTCGGTCTTTCGTACCCGGGCGCGGTCCAATGGCTGGCGGCGGTCGAGAACCCTCCTCACCTAAAGGCTATGGTTCCGGCGATGACTTTTTCCACGCCGCGCAACTTTTTCTATTCCGGCGGCGTGTTTGACGGTTCGTGGTTGGATTGGATCTGGTTCAATATCGCGCCAGACCTTCGCCGAAGGAAAGACGTTCCCGGCCTCAGAACTCGCAAAGAAGCGGCTGCCGCCTGGGAGAAGGAACATCAGCGATTGCAGGGGTTTCTTCCTCTGCGCGCCCTTCCTGACTTGAAGGAGATTTCGCCGTTTTACTACGAGTGGCTTTCGCATCCCCCCGCCGATCCATGGTGGGATTGGGCGGAGCTGCGAAACAAATATGACCGCGTCCACGCTGCGGTGCTGAACCTTTCGGGTTGGTACGACGAGGCCTACGGGCCTGACGGCGCCACGACAAACTTCAACGGCCTCCTCGCTGCCCGCCGAACTGACGAAGATCCGCGCACGCGTACCGTCATTGGCCCTTGGACGCATGGTGGCCAGGAGGCATCGCGCTCCGGAGAACGCGAATTCGGGCCTTCGGCAGCAATCGATTATGACGAACTCATCCTTCGCTGGATGGATCATTACGTTCGAGGATTGGACAACGGGGCTGAGCGCGACAGCCGCGTGCGCATTTTTGTCATGGGAAAAAATGTTTGGCGCGACGAGGAGGCGTGGCCTTTGAAGCGCGCGCGTTCCGAATCGTTCTATCTGGCTTCCAAGTCAGCAGAGGACAGGACAGGAAGTCTTGTGCGCTCCGGTGCGAATGATTCTTCCCCCGATTCCAGTTTCCTTTCAGACCCGGCCAGGCCTCTTACCGATCCTTACGCCACTTATGGTGCACATGACTATCGCTTGTTGGCGCGACGTAGCGACACCCTGGTTTTTGACACCGAACCGCTCACGGCGGACTTGGAGGTCACAGGACCGATCCGCGCGGAAATCTATACTTCGCAAGATTGCCGCGACTTTGATCTGTGGGCGCGTCTCCTTGACGTTGCGCCTGATGGAACTGCATTCAATTTGATGAGCCCAGGTCTCGACGTTCTACGCGCCAGCTACCGCGACGAATCTGTTCAGCCCGAATACCTCAAGGGCGGCGAAATCATCCGTCTCAAACTCGACCGCTTACTCACCAGCAATAGTTTTCTCGCCGGACATCGCATTCGCGTCCAATTGTCCGGCGCATTTTTTCCGCACTTTTCTCGAAACTCGCAAACCGGCGCGCCCGAAGCGACCACGAAACAAATGGCCGCTTGCAGAATTCGGATCCTTCATGACAAAGAGCATCCATCCCAAGTTGTTCTTCCGGTTGTTCCTGAGAAATTAAATTAATCGTGGCGGGCGCCGTGGAGAACCTTTACGGCGTGAGGCAGCAGGTGCGCAATGGCATCGAGGGATTCGGCCGCGCCTTTGGGACTGCCCGGCAAATTGACGATGAGAGTCTTGTGTCTTACCGCAGTCGTTCCCCGCGAAAGGACCGCTGTCGGCGTATGCTCCAGCCCTTTGCGCCGCATCTCTTCGGAAAGGCCGGGCACAATCCGGTCGGCAATAGCCTGAGTCGCTTCAGGAGTATTGTCGCGCGGACCGATACCTGTTCCGCCGGTGGTCAGCAAGACATCCACGCGCCCGGAGTCTGCAAGTTCGCGCAGTTGCTCGCGAATTCCGGCGGAATCATCTGAAATCCGCAGCGTCGCCGTAACTTCCCAGCCTAATCCGCGGCAAGCAGCTACTATCGCCGGGCCCGAGCGGTCTTCGCTTTCGCCTTTGGCCACGCTATCGCTGATGGTGAGAACGGCTACGCGCATGAGGGAGTCATCAGTTTTCAGTTCTTAGTTTTCAGTTGTTCGTTCTTGAGTTTCAGATTCAGTTGCCGGTTTAGGCCAGTACTCTCATTAACGCAAAAAGCCAAGAACAACAAATGAAGGTCATGTACCAATTACTGCGTCGCAACCGGGTCTTGGTCGCGACTGGCTTCGTCCATCAGGCGCATCGCTTCCATGAGCAGGCCCGTGGTGTTTTTGGTTGTGGTCGTCCGCTTCGAAGCGTTGGCGGCGTTGAAGTCAATCTCAAAATCTCCCGCGGCCCATAGCAAGACTTTGTAAACGGCGTCATCACCTTCCACCTTGCCCACCTTGGCGTCGTGGCACTGCCCTCCCGTGAAATAGAGCTCACCTTGGACGCCGTTGTTTCGCACAACGAGGCGGCAGGATTTTTGCCCCATCTCAAGCGACTGCATCAGGTCAATCATGCTCATTTCTTCGAGGCGGCCCTGAATGACGCCGGGACGCGAGGCGGTCTTCTGGAGCTTCTCGAGGTGCAGGCGGTCGATCACCTTTTTCGCTATGCGAACCAGGTCTTTGACCAGGAAAGGCTTGGTGATGAAGTCCTCGACGCCGTCTACCAACGGTCTCAGGCGTTCTTCAATGTCTGATCGGCTGGCCATGAACAAAAACGGGATGTGGCGCGTGGAGTCGCGGGCACGCAGCTTTTCGAAGAGCTGCCGGCCGTCGAGCACGGGCATTTTGTAGTCGGAAAGAATAACGTCCGGGGGCGAGTCAACCACCTTGAGCAAGGCGTCCGCGCCGTCTTTGCAGACTTCTACTTCGCAGAAGGCTTCGAGGCCCTTAACAATCAAGTCGCGCACCAGCGGGTTGTCGTCCGCCAGCAGCAATCGGACCGCCGATTTGCCGTGCGAAGTGCTCATCCCGCGCGCCTCTCCCGAGACGGCTTGCGATGAAAGTCGCCGCTCTTTCCGCCAGTTTTTTCGACGAGCACGATGTCCGTGATTTCCATCCCTTTATCGAGGGCTTTACACATGTCGTAGACCGTGAGGGCTGCGGCGGCCACGGCAACAAGGGCTTCCATTTCCACACCCGTTTGTGCTGCCGTAGTCACTGCGGATCGCACTTCCACGCCATTTTTACACAGGCGTGCGGTCACATCAATGTGCGTGAGAGGGAGAGGATGACAAAGAGGTATCAACTCGGCGGTGCGCTTGGCAGCGGCGATTCCGGCGATTCGCGCCACTTCCAGAGGGTCGCCTTTGGGATTTTTGAGACGGCGCACCGCCTGCACAACGTTGGGCTTCATTTTCACGAAGCCTTGGGCGCTGGCAGTACGCGTGGTCACGGCTTTGGCGGACACGTCTACCATTTGAACTTCGCCCTTCGCGCCGTAATGAGAGAGCTTGGCCACGGATCTGCTTCGTAAGTCTCTAGATTACGTCCTTTCTCAATACCACCGAAACACGCTCGCCGGATGCGATTTTCTCTCGCTCTGCGGGAACCACTAAGAAGCAATTCGCTCCCGCGAGGGCCGCAATGTCGCCCGAACCTTGCCATTTCAAGGCGCTTACTTGAGGTTCTGCCCCGTGCCATTCGATGCGCGCGGGCAAAAAGTGGGTGAGGCCAGGCCTTTCGTTCAAGGCTTCCGCTGACTGCGCTTCCACCAGTGGCAACGGATGTGCGTCCGCGCCGCTTAGCAAATCGATTGCGGGCGCAACGAACAACTGAAACGTCACCATGGTGGAGACAGGATTCCCTGGCAATCCAAACACCGGCTTGCCTTTACCGATCGCGAATACCGCGGGCTTCCCGGGACGAATTGCGACGGCGTCAAAGAAGAACTCCGCGCCGAGAGCTTTCAGCACGCTTTCGACGAGATCGTACTTCCCCATGGAAACGCCGCCGGTGAGCACCAGCGCGTCCTCTTGCAATCCGCGCTCGATTTTTTCTCCTAAATCTTCCACGCGGTCCGCGGCATTTCCCAGCACGACTGGCTCGCCGCCGGCGATTCGAACTTGAGCGGCCAGAGAAACACTATTGCTGTTGCGAATTTGAAATGCGCCGGGCTGTTCATCGATTAGAACGACTTCGTCACCAGTCGATAGGATTGCGACGCGGGGACGTTTTGCGCACTGCAATTGGGTCGCGCCGACTTGAGCCGCGAGCGCAAGTTCCGCGAATCCCAGGCGCATCCCTGGGTTCAGGATGGTTTGCCCGGCGCGCGCTTCACTTCCTCGCGGAACAATGTTTTGCCCGGATTGCGCGGTTCGTTCGAATTGCACGAGCTCGCCTTCGCGTTGCGTGTATTCAATCATCACAACAGCGTCAGCACCTCCAGGAACCGCTGCGCCGGTCATAATCTGCACGCAGGTGCCGGATACAAGCCCTTGCGTAACCGTGTCGCCTGCTTTGATTTCTCCAGCGCACTTGAGCAGCGTTCCCGGCTTAACGTCTCTCGTAAGCACGGCATAGCCGTCCCGCGTGGACCGGTTAAACGGCGGATACTCGCGGTCCGTTTTGACTTCCTGGGCCAGCACGAGGCCGAGGGCGTCCCAAACGCTCACACTTGCACTTGCGCGCGGACCGCGCATCTTTCCAACCTGTTCGATGACTTTTCGGCGCGCTTCTTCGTAGGTGAGCATTGAAGATTATGCGGAGCGCCCTATGCCAGGAGACCACCAGTTACTAGTCATCGATCACCAGTCACTACTATTTACAGCCACTTTGATAGCAGCGTTCCCGCCGGCACAATTGTGGCGTCGCGCTCCGGTCCCGTGGAAATCATCCCAATTTCCACTTGCAGAAAATCCGAAATGAACCGCAAGTAGTCCAGTGCCGCCTTGGGTAGCTTCGCATGGTCTTTCAGGCCGTAGGTAGCACTGTTCCATCCCGGAAGCGTCTTGTATTCCGGCGTGACGTGTTCGTATTCTTCCGCCAGCGCGGGCATTTCTTTCAGCAGCTTCCCTTTGTATTTGTAGCCGACACACACTTGGATTTCGCGCTGGGTGTCAAAAACGTC
>DATEGP010000103.1:0-16915 GCA_035280045.1 Candidatus Acidiferrum sp.
CAGTCACTCCAACCCTGAGGTGTTCTAAAGGAGCAGTCATGGTGAATCGCCGGATGTTTCGTCCTGGATTTCCGGACGTGAAGGAGCCCAGCGTGCCCCGCCCACCCCATAACGGGCCGCACAATGGTCCAGTCCCCAGCAAAAAACCCGCGCCGCCGGAGACCACACACGCTGAGAACTTTTATTGGGTCAAACAGATGCAGTCGCACACGCCGATGGCGGTGGTCCTGGAAGACGGCGAAGTGCTTCGCGGGACGGTCGAGTGGTATGACCGCGATTGCATCAAGTTGACACGCCAGGGCAGCCCGAACCTGCTGATTTTCAAGCGCGTGATCAAGTACGTCCATAAGGATGGAGAGGAATCCGCGCAGGGCGGCGAAGAGTAGTTCTATTCCTCGATAGAGTGTCCGGCGACTGCTCCAAACGTGAGCAGCGCCTTCGCGGCCAGCGACTTATCCTCATTCCAGATCTCGCATTCGGACACGACAAAATTCCTTCCAGCGCGCAGCACCCGTGCGTCCGCTTTGATGCGTCCACCTGGGACGGGCTCCAGGTAGTTGATCTTTAGCTCGACGGTAGCGATTTCTGTTCCGCGCGGCACCACCGTGTAGGCAGCAATGGCCGCGGTGGTGTCTGCAAGCGCTGCTAGGATTCCCCCATGGACGACGCCGTGGATCTGTTTGTGGTGGGCACGTACATCGAGTAGAAAAATCGCGCGGCCCTTCTCCACTCTTTCCACATCGAAGCCGAGATGATTGATCGCCTGGCTCTCCTTCATGCGCTCGCGGACGAGTTCGGTTGCCCAGCGGGCGTCCACGGGTTCTTGGGGGCTTGTTGCCTGCCGGGATTGTTTTGGCTTCGTTTTCATGGCTGAGAGGTGAGGCCTCAAAATGCGGTCAGGCCTCCATCGAGCGGAATCGCCGTGCCTGTGAGCCAAGAGGATTCGTCTGAGGCGAGAAACACGGCCAGATCGGCAACGTCGGCTGGTTGGCCGAAGCGTCCCAGGGGGATCGTTCCCATACGGGACTGCTTTAGCCTTTTGCCTTGTTCGCTGTCGTCGAAGAGTCCTTTTACTAATTCCGTTTCAACGATGGACGGGCAAATACAATTCACGCGGACATTTTCGTGCGCGTGATCGAGGGCCATGGCTTTCGTGAGCATAGTGACGCCGCCTTTGGAGGCGCAATAGGCGGCGCGGTCCTTCATCGCTACGAGACCTAGAATAGAACCTATATTTACAATCGTGCCGCCGCCATTTTTGCGAAATTCTCTCAGGGCCGCGCGGGACGTCAGAAACGGGCCTTTTAAATTTACCGTGATGACGCGGTCCCAGTCCTCTTCGGTGATGGTATCCACGGTGGAGACGCTTAGCGTTCCGGCGTTGTTGACCAGCACGTTGAATTTGCCGAATTTTTTGGCGGTTTCGCTGATGGCGCGCTCGGGGTCTTTTGTGCGGGACACATCACATTGCAATGGCAGCGCCGCGCCCCCTTGCTTCTCGATTTCTGCGGCGACTTCCTTCACTTTTTCCAGGCGACGGCCCGCCACGGCTACGCTCGCGCCTTCGCGCGCAAATGCCAGCGCAATGGCCCGGCCTATGCCGGTGCCGCCGCCAGTGATTAGAGCTACTTTGCCAGCGAGTCGTGTCACGATTTTCCCCACTCGTGCGTCTAACAAGGGCGTCTAATCGGGGCGTCTAACAAGTTTCCAACTAAAGACGCTTTAAAAGGGCCCTTAATAAAATGGCGCCATCGGGAGTCGTCCCACCCGGTGCGCGACTCTAGCATTCCGGCTCGCGAGCCTGCAAGCTGAAGCGGTTCTTCCGCGGCGGGCGTTGCGAGCGCATCCAGAACAAATTGATGTACTGTAACGGTTCTCAAAAAAAGCGGCGGAGCCTCAAAACCAGACCATGCGCATCGGCATCACCTGCTACCCAACTTACGGCGGTTCCGGCGTCGTGGCCACAGAGCTTGGCATTGAGCTGGCCGCCCGCGGGCATGACGTTCATTTCATTAGCTACGCGCCGCCGATTCGCCTGAATCCTAATGCCGATCGCATCAAATTTCACGAAGTCGAGGTGGTCAGCTACCCGCTTTTCGACCATCCGCCGTACACGCTGGCGCTGGCGACGAAAATGCTCGAAGTGTTCGAGTCCGAAGCGCTCGATTTGTTGCACGTACATTACGCGATTCCGCATTCGGTCAGCGCTCTGCTGGCACGCTCGATGGCCGCGCCGCGGCGGTTGCCTTTTATTACGACGCTTCATGGGACGGACATTACTCTCGTTGGCAGCAACCGCAGCTATCTGCCCATCACGAAATTTTCCATCGAACAAAGCGACGGGGTCACTTCGATTTCGCGCTATTTGCTTGGGCAGACGCTGAAAGAGTTCGACATCAAGCGGCCCATCGAAATCATTCCTAACTTTGTGAACTGCGATCTTTACAGCCGCGCGGCGGACAAAGGCTTTGCACGCCAGTGGGCGCCGAACGGCGAGCCGATTCTCATGCACCTGTCGAATTTTCGCCCCGTAAAGCGCCTGACGGATGCCGTCGAAATCTTTGCGCTTGTGCGGGCCAAACTGCCTGCCAAGCTCGTGCTCATCGGCGATGGACCAGACCGGGGTGGCGCCGAATACCTGGTGCGCAAGAAGAAGTTGCAGAAGGACGTTTTCTTTCTTGGCAAGCAAGATGCCGTTTATGAAAAGCTTGCCGCGGCGGATCTTTTCCTGCTTCCTTCGCAGCTTGAATCGTTTGGGCTGGCCGCGCTTGAAGCCATGGCTTGCGAAGTTCCCGTGATTGGCACCAACGCCGGAGGGATGCCGGAGGTCGTCGAGCACGGCGTGGATGGATATTTGGTCGAACCTGGCGACGTGCAAGCCGCTGCGCGCTACGCCATTGAAATTCTGTGTCGCTCCGATCGCGGCCGCGAAATGGGCAAAACCGCGCGCGTGAATGCCAAGAAAAAATTCTGCGCCAACGACGTCATCCCCGTGTACGAGGCCTACTACAAGCACATCCTCTCAGAATCCTGAGAGTTAACTCATATCCCCGGTCTTTACTGTTGATTGCTTAATTTTCGCAAGGACTGGATGACGAAGTTGATCTCCGCCTGAGTGATTGGCGGCTCAGAGCCGTTCTGCCGTTGAAAGAAAACGAAGCCGAATCCACCCTCTTCATCATGGATCTCCAAGTCGAATGACCTGGGGCGGCTTCGTGGGTCACCAAATTGAAACCCTTTGAAGTCTCCTGTCCGAATTCGGTAGATACCGGATTCTCCTCCGCTTGGCATCATAATTCCTTTGATTAGCAGGAGCATTGCACTTGCCGCAGCTTCGCTCCTTGGTGTGAGCAACCCAACCTTATGAGGCGTTGTCTCGAAAATCCGCTCCTTCAGTGAGTAATCCGATTGCAAAACGTCTTCACCGTACAAAGCTCTCAGGCCGTCAGGGTCAGCCTTTCTCATCGACACAAAGTCATTCACAAATTCCTTTGCCGGGATTCGTGAAACGAGTAGCGTGTTTCCCGAACGAAATGCTACGAGTTGCATTCCTCCGACTTGCTTGCTTTTTGCCTCGTCAATTTCCCAAGGAACCTCGAACTCGTATCCAAAATATGCGAGTTTTCGGCCTGCGACTTGCACAATGGACTGATCTGGAAGCTCGACCGGAGTCTTCTTCACAACGGGCATTTTCCAGCCAACGTACCTCGCTTCCAGCGCAAACATCGTGGCTACGCCGAAGAACCACAGGTAGGACGCACACAATAAGCCTACGATTACAAAGACAAATAGACCGCGCTTGGATGTGGACATATGTGTCTGGAGGGCCCTGCTTCCGGTCCTCCAAGTCAGCTTATACAAATGATCCGCAGGTTAGATGTGTTGAGAGCTAGTGGTTATCTGGCCTCTGGGACAGGGGGGACGCAAGCTTTCACTTCTTTACGTTTCGTTCGTTTTTCTGGCTGCCAGTTACAAGCCCCTTTTTCACGCTACCCTTCTTGTCAGACTTCGCATTCTTGTCTAGACGCAGTCTCCAGGCGGTGCGCAGCGCGCCTTCCAGAACATCCTCGCTTGCCACGGCGAGCCGGACATGCGTTGCGCCGTTTTTTCCCCATCCGCCATGGACGGGAAGGAACACTTCGGGCAGGTCCGTCACGAACGAGGCTTGCTGCTCCGGCGTCAGCATCAAGTTGCCGTAGCCCTGCTTTATGGCCGCCAGCGTCGCAAATATCCTGCCGCCCACCCGGAAGTCCACCGCGCCCATGTGCGAACCTTCCTCCGCGCCTTCCAGGCTCAGTGCAACCTTCCGAAAGTCCTTCGCGTTCATTGTTGGAGGCCTCAACATCCTTTCAGGTGGGCTAAGTAGTTCCAAACAGATGTTATAATGGCTTACGAGTTTCTGTCCTCTGTGGAGTTTTACAAATGCGCTCTGTCCTTCGTCTTTCGTTTCTCCCGCTCGTGCTCTGTCTTCCAGCGTCCAGTTTTTCTCAGACGAAGTCCTCGCAACCAGCTCAGCAGACGCCACAAGCATCAGCGGCAGTGTCCGCCCAGTCGGGCGCTCCGGGAGACGGCCATGTTGCGGAATGGATGTATGGCGAACACATTCCCGCGGTGCCCGGCCTGCCTTTCTCCGCCAAAGTCGAACTTGAAACAGTGAACCAGCTCCAGAACGGCACGCTGATCACCCACAAAACCTACAACCTTGATGCGCGCGACGCTGAGGGACGCACGCGCAACGAAGCGCGCAACTGGATCGACCTCACCACCGGCGCGGAACCGCGGCTGACACGTATCGAGTTATACGATCCCGCCACTCGACTGCGAACAAACCTGTACCTGATTACCAAGATCGCCCGCCAATGGCCCATGGGCACGCCCGGCCCGATCCCCGCTCCATCGCCGCAGTCGTCGCCCGCCAAACCAGAAACGACGCGTGAGAATATTGGCACGGACACCATCGAAGGCCTTCCTGTTCGAGGCGTGCGGGTCAGCCAAACTTATCCTACCGGCGCTCTTGGCAATGATCGTCCGCTCACCGTAGTCACGGAATATTGGTATTCGGAAAGTCTTCGGCTCAATCTACTGACCAAGCGGAGCGATCCTCGCTACGGCGAACAGACCGTTCGCGTCACGGAACTCGTAAGACAAGAGCCGGACGCTTCCTTGTTTGCCATTCCGGATGATTACAAGCTGCTGAAAGAAACCGTCCAGCAAACGCAAAGCCCAGGAAGCCCCGGCGACTCTTCCGGCCCGCTCCCGCCAGGAGTGGCGCGTGCCGGCATAGGCGGAGTTACGCAGCCTCGCTGCACTTATTGTCCGAACCCTTCTTATAGTGAAGATGCGCGCGCGGCCAGGGTGCAGGGATCAGTCATACTCAGTGTCATCGTCAGCGCCACAGGCCAAGTAGACAAGGTTACGGCACTAAGAGGGCCCGGGCACGGACTCGAGCAACAGGCCGCGGAGGTAGTCCAAAACTGGCGATTTACACCGGCAACAGGCTCCGACGGAAAGCCGGTGGCTTGCATCGTGACGATCGAAGTCACATTCAGGCTCGCCTGACTCTTTGTTTCCAGCGACGCCTCCAATCAGCTACGGCGTTGCCCTCAGCCTGGATTTCGCCCTGCTGTCCCAGCCGCCGAGCTTGAGGGCCATGGCGGTACAGCCGCCTCGCAAGTCGTCCGCGAGACCGCGGTCGACCATGGTCCGGGCCACCACCATTCCGCCAATGCACATGGCGGCGATGGCCTGGGCCTTGACGCGGCGCGGGCCTTTCTTATCCGTCAAGCTGCGCTCCAAAACGCTAACCATCGCCTTGAACACGGTCTCGAAGGCTCGCTTGGCGGTGACTCCGCTGCGCGCCACGTCGGTCGGTAGGGCCACCATCGGGCAAGAGTTCTCGACGTCTTCGTAATGCTGCCGCGAAAGATACGCTCGCACGACCTGAGGTCCCACGTCGGTGGAGGACAAATCCACATGCACGCCCTCCCAGCAACTTTTCCAATTAGGGTCGGTGAAGAAGCATCCCAAGACTTCTGCATAGAGATCGCTCTTGCTCTTGAAATAACTGTAGAACCCACCGGAAGTAAGTCCCGCTCCCGCCATAATCTGTTGGAGGAGACATTCTCGAACCCATACCGGTTGAATAGTCTCCTCGCGCTCTCAATGATATTTCTCCTCACCTTGGCGCGGTGTCCAGAGGGATAGGGCATGAATCCTCCTTGTCCAATCGAAGGGCGAGTATGTCTCGGGGATCGTCCTTACGCCAAGCAAAATATTACTTTGAACATATTTTGAATTCGTGTTCCCATGCAGACGTTGCGGGCATTCCGCAGCTGCAGCCAACGTCTAGATCGCGGAGGGAATAAATGGACGGAGAAATACGCAACGCAAAGAATCTGTCAACGCTGGCCAACGCGGCGACTCGCCGCCAAGTGCTGATCGCCGGCGCGGGTGCATTTGGCTGCCTGACAGCGGGCCTCGCCAAAGCTTGGGCGGGTACCACGGACGAGATTTCTCATACCTGCGAGGCTATTCATCAAGAAGTCGTCTTCAAGGTTAGCCGGAAGCGAGTTTACGAAGCTCTGACGGACGCGAAGCAGTTCAATAAGGTGGTCATGCTCAGCGCAGCCATGCAATCCGGCATGGCTCCCGGGAGCACACCCGTGGAGATCAGCGCGGAGGTGGGCGGCGCCTTTTCTGCGTTTGGCGGGTATGTCACCGGGAGGCAAGTTGAACTCGTGCCCAACGAAAGAATTGTTCAAGCCTGGCGAGCCGGCGGCTGGGATCCGGGGCAATACTCGATCGCCAGGTTTGAACTCACCGAAAAAGGCTCCGGCACGAAGCTTGTTTTCGACCATACCGGCTTCCCGGAAGGCAAAGGCCAGCATCTCGCGGAAGGATGGCGGAGCAATTACTGGGAGCCGCTGGAGAAATACTTTGCTCAAGGCTCAAGTTGACGTGGAGTCACCGCTCACGCACTGGCTCGTGCGCAAAACCTCCATCGTCATTCCTGTAAGGACTGATTGACCGGGCGTAGTGCCGCGCCACTTCCGACGCGTACTGCTTGCCGACGTGCTCTCGATTGGCGGCGAGCCATTGGCTCAGGCGAGTCTCTCCGGTGGCGGGCCCTTCGGGAGCAAGCAAACCCGCCATCAGTCCTTTGTATTCTTCCCAGGTGAGGATGACGTCGCCTACGAACCAGCCGGCGATGCGCGTGGCAACGTACGCTGCGGCCATTGGTACATGAACTACGCGAGTGCGGCGGCCAAGTTTATCGGAAATCAGCCTGACCAACTCCTCGAACGTGTAGGTCTCCGGGCCGACGGCGTCGAGAACCGAATTCCCTCCTTGCTCGACCGCGTCAACGATGAGGCGCGCCATGTCCTCGACATAAATTGGGCGAATCTGGTAGCGGCCGTCACCTGGAATCGCAAAGATGGGAAAATGGCGGACGAACCAAGCAACGTTGTTGATGAGAATGTCTTCAGTACCGAAAATAACGGTTGGCCGCAGAATCGTGTAGGCCAGGCCTGACTCGATGACGGCCTGCTCCAATTGAGCTTTTCCCTTGTAGTAGCCGAGAGCAGATTTCAGCGAGGGGTTCGCGATGCTCACGTGAACGATGCGCTGGACACCTGCTTGTTTTGCCGCAGCGATGAGAGTGCGTGTGTTCCGCACTGCCCGCGCAAACGTCGCTTTCCCTCGTGGAAACCGCACCCAGTACGTATTGATCAGCGTTGATGCTCCGCGCAGTGACTCCGTCAGCCGCTCTGGATTGTCGAAGTTGTAGGGAAACACTTGAACTCTGTCGCCGAACGGGTTCTCGCGTTCAGGATGGTACGTCAGCGTACGGATTCGATATCCGCGGTCGAGCAAAATGCGCGTGGCATATTTTCCGGTGTAGCTGAAAGCTCCCGTGATGACTACCGCATTGTCGTCAGAGCCTCCGTTCTGTGTTTGCGATAGGCTTGGATAAAGTTCCATGGCGCTTCTCTTCTCTGAGATCTCTGGGCACCCTGTGTTGAGAAAAACCGCGTTAATTGCTCGCGGCTTCCGCTTCGGCGCGAATATGGCCTAGCACTCGGTGATGAATTCTATGAATGATGTAGTCCGACCACAAATGCCAATACGACGCCGGCCACATGGCGTTGTGATACCACGTCGTGCCTTCTAGCCGAGTGCGCCCGCCAGGAAGCGCCGTCAGCAGGAACTGGCCCTCCTCCGACACGAAGTATCCGTGCAGGTGCGGCGCGTCGATGTGTCCGTAGGGTGTTAGCTCGTTGAGCGGAGGAGGGTTCGCTGTCACTCCGAACTTCAGCAAATGCGGCTTGTCCCACACTTCGATGGGTTCCACAAACGGACCAGTCGAAAAAATACAATGCCGGACTGAGCCAACACCGTGTCCTGAAATCTCCGCGCGAATGGGATAGGCAATGCCCGCGCGGAACAGCAATTCCTTGGGCGGCGGAATTTCCGCGAAGGCTACGACCTGGTTCCACACTTTCTCCGGAGGCGCGTTAACTTCGATCGCGGTGCGAACCTCGTACAAAGGCGGCCGCAATGTCACAGTCCGCTCCACGCCGAACGAAACGGGCACCAACAAAATCAACATGGAGAACATTGCCGGGGCATGCTTCGGTCGCCAATGACGCGCCTGGATCGCGTAACCGAGCGCGCCTCCGAGCGCTGCCAACGCCACGGCAAATGGCGCGGCCATCAGCAAGCAGATGATTCCTTCTATGGCAACCAGAAATAGCGCGGCGCCGACCAGGGCCACGGGCAGAAGCGCGACAGCCATGCAGTCAAACCACTCGCGTGGCTCGTGGTAGCTGTACAGCAGCACCGAAAACATTCCAAGACAGAATGGGAGAGCCACGAACAGTCCCCAACCGTAGGCGCCGATGAC
The DNA here is from genome assembly GCA_035280045.1 of Candidatus Acidiferrum sp. GTDB lineage: Bacteria > Acidobacteriota > Terriglobia > Acidiferrales > UBA7541 > Acidiferrum. The sequence goes on from DATEGP010000103.1 coordinate 8,906, forward strand.
CAGAGTTCCTATCAGCACGAACCCGAGGCCGAGAACGGTCGTAATCCCAATCGAAAGCGCGGCGCTCCCAATTTTGCTGCGCGGAATGAAGCGATCGATTCCATGTGGTCCCGGCCACGGCGCACCTTCCAATTCCTGAGAACGCTCCTGCGGCGGCAGCGCGCAAAGAAGTAGAAAAAACAACAGATTGACAAACGGAATAAAGAAAAGAACTACAAGCCAAACCGGCTGGCCCGCGTCACGCAGGCGCTTTACCGTCATCGCCACGCCGACCCAGATGAACGGAATCGAGATGAGCAACAACGTAGCGAGAAATTTGGCTTCGGTGTCCGAGAGGTGATCGAGTCGCGCTGCTTTTCCGAGCGGGGCCCAGTAATTGAAACTGTTCTTATAGCCCAGAAAGGAGGACGCAATCAGGCGGTCCAGATTGTGTTTGATGGCCAGCCCAACGAGCCCGACGGTCGCATACGCCGAACGGCTGACACAACCCTCCCACCGCCATAAGTCTGAAAATCTCATCGGCATTCCTCCGGCATGTGTTTGCGCTGCAACAGGTTCCAGCCCACAAGAGAACACAAGCCAAAACCTAGAGAATTGAGGACACCGTGATAGCGCGCCATTTGCACGAGATTGACGAAGGCATGGAGCGGGTATTCGCCCAGCGCCCAGACGGCGGCGAGCGCCATTCCGACTATCACGCACGCGCTCCCCGCGAGCAACATGCGTCCGCCAATTCTGGTGGCTTCTGCCAGTCCAACACGATAAGTTGCAAACGCGATCGCGCATTCGCCAATCACCATCAGTCCGACTGCCGCGAGTTTCAGGTTTGGACCGACAAGAAACGCAAGCCCCAGGAGACCGGGGCCGATCACAGCACACGACAAGACAATTCGGAGAAACAGAGGAGTGCGCATCGAGGATGCCGCGAGCCCCGCGAGAATTGCCGCCATCAATCCTGCGTAATGGAAATGGATCGCCGTCAGGAGCACGATGGGCTCACGGAAAGCAAACGGCCGCAGTCCTATGCGGGACGCCAAGAGCCACAAACCTCCGACAAGGGCATATCCTTCGCCAAAAGCGAAGCAAAATTCAGGAAATGAATGGAGGCGCGTTCTGATAAGCCTCTCCGAGCCGTCGAGAGCCAAAGCCACGACCACGAGCAGCCACAGGCTCACCAGCGCACCAGCTGGCCTCCGGTCTTTTAGAAAGAAACTAACAGTGGTCAGAGCTGCGCCCGGAAGGAGTAAGTATCGGACGACCAATTCATTCACCCGAGAGAAGCGACCGGCTTGCAAGGGCACCAGATTCAAAGCGAGGGGAACAACCACCCAAGGTGCGAGAAGGAACAGCAGATCAAAAATGCTTAGCCAAAAAGAGTTCAGAAGAACGCATGCCAGAAGAACCAGCCACACGGCGCCTCCGGCTGTAGCCATCCTTACCCCTGGTTGGAAGAGAGTTTGGCCTGGGCGCATGTTAGAAACTCACAATCCAAGTCCGAGTGAAGCTGCGCCATAGGTTGCAGCGAGAAAAAGCGCTCCTGCGGTGAAGGCGATGTCGCCCCAGCGATTTTCTCGGCGCAGAGTGGCGTCGTAGTAAAAAAGCTGAACAGGAGCGCGAAGTAGCCAGAACAAGGCGATTCCCGCGGCGAGGAAACGGCCGAGTCCGTGGCCGCTAGCTAATTCTCCTGTGAAGCCAAACGTCACCGCGGCGAAAAGGAGCACGACGCCCACGATGTAAACGGAATGAACCACGAAAATTTGCCGGATGATGGGCGCGACGCGCGAAAGATTTTCACGGTATTTCAGTTTTGCGGGAAGAAAGAAATTCGCAAAGGCGATGGCGACCTGCACCAAACCAGCCAGCCAGAGGAGTTGCAGAAGACCACGCATAGCTGCCTCCTTTCACCCGAGACGACCAACCTACTTGGAACTTTGGCCCGCGGGACACTGCGCGGTGGCGCAACTGCGATTCGCGGCCACCCAGCGATACCCTTTGCGCAGAATCTCCATCGCCCCGGGAACCTTCGAGAACCACACTAGCGGCGCCGCCCACCAGATTTCGCGCGCTAGCTCGACCGCTGCGTCCGCGCCGCCATAGCGGCTTCCATCGCTCAATAGAAATTGCATCTCTTTCATCAATTCGTCGTGCGGGAGGCCGAGCAGCGCGACCACGCGCGGATCCTGCAGCGGAGCGAGGGCCATGCCGCGCCGTTCCATGATGGGTGCCAGCCAGCGCGCGATGTGCGTGCAAAACTTGCACTCCGCATCAAAGAACAGCCAGCCCCGCGCGTGCCGTCCTTTTCCGTCCGTGTACTCACTCACCAGCGAAATCATTTTCATGATCCTTTGGCGTCACCTGGCTACCACTTTCACCCCGCCTTTTTGCCGAGCATTGTGACGACTTTTCCGCGCAATTTGAGAACGCCTTTCAGCGCGCCCGCTGGCATGCGAATCGCTTCATCGAACAAGCCCGACATGGCGGTCAGGAATTCGCGCATGTCCGTTAGCCGCTCGCGCGTGTAGACATCGCCTTGCGGATTCGCCTTCAATTCCTGCACACATGCATCCAGAACGCGCAGCGTGGGATCGATCTCGCGACGCTTCCGCTCTTCGGAAACGATGCGAAAAATTTCCCAAACGTCCTTGATGGACTCGAAGTGATCGCGCCGGTCGCCAAGCACATGTACCACGCGCACGATGCGCCAGCCCTGCAGCTCGCGCAAGCTGGTGCTCACATTCGAGCGCGCCACGGCCAGCGTCTCGGCAATTTCGTCCGCCGGGAGGGGGTGCGGGGAAATAAACAGCAGTGCGTGGATCTGGGCAACGGTGCGGTTAATGCCCCAACGGGTGCCCATTTCGCCCCAGTGGAGGATGAACTTCTGGGCGACGGGAGTCAGGGGGTTTTGCGTTGCTTTAGTACTTACGCTCATTTCTGTATATTCTCTCCATTCAGAAATTACTAGAAAGACCGGCGCTTGTCAAGCACTTTTTTGTGTGGGGGGTGGAGTTCCCTTTCCTGTACCGAGGAAGGCGATTTCTGGCTTGTAGGCGTGCAAGAAAAAGGGCGCAGCCATGCTGCGCCCCTACAAGGGAATCCGGGCCGGTATGGAGTGACGCAGAAAACTTAATCAGTAGTTGAGGTTGAAATTCAACAGGTGCCAGTGTACCAGGAACCAGAAGAAGCCGACGCAACCGATGGCGAGCAACGTGTTCCAGATCTTGTACCAAACCCATTGCGTCGAGTCGACCCAGGATTTGAAAGCCACAATTACGGTAATCAGGGCTCCGATTCCGCCGAGAACGCCGATGACCTGAAGCAAATGCAGTTTGAAATCACCGCCGGATCCAAGCTCCAATTTCTGCAAAAGAGTAAAGACCCAAAGAAAGCCAATCAGATAAATGATGTCGACAATACAGACGATTTTCGCCCAGCGACGCCATTTGCGAGCTGCGGGATCCAGCATCAAGGACTGCTTGTAATGCTTCCGTAGAATCGCGGACACGGGCCAAAAGAGAATGGTCAGCACTACCACGCCAATGCCCAGACACATAACGGCATAGTTGAACGCTTGTTTGTCGAGAGCGGAGTCTACTTCCTGGAGGACCATAAAAGGATAGTCGAGGTAGCCGATGCGCCGGCCGTTGCTGTCTTTCACGAAAGCGAGCTTTTCCGGACCGTCGACGCTCTTGAAAAGCATGGGAGCGATTTCCTGGAAATGGCGCGGCTGGCCGTTTTCCTTCTTAAAGAGCCCGTCGAGGAAAATAGTATTGTCCTTGGGATCGGCGACAATCTTTGCCTCGCCTAGCACGGTCGTCAGTGCCAGGATATTCGTTTCGAAGCGGCGGCTGATTTTGTAGGGTCCGGCAACGCTTTGCGCGTCTTCTTTCGCAGTGGCGAGGGTAGGTTCGTTCGAGGGCGGAGCCGGAAAGTAGCGGTCCATGAATTTGATGTACAGGTCGCCTCGCGAATCGCCGTGTTCAGGGCGCCCCGCGCTGTTGTAAGAAACAAACAAACCCGCGTTCGAATCGAGAATCAGAAACAGATCGCTGTGGAATAGCTCGGTATCGCCGCCGTGCGAAATGACTCGGTGGCCGTTCAGGTTTTGTTCATAAAAGCCGAGGCACATCGCGTTCATGCTGGCTGGCCAGCCTTCTTGCCGCGCGTGCATGGCGATGGCTGTTTCCGGCTTGAGAATCTGCACGTCGCCGTACTTACCATTCTGCAAATGCATGATCATCCAGTGGGCCATGGAATCGCCGGAGGCAGAGAGCGAGCCGGCCGGAGCGACTTCCACCCACTCGAAATGCTTGGGCTTACCGGAACCGAGGTCATATCCGTTGGACATGAACGGCTTCAGCGAATCGGGAAGCGGTTGGCGGAAAGTCGCGCGCGTCATGTTCAGAGGCTTGAAAAAATGTTCGTCAACATAATCATAGAAATCCTGCCCGGAGACGCGCTGCACGGCGTAGGCCGCGACCGTCGTCGCATAGTTCGAATAAGCTGGAATTGTGCCCGGCGCAAAAATCTGCTTTGGCAAATGCGTCGGCAGGTACTGCGACATGGAGGTCAATTCGTTCTGCTCACCGACAAACAGGTCCTTGATGGTTTCCTCAAGGCCGGAGCGGTGAGTCATGATGTCGCGCAGAGTCGTCGGCTTGCCAAAAGTCAAAGGAATCTTGAAGTCGAGATATTGATTTACGTCCGCGTCCAGGTTGAGCTTGCCTTGTTCCACTTGCTGCATGACGGCGGTCCACGTAAACGTCTTGGAGATGGAACCTGGCCGGAACAGCGTGTCTTGTGGAGACACCGGCGTTTTCTTCTCGGCGTCCGCATAGCCGTAGCCCTTTTCGAAGAGAACTTTGCCGTCTTTCACTATGGCGACAACGGCCCCGGCGATGTCACCCTTTTCAATTTGTTGCGGAACCAGCCCGTCGAGGAACGCGGAGAGATCCGCCGCGGTCAGTTCCTGGCCGTGGACCGCTGCGGCTGCTGGAGCGTTCGTCGGGGTTGGAGGCGCGCTTTTCGCCGACGCAGAAGAACTCTTGGGAGCGGCGGCCTTCTGCTCCTGCGCGCAAAGTTGCGCGCCCAACAAGCCGCATCCCGCCAAAACCAAGACGCCGCTGCGTAAAAGCCGCGAATGCCAATTCGTCATCTTCCCTCTCCATTTGAAACGATCTCTCGAAGGCATGCCCAAGGTGAAACGTTTGATGCATTCCTGCATTGGAATCACGATGGCCGACACTCTAGGCGGCAGCCACAGCGCTGTCAAGCCACATTTGCAGGAAGAAGCTCACCATCGCCGATTACAACGTCTGTTGCATAATGCCGGAGGACAGAACGCGTACGTGAGTTCACCGAACGCTTGGCGGCAACGGGCGGGGCGAGGGCTACTTTCTAACTTCCTGAAGAGCCGGAACCAGCTCGGGAATATCAATGCGAATCACCGTGCCTTCACTCAGCCGGCTTTGAATATCGAGTTGGAAATCTGCTCCGTAAAGGACCCTTAGCCGCTCGCGCACGTTACTGAGTCCGATTCCCTCAACGTACACGTGCGGCAGTTTTTCTTCGGAGATTCCGACGCCGTTATCTTCAATCTCGATGCTGAGCCGGCCATCTTGTCCAACGGTGCGCAGTTCGATTTTTCCCCCGCCGATTTTCGGCGCCAGCCCGTGCTTCAAGCAATTCTCGACAATCGGCTGCAGCAGCATGCTGGGGACAAACGCTTCCATCGCCGCATCATCAATTTGTTTCACGATTTCCAGGTTTTCGCGGCCGAAGCGTGCCACTTCGATGTCCAGATAGTCGTCAATGAATTGCAATTCCTCGCGAAGCGGCACAAACGTTTCATGCTTGCGCAGTAATCGGCGAAGGATGTTGCTAAGCTTCAGCACAACGCCGCGCGCCGAGTCCGGGTCAAAACGGATCAGCGCTGTCACCGTATTCAGCGTGTTGAAAAGGAAATGTGGGTTGATCTGCCGCGATAGCGCGTCCATGCGCGCCTTCAACAGAAGCTGCTGGTGGCGCTCGAGGTTCATTTCGTTGCGTGTGTTGTTCCAAATCTTCAGCGGAGACGCCACGGACATCAACGTGGCAATCACCGCGAGCACCAACTGCCAGTCCCACCCCGCATGAATCGCAAAAAGCCATTTCGGCTTGTTCGTTGCCATCACCAGCGCCACGCGGCCCACTTCTAATCCCACACAGGCAGCGAGCGGCGCCATCTCCCACGACAATTCGGCTTTCCGCAACAAACGAACCGTGGCTTTAGGAATGTTCAAGAAGGTGAATGGCCCGAAGTTCCAGAGGTCTTCCTTGTTAGGGATGGCTTGGCGAATCACGCCGCCCATCAAACCCGCCGCGGACGCCGCTGGCATCGCTAGCCATTGATGCCCTACAAGCGCGGGAATGGTGATGATGGCCCCGCCGATGGGACCCACCACGCGGCCACCGAGCAGGCCCATCAGGAATGCGCCTTCGAGCGACAAATCCGCGAAGGAATAGCTCGGGCCCCCAATCAGACGCAGCGTCACCCCCAAAATGAGCGGCGCCACCATAAAAAGCATCAATTTCAGTTTTTGATCCGGGTCGCGCTGCTCCGTGAAAATCACGCGGCGAAAGCTGCCCCAGCGTACCAGGAGTGCAGCGAACGAGGAGGCCACGGCCACCTTCAGCAGTAACGTGAAGAGAAATTCCCGAACTGTCGTGGCGGAGTCCATGGCGTGGTCCGTGCCTCAGGTAACGCTAGCCAATCCGCTGTGCGAAGTAAAGCGAGTTGGCGAAAGGGGAAAGACGAGGCAGACCGAACGAGATTGCGGTTCCTGTTATACTGCTCGTTTCCTATGAGAGCGAAATCGCAAGTAGGTGTGCGCGCTGGTAAGAAGATTGTGGACGTGCGGAAAATCGCTCAGGCGGACCTTCCCACACGCTATGGGCGCTTCACAATCCTTGGTTTTCGGGGACGCGGCAAAAATGAAGAGGCGGTGGCGCTGGTTCGGGGAAACTTGAACGGGAGGACCGCGCCGCTGGTGCGCGTGCATTCGCAGTGCCTGACTGGAGACGTGCTGACCTCGCTGAGGTGCGATTGCCGCTCGCAACTCGAGCTTTCGATGAAGAAGATTGGGCAAGCGCCATCGGGAATTCTGCTCTATCTTCCGCAGGAGGGCCGCGGAATCGGCTTGATGAACAAGCTCCGCGCCTATCAGTTGCAGGATGGCGGCATGGATACCGTCGAAGCAAACGAGAAGCTGGGTTTCGCCGCGGACGCTCGCGACTACGATTTTTCCGCGCAAGTCCTGAAAAAACTCGGCGCGAAGCGCATCCGCCTGCTTTCCAACAACCCCGAAAAAGTGCGACAACTTGAAAAATCCGGAATTCAAGTTGTGGAGCGCGTCCCCTGCCAGCCGCGCGTCTCAAAGATTTCTCGCGCGTACCTGAAAACCAAAAAACGCAAAATGGGGCACTTGCTCAAGGGCGTATGAAAATTCACCAATCATTCCGAGGACTTAGCGAAGGCTTGCGAGATCAAAACCAGCAGCGACGCGTTGACCATCGGGAGTAAGGACTACCACTTCGGCGTCGTCTGAAGTAATCTCGTCGCCGTCATAATGCAGAACAACGTCGAAGCCATAGTAGGCCCCACCAATAGTGGTGCCGCGGAAGACTGGTATACCGGGAATCTCCAGGGGTTCGATGAGCTTGCCCTTTTGCCAAAGTTGGACCTGAAAACCCTGCCATCCCCTGGATTGTGACCGAACCTTCTGTTCGAGTTTTGCTTTCTTGCCATTCTTTTCGGTCGCCGCCTGAGCATAAGTGCGCAAGGAATAAGTATCGGTGAAAAAGACGCTCACGCGAAGACGAAAAACATCACCGCGATCACGATACTCCAGCGCGGCCTGCTGTGCGCTGTAGCCGAAAGTACGTTGGCGAGAGAGGTCGACTGTTTCAGCATAAGGAGTGAAGAGTTCGATTTCGGAAACGTAGAGGCCGGATTGTGGCTGGGGCAGACGGCGC
>DATEGP010000104.1:0-36736 GCA_035280045.1 Candidatus Acidiferrum sp.
TATCTCGACTGGATCCGGGCAAACCGGCGCAAAGTCGAGGAAGCGACGGGTGGACGCATCGGCTACATGCACGTACCGGACACCAGTTTCCAAGGCATCATTGCCTTCGACAAACAGTTCAGCGCTCAACTCGACAAGGACGGCATCATCGTTGACGAACGGGACAATTCGGGTGGGCAGATTCCCGACTTTTATACGGAAAAATTGAAGCGGCAACTGCTCGCGGTGGTCGCACCGCGCGACACAGCCGATGTTCCGTGGCCGCCGGTAGCGATCTACGGGCCCAAAGTGATGATTGTGAATGAGTTGGCAGGGTCTGGCGGCGACGCGTTTCCGTGGTTCTTCCATCGCGAAAAAATCGGACCGATCGTAGGCACGCGCACGTGGGGCGGCCTGGTAGGTATCGGCGGTGGCCAGCCCTTGCGCGACGGCGGATTCGTAACTGCTCCTGGTTTCGCCTTCTTCAGCAGCGACAACGGCGGCGAGTGGATTGTCGAACAGCACGGCGTGGATCCGGATTACGTTGTGCCGCAACGGCCTGACCTGGTCGTAAGCGGACACGATCCGCAACTGGAAAAAGCCATCGAATTGGCGAAAGACGCGTTGAAGGACTATAAGGGGGTTCCGCCGCGGCCGAAGTATCCTTCGGTCAAAGAATGAGCGTTCCCCAAAGCACAAAGCGGCAATTCATCGGGACCTCCATTTGACTTTCTGTTTTCAGGCCGCCAGCCGGGTGGCGCGGTTCGCGTTTGCCGAGAGAGCGCAACCCTGACGAATAGCGAAGCGCGGCGGTGCTTGCTCTTCGAATCAGGTTGCTTCTCCTTTGGCTTAGCGTACCGAGCCACCCACAGGGTTTGGCTAGCGGAGCTTTTTCACACAGGCAATTCTGCTCGACCGCTTTCGAATGCCTGTTGCGAATTCCTATCCACGCCTTATTGCCGACGCTGCGGCTTGCGTTGTGACGCAGCAGACGCAGGCGGCGGGTCGTCCGACCCATCGTCGGAACCGCTGTTATTTCCAGCGGCTGCGTTCGTAAACGCGGAGCGCATCACGTCAGCGGCGAAGAAATTCTTCCCATCCATGGGCACCATCATGATTTGCAGCTTGTCGGAAAGCCGCTCGGCAATGATTTTCTGGATGAGCATGGGGTTCTGCTTCAGGACGGACGCTTCATACCTCATGCGCTCGGCGTCTGCGGCAGCGGTCACGCGGATGCGGTTGGCGTCTGCGTCAGTAAGATTCTTCTGCCGTTCGACTTCGGCTTTGCTGTCTATGATCTTGGCCTGCGCGGCAGCTTCGGCATTTTCAAGCGTGGCCTCTTTACGGGCCTGTGCCTCCAGCTTGGTCTGTTCGATTTGCTTCTGTTTTAGCGGCAAAGTGTATTGCATCGCGTCCGCTTCCGCTTTTGCCTGCAGAACGCGCACTTGTGCTTGAGCTTCGGCTTGCTTGACGTCTCGTGATTTCTGCGCTTCCGCCTCCAGCTCAGCGATTTTTACTTCCTTCTGCTTGATTTCCTGCTCGGTTCCGAGCCGTTCGCTTTCCTGTTCCTTTAACAAAAGGCCTTCAAGCCCCTTCGCATACTCGGCGGGCAACTGAAGATCGCGGAGAAGCACCTCGCGCACCAGGATGCCGTCGCTGGCGAGCCGCGCGGTGATGGCTTCAGCAGCTTTCGTCCGCAGTTCTTCCCTCTTCGTGGCAAAGATTTCCCGCGTCTCGTAGTTGGGCGCGAGTTGGCGGTAGATTGTGGAAACAACTGGGGCCACCACTTGTTCGCCCACGGGTTGCGGCAAATTCGTATGGATGGAATCCAGCCGCTTGGGATCCAAGCGGTAGCGCACGGCAACGGCCAAGCCGATGTTCAGGCCTTCGCGCGCCTGCACGTTCAAGGCGTCACCTTTGAGCTTGGGATTTTCCGAGGCCAGAGTCGTGTAGACCTGTTCGCGCGTATCGTAGATGGCGATGGAATCCACCAATGGCGTAACCAGGTGCACGCCGGAGTACAGCGTGCCGGGGCGAGCGCCTGAAATCTGGCTGACTCGCACACCAGCCGCTCCGTCGGGAATCACTACGATCGCTTCGTTGACGAGGATCGCTAGTGCTCCAGCCGTTGCAAGCCGCAGCGCCTGCCGCGCTCGCACCGGCCGTAAAGGGCGGCCAGCCAGCGGCCCCACCTCCGCATCCGCTTCCCCGCCCGCACGTCCGCGCAGCAACCGACGAAGCTGCGTGGCAAGGAAGACGTCATAAGCAGCCAAGGCCCCTGCGCTGCCAAACAAACCAACTCCCAGAATCATCAAGAGGTATTTCAAAGCCAGCATCGAGTTACTCCTTCCGTTCCATTCCCGGCGCGCTGCGGCTGAATGTCACCTGCTAGCTCGGCCGCTCGCGTTGGGCCGGGAAACCCTGTGGCACAGGCGCTGGGGTTGCCAGTGTCCACTTCTGGGGTCAGCGGTTAGCGAACGCGCGAGCCAGTTGTGCACTCCCCTGGGCGAGTTGAGTGCTCCGAGGAATCCGCCGAGCCGTGGCCGGATGCATCAGCACGAACGCGGCGCGTAGAAACATCCAAGAGAGAGCAGCGGCAGCAGCGACGGCAAACATCGTCGCGATGGCAAGTATGGCGAAGTCGAGCATGTTGATCATGGCCTGTCTCCTGAAATGCAAACTTCCGAATGGCAGCTGGCAGGCCAATCGGAATCCGTTGAAAATACAGGCTTTATTTAGTTCGAAAAGTCAGGCGTCTGTGGGCACGAGAATACAGTGTGTTGGGAAAGACTCAAAAGGCTCCCGCCCACCGTTTTACCCCGGCAGGAATCCGCGTTAATGTAGATTGAGAGATTGGCAGGCAAATACGGTGCTCGCGGCGCTGCCTCTAAGAGAGAGTTCCCGCCAATGCCCATTCGAACTACCGGCTTCCGAATCGCTAAAATCCTGGGCATCCCCATTTATCTGGATGCCAGTTGGCTGCTGATTTTCGGCTTGATTACTTATGAACTCGCGAAAATTGTGTTTCCGGGAATGAGCCTGAAGTGGACGCTGGCTCAATACTGGTCCGTAGCGTTCCTCACCAGCCTTCTCTTCTTCGGTTCCGTACTTCTTCATGAGTTGGCCCATAGCGTGGTAGCGATGTATTACAAAATTCCTGTCCACTCCATTACTCTCTTCATTTTTGGCGGCATTGCGCGCATTGGGCGCGAACCGTCAAAGCCCATACAGGAACTCAACATCGCGGTAGCAGGGCCTCTCGCCAGCTTTTTCCTCGCCGGGGTATTCGGCGCGATGATGCTGGCATTTCCGGCTGATCCAAAGATAGTCGTACCTGCGAAGATTCTGGGTAGCAGCAACTTCTTCCTTGCGGCTTTCAATCTCGTCCCGGGTTTCCCGCTGGATGGGGGGAGAATCTTTCGCGCAGTAATCTGGGGCGTCACCAAGAATTTGTCGCGCGCTACTCTTGTGGCCGGGTTGAGCGGCAAAGTGGTTGCGTACGCGATGATGGGCATCGGCGGCTATGTTTTTTTCAAAGATGATCGGTACTCGGGGCTTTGGCTGGGATTGATTGGATTGTATTTGTTGAACGCCGCACAACAGAGCATCACACAAATGACCATACGCGATGCGCTCGCGGGACTGCACGCTTCAGACGTTATGAGCCATGAGGTTCCAACAATCAACGGAAACATGACGCTGGATGAATACGGCGCGGAAGTACTGCGGACGGGGCGGCGCTGCCACCTGGTTCTGTCGGGCGACCGGCTGATGGGCATGATGAACGTCCACGCGCTGAATGCCGTCCCACGCTCGGATTGGACCAACAACTCGGTCCAGGCAGCAATGATCCCGCGAGACAAAATTCAGTGGACGTCTCCGGATGAGCCGCTTCTGCGGCTACTTGAGCGGCTGCTGACTGCAGACATCAACCAAATGCCGGTAGTCAGCGGCGCGGTGGATGAGGCGCCTCAAATCGTGGGAATCGTCACACGGGATTCGATTCTGCGCGTGATGCAAACGCATTCGGAGCTGGCCTCGCAGTTTTCCAGCAAGTAGCGGCGGTGGCGCACGGCGACACGGGCCGTCAATCACAATCAAAAACGCTTCATTCTGAGTCTGCCTGCGGCATGCAGGCGTAGCGGAGAATTTGTAACCGATCCGGGTGAGTGGTTGATGCTAGTCGGCGCTCATGGCCTGCTCATTGGGTTGAGTCACTTGCGGGAGACCGTCAGAGGCATGGGGCTGCCGCGCTTCCAGCACCACCCGTACTCCATGACGAGGTCGCAGCGTAATGGACGCCAGCGGAACTACCGGATGATCCGGCACCAGGTGTAACCGGAACTTTTGGGCGACGGTTGCAAGAATCAGAGTCGCTTCCATCAAGGCAAAAGAGTTGCCGATGCACTGGCGCGGCCCCCCGCCAAACGGGAAATAGGCAAACCGCGGGATGCGCTTCGCAAAGTCCCCTTCCCAGCGTTCCGGGCGAAACTCTTCAGGCGTGTCGTACCAGCGCGTGTCGCGATGGACAACCCACTGCGCCATCGCAACGCCCATCCCTTTTCTTACGGTATACCCGCCAAGTTCGTGGTCTTCGACCGCAATTCGCGCCAGGCCCCACGCGGGAGGGTAAAGGCGCATGGATTCCGTAATGACATTAGTGGTATACGGCAGGCGCGCAAGGTCGTCCATCGAAGGCGCACGGCCCGCGAGAAGGTCATCAAGCTCGGCATGCAGCTTCGCTTCCACTCTGGGATTCTGCGCAAGCAGCCACCACGTCCAGGAAAGCGAGGCGGCGGTGGTTTCATGCCCGGCAAGAAACAGCGTGATGGTTTCGTCGCGGAGCTGCTTGTCGGTCATTCGCGAACCGTCTTCGTCCTGTGCGTGAAGAAGCATCGAGAGGAGATCTCCCGCATCGCGTCCAGAAGCACGGCGTTCGGAGATGATGCGGTACAGGATGCTTTCGATGAACGCAATTTCGCGCTTGATTCGAAGATTGGCGGGCGTGGGCACCCAATGCGGAACGAACAAAGTGCGCCGGAAATCGGCGCCGAGTTCCAGAAGCTGCTCGAGCGATTTCCCAACTTCTTGCGTGTCCCGGGCTACATCGGCGTTAAAAAGCGTTTTTGCGACGATTTGCAGGGTGAGCTTCATCATTTCCTGATGCACGTCGCGCTCTTCCCCGGTGCGCCAGCTTTCCATCAAACGTTGCGCATATTCCACCATGGTTTCCGCGTACGCTGCGACGCGCGCGCGATGAAACGCGGGCTGCACAAGCCGCCGCTGCCGCAGCCAGAAGTCTCCCTCGCTGGTGAGCAGCCCCTCGCCAAAAACGTGCCGGTTCGCGCGCAACACCCGGCCCTTGAAGTACCGGCGCGGATGGCCGACTAATACTTCGTCAATGAGGTCAGGGTGATTGATGAAAACGTTGCGGAAATTGACGACCCGGATGCCGACCATGTCTCCATAGCGCGCCAATTCCGTAAACATTTCCAGCGGACTCTGGGTCAAGGCGCGAAGGGACCAGCCTTTGAGTCCGGTGTAGGGACCGGGGGGAAACTTGTCGCGGCGGAACCACATAGTCCCATGCTAAGCCGTAGGCTTGCTGGGGGTCAACGCGGTGAATTCCGCAAGGGTAAAGACTACTTTGTCCGCATCGCGCGTATGCGGAAGCCCCCGCTCCGGGAATCCAGGGTAATCTGCGCAAGTCCTGCGGCCATCAGCCGTTGGACTGTAGTCGCAGGGTCCAAGGGAACAAACGTGCTCCTGATGTGAGCGATTCGATGAATCCAGCCGTTCGGAATATCGAAAGCAAGAAAAACGCCGCCTGGCCGAAGCACGCGGTGAATCTCCGAAAAGGCGCGATCCTGCAACTCAGGAGTCTTCAAATGATGAAGCATCAGGATCGCGATTGCCGAGGAAAATGTCCCGTCTGGGAAAGGCAATGCTGCTGCATCACCCTGGATTACACTGACGTTTGAGCATACGGCGCGCTTGCGAAGCTTCAGCGCGGACCCGTGATCATATTCGAGGCTGGTGACACGCGGCGCGCGACGCGCCAGCTCCATGGTTGCGGGTCCCGCACCCGCGCCTAGTTCCAAAACATGCTCACCTAACGCCGAGCCGTGAAGCATCCACGGCAACAACTCCCGGCGCGTGAGATAACGCCAGAGCGCCGACCCGCAATACCATTTTTCGAAGGAATTCATTCGTCCGCCAGAGCGTTTGCAAGCTCTCCCACTTTATCGCGGCTGGTTGTTTATTGCAGCAGAGGCCGGATTCGGCGTAGAGAGGACGCGAATTGATCGGCGTTGTAAGACGAAGGATTCTCGAGCTGCTGGAAGAGGCCGTTGATTGCCGCGCGGACCTCGGCGGCATTCGCGGGCTTAGTTTCGCGGCTGTAAGCAATGTACAGAGAATCCAGAGCCATAGTAGCCTGCTCTGCGGCCCGCTCGTCGGCCAGCGCGATGTTTTCCGCGTCTTCGGAAATGCGTTGCAACATGCGCAGAACGACGCCTTGGTCGTATTGCATGGTGGCGAGCCGCTCCGCGATCCGCTGGGCTAAAGGCGCCCCAGCGGAAGCCGCCGCAGCAACCGCATTTCGATCGGGGTTGAGTTTGCTCATTTCGTCAGAAACAGTGAGCAATTGCCGATCAAGCTCTTGCGCGTTCGACGAATCGATCTGCTTTGCCAGCAGCCGAAATACTGCATAGCGCGAAGCGTTCCATGCCGGATCACCCGCCCGCCGTCCCACGTAGCCATGCTCTTGTCGCCAACTGTCTTTTGCCGGCCCCAGCGCGTGGTGGCACGCAAAGCAAGAGAGTTCCGAGTATTCAGGCCAAACGTCTTTTTTGTCGAAGCGCTCGTTTTTCGCGCGCCAGGTCAGCCGCTCCATCGCCGCGCGCAACTGCACTGCCTGACCCGCAGCCCACTCGCGTACGCCCACCCACGCTGCGTCTTCCACGGGCTTTCCCGGCTCCGACTCGCGCGGAACTTTCCAGTGCCGCGGCATCACGGCTGAAAACGAATCCAGCTCGAAATACAAATCCGGATGCCCCGCGGCAATCATTTCATGGTCCACAAACCTGTTTTTTGTTCCGAGATGGCATTCCAGACATTTCTCGGTGCGATGGATCACGTTGCGCGTATCGCTCATTCCGAGCGCAACCGATTTCTCGTGCGGCCACGAGCGCGTTGTGTGTGGGCCAAGCCACGCGGAAGCCGGCCCATGACAATTTTCGCAGGACACGCCCTCGGAAATCTCAAACGCCCGCCCGCGCTGCTCCGGCGCGGTGTATAGCGCATGACATGCCAGGCATTTCGGAGCTTCCTCGGCCCTCGCGCCTAATTTCAGAATGCGGGTCATGCGCTCGCCGACATCTCCCGTCAACGCCTGATAAGCGCGGCTGTGTTTGTCTTGAAGAATCCAGGTCGAATACTCGTTTTGCAAAATGCGGCTGCCCGCGATGGGCTTCACGCTGCCATGGCAACTCGTTGCCGCACACGATCCGGGGCCGATGTATTTGACGGGCTCTTTCTCCTGGGCGCTCAGCAAAGCGGGCGTCACAAACAACAAACAAGTGAATATGGAGAGCTGGAGGAGCTTTTTTGTGTCACGCATTTCGCTGTGCCGGAGAAATCTGTTTTGCTTATATCGTTTGCGGCGCGGAGAAGTCAACGGATTGCGTTGTCTTTTTAGCGACGCGCTGCGAAAAGCAAACCGGGCGCTATTTACACCGCGCTTTACGCTCAGTAGTATGCAGAGGATTCACCACTCCAACCTGCGCCGCGCATTTTCTCGTATCACGCGCGGCTTTGTGCGCGAGACGGAACGACGTGATCTTCGACGATCTTCGGGCCATCCAGCTTCGCTACGGCTTCCTGCCCAAGGCGGAGCTCGAAGGACTTTCCCAGCGCGCGCAAATTCCCCTTTATCAGATTCACAGCGTCGCGAGTTTCTATCCGCACTTCCATCTCGCGCCGCCGGCCAAAGCGGAAATTCGCGTTTGCGCGGACATGAGCTGCCATCTCCACGGCGCTTGCGAGTTGCGGGCTGAGTTGGAGCGGCGCTTCGCCAGCTCGAGCCCCGAAGACGTGCAGATTCGCGACGTCTCTTGCCTTGGCCGATGCGATCACGCGCCTGCGGTTTCCATCAACGATGAAATCTTCACGGATGCCACTGCCGGCAGTGTTGAACAAATCGCGAGAGCCGCTCTTCGCGGCGAAGCAGTTGCCGAGCCTCACCCCGAGCAAGCGCGCGTGAAGTGCAAAGCCGATCCGTACGAGAGCGGTGAAAAATACGCCGTGGTGCGCAAGCTCGTTCAAT
Organism: Candidatus Acidiferrum sp.; assembly: GCA_035280045.1. Classification (GTDB taxonomy): domain Bacteria; phylum Acidobacteriota; class Terriglobia; order Acidiferrales; family UBA7541; genus Acidiferrum. Next base: position 8,306 of record DATEGP010000104.1, read on the forward strand.
CGCGCGCCTGGGACGACGTCCTGGCGCAACTCAAAGCCGCCGAACTTCGCGGCATGGGCGGCGCTGGTTTCCCCACGAGCATGAAGTGGGACCTCGTACGCAAACAGCCCGATCCCGTGAAGTACATCGTCTGCAACGCGGACGAAAGCGAGCCCGGCACCATCAAAGATCGCTTCATCATGACGCATCTTCCGCACCTGGTCGTCGAAGGCATGCTCATCGCTGGTCTTGTGACCGGCGCGAAGCGCGGCATCCTCTACATTCGCCACGAATACGCCACGCAGGAAGAGACCCTCGGCCAAGAGATTCGCCATTGCTATCACTCTGGTCTTCTTGGCAAAAAAATCCTCGACAGCGATCTGGATTTCGACCTCGAAATCTTCGTCAGCCCCGGCGGCTACATCTGCGGCGAAGAAAGCGCCCTCATCGAAGCCATCGAAGGCCATCGCGCCGAGCCGCGCAACAAGCCGCCGTTTCCGGGACAGATCGGCCTGTGGCAAAAACCCACCGTCATCAACAACGTGGAAACATTCATCAACGTGCCCCAAATTCTGGCCCGCGGCGTGGATTGGTTCGCCGCGCAAGGTGCCAACGGCTCGCGCGGACTGAAATTTGTCGGCGTCAGCGGCCACGTCGAGCGCCCTGGCGTTTTCGAAGTGCCCATGGGTACGCCGATGCGCGACGTGATTTTCAAAAACGCAGGCGGAATTCGCGCCGGTCGCACGTTGAAAGCATTTGCACCTTCTGGTCCTTCGTCAGGTTATCTGCCTGCTTCGATGGTGGATGTTCGTCTCGACTTCAAGGCGCTGGCTGATGCCGGCTCGATGCTCGGCTCCGGCGCCATCGTCGTTTGCGATGACACCACCTGCATGCTGGACATGGCTCTGAACGCTGTGCGTTTCTATCGCAACGAATCCTGTGGAAAGTGCGTCCCTTGCCGCATCGGCTCGCAAAAAATGACCGACCTGCTTGTGCGCTGGACGCAGGGCTCCGTCTCCGAGCCTCAATATCGTGCCGATCTCGCTCTTCTCGACGACCTTTCACAAGCCATGAGCCAAACCTCGATTTGCGGCCTTGGCCAAATTGCTCCGGCTCCAATTCAATCCGTGCTGAAGCATTTTCGAGCTGAGATCGATGCTCACGTTTTGAAAGGACAGTGCCCAAGCGGAATCTGTTTCACCGCTGCGTCGCGCGCGGGAGAACTTCAGCGCGTCGGAATTCACCCCTGACATGACGACTTCCGCCACACCTCCCGGAATGATTGACATCACGATCGACGGAAAACCCGTGCGTGTGCCCAACGGAACCACCGTTTTCGACGCAGCGCGCATGAATGGCATCAGCATCCCCACGCTGTGCCATCTGCAAAACCAAACTCCGGTCGGCGTCTGCCGTCTCTGCGTCGTGGACACCGGCGCGCGCGTGCTTTCCGCTTCTTGCGTGCGTCCTGTGGAATCAGGCATGAAGGTGGTCACCAATTCAGATAAAGTCTTGAATGCGCGCAAGACCCTCCTCGAATTGCTGATGTCCGATCATCCTTCGCCCTGCGCGCGGCAAGAGAAATCCGGCGACTGCGAACTGGAAGCGCTTGCGAAAGTGGCAGGTGTCACCCAGCCGCGTTTTGCCAAACGCTCTGTCGCTCGTGGCGAAGATGATTCTTCGCTCGCCATAGCCATAGATCACGACGCTTGCATTCTTTGTGACCGCTGCATTCGCGGCTGCGATGAAGTGAAAAGCAATTTCGTTCTCGGCCGCATGGGCAAAGGCTATTCCGCTGGAATTGCCTTCGATCTGAACGCTCCCATGGGCGATTCCACCTGCATCTCCTGCGGCGAGTGCATGGTTTCTTGTCCCACGGGCGCGCTGACAAATAAAGGTGTCGTTGGCACGGCGGTGACCGCCAATGCTAACGCGGATGTCCTGCGATCCGAAGAACTCTTGCAGATTCCCGTCTTCAAAGGCGTTTCTGGAACATTCCTGGAATTGAACCGCGGGGCCATCGTCAAGCGCCGCTTCCGTAAAGGCGAAGTCATCTGCCGCGAAGGCGAGTTTGGCTCGACGGCCTTCTACATCGTCGAAGGCCAGGCGCGAGTTTCCATTTCAACGCCCATCGCGCACGTCAAAACGCAAGGCGGCGCGAAAGGCTTTTTCAAACGGCTGACCAGTACGCTCGTTGGCCGCGAAGAAGACAAGCGCGAAGACGAAGCGCGCGACCGCACCATTCCCATCGACGCTTCCGTCGACCTCACCTACGGCAATCCCGTCGCCGAACTCCGGCCCGGCGACCTCTTCGGCGAAATGACCTGTATGAATTTCTATCCGCGCTCCGCCACTGTCGTCGCCGAGTCCGACGTTGTTGCTTACGAAATGCTGCGCAATGTTCTCGACATCATGCTCAAGAACAAAACCTTTCGCGCGCAGCTCGACGAAACCTATCGCCGCCGCGCGCTCGAAAATCATCTCCGCGGCGTGCCCATGTTCGCCGACCTGTCGGCCGAATTTATCGCCCATCTTAAAGAAAGCGTCGAACTCCAGCGCTTCGCTCCCGGCCAAATCATCGTTCAACAAGGGGAAGCCGCGGACAGCTTCTATCTTGTTCGCATCGGCTTCGTGAAAGTTTCGGAAAACTACCCCGGCGGCGAAATGGTCCTCGCCTATCTTTCGCGCGGCGACTATTTCGGCGAAATCGGATTGCTCGGCGGCGGCGTTCGCACCGCCACTTGCACCGCGCTCGATCACGTTGAGTTGGTGTGCATCTCCGGCGGCGATTTCCACGATATGGTCGCGCGCTTCCCGAGCGTTCGCGCCGGGCTCGAAGCCATCGCGGCCGAGCGTAGCGCCGCCAACCAGCAGCGCCTGCAAATGGTCCACACTGTTCCCATCGATCAATTCCTTTCTCAGGGATTGATGGAGGCGCAAAGCCTGCTCATCCTCGACTTGCAAAACTGCACGCGCTGCGATGCTTGCGTGAACGCCTGCGCCGACGCCCACGACGGTGTCACGCGCCTGGTGCGCGACGGCCTGCGTTTCGATCGCTATCTTGTCGCAACGAGTTGCCGCCAATGCCGCGACCCGCTCTGCATGGTCGGCTGCCCGGTTGGCTCGATTCGCCGTCGCAATTCGCTCGAAGTCATCATCGAGGATTGGTGCATCGGCTGCGGCCTCTGCGCGCGCAATTGCCCCTACGGCAATATCAATCTGCATCCCTTTGAAGTGCTGGCCGATGACCCCGAAAACGCCGGCCGCAAGAAAGCCGTCATCAAGCAAAAAGCCACTTCCTGCGATCTTTGCACGCACCTGAAAGAGCCAAGCTGCGTCTACGCCTGCCCGCACGACGCAGCACATCGAGTCGACCCCAAAACATTCTTCGCCGAAATGCTCGGCCAAGGCGGCGCGAAATGAGAATCGACCGCACCCATCGCGTGTGGGCTATCGCTTCGCTTGGGATTCTGGCTGTTTCTTCAATCATGTACTTCATCTACGCGCTCAACGCCACGCAAGGCCCCCGCGGCGGCAGCGTCATTGGCCTATTGTTTGGAATCATCGGTTTCGCTTTCATGATCTTTGCCGCACTGCTTGGCGCGCGGAAGCGCGTGCCCACTTGGCGCCTGGGACGCGCCCAGGCCTGGATGCGCGGTCACCTCTGGCTCGGATTGCTGGCGCTGCCCATGATTGTCTTTCATGGCGGTTTTCATTTTGGCGGCACTCTAACCCGCGCACTGATGTGGCTGCTCATCATCACGGTTGCCAGCGGCGTCTTTGGCGCGGCGTTGCAGCATTACATTCCGCGCATCATGACCAACGAGGCGCCGCTCGAAACGATTTACGACGAGATAGGCCACGTTCGCTCACTCCTGCGCGAAGAGGCCGATCGCGCGGTGGAAGCCGTGTGCGGCAATCTTGCTATTGCTAAATCCTCAGTGGAGGAAACGCAGCGCGCAGGCGGATTTACCGCGCTGCGTCCGATGGCCGCCACCGCCGTTCCCTTGCGAACATCTGCGGCCGTCAGTGCCGGTGCCAGCGCAGCTGTCGCCGCTGCGCCTGAGAGAATTTTATTAAGCACAGAGCAAAGCTCCCCGCTTCGCTCCTTTTACTTAAGCGAAATGCGCCCTTTTCTCGAACAATCAAGAGAAGTCGGTCGCCGTCTCGGCGATCCCGCAACTGCAACCAGTGCCTTCGCCGGGCTGCGCACTTTGCTTCCTGCGGCGGCTCACGCCACGCTCACCGACCTCGAAGACATTTGCGGCGAAGCGCGCCAGCTTGCCCGCCAGGAGCGCCTGCATCGCTGGCTCCACGGCTGGTTGCTCGTGCACATTCCGCTTTCGCTCGCTCTGATTTTGCTCGGCGCCGTCCACGCCGTGATGGCTATGCGGTATTGAATAGGAGAACCTAAGCAGTGGAGTGAGAGTTTCGAATTTCGAGTTTCGATTTTCGCATTTCGTTTTTCGCTTTGACTAACGATTTATAACTAAGAACTATCTACTGCCCCAATGGCTCGCACACGCACAACAAAAAAACTCGCCCAGCGCATCGACCTCAATTATTTCAAGAGGTCAACGCGGCTCAAGCGCGCCAAATTCTGGCTTAGCTTCGCCTTGCCTTTGTTTGCCCTTCTTTGGATAACCTGGCGCGGATTTTCCGCCGACCATCGCGTTTACTCCAGCGGCCACCTATCGCGCGCTCATGCCGTACTCGAAAAAGACTGCTCTGCCTGCCACATAAGTCAAACTGGCGCGTTTTCCGCCAAAGCCGCCGACAGCGCCTGTCTCGCCTGCCACGACGGCCCCGCCCATCATCCTTCCCAGACTCCCGCGCCCAATTGCGCGACCTGCCACATCGAACATCGCGGCGCCGTTAACATTTCCGCCGCAGGTGATCAAGCCTGCACCACGTGTCACAGTGATTTGAAACCCAGTCATCCGGATACGCAATTCGTCGCGCAAATCAACAGCTTCCAGAAAGGCCACCCCGAGTTTGCCGCGCTGCGCTCCGCCGCCGGAACGCTGGGAACCGATCCCGCCACCATCAAGCTAAATCACGCGATTCACATGAAACCAATCCGCGGGCCAAACGGCTCTCTTATGAACCTCGAATGCGGCAATTGCCATCGCCCCACTGCCGCCATCGCTGACCTCACTTACTCGGACGCGAAGTACCGCGCTGCGACGGTCACTTACAACGACAGCGACGAATTTCTTCCTGTCTCCGCGGAGAGTCTCAAACCTCCGAAGCCAATCACTGGCCGCGAACTGATGGCGCCCGTAAAATTCGCCAACGCTTGCGCGGTATGTCATCTTTTGACATTCGACAAGCGCTTCGACGAAGGCGTCCCGCACGACAAGCCCGAAGTCGTCCACGAATTCTTAATCAAGAAATTCCAGCAATACATAGCCGCCCACCCGGCCGAGGTTCGCGTGCAGCGCGACCCCGGCCGCGATCTAAGCGGCAAGCCTCGGCCGCCGCAAGTTCGCGTACTGACTCCAGCTCAATGGGTAACGGAACGGATTAACGATGCGGAAGGCCTTCTCTGGCGGAAGACTTGCAAGCAGTGCCACGCTCTGACGATTTCACAAAACAATGTGCTGCCTCAGGTCGCCGCCGTTAATGTAAGAACGCAGTGGATGCCTCATGCAAAATTCGATCACGACGCCCATCGCGGCTTCACGTGCGTAAGCTGCCACGCGAAGGCTCTTACGAGCACGGATTCGAGCGACATCCTGCTGCCCGGCATTGCTACCTGCAAGACGTGTCACGCGCCCGGGCCCGCTCACGCGGATTCTCGCTGCTCGGAATGCCACACCTACCACGATTGGTCAAAGCGAAAGGAGGTCACGCCAAAGTTCACTCTGCCCGCGCTGCGCACCGGTGGCCAATAAGTCTTTGCACAAACCTCTAGCCGATCGCGTCAGGCTGAGGCTCCAGCCTTGTTCACCAGCGCCATCATGGCAGGCGCGTAGCGTTCGCCTACGATGTCAATTTCGGCGAGGCGCGCAGCTATGTTTTTCAGATCCGCATCGGTAAGAGTTACAAACACGGCCGCCATATTCTCTTCCAGATAACGCACGCGTTTCGTTCCGGGGATCGGCACCATGTCCTCTCCCTGGGCAAGCACCCAGCCAAGCGCTAGTTGCGCGGGTGTGATGCACTTGGCGGAAGCAAGCTCTTTCACTGCGCTCACGAGTTTCAGATTGGCCTGTAAAGCCTGCTCCCCAAAGCGCGGGTTCGTCCGGCGCCAGTCGCTTGGGTCGAGATCCTCCAGTTTCTGAATCGCTCCGGTCAGGAATCCGCGCCCAAGCGGGCTGTAAGGAACAAAAGCGATTCCGAGCTCACGGCATGTGGCCAGGACGCCGTTTGTCTCGACGTCGCGCGTCCACAACGAGTATTCGCTTTGCAGCGCCGCGATGGGATGCACTTTGCTCGCGCGGCGCAGAATTTCCGGGCCAGCCTCGCTCAGGCCGAGGTACCGGACTTTGCCTTGTTTCACCAGTTCCGCCAATGCCCCGACCGTTTCTTCGATGGGAACGTTCGGGTCCACACGGTGCTGGTAGTAGAGGTCGATAGTCTCAGTGCCAAGCCGCTTCAGACTCCCTTCGCACGCCCGGCGGACATTTTCGGGCGAGCTATCCGCTCCCGTGATTCCGCTAGGGCCAAACCGAAAACCAAATTTTGTCGCAACTACAATCTTGTCGCGCGAAACTTCCCGAAGAAACTTGCCCACTAGCTCTTCATTCTTGTGTGGCCCGTAAATCTCCGCCGTATCCAAAAAATTGCCGCCGAGTTCCACATACCGCCGTAGCACCCGCAGCGATTCCGCTTCGTCGGTTGGGCCATATGCATAGGACATTCCCATACAACCCAAGCCCATGGCCGAAACGAGCGGCCCATTTTCTCCCAGCGCACGTTGTTGCATCAGGTTTCTCCTCGTTAAGAAATCAAGAGATATCATCTTGGATGAAGATTTCGCGGTTTCAGATACTATCGCGCCTTCAGAATCGCGTCCTCCGCTACAATAAAATGGTTTTCCGGGCCAGGTATCGCGTCACTGCGCAAGAGTTTGCGAATGGGGGTAGTAGGTCAGTTTGAATTTGAATCGTGGCACACTCTGCGCCATCCCGCGCTTCTTGCGGGATGAACGGGTCAAAATTCAAAACTGACCCACTACTCAAAATGGGAGCATAGCGCGCGGGCGAAAAAGCGCAAGAAACGAACATGCTTCGCTACATTTCTGCGATTGCCTTGAGCCTGGCCGCCTCCGTGACGTGCGGCGCCATTTTCGTTTTCTCTCTCATTCACCAGTTTCCCTTGGTGGAAGTGGCCGCGAGTCTCGTGACTGCCCTGCAAGTGTATTACCTCAGCTCCGCAATCGCCGACCTGATTGAAAAAGCGAAACGGCCAAGGCGTCGAAGAAACTCTTTGGCCATTTTGTTTGCGGTCTTTCTGGTCGCGTTCTATTCCTTCACGCTATATTTCCGATGAGGCGCGTAGATCTCCAGGCAAACCTGAACGGGCAGGGACAAACCTCTAGAGAATGTGTGAAGCATTGCGTTTTGCACGACTCCACCGCTGATTCTGCGATCTTCGTGTAAAGAAAGCTTTGCGCAGGTTGTAGCGGTGTATTAAGCGGCCACCAGCGTCGGGCCCATCTTGCCGCGTGGCTTGCTGTTTTTCTCCATCAGCTCGCGCTCGGCGCGTATCCAATCTTCCAAAGCGTCGCCGGGAGCTCCCCCGCGTTCCAGATAAATCTCATAGGCTCGCACAGCGATTTCCTCATGCGTAGGCGCGGTCTTCGTGACTCGCGTCTTCTTGGTGGTCGGCAAGGAACTCTTCAGTTTCTTGGACATGATCCCTCCCCTTCACGCTGCCGTTCTATTTTACGTCCCAGGAGAAACTCCCGGCGTAGAATTCCCGCCAGAAGCGCCGCAAAGTTTCAATCCGTCGCATCAAGGAAATCGTTTGATCGCCGATTTACCATCAACTCTGTTTTCATGAGCACGGTTTTAGTAGTTGCAGAAATCGCTGCCCTTGTCAGTTACGAAGCATCGGAAGCCACGACATACGCCCTTATATTGGAGTGTATTAATCTGGGTTCAGGCCCTCCTTCAGGGATTCGCCGCATTAAGGAAAAAGAATGCTGCACATCAAGGGCACGTCGGTCCTGGACGCGCTGGAAGCAATAAAAGCCCGTGCCGGAAAAGCAGAACTGGACAAGATCATCTCTCACCTGGACCCGGAAACTCAGGAGATTTTCCGGCCACCCATTTCCCCCTCCTCATGGTATTCCTGTGACGCATTTGCGCGCCTTCTCGAGGCCGACGTCCGCGAAACTGCGGGCGGGGACGAACAGGTGCTGGTCAAGCGCTCCGAAGCCGTCATCGAAAAACAGCTCAGCGGCATCTATAAAATGTTCGTCCGCCTCGGTTCGCCTGAATTTGTCATCCGCAGGATTGCCGCCGTTCACGCCACTTATTTCGATGGCGTTCAGATTATTCCGGAAATGAACGGACCGAAAAGCGCAACCATCCAGTACGTCGGATTTTCCCCCAAGCATCGGATCATGGCGTTTGTCATTCTTGGTTTTTTTCGGAAGGCCTTGGAGATTTCCGGCGCAAAAAAAGTCAACGTGAACTTTACGGTTCCCATCGAAGCCGGAGAAACATTCAGCGAGCTGTCTTTATCCTGGGAATGAAGCCGCGATCTTGGGGCTGAAGCGAGCTGGGCGGAAGCAGTCGGCGTTAGTAGCCTTCCGTCTCCGCCAGAATGGCTCGCGTACGGCGGTTCCAGAGAGTGAGTTTCGTGCCAGGATACTTCGCTGCGATCGAGGGAAGCCGGAGGCGCGCGCTTTCCAGGTCCTGAAAACTCTCGAGTTCCAGCTGCCGCCCGTCCGCGTCGCAAATCAAAATTCCATACACGGCCTCTTGGGGGAGAAAGGCCTGCCGCATCATCACACTACCTCCAAAGAGTAGTGCGCCTCCCAATCAAATCGTTTCAGTGCCAGTGCTTCGGCCTGTCACTTTGCGGGAACGCCATTAGCCCGAATGACGCCGTTTCTTTCGCCAGACTGGTGCTCGGTGTTCCCCAGAGAAGGCGCCATTTTTCATCTTGCTGAAGCCTTCTTAGGTTGCTGGCCCGCGGGAGCGGCTCCGAGTTGCTGCATCATGCTCCACATATCCATGCTTACGTACGAATCCATGATCTTGCCGTCTTCAAGTTGAATCATGGTGATCCCGTCCACCGAAACCTTTTTGCTTGTCGGAGCTATTCCGCGAAATTCCCCTTTGTGTGTTCCGGAAATGTTCCAGAAAGCCACAACTTTTTCGTTCTCCGCAACCATATCCAATATGGTGAATTTCAAGTCCGGAAACGCGCGCACAAACTGCACTACGTTTTGCACGTACGCTTGCGGCCCAATCCCTGAATCAGCTGCATCAAACAGCTGCACCGCATGGCTCGGCGCAATCAATTCCTTGGCGGCCTCCAGGTTCCGTTTGTTCCACACCTCTTCGTACATGCGTCGCACAATGCTTTTGTTGTCGGCCGGCATAGCGCGCTCCTTCTCGTTCTATTCTCCCGCCCCTTTGGAGACGCCTTTTGCCTCACGGCATCTTGATTTGATGCGGGTAGGAGTGAGGCTTGCCCGAGCCTACTCCCAACATTTGTCCTTTGCAATCCCTCGCGGCCGCGAAACGAAATCGTGATTCGCTGCACTATTCCAACAGGAAGGCAACCCAGCCCGCTTCCTTAGCCACAGTCTTGTCATCATTCGCAGGAATCTGGTCTGTCGCCTCCTCTTGGAGGGAAATCGTGTCCTATCTCGACGATTCGCTTGCGCATCTCGAAATCTTCGAAGGCACTGTGCCCTGGATGTACTTGGACACCAAAGGATTCGTCACTGTCGGCGTGGGCGAACTGCTCGCCAACTCGGCGAAAGCGGAGACACTCTCTTTTGTCGATCCTGACGGAGAGCCGTCCACGCAAGATACGATTCTTGATGAATTCAATCGCGTTTCCGGCCTCATTCCTGCAAAGATCGCGGCTTTTTATCGTTCTCCCGATTCACCGGTTCTCCCGCACGCCGCCATCGATACACTTCTGATGAAACACCTGAATTTTTTCGACGCGCAATTGGCCGCTCGCTTCGCGAATTACGCGAGTTTCCCCGATCCTGCGAAGCTCGGCCTGCTGGACATGATTTACAACCTCGGCCAGGTCGGCCTATTCCAGCATTTTCCTCACTTCATGGCTGCCGTGGGCAATCAAGACTGGCTGAGCGCAGCCGCCAACTGCCATCGCGTTGGTCCAAGCCAGGCGCGCAATGATTGGACGCGGCAACAGTTCCTGGCAGCGGCCGCGGCGGCGATGCCCACGCCTGGCCCGGATACGGCGTCAGCCGTGTCAGGCGGTGGAAATTGACATTGCCGATCTCCATTTCCCTTTAAATACTCCGAGCTTCTGTCGCTCGACCCTCCTCAAATTCGGTATTTCTTTCGCGCAGTCCTGTTGAAGTATGCAAGGCTTAAAAACTGCTTTGTGCTTTGCCTCTTCTTTCTCAACTTCCCCTAGCCAATTGGCGGATGTAGACGCCTCCATGATTGCGGCATCTTGTTCATGGAGGTTCCTCAAATGTCAGCAGAACTTGTTGCACTATCCAATGCCCTGGCGCAGGCGACCGATCGCGCCGCCGCAAGCGCGGTTGCCGTTCACACCGAAGCTCGCGGCTCGTCCAGCGGAGTCGTGTGGCGCAGTGGCGTCATCGTAACCGCAGAACACGCCTTGCGCCGCGACGAAGAAATTCAAATCACTCTGCCTGACGGCCGCGTTGTTCCGGCCACGCTTGCTGGGCGCGACGCTTCCACGGATCTCGCTGTTCTGAAGTGCGCGGAAGCCACTTCGGCTGTAGCCGAAACCAGCGACGCTTCCGCAATCAAGCCCGGTAGCCTCGCGCTGGTTGTTGGACGCACGCGCGCCAGCGGTCCCGTAGCTGCGCTTGGCGTCGTCAGTCTGGTTGTAGCCGAGCGTCGGTCCTGGAGCGGCGGCGCGCTCGCTCCGTACATTCGGCTCGACGTCGGCGTGCAACCCACGGCTGTAGGTGGAGCTGTCATTGACCCAAGCGGCCGAATCATCGGCATCGCCACGCCGCGTTTCGCGCGCTTTGGCGCCATCGCTGTTCCCGCGCCCACTGTGAATCGCGTCGTCGACACGCTTCTGCAAAAAGGGCGCATTCCGCGGGGCTATCTTGGCGTCGGCTTGCAGCCGGTGCGTTTGCCGGATACGTTGCGAAAAACGTTGAAGCGCGAGGACAAGACCGCGGCCATCGTCCTCGAAGTCGAACCGGAAGGTCCCGCGCACAGAGCCGGCATCGTCATCGGCGACATTTTCGTAGCGTTAGCCGGCCACGCCGTCGCTCGGCTCGAAGATGTTCACGGGCAACTCGGCGCCGAGTCCATCGGCAAATCGCTTCCGCTCAAGTTCGTTCGCGGCGGCGCGCTTCAGGAAGCCAGCATTGTCGTTGGCGAACGCGCTCACGGAGCGGACTAACATGGCGAACAACGCCATCCCCGGATTCGGCGAAATCGCGGAACAACTCCGCCGCTCGACCGTTCTGATTCATTCCGGCGGCCGCGGGTCAGGCTCTGGTTCCGGCTCCGGCGCGATTTGGTCGAGCGACGGCACGCTAGTCACCAACGCGCATGTCGTGCGAAGTACGCGCCCCGCGGTGCAACTGTGGGACGGCCGCGAATTCCAAGCCACTGTTGCGTCGCGTGATTCCCTGCGCGATCTCGCGCAACTTCGCATCAACGCGAAGGACCTTCCCGCAGCCACTGCCGCGGATTCTTCGCAACTGCGGCCCGGCGAACTTGCTATTGCGATTGGCAATCCCATGGGCTTCGTCGGCGCGCTGGCCACCGGAGTGATTCACGGCGTCGGCCCGCTTCGCGGCTTGGGCCCGCACTCCTGGGTACAGGCCGAAGTGCGCCTCGCGCCCGGAAACTCCGGCGGACCGCTGGCTGACGCGCGCGGCCGCGTCGTCGGCATCAACACGATGGTCGCAGGCCGTTTGGCGCTGGCGATTCCCAGCAACGCGGTGTGCGATTTCCTTTCCGCCACTCCGAACGACGGCCGGCTCGGCGTCACGCTGCACCCTGCCGCCATTCCACAGCCTGCTGGCCGCGGCAAAGCCTTTGGCCTTGTCGTCCTCGAAGTAGAGCCGGAAAGTCCTGCGGCGCTGGCTTCGCTGTTGCCCGGCGACATTCTGCTGGGCGCGGAAGAAAAACGGTTCGCTTCGCTCGAAGACCTGGCGCGGGCGCTTCAAGGAAATGGCCCGCGCGTTTTGCGGCTCGAATTTCTTCGCGGCGATTATCAGCGCATCCGCCGCGTCACCGTGCAGCTTGGGAATCCGCTGCAGGCAAGGAGCTCGGTCGCGGCGTGATCTCCGTTTTCATTGTCGCGGCTTCCCCGCTGGCGCGGTCCGGCTTGGAGAATCTTCTTGCCGCCCGCCAGGTCGAAATCGCCGGAAACGCGGCACGTCTTGACGAGCTCGACCATCGTCTGGATGACGCGCCCGCCGACGTGATTCTCGTTGACGCAACAGGCGAGCCGGTCGAGGCATTTCTCGACTCGCTCGCCACTTCGGGTTTGGCGTCCGATTTCAGCGTCGTCGTACTCGTTGAACCGGCGTCGCTCGCTGCTGCTTCGGCGGCCCTGCGCGAAGGCGTTCGGGCGGTTTTGCCCAACGATGTGTCACCCGAGCAACTCGTAGCCGCGCTGCAAGCCGCTGCAAACGGCCTGCTGGTGCTGCATCCCGCGCAGGTTGCGGCACAAGTCACAGCCAACGGTTTCGGGTCAGGGTCCGGGGCGGGGTCCGCCTTTGGGCCTGCCCGCGCGCGTGAACTGAACGAACTTGCAGAGTCGCTGACTCCGCGCGAAAGCGAGGTTTTGCAAATGCTCGCCAGCGGGCTCGGCAACAAGGAAATTGCCGCGAAGCTCGCTATCTCCGAGCACACCGTGAAGTTCCACGTTGCATCCATTCTCGGGAAGCTGGGCGCCTCCACGCGCACCGAAGCCGTCTCCATTGGCATCCGCCGCGGCCTCGTGCTGCTCTGAGCCTGAGGGGGGTACACACCCCCCCACTGTTGTAAGGATTTGAAACAAAAGGACTTGCAAATTGCCACTGTTGTAAGTTGTTGAAAACAAAAGAAAGTGGTCAGGGGTGAACTGCGAGTGGCAGGCGAGGGGAAACCAGATGGCGGATGAGTGAACGGGCAGAAAAGTGGCAAGGAAGGCATCCGGGCCGGTCCGGCGGACAGGGAGTCGAGAGCTCACGACCTATGATAAGCACATCGTAGCTATTTTGTCAAGTCCTTTCTTAGTACTAGGAGAATTTTCCCACGGGTGGTCATTCGAACCGATTTTGCGTAAGAGGAAGAAAACAAAGGGGTAGAGTATGCAGGGGAAATGCAGAAAGTAGAAGTTAGAAAGCAGAAAGGAAGAAGGTAGAAGAACAGACTCTGCTTGACAAATTCGCAAATTGCGAATTGAATGAAAGAGGGTGAGGATTGCACGTCATCAGCCGAAAGAAGCTGCTGGAGGCGGCAGAGAAACACACGGAACTGGGAGCGCCCCTGGATGTTTGGTACCGGATTGCGAAAAAGGCTGAGTGGAAGAACTTGATGGAAGTGCGCCGGGAATTGCCGACGGCGGATGCGGTGGAAGAGTTCACCGTGTTCAATATCAAAGGCAATGCGTACCGGCTGATTGCGGAGATCAACTACCGCACAGGAAGAATCTTCCTTCGGCACGTGCTGACGCACGCGGAATACAGCAAGGGAGCGTGGAAGAAATGAGTACGCTGACTATCAGCCCGGAATACGAAGCGCTATTGAGGAAAATTCCTCCCAAGGTGATCCGGACGGAGAAGGAAAATGAAGCATACACGGAGATTCTTTACGAACTCGACCGGCGAAGCAGCAAGCTGAGCGCTGCGGAGAAAGAGCTGTCGGAGCTGCTGACCTTGCTGATCGAGGACTTTGAGGAGAAACGCTACCGACTACCCAGGGGAAAGCCATTGGATGTACTGAGGTTCTTGATGGAGCAGCACCACCTGTTGCAGAAAGACCTTGCCGAGGTGTTCGGAACGCCCAGCATCGTGTCGGAAGTTTTGAACGGAAAGCGAGAATTGAACAAGGAACAGATTGCGCGGCTGAGCGCGCGGTTTCATGTGTCGCCGGAGCTGTTCTTTTAGGACGCTCCTGGCTCCGCGTGTTGCGCCTTTTTCATCGGTAGACTTCTCTGCGGTGGCCAACGCGAAGCACTAGAATCAGCACTCGCTCGTCTTCAATCTTGCAAATCAGCCGATAATCGCCCACGCGATACTTCCAGAATTCTCCCAGTTCGGAGCCACGCAAAGCCTGGCCGATGCCCCGCGGATTCTCCAAAAGAGCCAGCCGTTCGCTTAGAAATTTCAGGATGCGCTTTCTTTTCGGTGGGTCGAGCTTGGTGAGTTCGCGATCGGCCTTAGCCGACAGCTCAATCTTCCAGGCCATGCCGCTTCAGGACATCTTCAAGGGGAATGGTGGGCTCTTCGCCGCTACGAATCCGTTCCAGAGTGCGTTCAGCCTGATACAGGTCTTCGAGGTCGTCGAGGTGTTCGAGGATGGCTTGGCGGACGTAAAACGACTTCGTTCGCCCAGTGCGCCGCGCAAGCTTATCCAACCGCTTTTCAATCGCTTCCGGCAGCCTTATCGCTAGCATAACTCCTCGCTATACAAGTATAGCACAACACTTTAAAAACAGAAGGTAGAAAACAGAAGGTAGAGAGCAGAAAGCAGAAAAGAAGAGCGTCGAGAAGGACCGCGCCGTCGGTGCACGTAGCTTCTCTGTAGTGGCGAATCTTTAGATTCGCCTTTTTTCTCTTCTCCACTCATTCCTCGCGGCCTATATTACCTTGCAGAATGACTATCTTCCGCAAGGACACCCGCCTCCCGCGTGAGAACTACATCGGCACTCGAGCCTATTTTGTGACCATCTGTTGTGATAAGCGTCAGAACCACCTTGCGGAGCCCCAAATAGCCGGCCGCGTCGTTGCGCTGCTGCGCGAAGAGGCAGCGCAGCATTCTTTTCTTCTTCACGCCTATTGCCTCATGCCTGATCATCTCCATCTGCTAGCCGAGGGCGCGTCACCTCATTCTGACCTGATTGAATTCATGCGCGTCTTCAAGCTGCGCACGGCCTTTGAATTCCGCAAGACCCACCGCGTCCGCCTTTGGGAGATGAGTTACTACGACCATATCCTCCGGCCTTCCGATCCTGTCGAGGACGTCGCATGCTATATATGGTGGAATCCTGTTCGCAAACGATTGTGTTCTTCTCCTCAGGAATATTTGTATTCCGGTTCGCTAACCATCCCTTGGATGCAGCGGGCCATCCAGCAGACGTCTTGGTCCGCACCGTGGAAAGGCACCACGCCAGGTAAAGAGCGAATCTAAAGATTCGCCACTACATCGGCTTGACAGGGTTTCGGGTTGTGATCAAGGATCCGATCGCGTTGATCGTTCGATTCGTTGATCATGTTGAAAACAGAACCTAACGGCCTTCCCGCGGCGGCGTTTGAGGATAGCAAGCATCATCTGAAGATCTACCAGGGCGATTGCCTGGAGATTCTGGCCGCGATTCCGGAAGGCACGGTGGACCTGGTGTTTGCCGACCCGCCTTACTTCCTCTCGAATGGAGGCATCACCTGCCACGCCGGGCGCATGGTCAGCGTCAACAAAGGCGAATGGGACAAATCCCGCGGGGCTGACGGCAACCATGAATTCAACCGCGCCTGGCTTAGCGCCTGCCAACGCGTACTAAAACCCAACGGCTCGATTTGGGTTTCCGGCACCGCGCACGTCATCCATTCCGTCGGGTTCGCCATGCAGCAGCTCGGCTTCAAGCTGTTGAACGACATCTCCTGGGTGAAGCCGAATCCACCGCCGAATCTCTCCTGCCGCTACTTCACCCACGCCACCGAAACAATTATCTGGGCCGCGCGCGACAAAAAGTCCCGCCACACCTTCCACTACAAATTGATGAAGGAAATCAATCGCGGCAAGCAGATGAAGTCCGTCTGGGAAATCTATCCTCCCGAAACCTGGGAGAAGAAATTCGGCAAGCATCCCACGCAGAAGCCCGTCGCGCTCCTCGAACGCATCCTCCTCGCCTCGTCCTCCGAAGGCGACCTCGTCCTCGACCCGTTTTGCGGATCGGGCACCACGCTCCTCGCCGCGTTGCGCCTGCGCCGTCGCGGGCTTGGCTGCGAACTCTCCGCCGACTTCCTCACGCTCTCGATTCGCCGCCTCTGTTCCAATTTGGTACAGGTCAAACTTTCTCTCTCGTCCTTTCACTTTTCTCTTGATCCGCTTCCCGATCCTATGGATCGATCCAATAGCGGCCGCCTTTCGAAGCGGGCAAGTTTTTGTAGTGGCCGGTCTTCAGACCGGTTAGCGAGCACCAGCGAGCGCCCGTGTAGCGGCGACTTTACGTCGCCATCTTCATCGAGCGCGCAACGTTTTTCGAAAATGTCCGCCCAGCTCCAACTCATCCAGCAGGAGCGCCGCTTCTATTTCATCGGCCGCGCCGACCGCCGCGTCATCTTTTCAGTCCTGGCGGACTTCCTCGAAGAAGCCCGCCAAAAATTCCGCGCCTCCGGCCTCTCCGATTCCGACGTCCTCCTAATCATCAAAACCGAGACCGAAATCTACCTCGCCTGAGCAAGTTTCTTTGGCAGCCCCTCGCTGCGTAAGCCTTCCATCCGGGATCTCAGCATGATCTAATTGCCCACTAGAGGGAGAAGATCCTGTGCCCATTCCTGATTTTCAAACGATTATGCGACCACTCTTGGAGTTTCTCGCGGATCGTCGGGAGCATGCCTTACCAGAAGTACGTCAGGCTCTTGCGAATAGATTCAAGCTAACAGACGAGGAGCGAAAGGCGCTGCTGCCCAGCGGCCGGCAGGGGATCTTTGTGAACCGTGTGGCGTGGGCCCAGGTTTATCTTTCCCATGCTGGGCTCCTTGAAAATCCTCGGCGGGGGCACCTCAAGATCACGGAACGCGGCCTAAAGGCGCTGCCGGATGCGCCGGAACGGATTTCAATAAGTTATTTGCAAAAGTTCCCTGAGTTTGTTCGCTTTCGGGTGAACGCAAGAAAACCAAAAGAAGCAATTCTGGATACGAGGTCTGAGGATGAAGGCCAGACGCCTGAGGAAATGCTAGAAGAAGCACAACTTCGGCTGCGCACGGACCTTTCGACTGAACTGCTGAACAGAGTCAAAAAATGTTCTCCTCAGTTTTTCGAAAAGCTCGTTGTTGAACTTTTGCTTAAGATGGGATACGGCGGCTCAAGAGAAGAAGCAGGTGAGGCGATCGGAACAGCAGGCGACGAAGGAATAGATGGACTTATCAATGAAGATCGACTGGGATTAGACACGATTTATTTGCAGGCCAAGAGGTGGGAGGGAACGGTCGGAAGGCCTGAAGTTCAGAAATTCGTCGGGGCGCTACACGGAAAAAGAGCAAGGAAGGGTGTCTTTATAACGACAGGGAGCTTCTCCGCTGAGGCAATGGAGTACGTAAAAAACATAGAACCAAAAGTCGTGCTGATCGACGGAAACCAGCTAACGTCTTTCATGATTGATTTTAATGTCGGCGTGGATTCAATCGCATCCTATCAAGTTAAGAGGCTCGTCTCAGACTACTTTGAGGAAGAGTAGTCGGCTGCAACATCGCTCTCGACAAAACTCCGATACATGCGCGAATCCCGGTCGTTCAGGAAGGAAACGTCCGGGCGAAGAAGGCGGTCCGCGAGGGTTATGAAAGGCTGCGGCCGCGGGAGGGGAGAGATCCTTCGACTCGCTGCGCTCGCTCAGGATGACTATCCTCGTCGGATAGTCAGCTACATGTGCAGAAACGCGGTTGGACGCTGGATGTACTGCAAGTTGTGCAATCTTTGAAGAAGTCCGAGTTCTCGCTGCAGGACGTTTACGCGCACGCGGACGCCCTGGCCAGGCTCCATCCCGCCAACCGCCACGTCCACCCCAAAATCCGCCAACAATTGCAGGTTTTGCGTGATTTAGGCCTCCTCGATTTCTTGGGCGGCGGCGACTATCGGCTGCGCTGAGTCGATACTGGTGCATTTTGGTGCAAGATGGTGTAAGATTGGGCTATGAAGAGTCAAGGAAAACCCGTTCGCCAGAGCGTGTCGCTGCCCGCAAAGACCGCTGCGCAGGTCCGCAACTTGGCTAAAACACGCAGGCTGAGCTCCAATCGCATGCTCGTCGAACTGATTGAGAATGGCATCGAAGCGGAAAAGCGCAAACAGCAGGAGTTCTTTGAATTGGCCGAGCGTTTTCGCAACGCCTCGGACCCCGAAGAGGCGCAACGCCTCGGCGATAAATTGGGCCGCATGGTATTTGGGAACTGATGCCGCGGATTGCGCGCTGGGCCGAGCTGCCGGAAAACGTCCGTCAACACCTCTTGGACCGCATGCGGGACCGCGCTATCACGATCTCCGATCTTAATCAGCTTCGCCTTTGGATCGAGTCGCAACCCGAAGTGCCCGAAGGGGACTGGTACAAGGACTTCGGCTCGTTCAAGATTTGTGGCGAAGGCAGATTCCCGAAGACCTTTCTCCTAAAGGGCCAAGTTGCCAAAGGGCAAGCTTTGTAAGCACGCCACGCGTGACTTGCTTCCCGCTCAACCCTCCGCTACGGTGAAATCAATGACCACGCGCGACTTCAAGGTTTTTCTCGAACCCGATGAGGATTACGGCGGGTATGTTGTGGTTTGTCCTTCGCTACCCGGCTGCTATTCTCAGGGCAAGAGTGTCTCCGAGGCGCTGGCCAACATTCGCGAAGCCATTGACCTTTGCATCGAAGACATGGAAAGCCGCGGCGAAGAGGTTCTGACCCCAATAACGTCCTGATTGGCAGCGTTGTCGATCGTCTTCGGCACGCTCCGCCGCATTCTTCGCGATGCGGGTGTCACG
The DNA here is from genome assembly GCA_035280045.1 of Candidatus Acidiferrum sp. GTDB lineage: Bacteria > Acidobacteriota > Terriglobia > Acidiferrales > UBA7541 > Acidiferrum. Next base: position 27,328 of record DATEGP010000104.1, read on the forward strand.
GTGGAGCAACTCCTCTCCGTCCTCTAAAACCGCGCAGTCAGCTGCCACGTCGTTCTGGACATGAATCTTTGGCAAAGAGCAAGATGCCGTGCTGAAGCCACGGCGCTACATTTAGTTCCTCGGCGGCGACTATCGGCTAGGCTGATTTATCGGAATGCTAGCCGTTGAGTTTCAGTTGAATGTCTGGGTCGGGCGGAGGTTTGCGGAGCTGCAATTTTGGGCGCAGGAATTCTGCGAGCATCACCAGGAAGGTTCCCACCAGAAAAGCATCGGCAAAATAAACGAATCGGTAATTATACAAGCGGGTAAGCGCAATGACCCCAGGCCACAAGGCCACCAACGGAAGAACGAAGCGCGGATTCTTTCTTTCCAGCCGGGCCGCGCAATGGGGACAAACCAGCTCCCGCCAGCCCTGCATGTTCAGAAAAAACGGCGTAGGGCAATCCTGCGCGCAATGGGGGCACATCGCCACGGTGGACACCCCTTTCCCGTGTTGCCCTTACTCAGCCGTGGATACTCGCATGCCGTCAATGGGACTAAAGGTTACATGCGCACAGCCGCCACGCCCGCGCGACATCCACACACTGGGCAAGAAGGAATTCTCACTGAAAGACGACGTCTGTCCCTTGGAGCCGGACCTCGCCCGGCCTCACCCCCGCGAACCGGCATGTGCGCGAGAAAATCCCGCAACAATTACAGGTTTTGCGCGACCTCGGCCTAGTTCAATTCTTGGGCGGCGGCGACTATCGCCTGCCCTAGGCAGTTCTAAGTTGTCAGTTCTAAGTTGTTAGTAAAGACGGGAGACGTTGCGATTTCGGTCTCTTAAGATTTCTCGGGTACCTCGAATACCGTTTGCCTGAGATTCCTCTTACACCACAATCTCGTCTGCCCAGGCGCTTGCCACCGCACAGATATCCTTGAACACTCTCCCCTTGAAGATTGTATTGGCTCCCGATTCCCGCAGGATTACGGACTGCTTCCCCCGCACTTCCCGGTAAATCTTGCTCATTTGCTGCACCGTGGGCCTTCTGCCCCGAGGCTTGAAGATATTGCACAGCTCTGCGAATACCCCACTAATTCTTCCTTCATGAATCTTTGCGTCGGTGCCCTTCAAATCGCTGAGCGATTTCTCCATTCGCTGCTCCATGGCCTCGAAGACAAACCAGTTTTGCTTTCCTCGTTCCGTGCGCATGGCTTCCGCTACGCAAAGCCCCAGTTCAAACGGCATATTGAACCGCGGAGTTCTCGGCTTCTTCCTGTCCAGCTGCACACGCGATAGGTCGTGAATCGAGTACTCGCATGCGCTGATCAACTTAATGATCTTGTTCAACCGCCGGGAGCTATCGGTAATCTCCAGCGTTGCTCGCGGGATCAAACCGAATGCACTGATTCCCGCGATATATGCAAGGAACAACCGCTCAAATTTCTTGTCGTAGGGAATATTCAGGAAAACTTCAGTGCGCGGCCTTTTTCGTTTTGCCACGCGATTGCTTCCTTTGTCTCGTGGTTGTGCTTGCCCTCTTGATCCTGCCGTTTGACACTGGCCTGCCGGTATACTTCATGGCGAAAGTCGTCGCCGTTTTAGGCCCCGCTAAACGGATGAGCCTCTTTAGCCGTTTTGCAGAAACTCCGAGCGCCGCCGCTGTATCCTCGGCCGTCGCAAACTCATTGTCGAGAATCACGATCATTACGGTTATCCTGGCCCCTAGGATACTCCCATTCTTGACGGTTTACCATACCTCCATAAGAGCTCTTCATTACCCCTCCTTCCACGAACTCTTAGGCGGGGGCCACTTGCAGTGTAAACAGTCTTCAGACGTCAGTATTCATTCCGGCTTTGTTGAGTTGTGAGACTGCCCTTCCCGGTAGAGAGCGGCCCAGCGCCATTCAATCAGGTCGATTGGCTTTCCCGGCACCTACCTTGAGCTCATTCGCGCTGGCAGGGTCAGCTTTAAACTTTTTTAGACTTTTTCAATGTTTTGCTTGACGTACCGTACCTTTTCCGCTAACATCCTTACCATAGGAACTGCGTTTGGAGCGCGGGAGCGGGCTTCCCTTTTGCTTTTTCGAGGGCGATTCTGGCGAGCTCGCCAGAAAGGACTTCTTCAGGATTCCAAATCCCACGTCGTCCTTCTTTCGTCGGCCCATTTTTGCTTTTCCGTTTCAATTTTCGCCTAGGGTTTCACAGATTATGGTTAACCAGCAACCCCTTTAGAATCAATACTTGCATGACTCCTCATAAGTGTTCATTCTAAACGACTTACACGAAAGCTAAGTCCTTTAGAATGCGCAGTTACAAAAAAGCGGGGGGAGGGGGTCAGGCTGCACAGGCAAGAGTGCCTGTGCTACTGGTGCTGCAATGTTGCGATGGCAACCATGGGTGGCGTTTGAGCGGGGGGGAACGATCGCGGCTAAGGGGTTCTTTGGCGGGACATTCCGGTGAGAACGCGAAGCTCGCCAACGATCAGCATATCCGGGTTGACGGGCTCGTCGTTGCGCTCCAAACGGGCGTCGCGCTCCTCGCCATCGGAACTTTTCCGGTATCCTCGAATGAAAAGGATCACGTCTTTTTCGTGTTCGAGGCGCCCTGCATTCTTGATGGTGATCAAGAGTTTTTGGGGATCGTAATGCACGGTCATCTGTTTGGAGCGCGCAGCGCACCAAACCCGAAGGTCCCCCAGCAGCGTTTCCTTACAGGTGAGCGTTTCCTCCTGCGTGATGGCATTCCATTCACGGCATTTGTCCTGCAATGAATCGTGGAAGGCTTTCCAAACCTGGAGTCCGCGCGCGACGGCGGTGGCGCGGTTCTGCGTGGCTTCGTAGATGCGCTCGTCCTCGGAGAGCTTTCCTGCCAGGTATTCCTGCGCTGCCTGCTTGGTATGTTCATCCATGGTTAGGGCCCACCCTCGCAAGGAATTATGCTACACGGCCTGCACCTGCGGCTCAATCTCTGAAGTTTTGCCGGCGTCCGCTCGCACTCCAAGCCGGCGGCTACTGGCTCGGCGGAAGAACGCCGGACTTCTTTTTCTCTTCTACATTTTTCAGCCAGGCCTGATGTTCGGCGTCGCTCCAGTGGTGGATGTCGATGATGTAGCCGTCGGGGTCGCGCAGGGAGAGCGAGCCGCTGGGCATGTATCCGGGGCGGGTAATCGGCGGCGCAGCAATCCCGTTGGCCATCAGGTGCTCGCGGAACGCGGGCAAGTCCGGCGTGTACATGGCCGTGAGCAGCGCGTGCTTCGTGGGGTCGAAGGCATGCTCGGCCAGGAGGAACATCACGGCGCCGCCCTCGCAATGCATGCGCGCCCAGTTGGGACACTCGGGCGGGCCCTCGAGGTCGACCAGCTCGAATCCAAGTAACTGGTAGAAGCGAATCGAGCGCCGCACGTCCATGACATGCAGCAGCGGCGTGAAATATCCGGCTTTGGGAACCATGCCCGCGATTGTACTTCAGGGTGGCCATGAAAACATGTTCTCCCGGGGAGGGTGACTCTTGCTTCCTTCCTTTCCCGGGAGTAGGCTCGCTCCACTATGGCAAACATTGAAAAACACGCGCCCGGCAATTTTTCCTGGATTGAGCTGGCCACCACCGACCAGACTGCCGCAAAGGCTTTCTATTCCAAGGTTTTTGGCTGGTCTTCGAACGACTATCCCATGGGCCCTAACGAGGTCTACACGATCTTTCAGGTCGGCGGACGCGACGCGGCGGCGGCCTGCACGCTGCGTCCCGAGCAGGTCTCTTACGGCGTGCCTCCGCACTGGAATTTATATGTTGCCGTCGAGAGCGCCGACGCCACTGCCGCCCGCGCTGCGGAACTGGGCGGCAAAGTACTGGCTCCGCCGTTCGATGTTTTTGATTCGGGCCGCATGGCCGTGTTGCAGGATCCCACGGGCGCATCGCTGTGCATCTGGCAACCCAATAAGCATCCCGGCACCGGCGTCTTAGGGTCGGACGGGACGCTCTGCTGGGCGGACTTGAACACTCGGGATCGGGAGCGCGCCGCGGAGTTTTATTCCGGGCTTTTCGGCTGGCAGATTATGAAGGAAGACGAAGCTCCCGAGCACAACTACTGGCACATCAAGAACGGAGAGGAGTTCATTGGCGGGCTTCCACCCGGCGCGCCTCAGAACCCCAACGCGCCCGCTCACTGGCTGGCGTACTTTTTGGTTTCCGATTGCGACGCCACCGCCGCCGAAGCCAAGAATCTGGGCGGTAAGCTGTACATGCCGCCAACGGATTTTGAACATGTCGGGCGCGTTTCGGTTATCGCTGATCCGCAGGGCGCGGTGTTCGCAATCTTCAAGGCCGCGGCGCAAAGCGCTGCGGGCGACTAACTGTCAAAGAACAGTTCGGGCGAACTTAACCTGCGGGCCCGGCTAAAGCCGGTAATGAGTCAGTTTTAATTTTGACTCCATGTGTCACGATTCATAGAATTCAAACTGACCCAGGATCGTAAAGTTTGTCCTCTACAAAATCTCTTTCAGAGAGTGCTACAATTCGGCCACCGGATTCACCCACTTCATAATTGTTCATTGGAGGCACCGCATGCATCGCCGCATCCTGACCCTGTTGTGCGTCACTTTGGCGCTGTGCTTCGCAACTCTCGCTTCATCTCAGTGCGCGTTCGCCCAGGGGCATGCCGACCACGCCGCTGCGGCCAAAGCAAAGCCTGCAGCCGCGCTGATGACGGGCTACGGCAACTGGCATCATCCGGTTTCGACGAAGAACGCGCAGGCACAGGCGTTCTTCGATCAGGGGCTGCGACAGATTTACGCGTTCAATCACGACGAGGCCGCGCGGTCGTTCCAGCGCGCGGGCGAACTCGATCCCAAGCTGGCGATGGCGTTTTGGGGCATGGCGGAAGCGGTGGGACCGAATTACAACGATCCTGCCAGCGAAGACCGCTTCGTGAAAGCGCACGAAGCGATTGCGAAAGCGCAGTCGCTGGCCGGGGACGCTTCGGAAAGCGAGAAGGCGTACATCGACGCGCTGGCGGAGCGATTTCCGGCGGATCCCAAGTCGGATTTGCGCACCGCGGCGGAACAATATCGGGACGCGATGCGCGACGTGGTAAAGCGTTTTCCGGACGACCTCGACGCTGCGACGCTGTTCGCTGAGTCGGGAATGAATCTGCATCCGTGGGGGCTGTGGCGGCAGGACGGGACGCCGGAAGAGGGCACGGAAGAAATTGTCGCGACGCTCGAGTCGGTGATTCGCCGCGAGCCGAACCATCTTGGCGCGATTCACTATTACATTCATTGCGTCGAGGCATCGAACTCGCCGGAGCGCGCCCTGGCTGGAGCGAATCGCCTGGCGGAGCTGGCGCCCGCAGCGGGACACATCGTGCACATGCCGGCGCACATTTATATCCGCACCGGCGATTACGAAGCGGCGCTGAAGACGAATCAGAAAGCGGCGCTGGCGGATCAGGCGTACATCAAGGGCGGGGCGGCTCCGGGCATCTACTCGATGATGTATTACAGCCACAATTTGCATTTCATCGCGATGGCAGCGGCGATGAATGGAAATTATGCGGAAGCGCGACGTGGCGCGCAGTTGCTCGCGGCCAACGTCGGCCCGCACGCCAAAGAGATGCCGCCGCTCGGCGGCTTCATGACGGTGCCGCTGGCCGTGGAAGTGCGCTTTCATAAATGGAACGAAATTTTGAAAACGCCGGAACCTGATGCGGCGATACCGACTGCCAATATTTTCTGGCATTTTGCGCGCGGCCTGGCGCTTGCGGGTACGGGCGATTTGGACGGAGCCGAAGCTGAACACAAAATCGTGGCTGCAGCAGAAGAAAAAACCTCGCCGGATGCGATTTTCCAGATGCCGATTAACAATAAAACCAAGGACATTCTGCAGATCGCGGAGAACGTGCTGGGCGCGAAGATTTCGTTGGCGAAAAATGATATGGACGCCACTGTGAATCAGCTTCGCGCGGCCGTTGCAGCGCAAGACCGCTTGAAGTACGACGAGCCGGAGGACTGGTTTTATCCCGTGCGCGAGAATCTCGGCGCGGTTCTGCTGAAAATTGGCGACTACGCCGGCGCCGAAGAAGTCTTTCGCGCGGACCTGGCCACCCATCCGCGGAACCCCCGCTCGCTCTTCGGCCTCGAACAAGCGCTGAAATCTCAAGACAAAGCCTACGACGCGGGGTTCGTCCGCAAACAATTTGACGCCAACTGGAAAGGCGCCGCCCGCCCCACGCTCGACGACCTCGTCTAGCCGAGATGGAGAGGTTTTTAGTTGTGGGTTCTTAGTTGTTAGTCAGAAGAAGGACTCGAGAATCGCCAAGAGAACTCTGAAGCGCGCGCAAGTTTTCGCCTACTCGGAGCTAAAGGGCTTCTACTTAAAACCAAAAACTAAAGACCAAGGACTGTTTTCGTCATCTGAGATTCTGCGCGCGAAAGCAACTCAGCCTCTAAAAAGCGCCACGCGGCCGGTCGCTCTGGAGATATTGCACGCCGTAGCGGAAGAGGTTTTGCTCGGGTAGCTCCTGCACAAAAACAATTCGCGCGGGTACGAAGATTGCCGCTTGTCCTGAACTGTACGGGGCAGCGACTTCAATCAGCGTTTGCTCGATATATCGGCTGGTGCTTTTGAAGCGCAAGCCCCCGCGGGAAATATCTTCACACTGGACAAATTCCTCGCCCCGCTCCGGGTGACGCACCAGCCCCATGTAATTCACCTTGATGCGCGGATACTTGCGCCGATTGACGCTTGATGGACCAAACTTTTGCGTAGGCTTGCCGGAAGGCAACAGTGGTTTTCGTACAGGCTTCTCTGTCTCGGGTACGGTTAACACCGAGGCGGCTGAAGATTGCGGAGTACCCGCCGCCGTGTGATGCTGCGCGGACCGGAACGGAGACGTGATGGAAGCGCGCGAAGCAGGAGCGGGCAATCCAACGATCAGGTCTGATGGTGACGACGCCGAATAGGCGGAGGCATCGCCCCCAGGCTCAAGCGTGCATTGAAGAGGCGGTTGACTCGGGGGGTGGAACTCTGGGGCCAATGTGGGTGGTGACGATATACGTTGAGGCGGCCCCATCGGCACTGAGGGTTGCGCCGGAACGGTGGCAGGCGCGCCTGCGCTGGCTGAAGCGGTGGGAGGCGCGCCGGGCTGGCCAACTTTCCAAATCGTGGAATTGCCGCAGCGTTTGCAATAGCGCAAGACGCCGTCGTTGGTGGCAACGACATCAGCTTCAATGCTGTGCTCGTCCACGCGCTCGAACGTTTGACACACATTGCAGATCAAAGTAAGGACGCCAAGTTCCTGTTCTTTCGGCGTGGGCGGAGGAAATTCCATTTCCCAGAAATTTTCAACGTGATCAAAAAAGGCTACGCCGTACCGGTATAGGCCGGAGTCTTCTCCGATTTGGCCGACTACGCGGATTTCGGCTTCCTTGTTGCGCTCGGGCCAGCGAAGAACCATTTCCTGTTCGGGAGAGAGCTTGTGTCGCGAGAGGAGGCCGGCGCCGTGAAGGCTGAGGAGAACAGTCTTCGTTTCCTCGGAAAAAATCCGGCCCGTCAGGTCGGAACCGATCAGGACGATGGGAATCTCTTTAGGGATGCGTCCGCTTCTACGCACAACCTGCTGTGGCAAAGCACAGGCCACAACACGCGCGTGCGGGCACCAATTTAGTACCAGGTTTTGGCGTAAGTGCTGAGTTCTCTGTAAGAGAGGCTCTATCTGAGGAATGCTTCAAACCAATTAGGCAAAAGCGGTTTCAAATTGGAACGCGGCTGTGCCGTTAACGCGGGTTTGCGGTCATGGAGGCGCGATGGCCGGTGGTGATCGAAAAATAGTCAATCCACTGTTTGCGAATCGCTTCGGCGCGCTCGATTAGCTCGGGACTTGGCTTTTGGCCATGCTGAACGACAATCACGATTCCGGCGTTGAATTCGCGCTGCGAATGATTCACGTCAGGCAAGCGCGGGCCTTCGGCGGCAATCACATCCTGAATCGTCACTTTGGTCCGATCGGCTTTGAAGATGGGATGTCCATTCGAATCTTTGCCGGCGGGAGCCAGATTGCGCAAAATGAAAAAATCAGGGACTTCCGCCGGAGAGATCAAGCCCATCAGATATAGATCAAGGTACGACCACCCCGTCGCTGGCACGTAGTAATCGTCGTCGAGCTGCGTGTATGTGCCATCAAGATTGTCCTGCCAGACGCCGCCCCCCATGATGGACGCTTCGGTGGGCCGCCGGTGTGGAAACGCGACCTGCGCCTGCAATCCTCGCGCCCAGTGGACCGGGCCGAGCGGAATCGTTTCTTCGCCCACTTTTGCGGAAACGAACGCGCCCCAACGATGCCCCATTTCGTGGGCAATCTGGGACATGGCGTACATGTAAGGAGGCATCTTGCCGTCCGCGGAGATTTCCGCAAGCTGCCGCTGATAAAAAGTGATGTCGTGATCCGAGCCCACGGGCGCGTCTGTAGGTGGGCGCTCCTGCATCTGGTTCGAACCGGCGTATACCGGTTGAACGAATCCCCACTGGAAACGGCCGGGAGTGCAGTACGACTCGAGACCTTCCTGCTTCGCGCCGATTCCGGTCACGGCACCGCCCACGGCTCCGAGCGGCCCGTTGCTCGGAGTGCCCGCTTCCTGATTGTCCACGCGAAAGTCCGAGTAGTACGGGAGAAAATCGAACTTGTCGCCAAGGTTTTTAATTACGGTGCAGCTCAAATCCCGGGGGTTTGGCAGCGCGTAATAGTGGAAGGATTCATAAACCACAGAGAAGGGGCCGTCCTGCGGCTTGAGAGAAGAAAGATGAACTTCGGGGTCGTGAATGCCCCTCAGCGCCACGGCTTTCGCAGAAATCTGCGCTACTGGCTGTTCAGAACCCGAAGCGGAGGCTTCGGCGGAAACATAGACTTGCTTGGCGCTGCGAAGCGCGGGAGGCAGAATTCCCTGCATTGAGATGGTGTTGCCGTTGGTCTTGAGCGCGCGCGAGACACCTTCCCCGAACGCAATGTACCTCGTCGCGGCGCCATTCGCACGATTGCGAGGAGCGAAGCCGCGAATGGTCCAGACCGCATCGGCATGAGCAGCGCCGACCGACTCTGGCGCGTGTGCGTAGAAGTAGACGCGATAGCCGATCCCTGCGACGCCTGCGTCTCCCGCTGGCAAGACGGGACCGGCAGTCTCGAATGTGGCTTTCAGCAGTATTCCACCGACCACGGAAAGCATTAACTTTTGGACGTCGAGATGCGCGGCAGCGGAAGGATGCTTCGCGGCGGAGAGAGTAGCGAGCGGCTTTTCTGCTTCCGCGGAGATGAGCGGATAGACGCCGATGATGGCGTCCCTGGCCGCAAGCTGATTGTAGGAAAACTCGATCGCGCCGTCTTTGTGCAGCACCGCCTGGAAACGATTGATCGTCTTCGTCCAGGTAAAATCCTGGATG
>DATEGP010000105.1:0-9070 GCA_035280045.1 Candidatus Acidiferrum sp.
AATGAAGTCGCAAACTTAGGGGCTTTTGCTCTGGTCGGGGACGCCGACCCGGTGCGGCCTGCGCCTGAGGCCATGTCCTCTGAGCTCACCGGTACCCTGGGCCTCCTCTATGAAGTCAGCCGCGAGTTGAGCTCCATTCTCGACCGGGAAGAGCTTCTTCGCCGCATTGCGCAGAAGGTCAAAGCCCTGGTGCACTTCGATGTCTTCAGCGTCATGCTTTGGAACGAGCAAACACAGCGCCTCGAATCGATTTTTGCCCTTAAATATGCGGACATCGTCCCCTTGAGCACTTGTCTCGGTCTGAACCGGGGGCTTACGGGCGCCGCCGCGAACGAGCGCCGGGTTGTGCGCGTGGCCGATGTCCGCACGGATTCGCGCTATATCGCTTGCCAGCACGGAGTCGAGGTGCGTTCTGAATTGGTTGTGCCTCTTCTCCTTCAGGATCGTCTGATTGGCGTTCTCGATCTGGAGAGCACGAAGCCCCATTCCTTCACTTCCTGCCATGAGGAAATGCTCCAGACGCTTGGCACCTACATCGCCGTTGCTCTCGAGAACGCGCGCCTCTTTGAACAGGTTCGCGAAAACGAGCGCCGCCTTCAAAACGACCTTGGTACCGCACAGGAAATTCAGCGGCAGCTTCTTCCCACCGGCGCTCGTGAAGTTCCCGGCCTCGACTTGGCGGCCGCCTACGTTCCCGCGCGCGAATTGGGCGGCGATTTTTACGATTTTCTTCCATACGGTGAAGGCCGTCTGGCGATTGCGCTGGGTGATGTCTCAGGAAAGGGAACAGCCGCTGCGCTCTACGGCTCCATGGCCATCGGCATGGTTCGAGAAATCGTGGTGAGTCGCGATTGCGATCCCGCCTGCATGCTCGCGCTCCTGAATCAGCGCCTCGTCAATACGCGCCTCGAAACGCGTTTCATCGCCACGCTCTTCGGTGTTTACGACGCAGCCCACCGCCGGCTCACGCTTGCCAATGCCGGCTCGCCGTATCCGCTCCTTCTTCGCGATGGCCATGTCGTTTCCGTTCGCCTGGAAGGCGTGCCGCTCGGACTTCTTCCCGGCACGCAATACGACGAATCCGTCCTCGACCTTTCGCCCGGCGACGTCGTGATTTTCGCTTCGGACGGCATTTTGGAATCGCAAAATGCGGAAGAGGAAGAATTCGGCTTGGAGCGTTTGACCTCGGTCCTATGCGCGGTTTCTCCGGAGGACTCCGCCCACACGATTGCCGAGCGAATCCTGGCCGAGACTGACGATCACAGCGGCGCTGGCACCGCCCCGCACGACGATCGCACGCTCGTCGTCCTGCGCGTCACCGACGATGCCAGCTCCGACTTCTCCAAACTCCCTGTCATCTACTGAAGTTTTAGAGCTTGAAGTGAAGGCGGGCTCTCGGTGGAATCAGTGGCCCGCGTCCGAGTTCGAACTGACGGCATTCGCCTGCAACAATTCCGGATTCTTCAGCAACGGCAGCCATTTCTCCCGCACCGCCGCGAAGTCCGGCCAATTCTTCTTTGAGACAGGATCGGAAGGAGGCAGTCCCAGCCTCTCAAAATTCTTGTACTGCCCTTTCTGCAAAATGCGGAAGTCCAGATGCGGTCCCGTCGCCAGACCTGTGCTTCCAACCAGCCCGATGGTTTTCCCGATTTCTACATGCTCGCCGGAATGCACGAACATCCGCGACAAGTGCAGATACATCGTCTCGTACCCGTTCGAATGCGCGATCTGCACCATGTTTCCTTCGCCGCCCTTGCGCCCCGAAAAAACCACGTGCCCGCTTCCAATGGTTTGCACCGGCGTCCCCACCGGAGCGCCATAGTCCGTTCCCATGTGCGGCCGGTAAATCTTCAGAATGGGATGAAATCGCGAGCGGCTGAAATGCGAAGTTACTGGCGCGCCAAATTTCAGCGGCGAGCGCAGAAACGCCTTCTGCAAGGACTTCCCGTCCCCCGAGTAGTATCCCGGCCGCCCCGCGGGGTCGTGAAACAGCAGCGCCTGATATCTCCGTCCCGCGTTTTCGTATTCAGCCGCAAAAATCTTTCCGTACCCAGCTGTCTCCCCATTCGTGTATCTCTTTTTTTCCAGCAGGATTCGAAACGAGTCGCCTTGCCGCGGATCGGTGTAAAAATCCAGGTCGTATCCGAAAATCTGCGACAGCCGCAGCGCCAGTTCCGCCGATTCTCCCGCATCTTCCACCGCATTAAAAAGCGAATCGTCCACGCGGCCCCTAACGGCCACGATTTCCGTTTTCGAGGGAATTTCGTTGATGCTTGCCCTAAACCCATTCTCCTCCGGAACAATTTTCAGCATGCGGTCCGGGTCGATCTTGTAATCGATCTCCCGCAGCGCACCTTCCACCGACCGGCCCACCGTGATGGTATTTCCCGCTCGAAGCTGCCTCAGGTTGAACGCGCGCTGCGCCGCCGCCGAAGCGTTCGCCGCTTCTTCCGAGCTCAAGCCGAATTTTTGCAAGGCCACCCTGAAACTCTCACCCGCTGAAACCTTTTCGTTGTGCGCCAGGACGGTCTGCTCGCGGATGCGCTTTCCTTCCTCCACCGCCAGCTCCACCTGGCGATCGTATTCATCTCCCGCCGCTAGCCGCCGCTCGAACACATACCCCAGCGTCACCGCCCCCGCGATACATTCACACAAAACCAGTACGACGAACCCTCGATTCACTATTCCCCCAAGGACGCTCCCTACTCAAACCCACGCTCACGAAAATGGTTGCACCGCCTGCCCGGCCTGAACCGAGCGGCGAATGCACACCCTCTTTTGTCTCAACTTGGCCCCACGCGTCAAACCTGCATTAAGAAGCTTGCGCCCAATCCTCCAACAGCTTATCGGTAAGCGGCGCTTCTCAGGAGGCAGCATGCGTTTGCACACGCGCCACCAAAACAAAAACGCTGCGGAAACTCGCGCAGCGTAGTGCCTTGCAGCCAATTATACCAAGAACGTTTGCTAGTTTCCGGTGTGGATCGCTACTTGCGGGCCGGACGCCGCAAAATAATTCTGTTCGCGGAGCTTGCGGTACATGATGCCCGCAACCGTTGCAGCCGTTGGCCCCTTCACTCGGCGCGTATTTCCGCGTAGCAAAACCGCCAGCGCGATCTTCGGGTGCGTTTCATCCGCGTAGGTGAGAAACCAGCCGATTTTCGAAGGTGTCTGGTGATCATCGCACGTTCCCGTCTTGCCGATCGGCAGCTCGTCGCCGCCTCGGTCATAGCTCGAACGGCCTGTGCCATACAGCACCGCCGCCAGCATCCCTTCGCGGATTTCCGGAAGGATGGGAGCGATATTCAATTCGCGCTTCACCTTGGGCGTAAAACTCTGTAGCTCTTCCTGGCTGTGGGGATACTGCAAATAATAAAGCGTTCCGCCATTCGCAAAAGCTGCGGAAAGCGCCGCAAGCTGCAACGGCGTCACTTGAATCCCTTCGCCGTAGCTCGACATGCGCGCCACTCCGCCATGCGCCGGCGGCGCCATGGGGAAGGAACCCGGATGCTCATCCGGCAGGTTGTACCCTGCAAGCTCGCCGAGGCCCAGCAGACGGCCATACTTCGAAACCGTCGCAAATCCCATGCGCGAGCCAAGCTGCTCGAAAAACTCGTTGTTCGAGCGCGCCATCGCTTCTGTCAAATTCATGTATTTCCGGCGGCTCACCCGCAGCATGGTGTCGGGCGTGATGACATTTTCTTCCAGCGCCGCAAGCGCAATCGTCGGCTTGATAGTCGAGCAGGGAATGTAGCCGTCGCCGAACGCAAGCTTTTGATTGACGACCGTCAGGATGCGGCCCGTGTTGGGATCCACCGCGACGACCGCGCCGTTATACTTCCCCAGCGCCGCGACCGCCGCCGCGCGAACTTCCGCATCATCATACGTCGCGTCATCGGTGCTCGTGGAATCCGCAAATGTGGGAACCCCAGGATAGCGATTTGCATAGCGACGCGAACGCGAACGCGTCGCCCCTGCTCCGGCCGGCAATGCCGGCACTGGCAGCGCGAATAGTGCCGTCAACAATATTGCAAACGTGCTTCTTCCATACTGCTTTTTCACTTCTCCCACCCTCATAACAAGGCCGATGCCAACTTCGCGTCCAACCCCGGATTACCCCATCGCTCATCACGCCGGGGCCGAACTTTTACCTCAACCTCTGATGCAGCGTCAACAAACATTCTCAGAAATTCTCTGAACCTGTTCGTCGTTGCTACGGGCCGCCAAACTTGCTTCCGCCCGTTTGGGGATAACTTGCACCCCGGCAGCCAATCTGAGCGGTGTTGATTCGATGCGACTTAACGCCGCTTCGCTTCCTCCTACTGGCTCAAACACTGCACCGAAGAGGAACACTCGCTCTCATCTTGCGACACTAATTGTATGAAGTTTCGGGCTGGTACCGCAATAGCGGATGAGCGCTAGTACGCCTTATGTGCTTTGTTTTCAACTCACTGCCCGCCAGGCCAGCCCCCCTGCCCCTCCGCACGGTCAGCCTTCACAACCGCCTGTGACTCCTCCTTCCCCGAATCTCACCCTGATACGGTGCGCATAGAGCAGTACTGGCCGCAAGGCTGTGCGTTACACGCTGAACGGGATTCGCTCCAGTCTACCTCTTCTGCCGTCGAGTCACTCCATCACCAGACAGACCCACTTCAAAACAAAAGAGGGGCGCATTTTCTTTGCGCCCCCCTTTGTCTTGCTGTGAGTTGTTACCTTCTCTATCTTGTCGGCCGGGCTTTCGCCGCGTCCGCACCAGCCGCCGCAGTCGCTGTTTTCGCCGCCGGCTTTTCGCCATGCACCGAAGCCACCGCTGCGCCCGCGTGGCCATTCGCTCCCGAAGACGCGCTTGAATTCCCAGGCTGCGGAATCTCCATTTTCTTGCGCAACCCATTTTCCAGTTTCTCGCGAATGTCCGTATTTTCCTTCAAGAACACACGAGCATTCTCGCGGCCCTGCCCCATGCGCTCTCCGCCAAAACTGAGCCACGTTCCGCTCTTCTCAATCAAGCCCTTGTCCACGCCGAGATCAATCAAATCGCCTTCGCGCGAAATCCCCTCGCCATAAAGAATGTCAAATTCTGCCTCGCGGAACGGCGCCGCCACTTTGTTCTTCACTACTTTCCCGCGCGTCCGCGAGCCCACCACTTTGTCGCCTTCCTTGATCGACTGGATGCGCCGGATGTCCACGCGCATCGAAGCATAAAACTTCAGCGCGCGCCCGCCCGTGGTCGTTTCCGGATTCCCGAACATTACGCCAATCTTCTCTCGAATCTGGTTGATGAAAATCAGGCAGGTCCGCGACTTCGACACAATCGCCGTCAGCTTCCGCAGCGCCTGCGACATCAACCGCGCCTGCAGACCCATCTGCGGCTCACCCATTTCGCCCTCAAGTTCCGCCTTCGGCACCAACGCGGCCACCGAGTCCACCACCACCACGTCCACGCCGCCCGAGCGAATCAGCGTCTCCGCGATTTCCAACGCCTGCTCGCCGTTATCCGGCTGCGACACCAGTAGATTGTCCACGTCTACGCCCAGCTTCCGCGCGTACACCGGATCGAGCGCATGCTCCGCGTCAATGAACGCAGCTTGCCCGCCGAGCTTCTGTGCCTCCGCGATCACGTGCAGCGTCAGTGTCGTTTTGCCGCCGGACTCCGGCCCGTAAATCTCAATCACGCGCCCGCGCGGGAAACCGCCCACGCCCAGCGCCGCGTCCAGCGACAAGCATCCGCTTGGAATCACACTGACTGGCACCAGCACGTCTTTGCTGCCCAGCCGCATGATCGACCCTTTGCCGTACGACTTCTCGATTTGCGATATCGCCGCTTCCAGCAATTTCTGTTTTTCGTCTGTCATCTCGCACCTCGGTCGAGGAATTAGGAATTTTTCACAGCGGAGCCGATGGCCTCGGCCACAACCAATCCCGGCGCCGGGAAAAGCGCCGAATCAGCCTTGGGGACTTTACGGAATGGGGAGCTTACCACTCCATATATAATCCCGCCAGCCCTTTCTATGGCCTAAGCCTGTCGTCTTGATCGCCGCCTCCCGCCGCCCTGACCAAAGCCTGTTATTCCGATCGGAGCGAGGAATCCTGAGTCTCTTCTTCATGAATCACGCAGAACCGTGCGTCCATCAAGACTACCGCCCGCAACCGTGCGCCACTTCATGATCCGCCAGCTGTGCCTGAGCCGCCTGTTCGCGCTCATCCAACTTCGCTCGTTCCGTGTACGTCAGATGCCGCAGCCGGGACAAGTACCTTCCCCGCGTCCGCGCCTCGCAAAGCTCCTCTTCGAGCCTTTCGCGCTCCTGACAGCTTAGAACATTGCTCGCAAATCCGTGCATGGCGCACCTGTTGAAAACGGCGAGAGGCAAAGTAACACGAGGGCGAAGAAAAAGCAAATACTATTATTCGCCTTATGTTCGCCAGTCACTTCTGGCCTTTACCAGCTTCTTGAGTGGCTCAATCCCGCCGGCAATGGCCCGTCACCAACACCATCTTGATATTCCCGTCAGATTTGCCTGGGCTGATGTCTTGCTCCGCGTATCGTCCCTCGTCGCAGACGGAGACCAGGCCCGTCGGCCCGCTCCGAGGCACATGAATAATGCTTCGCATCACGATGATCGCGATGGCCCGCTGCATCAACGAAGCCCGCGCCGTCCTCGCGGGAAACATGACCATGCCGTTGCGGTCCGTGACTTTCTTTTCCGCCCAATGTTTTCCCACCTCGAAGTAGCTGCCCGTTTCATACGCTTCCGCATTGTCCACAGGTTTCCCCGCGGAGTTCGTGACCAAAATCCGGCATTCCGGAAGCGCCGTGAACGTATAGGGAGTAAAAGCCGCAATCCCGAGGAGCACCGCGATGGCTCCCAGCGTAATCAAAAACGGCAGCATCTTCATCGGACCTGCTCTGAGCTACTAACTACTAGCCGTAGGAATAGAATCCGCGCCCCGACTTTCTCCCCAGCCAGCCCGCGGCAACATATTTTTTCAACAGCGGGCACGCGCGATACTTCGGATCGCCCAGCCCCTCGTGCAGCACGTGCATAATGTCCACGCAAACGTCCAGCCCGATGAAATCCGCCAGCTCCAGCGGCCCCATCGGATGATTCATTCCCGTCTTCATCACCGCGTCCACCGCTTCGGCCGTGGCTACGCCTTCCATCACGCAATACGCCGCTTCGTTGATCAGCGGCATTAGCACGCGGTTTGAAACGAACCCCGGCGCGTCGTTCACCGCCACCGGCTTTTTCTCCAGCTTCTCCGCCAGCTTCATTGTCGTTTCGAACGTGGCGTCGCTCGTCTGCAGCGCGCGAATCACCTCCACCAGCGCCATCACCGGCACGGGATTCATGAAGTGCATGCCCACAAACCGGTCCGGGCGCTTCGTCAGCGCCGCCAGCGTAGTCATCGAAATCGACGAAGTGTTGCTCGCCAGAATCACTTCCGGCCGCAGAATTCCGTCCGCCTCCGTCAGTACCGCTCGCTTGACCTCGATTTTTTCCGGCACCGCCTCCACCACAAAATCTGCTGCCGCAATCGCGCGCATCTCCGTCACCGCCTGCACGCGCTTCAAAACTTTGGGCTTCTCCGCCTCCGCCAGTTTCCCCTTCTTGATCTCGCGATCGAGATTCTTTCCAATCGTTTCCACTGCCCGTTCCAGAAACCGCTGCTCCACGTCCCGCAAAATCACCTGGAATCCCGCCCGCGCAAACACATGCGCGATGCCATTCCCCATCGTCCCCGCCCCCAGCACCGCCACCGTTTTGATCGCATCAACAGTCATGTACTCTCCAAAGAATGAGAAGACGCCTGGTACTGATTCACTTTATCAGCCATTTTCAATGGCGCGTCGTGCGTTCTCAAGGTCGGACCGAAACACCCACACCTCGTACTCAAATGTCGAACGTATCGGGCCAATGGGAATGCCGAAGATTGTGATTGGAGGTTTAGCGTTAATGATCTCTTTGAAACGTGACGGGATATTTTGGGAGTCGAGCGCCGTCAGAATCTTGTTGAGCTTGCGTTGGGTGATCCCCTTCCATAAGCGCGCTGAGGCAGATTGTGCTTCGGCTGCACTCGCAACCAGCTTAAAGTGACAGTCGCTGCATTCGGTAAAGCCGTCGCGATATTCGGCTTGGCACAAGGGGCAAAACATTTCGCGTGGCAGCTTACTACACCAACGAACTCAGAGAAACTCACCCGGGCGCCTGCGCGCTAAGCCGATGGCCGAGGCTCAATTCGCTCCCGGACAGCCATTGGAAAACGCCCATAGCCCCGCCGCCGCGAGTACCGCTCGAAGTAATACCAAATGAACGAAAACGGCAAGAAGGAAAGAAGAATGAATCGCCAAGGCCGAATCTCATAGCGAATGGCCTGATAAAGCATCCACAACTGAACGATCTGATTGGCCCACGAAATGAATGAGACCAGCGGATTGAGCGGAGTGCTGCTCGTAAAGAATTCCCCTGGAGGCGCATATATCATGCTCACGAGAAGCAGGATCGCGCCATAAATGACAGTGGGAAGCCACGCGAACAAATAGCTTCGGACGGGCTCATCGCGCCAAATGTCATCGTCAGCAGGGTTGATCGAGCGCTCCGGCGCAGCCGCCTCGAGAATCTGCCTCACAATTTCTCGCGCGTTAGCCTCATCCTCGGGGCGAACGAATAGTCGCAGACTTTGCGGATCATCCACCAAGCGGCGCGAGGGGATGCCAACTTCCCTGAGGGACTTTGCAATGAATTGGAGCCGGTCCAGGCTCTCCCCGGCCCAGACTTCTACAATGGCCGTTAGTGGATCCCAGTGTGGAGGCAATTCGGAGCCAAACATCGCTGCACCTGCCGCGTTCACAGGATTCGCTCCATTCGGCCCGCGCGAATCCCTGCCTCACAAATCTACTACAAGTGAGCTGTCAGCAGAACTAGTGAGATCGCGTCGGTGACGTAATTTGGAGTGTGTAAAAGGCGAGAGGGTGTAGGTTTTGTTGTGAGAGCAACAAAATCTCCGGTAAAGGAGCCTACACCCCGATGCGAGTGAAGGATAACACGCGGTTTGAAGTGTTTGTGCAGGATCTGCA
>DATEGP010000106.1:0-8706 GCA_035280045.1 Candidatus Acidiferrum sp.
TGCTGCCAGCGACTGGCAAGTCTCACACCATAGATTCCACTAACCGCATCATTGCGGCGCATTGCCACGCTCCGCCAATCCGCTACAGACCGGCCCCGCTGCCACTTCGCATCTAGTCCGTCCTCCAGTCGGCTCCCGACTTGAAGCACTAGTGTGTGCTTCGGCATGCCCTCTTCTACTGGAGGAAGTATTTGTGAGAGCACGAAATCCATATTTCACTGGGCGAGTTGCGTATGTGGCCCTGTCGCTCCTCCCGCTGCTCTGTGCTTCGGTAGCCGGAGCGCAAGGCTCTGCCCCAGAAACGGCTCCGCCCCTATTCCCCGGCGGCGGCCTTGTTTCTTACAATTCCATCTTCACTACACGAGGCCGCATGCCGGGAATTTCGAGCGGTATTCCCGTAACCGCCTTCCCTACTTTCTCTCACGAGGCCGATTTCAATTTCACGTGGGGTTTTTACAGGAACTTTGATTTGACCGTGCTCGTTCCGGTATTGACGAATCACTTTGACACCGGAAGCGCACGAGCCGTTGGGGGAACAGGGCTTGGCGATGGCATGGTGCTCGTGAAATACCGCCTCTATCGGCGAGACTCGGAACGGGGCACCACCCAGGCGTCCGTCACATTCGGCCCCAAGATCCCGACAGGACGAACGGACTTAACGGATACAAACGGACGACGACTGCCTGCGGGTCTGCAACCCGGCTCTGGTTCTACCGATCTCTTTCTCGCTGCAAATTGGACTTACACCGGACTATTCAATTTGAAGCGGCTTGTTGCTGATGAGGATTTCCATTCTCTTATCCGGTCACAGGGAACGCAGGCAACACGCCTCGGCAGCGACATCGAATCACGTTTCTGGTTGTCGTATAGACCTTATGAGTCGAAGAACGTGGCCCGTGAATGGTTCATTGGTCCGGCGCTGACTTGGTTGCATTCTCACAATGAGCGCATTGGAGGAGTCAAGCAGAACGGGAGCGGCGGCGATGCACTACTGGCCGGAATCACCACCTATGTGGGGGTGCGTCCCGGAATGCATGTCTGGCTTGGGATGGATTGGGATGTGGCGCATTCCACCGAGACAACCTTCATGCCCGTTCGCCGTCACATCAGTTTTGGAATAACACAACAATTCCGGATGCACCGCTAAGAAAGGAGGAAACAATGAACGCGAAAAAACTGGCCCTGGTTGCTCTGCTCGTTTCGATCGTTAGCCCAGTGTCTCAGGCGCAAATCAAGCATATTGAAATGCGCGTCGAAGGCATGACATGAAACTTTTGAGCATACGGGGTGAAGCAACACCTCGGACGCCAGTCTGGCGTTCAAACAGTTGAAGTCAGCTTGCTAGATGGAAAGGTTGAGGTCACGCCTAAAGAGGACGGGCAGATTGACCCAGCCCAGCTTCTAAAAGCGACATACGACAGCGGTGTGACTGCTGCGGAGATGGATATGACCGCACGCGGAAAAATCGTGAAGGACTCTTTGGGTGGTCTTGCTTTACAGGTTGAACCGAATCGGTCATTCGCTCTTACACCTAATGAGTTGTCGAAAGAACTTGCAGCTCTCGCCGACACCCTAACGATGGTTACAGTTCACGGCCAGCTTTACAAAAAGCCCGCAGGGAAAAAGAGAGCGGACCATTCGGCTCCCCTAAAGCTGCTGATTCTAGAAGTGCAGAAGAGGGAATAGATGAAGAGAAAACGTCTATTGGTTCTGAGCCTCGCTTCGACCGGACTTGCGGGATGTAATCAGCATTCGGCGAGTCCTCCCCAGTCGAAAAAAGCGGTAATCGCGGCGGGCGAGATAGGATCACGGTTGCCGGATTTCTCTGTGAAAGACTTGCAGGGGCACGAGATTCCCTCGGCTGAGCTTCGAGGCAAGGTAGTGCTCATTGATTTCTGGGCGACATGGTGTCAACCGTGCAAACAAGAGATGCCGGGCTACCAGAAACTCGTAGACCGCTATGGCGCTCGTGGATTTGCCATTGTCGGATTCAAATTTGACACGATGACGGATATGCAAAACCCCGTTGTATTTGCAAAGAAAATCGGTGTCCGTTATCCGCTGGCGGTCGCGACTGATGACTTGAAGCGGCAGTTTGGCGGCATCGAAGGTTTGCCGACCACGATGCTATACGACCGCCAGGGAATACTGCGGAAGAAAGTGATCGGGTTCGAATACACAAGTGTCATTGAATCGGAGCTAAAACCACTTCTTTGAATGGCGCGTCGCCTCTGCCGCTCTTAGCAAGTTGGCCAGGGTGTGGGCGTCAGGTGGCGAGTCGCAATAAGAATATGTCTGCTGAACAAAACACCTTCTCGCCGGAACTGTTGCAGCGTGTATTGCGGATTCAGACCCTCACGCTCGTCTGGATGGGAGTGGAAGCAGCGATTTCGTTAGGAGCGGCTTGGATGGCCCGTAGTCCAGCCCTTCTTGCCTTTGGGGGCGACAGCGCGGTTGAGCTTCTCTCAGCGGCTGTTGTATTTTGGCGCTTTTACTCGCCATCTCGCCGAAAGCACGCGGAGGAACGAGCGCACATAATTGCTGGCGGCTTGCTATTCCTACTGGCGGCCTTTGTTGCTACTGCTTCAATTCTGTCGCTCCTGAGGCACCTAGAAGCTCGGCCCACTCCTTTTGGGATAGCCCTGCTCTTGCTCGCCGCAATGATCATGCCTTGGGTTGCAGCACAAAAGCGGCAACTTTCAATTGCGACTGCCAGCGCCGCGTTGAAAGCCGATGCCGCCGAGTCGGCGGTCTGTGGCTATCTGGCTTTGATTGCGTTAGCTGGTCTCGCCGTGAATGCTGTTTGGAACGTGAGATGGGCAGACCCCGTTGCCGCGCTAGCATTGTTGCCGCTGATTGTGCGCGAGGCATGGGAAGCAAGCAAGGGTAAACCTTGCCGCCCTTGAAATCTCCGGATTTCGTCCGAGTGACGAGCAACCCTGAAGTAATCCGCTACTAGGCCAGTTTCCGGTTGGGCGACAATCCAGCATCAAGGGAACAAATGCGCGGGGCTACTCGTATAGTTAGTTAGGAGGAAAACGGCTTCGCGGGAGCTAAACGTGCTCAAGAAGATCTTCAAATATGGGGGACTAGCCGTTGTTTGCTTGATCATTGGGGCACTCTCGTCGGCGCTGCTGTACAGAAAATATCTGCAATATGAAGTTTCTCAATCACGCGCCATTAGGTCACCCAACGGTGTCGACAGCCTCGTGGCTGTGCGAATCGGCGGTATTGATCAGTGGATCGAGGTGCGCGGTCAAAACGTGAATAACCCGATCCTACTGTTCATCCATGGCGGACCCGGTGTCGCGTTTATTCCCATGGGGAGCACTTTCCAGGATCCTTGGGAGAAATCCTTCACGGTGGTGCAATGGGACCAGCGCGGAGCGGGAAAAACGTATGAATCCAACGACAAGGCACTCCAGCGGCAGACGATGAATCTCGCGCAAATGGAACAGGATACGCTCGAAGTGGCGAACTATCTCCGAACTCGATTCAAGCGAGAAAAGATATTTGTCGTGGGGCATTCATGGGGAAGCATGCTGGGCCTCTGGCTGGCACACGAGCATCCGGAAATGATCTATGCATTTGTGGGCACCGGGCAAGCGGTGAGTATGCAGCAGAACGAAGAGGCCGGATATCGTGTGGTGTTGCAAGCAGCGCGCAGCCGCAACAATGAACAGGCGGTTAAGGAATTGGAAAGCATCGCTCCTTATCCTCCCGCGATCCCAGACATGACTAAAACCACTAAAGTAAGAGATTGGGAATCGACGTTACTCGGGCCGCCGCCGAGCGAGGCGAGTTTTACCAATATGAAAAGAATTTTGAAAACGGTGGTCTCTGCTCCGGAATATTCGATCGCGGATGATATCGGTTTTGTGCGTGGTTCAACGTTTTCCCTTCAAGTTATGATGCCTCAGATGATGGAATTTGATCTGACCAAACTCGGCCCCGATTTCCGCGAGCCGCTTTTCTTTTTTGAAGGAAGGTTGGATCCCTACTGCCCGGGTTCGGTGATTGCGGATTACATTCAAACGATCGATGCACCGCGGAAGGAAATTGTGTGGTTTGAACATTCCAGCCATTTTCCTTTTTACGAAGAAAAACAGAAGTTTACGGATGAATTGGTCGGGCGCGTATTGCCACTCGCCGACGAATCGCGGCGCGACTGATTAACTCTCCAGTGCGACGTGACTGTGCTTACCAGCTCTGCAACCAGAGGTCTGGGACGGATTCTGGCCGAGTGACGGGCAACCCGGAAGTAATCCTTTGAACTTCGTGTGACGGTTTCACACGCCGTGGCACCGTATACGACAACGGTTCAAACAACCGTTGTAGTCGGAAGACCATTTCAGCGCGAAACCAAAGAGTCCCAGCACCCGGGCGTGCGCAGTACAAACCTTCCTCTTGAAAACTCAGACAGCATCCAGTTGAAACTGTTTTCGAAGACCCCATTCGAATAGCTTCGAAGGCGCAAATTTCCGGATACGCGTAAGGAGTTTGGCCTCGCGCCCAACGGGATAACGCGACCGCGGTGACTCTTGGGTGAGAGCCTTCAGAACCACCTCTGCTACGCCCAGAGACGTCCCACCCTTCGCTATACTTTCCGCAACTGCCTTGACAACACGGGTGCGGCCGCCCGCGTACGCTTCGAGCGGACTGCTGACTAGTTTGGCGCTTCGCGCAATATTGGTACGCGTGAAACTCGGTTCGATAACCGATATCCGGATTCCAAACTGGCGTACCTCGTGATCGAGCGATTCCGAGTAACCCTCCAGGGCATGCTTGCTCGCGCAGTAAATCCCCTGATAAGGCGCGGGCACGAAACCCACAACCGATGCAATATTGACAATTCGTCCGGACCGCTGCTCCCGCATGAACGGCAGCACTGCCTGGGTCATCCGCAGAACGCCAAAAAAGTTGGTTTCAAAGAGCTGCTTCGCTTCCTCAATCGTTGTTTCTTCAAGCGAACCAATCAGCGCGTACCCGGCGTTGTTGACCAGCGCATCGATTCGTCCGGCCCAATCAATCACCGTACGCACGCACGACTTTACGGAGTCCTCATCGCGAACATCGAGCGAGACCACTTCCACTCCCTCCAAGGGTCCCTTAGGCTCAACCTTTCCCCTTGCGGTTCCGAATACCCGAAGGCCTCTTTGCGAGAGCAGGCCGGCAACGGCCCTGCCGATTCCCGAAGAGACTCCCGTTACCAGAGCTACTTTTTCGTGAGTCATGTTCTTATCTCCTTCTCTCTGCAACCATCGGAGCGATGCTGTCCTAATAAATCAGCGTGACCTCGACGGTCTGTTCCGAACTGCTTAGAGAAAATCTCGCTTCGTCGAACGTGGGCGCGCGCCTTTTTTTCTTTGGGTTGTTCGAAGCTCCGTATCCTTCCTTGGGGATTCCCACAAAGTTTTTGTCCATCTTCCCATTGCCGTTCTCATCGTGAAGCACCGAGACGGCGTAAGTACCTTGCGGAATATCCTTGAAGGTGACTTGAGTGCTCATCGTCTTCGCATCGATCTCCACACTCTGCTGGCGGATCGCCTTCGATGCGTCGTCGGGAAAACCTTCGGCGTTCTGGAAGAGGGTCACACCGATCTTGCCCTTGCTGTTTCTCGCGCCCGTGACACGAACCGTGAGTGTTCCTGTGTCTCTCATTTGAGCGGCGAGCGATCGGAAAGGTGCCCACAGCAGAAGCAAGAGAAGAGCCGCGGACACCGCGAACCAACTGTTTCTAAGGTTTATCCTATTCATTTGTCGTTTCCTTTCTGTTTCAAAGTTGAGAGAACTGTTAACAGCCATGGGCGGTCTTCCCTCCGTCAATTACTATCTGTGCTGCGCCACTTGCATGTTGCCGCTGCGATTCGCGTGCGCATAAATCGTTCCTGTCGCAACTCCGACGACTAGGAGGAGAACAATTCCAGTGGCAAGTGTCTGGAAGTTGGGATGAACCACCGATTGTCCACGGAGTGCCTGCCAGACCAGCAGCAGGACCAAACCGAGGTAAGCGAATCCGGTGGTGCAGACAAGAGCAACCCGATGGATTTCCTTGAAGTACGCGAACTTCTTGCGCAGCCCGATATACCACCCGAAGACAGGCAGCAGCTGCATCGCATGCATCCCCACGAAATGAGCAACCCGCAGATCACCGCCGACCGTGCTCCAGCCGACGATGGGCAGTCCAGGACCGCCATCAGCGACCCCCACACTGTGCGCGCCGACAATGCGCGGACCAATGCCTACTCTCATGGTCGCCGCCTGTTCCGGAGTCGGACGAACCATGAAGAACGCTGCCGCCATGCCAACGAGAGAAACGAGGAGCCCGAATCGCAGCGACCAGGCGAATGCCCGGTCCGGAATCCGCTCGAAGATGAGCAGGACTGCCAGCAGCAAACTCATCAGCCACACGACGACGATGAACGCTCCCATCGTCATCCACAGAAAGGCGTTCACTGGAGTCGTCAAGTTGAAGTGGCTGGTCGTGCCCCGCGCCGCCTGTCCGAGAATCACCGCCATCTCTGCAATGAAGCTCACGACGGTCACGTTGGCGGCGAAACACGCCAAACGCCGCCGCTTCTGAACGAACCCAAGCAGCCAGACGAAGGTGAAGCAGTACACGCTGACCGAAATGGCGAATTTCGCCGGTTTCAGCCAAGCTGGTGCGCCGGTGATGATTCGGTGGTCGAGCACAATTCCCGCGAGTGTCGCGAGAAACGTCAAAAGCATCGCTAGGCCGAGGATAGTCAGTGGCCGGTTTGCCTTCCAAGCGCGCTGCAGAAGCGTTTTCGGTCCATCCGCCTCTTGCAAACCCAGCCGCGGCGATGCAGGTCGTACAGCGCTCATCTCCGCTGTCAGGGATGTCTGCGCTCTGTCTTTTCCAGCTTCGCGCGAGCTTGCGGTCATGCGAAGCAGCAGATAGCTCAGGAATCCCAGAGGTCCGAGCATAAGCCCGAGAAACAGGATCGGCCCCATCAGCAGCGCGCCGAGCCGCCGCTCCCGGCTGTCGAGATAGATCCACCGCCCAACAAAAAGGTCGAAGGCGAGGAAGTGAACCCACGCGATCGCGGCGCCTTCGGGCGAGCCGAGCAATGCCGCGACTCCGTCAAGGGTCTTGCGACTGCCGGCCAGATCGTCCCCAGTCGCGGCAGAACCAGCGCAACATAAAAAAGCGCGGGCGCAACGCTCACGAGCGGTGAGCGCATGATGCGCTCTGTCCAGCGCCATCGCGGCAACAGGATCATCAAACCCCAGAAGGGCAGAACCAGCAAATTGCTCAGTCTGAAAATCAAATTCATATTTCGCTCCACGGGATGAGGATCTGGCAGTCAGGAATTTCCCGCCGCCGTCGTTTTCATCTCGCAATCAACTGCAGCACCGTGCGCACGGGGCGGGGCATTTGCGGCGCGAATTCGCGGAAAAGGTTTCCGGCAGCGGCGAAACCCAACCGGATCGTGGCCCGCTGCCCGGCGTGCGTAGCGTCGTTGAGTCCCGACGGAAGATAGCTGTTTCCTACGAACCCGGCGGCAGTCGCGCCGACAAAGTTCGATATTGCCGGCATCGCATGCCCGGAATCGGAGCGATCCACAATGGTGAACGCAAGGGCATGAGCACTTCTGGCAAAGAAGTTGCGGCTGCTGGATGGGACGTAACGAGGATCTTCGTGCGTGATCACACCGGTTGCAAAACGCGCGGTCTGAAACGTGACGCGCTCTGCAAAGGCATCCCCGTAGTTTCGTCCAAAGGCTTCAGAGCCCTGCCTCCATTCCGGCGGATACTGCGTCACTCCTCTTCCCGGAGGGTTCGCCATGCGAATGCCGGCGCGGAACGCGGGAGCGGTGAACACGCTGGAATTCAAGTACGTTTCATTCAGGTAGTAATCAAACTTGTCTCCGACACCTAACGATTGTCCATTGCTGCCAAACGTCGGCGTCGTTGCAGCCGGATTCTGGGCGCGCGACAGAACAGGCAACAACAGAACAGCGAGACTCAGGACCGCAAATTTCAGCCTCATGACTCCCTACCTCCAACAATGTGGCCACTGCCCACATTCTACGGTTATGATGTTGCCCGTGTCAACATGGTTGCATCATTTTTTTGTGGGGCACCGCTGCGACGAGCCCGCGAGTCCAAGGCTGATGTTGCCGATGTCAACACCCCGGATATAATGCGGAGGAGGAAGATGCGTCGCCGCAAAACCTATCATCACGGAAATCTGCGGGAAGCACTGCTGGATGCCGCGATCCGCCTGATTGCCGAGGTCGGGCCAATAGCCTTTACCCTGCGCGAAGTGGCGCGACGGGCGGGCGTCTCACACAACGCACCCTACCGGCATTTCCGGGATCGGGACGACCTGATGGCGGCGGTGGGAGCTCAAGGTTACCGGGAATTGACGCAGGCCATGCTCGAGGCGGCCGCTTCCGAAACCGACCCAGTCGAACGTCTGAAGAGTGCCGGCTTAGGATACGTGACCTTCGCGCTGCGCAGGCCCGAACATTTCACGGTCATGTTCGACGCGCCCACATCCAAGCACAAGCATCCGGATTCCGGCGCTGCGGCCGAACAAGCGTTTGGCACTCTTCTTGGCTTCGTGAAGAATTGCCAAGATGCAGGACGATTGGCGTCCGGCGACTTAGGTCAAATGGCTTTGCTCGCGTGGACGATGGTCCACGGCATCGCCAAGCTGGCCATTACCGGCCGGTTGCC
>DATEGP010000107.1:0-67852 GCA_035280045.1 Candidatus Acidiferrum sp.
CCAGCGATAAAAGGTCTGTCGGCTGATACCGAAATGTCGGCAGGTGCGCGCCACGTTGCGTCCCTTGTAGAGATAAAAAAGCATCCACTGAAGTCGCGCCTGTGCCGCCCGACTCAGCTTCTTTCCGAAGCGCGCCAGCTGGCGCGCTTCGGAAAACTCATCCCATCTGATTTGGCTCATCCTGACACTCTACCGAGTGTCACCAATCATTCTGAACGAGCACAGACCACGCGCAAAGGGTCAAGAAAGCCGGCTAAGCGTACAGCGTACATTAAGAGAGTAAGAAGTCTCTAGTGCAGCAAGCCGATGCGGCGCAGGATTTCTTGGAAGCGCGGATCAGTGCGCAGCCTGGCGAAATCAGGGTCCTCCTTGAGGGATACCAAGGAGTCGTTGTGTTCCTCCAGGGCCTTTCCCAGCCAGAGAAGAGCTTGCTCTCTTTCCCCGAGGCCGGCATACACGCTGGCAACCTGGTAAGGGGAAACATACCGGCGCTTGGACAGTTGTTTCAACTCGTTGAGGATTTCATGGGCTTCGCGGCTTTTCCCCGCGGCTGCATACGCGTGTCCAAGACCCGCGACGGTCCACGGTGAGTTCTCTGACAGTCTTCTAGCTTCGCGCCACTCGACAATGGCCTGCGTGTGATTCCCCTGCAGCTCATAGACCCACCCAAGATACGCGTGCGCATCCCAGGATTTCGGATCCATCTCCAAAATCTTCCGGTACTGTTCGATGGCCTTTTCCGGCTGGCCCGCTTGCCAATAGAGCCATCCCAGATTCACAAGCGCAAGGACGGAGAGTGGATCCGACTCGATGCTTCTTTTCATCTCGGAAATGGCTTCCTCGCTTCGTCCCATGTCTCCGAGATAAACAGCGTAAACGTGATGCCCGAGTTCGCCGTTTGGCTCCAGCGCGTTGGCGCGCTTGAACTGGGCTTCCGCGGCGGCCCAATCCCAATCCCCGTAGCACAAGACGAAGCCGAGCGCGGCGTGTGCATCGCTAAGGCTGTCATCCAGTTCGATTGCCTTTTGCGCCAGCTTCTTTGCCTGAGTGTAGTTCTCTCGCGACGGCGCGAATTCCATGCTGGCCAGCAGGGTGTAGGAAAAGGCGAGAGCGGAATACGCCGGGGCGTACTCCGGCGCGAGTTGAATGGCCCTCTGATAGCGCTCGATGCTCTTCTTTATGTCCTCTTCGGTGAGTTTGTTCCAATAGTAGAGCCCCTGTAGATAGGCCTCGTGGGCCTCTGGGTTGAGGGGACGGGCGCCGGCCATCCTTGCATTTTCCTGCGGCGTCAGCTTGACGCGGATTTCCCCGGCAATGGCACTGGCCACTTCGCCCTGCAGCGCCAGGACGTCGCGCAAGTCGCGCTCGTAGCTCTCCGCCCACAGATGCTGGTCGGTGCGCGCTTCGATGAGCTGCGCAGCGATGCGCACGCGGCCGCCCGATCGCTGTACCGTGCCCTCGATGATGGCGTCCACGTTGAGCTCGCGCGCGATCTCCGGCAGCGGCTTGTGCGCGGCCTTGTATCCCATCACCGACGTCCGTGATATGACCCGCAGCGCGCCGATCTTGGCCAAATCCGTGATCAGCTCCTCGGTCATACCGTCGGCAAAATACTCCTGCTCGGGGTCGCCAGAAAGGTTGGCGAGGGGCAACACCGCCAGGGAACGGATTGGCGCGGTCAGAGCCGGACGAAACATTCGCCGGCGCAAATTACCCACATTCAATGCGATCCCTACAACCAGAAGGCCGGCGACCGCGGCCAACGCGACGGGCCACCTGCGCTTGAGCGCTCGAGCCGCGGCAGGCTGAGCTTCCACCCTCTGTACCGCAGCGACTAGACGGTATCCGCTGCGAGGAATCGTCTCGATTACCTGGGGATTTTTTGCGTCGTCCTCGAACGCTTTGCGCAGTTCGGAGATGCAGCGAGTAAGAACATCGTCCGTGACGAAGGTGTCCGCCCACACCGCCCCAATCAGCCGTTCTTTTGTAATCACCTCGTCGGTGTGCTCGGACAGGTAGACGAGCACCTGCATGGCCTTGGGCTCGACGTGTTTCGTTGCGCCGTTGGCCTGCAGCATGTTCATCTGCGGCTGGATGAGCCATTTGCCGATGCGGAAATCGCCTTGCACGTGCCGACTCCGAATGACTTGGAAGCCAGCGCGAATTATAGTCCTCCGTTGCAGCATCGGCCTACCGGTCAATTTGAAGGTAAAGGATTTTGTTCCTGAAATCGAAAGCTAGGCGCGTGATCCCCAGGGAGGTGGGGCCGAGCATGCCGTCGAAGTCGCGCAAGGCCGATGCGGCGGTTTCGACCATCGTCGCCTGCCGCTTACCCCGTTTCATTTCACCTAGGCGAACATCCGAGAGTTGAACACTTTCCACAGCATACTCGCCGCCAGCACTCACATCCTTGCGGGAACCAGGCTTTTGCAATGCGAGCGTGCGCCCCTGCACACGGGAGGCAAATAAAGTGATGCTATCGGCTCCGGTGTCCAAAAGGAGCCGTACAAATTGCGAATCCATCTCCATCCGGACAACTACATATGGTGCATCCGCCTCCATTCCTAGTTCGAAGGGAATAGCTTCGCCGCTGGTGGTTGCCGCGCCGATCAGAATCTGACGCAGCCGGTAATCAATCGTGAAGTCCTGGCCTCCGAGGACATCGAGGCCGACGATGGCATCCAAGCGGAGCCCCAGCCGCTTTTCGATCGGAGCCAGGTCGAGAACTACTGCAGAAACGGATGGAAGGTCAACCAGCCCCAGGCGTACCTGAGGGAGCGCCACGCGTTCTACGGACCGGCTCTGGGTGACCACCGAGATGTCCTCGCGGGGACCGCTCAGGTTCAGCTTTCGTGCCAAGCGCTGATGGACGACGCTCGGAACTGCGCCCGTGTCCACCAGAAAGTTCAGGTTTTCCTGGCTTCCGATGGCCCCGCGCACGACGATGGCAAAGCCGCCGTACAGATTGAAAGGGATCTCGGCAGGGGGCTCCGCGGCATTCAGCAGCGGGAAACTCCAGGGAATGATCAGCAGCAGAAGGGACAAGCGGAACGGTAGGGATTTCATGCTTCCTCCTAGGCGCGTCAGCGCATGCGCCAGGAGGTAGCGGTTGGCCGCTGAGGAAGTCCTGTGGGATCAGGTAGTTCGGGGTGATGTTTTGCCGAGGGTATGGATCTGAAGCTGGTTAAGCCACGACTAACGAGGCCGTTACGGAACTTGGCTTTTTCATTTGGAAACCACAACCTGTTGTGCGGCTCAATCTAGAACACGCTGGTCTTCCCGACGTTCCCTGGTTTCCAGTTCTGCCCCCTCGAGCTTCTGACCACTCTGCGGGTCCGATTCTGGATCATCTAGTGCGGTACGGCCGTGGGGCTCCTCGCGCTACGGTGCGCGGAAGCCGTCGGAGTCGAGCACTTCACGGACTTTGGCGGCTACGCTTCCCTGCGAGAACGGTTTTTGAAGAAACGCAAACGACTCGTCCATACCATGGTCGCGGACTAGCGCATCATCGGTGTAGCCCGACATGTAGAGCACCTTGATGCCGGGACGCAGAGCGCTAACACGCTGGGCAATCTCGCGGCCACTGGCTCCGGGAAGGATCATGTCGGTCAAGAGCAGATGGATGTTTCCGGAATGCTTTTGACAAACCGATTCCGCGTCGCTTGGATGCTGCGCCGTCAGGACCGTATATCCTTTGGAAGTCAGCATCATGGAGACAAGTTCGCGAACGCCGGGATCATCTTCCACGACGAGAATGGTTTCGGAACCGTGCTTGAGAGTAGTTTGCGGTTTTTTCTGAGCTGGCGTCTCGGAAACTCCTTGCGCTTGTGGCAAATAAATGTGAAAGGTTGTGCCGAGTCCCACCTTGCTCTTCACCCAAATACTGCCGCCGCTCTGCTTGACAACGCCGTACACCATCGCAAGGCCGAGGCCAGTCCCTTGTCCGGGGCCCTTCGTTGTGAAAAAGGGTTCGAAAATCCGAGCCTGCGTGGCGCTGTCCATCCCTGTTCCCGTATCGGAGACAGTTAATAACACCTGCGGTCCCGCCGACGCGCCGACATGCAGGCGCACAAAATCCTCATCCAAGACCACGTTGCTGGTTTCCAGTGCGAGCTTCCCGCCTTTGGGCATGGCGTCGCGCGCATTCACGCTCAGGTTCATGAGGATTTGCTCGAGCTGGCCTGGATCGGCCTTCACCGGTTTCAGATCATCCGCCAAAGCCGTGGTGATCTCGATGTGTTCTCCGATGATGCGCTGCAGCATCTTGAGCAAGTTCCGGATAATGTCGTTGAGATTGAGCACGCGCACTTGAAAGACTTGCTGCCTGCTGAAAGCGAGCATTTGCCGCGTGAGCGCCGCTCCGCGCTCCGCTGCCTGGTGGATTTGGTCAGCGGCGCGCTGGTGCTTGGAATCCCCGCGCAGGTCTTCCGCAAGCGAATTGCTGTAACTCAAAATCACCGTCAAGAGATTGTTGAAGTCGTGCGCGATTCCGCCCGAGAGCGTTCCAATGGACTCCATTTTTTGCGCCTGCCGGAATTGGCTTTCCAGCTTGCGCCGTTCGGTTAGGTCGCGAATCGCCGCCGAGCCCCACAAACCCTCTTCCGTTTCCAGCAGGCTCAAGTTGATTTCCACGGGGAATTCGGTTCCGTCCTTGCGCAATCCAAAGATTTCCAGCGTCGTTCCTGCCGGGACGCGATCCGGTTCCTTGAAGAATTTGGTTCGATAGGCCGAGCATTTCTCCCGGAGCCGCTCGACGACCAGAGTGTCCATGGGTTGGCCTAAT
This sequence comes from Candidatus Acidiferrum sp., assembly GCA_035280045.1. Classification (GTDB taxonomy): domain Bacteria; phylum Acidobacteriota; class Terriglobia; order Acidiferrales; family UBA7541; genus Acidiferrum. The sequence continues at coordinate 4,784 of DATEGP010000107.1, forward strand.
AACTCTTCGCGCTTGTAACCGAAGGTTTTTTCCGCTTGCGCGTTAACAACCACAATCCGGCCGTCCAGATTGACTGCAACCAGGGGATCGGGGGCGGATTCCAACAGGCCGCGAAATTTCGCTTCCGCAAGCCTCATGGCTTCTGCGCCTCGTTTTTGCTGAGCGAGCAGTTCACTTTGTGCGCGCTGCCCCAGGAAGAGCCGCAGGCTTGAGCAGGCGAAGGAAGCCAGGACCGCGGCCACAGCGAGCTTCAGTTGCTGCGCGATGGCTTGCGTGGCCATGGCAAGAACCAGCAGCGGGAAGGCAATGTGTGCGAATTGCGCCAACAAAAGTGGTTCGGACGCCCCCTCCTTTGGCAGGGTTTCAGCTTCTACGGGGGCTTTCCAACTTACCGCCAACCACACCATCAAAGTTCTAGGGACGCTCCACAACAACTCGTACCAAGTGCCGAAAGGCACGTTCCGCCAGACTTCGACGTAGTCGTAGGCAATTTCACACGCAATGAAAATGACTAGGAACAGCGCCATGCGGCCGAAGAGCGACTTTACCAGCTTGGAATTTGTCAGTGTCGCTCGCAGAATGAACGCGCCGGCGATCAACAAGCCCCGCCCGCTGGCAATTTTCGCGTAAAGAGCATCAAGGGAATGCTGCGAATGCGGCAAGACGAGCGGGAGATAAAGAAAAAAGAAGTACGCTGACAACGAGACAATTCCGATTTGCAGGAAGTCCAGCCAGCGCTGCCAGCGATAAATGCGCGACTCGGCGCTATCGTCGCCCAGAAACAAGGCGAGCGCCATGGGCGCGACGTGAAACAGAAACAGGATGTCGCTTGGCCAGTAGACGTCGAACGAAGCGTGGAGAACGCTGTCGTAATACGTGGCCATGGCCTGACCGAGGGCATAAAGGGCAAAGGCCGCGCCCATCAGGCGCCAGAATCGCTGCGCGTAACCTGCTGTGCGGCTCGCAGCCTCAAAGCACGCTGCCACCACAAGCAGCACGAGGACAAATTCAATGATGTTGCTGGCGATGGTTGCGTGCAGAGCGAGCGCAACGAAGTGGCAGACGAGTAGCGCAGCCGAAAGGAGAAATATCTTGCGAGAGGCCGGCATGCTTTCTTCTGACCCCATCAGGAGCAAGCAAGAATTTAAATGCAAACTTGGACGGAATGACTCCCTATAGTGTAGCCTGCGGCGTTTGCCCTCCGAGGAATTTCAGGCCGCTGCTTTTCCTTTCTTATACTCGTCGAACGCGGCGAGGAACCGGTCGAGCATAGCCCATATCAGCCGCCCACGAAATTTCACGGGCAAGCGCTCGACGAGCTGGCTCGCTCGACGTCCTTGTGAACCAGGTAGTAGTGCATGGACAGGCGGATTTTGGAAGATCCGCGACAATGCAGAATCACAGAGCAGCCGTGGAAAGGACTTCCGTTTCGAATTGCAAAAATCTGCGGCTACTTGGGCGCGGAGGGCAATGCGTCGTGGCTGTGTGTGCTGGCAGGGCGGAAACGATAATGGCGATCATCGCAGCTCATGCAGCGGTACGGCCTGACCTGGAAAACAGAGTCGAGCAATCGCTCGTAAATGCCCTGCTTATGCGACCTGGCAAGATTGGAGCTTCCACACCTGGGGCACGCCATGCGGGCGGAACGGGAGAGGACATATCTCATAGTGGTTCACCTTACTTCTGCCGGGGCTATTAGCCTAGCGCAAATTGCGGGCAGAGTCATCTGCCCTTTCTCGCCAGCGTTTCCTGTTTCAGGCCGAGCCTGTGCCGAATGGGCCGCGTCAGATTCAGCAAGGAAAACAAGGCGCGGTAGAGCCAGCCGCGCAGTTGGCGGGCCGGAAGAACCAGCCAGCGCGCATGATTCCGCTGCAAATGGCCTCCTTGTAGGACGTACACGGCGCTTCGGAGGGTACGGAACTTGCGGCCATTTTCCAGGAGGCGGTAGTTCTCCTGCGCCTCTTCTCCTTGCCAAACGCCGGCTTCGCCTTTCGGGTGGTAGGAGTAATCATGGTTCTGGTGAACGGCGCAAACGTCGCTCGAAAGATCCACAACGGCGGCGCGAGCAGAAAGCGCGAACCAGATCAACCAGTTATCCCAACCGGGGCGGCCAATCACGAATTCCGGGGCTTTTTGATAATAGAGGCCTTTTGAGAAAACGAAGTAGTCGATCCATTGCGCGGGGCGCTGGCGATTGGTCTGAAGAGCGAGATGCCGAACCGCGTCGTCCCAGCCAGAGCGCTGAAAATCCAACGGTACCTGGAGATCCACGTCCCAGCGGCGTCCGGCGAGCAGAAAGTTCTTTTGGACGCCGGTAACGGCTTCGACGGCGCGGCGGAAGTCGTCCATGAGCAAGATGTCGCAATTCGCGTAACAGAGAACGTCGTGCGCGGCAAGTTCGTGGGCCTGGTCGAAGATGCTGGCGAGATACTTTGTGCCGTAACCGTTGCGGCGCACTTCGGGGACGTGGCGAATGCCCAGTTCGCGGCAAACTGCTGCGGCGCCTTCCTCGTTGCCAAAGAGAATGACCTCGATGTCCGGATGGAGACACTTCCAGCTTTGCAGGGCGTTGCGCTGGATGACGGCGACGGGTCCGACAAAAGGCTTCGGTGTGGTGAAGAGGGTGAGCATCCTTTCTTAATGTACGCGCAGACAGAGAAATCTGAAAGGGGCGGCGCAGTTGAGAGGTTTCGAGAGACCATCGATTCAAGCGACGAGTTCCAATATGGGAAGAAACACCCCACACCCCGGCAGTTTTTTGAAGAGTGTGAAAACACAAGACTTAGAGCATACGGAACTTGGAAGAATAATACGGAGAATTGGAGAAGGTCTAGGGCGGAGAGATCCTTCGCTCCGCTGCGCTTGCTGAGGACAACTATCCTTATCGGATAGTCGCTTTGTAGGCCGGGGATTCGTGCGGATTTTGTGGGTAGGGTACCCACCCCCGGGTACTGTTGCAACGTCATCAAAACAAAGAGTTTGCAAATTGCTACTGTTGTAAGTCGTTGAAAAGAAAGAAAACGGAGAAGGGGTGAAGGCTTGGGGGCAGTTCGTAAGTGATTGATTGTTCGTGGGGCGGGGCATGGTGCTGTCTCTGGAGCAATCCAGAGGGCTCCGACGGGAATGGCGAGCAGTAGTCACTTAAGGACGTTACCCCGGAATAATAGGTTTGGATGCAGGCGGATGGGGGATGGTTGGTTAGAGATCGTTGGCAAGTTGGAGGGTTTGAAGGTTAGAAATCCGGCCACGACCGCAAAGGACCGGAATGCAATTCGGATTCGTTTGTCATTGATCGAGCCAGTGGCGGCGGGGGGCTTTTTGACGGCGCAGGGGGTCGAGGGATTCCTTGCGCAAGCCCAGGGCTTGGCGGAGTGATCGAGTCACGTTGAGCAGGGGATGCCAAAGGCGCGTGCGGACGAAAGTGCGGAGGGCGTGGCGCGCGGCGCGGACGCGGCGCTTGGCCGGGGCGAGCCAGTAGAAGCAATTGGGCCGGATGCCTGCGGGGCCCAGGAAATAGGTGGCGTCCTCGATAGTGCGCAGATGACGGCGGCCACCGGCGGCGCGAAAGTTTGCCTTGGTGGCCTCATCGTTCCAAACGCCGGTCATGCCTTGCGGGTGATACGCGTAGTCGTGATTCTGATGAACCGCGCAAACGGCGTCCGAGGCGTCTATGACGGGTAAGCCTTTGGCGGCGGCTTTCCAGACCAGCCATTGGTCCCAGTAATTGCGGCCGATGACCAAGTCGGGAAATTCGGCATAGAGTCCGCGGGGAAAGACAAAGTAGTCGATGTTGTAGTGTAGGCGCTGAAACCCCTCGCGGCGAGCGCGATCGACCAGGCGGTTCTGCCAGTCCGGTTGAGAAAAATCGAGTGGCTGCGTGACGTCCAAATCCCAGCGGCGGCCGACCATGAGGAATTTGCGGAACTTTGCGCGAACGGTCTGGAAAGCACGGGCAAAGTCGGCGGTCAAGATGATGTCGCAGTTGCAATAACAAACGAAGTCGTGATGGGCGATTTGCTGGGCCTGCTCAAAGACGGAACGAACCGTTTTTGTACCATTCTCCTTGCGTTCTATGTGCGGCTCGTAGCGCAAGTGGAGTTCGCTGCAGAGTTCAGCAGTGCCCGTGTCGTCGCCCAGGAGAATGATTTCCATGTCGGGATCGAGGCGGCGCCAGCTCTCGAGCGCGTTACGCTGGATGATGGCGCTGTGCCCCTGGAAGGGCTTGGCGGTAGAGAAGATCGTTAGCATGGTTCCGTATCGGTCCTGCCGCGTTCTAGAAACCTAAGAGCATTAGTACGCCACTTCTGCACAAGATGGGGCTTTTTGTGTCCAAAGAGAAGAGCCAGCGGGGAGGTTATGTAATTGAATGCGGTAAACTTCCAGGACTGCGACGGCGATCGGAGATAGTTTTCTCTTAGCAGGGCCCAGAAGTAGCTCAGTCGTCCGGAGGCACTCCGGTGTGGCTCCTCTAGTTGGTAGACGGCCCACCGACGGAGAAAGAAGCGAACGGAAGGCTGCTTTTTACCGAATCCATTGTCGCCAAGCCATTTACGCATGGCGTCGAGGAGGATCTGGCGCTGACGAAGCCTGCTGGTTCGCCTCTCTAAAGGCATGTTGGTTTGGTCAGCGTAATAGTAATTGGCTCCATGGATGCGATAAGTCACGAGCGTTTCGGAGAGTCCGAGAATTGGGCAGAGAAACGGTATTAGTTCCACCAGATATCCGTCCGCCATCATGCGAATTTGTTCAGGTATGGGAAGGAGCGGACTCAAGGAATGCTTCCGCATCGACACTGCCGATGTAGGGTAGGCGTTGTAAAAGCGAAACTTGGAAGGATTGCAGCGTAAGTCGCCAGAGACGAGCGAAAGACCGGAATCTCTGCGATTGTCCGTGTGCGCATCCCATTCCGTGATCCGGTGATAGACGAGACCGACCGAAGGACTATTCTGGAACGCCTCAGCAACGCGAGTGAGCTTGCCCGGCAGAAAGAAATCGTCGGCGTCGAGGAGCGCAATAATTTCGCCTTGCGCTTCCTCGATGCCAAGATTGAGGGCCGATGCCTGGCCGCCGTTGGGCTGGTAGAAGTAGCGAATGCGTGAGCCATATTTCTTAATTCGCTCCGCCGTATCATCAGTCGAGCCGTCGTCTACCACCACGATTTCACTCTGGCCTTGAGGGAAGTCTTGTGAAAGTACGCTGTCGATGGCCTGTTCAATGAATCGGCCGTAGTTGAACGTAGTGATGAGAACCGAGATCAGGGTCGTGTCTCCTTCTTAGCCGCAGAAGGCACCCTGGTTCTTACTGCATTTTTCAGGCAAGTGAAAAGTAACCGGGACGCCGATATTACGCCGTTGACGACCGGCGGGCATGGAGCCGCCAACTGCAGGTATCTCTTCGGGTGGACCAGGCAGAGTTGGTCAGGATAGGTCCCTTCAAACTCTGCCCTAAGCTGTTGGTTTCGGTCAATCAAGTCCTGCCGCGCAAATAGGAGAATGTTTTGCGCATACCACCAATCAACGGCCTCATTTGCCCAGACCCGCTTGCGAATACAATCTATCGGCACGAAGCCATGTTGGCGGAATGAACTCGCCCATGCATCGGGCCATTGTTCATTCAGGTGATTATCTCCGCCTTGGCTTGGAATTGCGGCGGAGAAGAGGATGGCCGGTGCGGTCCTAGAGAGGGACGACACGAAGCCCGCAGCGCCTTCTGGGGGGATATGTTCGGCCACCTCCAGCGACAGGGCTAGATCGAATTCGCGTTCCAACCGGAATGATGTTGCTAAGTTTATTGCTCGGAAGCACTCCGCCGGGATTTGAAGTAAGTCTTTTTGCACATAATGGCCGTCAATTCCAAGGATGTCCGAGACGCCAAGCTTTTGAAAAATTGCGAGCCAGGTTCCGTCGCCACAGCCTACGTCCAGCACGCTGCGCACGGGCAGAAGTTGCAGTACCAACGGGACGATGACTTCCGCAGAGCGCATGGCTCCGCTCCTGAGTCGTTCGTAAAAGGCTCTTGTATAAAGCTCGCTGGCCATTAGGATTGGTCCAGTTTTCGCTTCTCCGCGAACGCCCAAACGACAATGGGAAATTGTGGCTCGTTACTGAGGCTATGGAGGAAGCGGTTGTACAGGGTCCACTCAAGCCCTTCCGTCATGTCCGCGAATAGGCATTTGCGGTTTCCCCAGGACGCTGTGGACAAGACCGAGAAGCCCGCGCCTTCGAGCAATTGTCGCATGCCGTGCTCAGTCCAGCGATAGAGGTCAAGGGGGTACTCATGGACCTTTAGAAGAAAGGGGGTGCTAATTACGAAAACGCCTCCGGGGCGCAGCATCTCGTACACATTCCCGGCAGCCCGGTCAGGCCATAGAATGTGCTCGAAGACTTGCTCCGCAATAATTAAGTCGAATTGCTCGCGGCCAAGGGGCTTCTCGCAAACATCGTAGTCCGGATGGTACACAGCCTGATAGCTGCGGAAATCATAACGTTCCTGTGAGCCGGAACCGCTGATTTCGAGCGCGTCGATGCGAGGACAATCCAAGGATCGGATGAAACGTTCTATTTCGCGATTCATCACGACGCGACACCACTGGACATTACCATCCGGGCGAAGCCAGTGCCGTAAGCGTGGACGATACCGGGCCGGGATTAGGGGACTCAATACTTGCCGAAGCTTTATCACGGTTGACGGTCAAGCTCCTGAGAATCCCGATGCATAAAACACTGGCTATGCCATAATGTAGCAGACTCCGTAGCAAAGTCCTGCCGTTGTGTACTGTCGGATCATCCAGCCCCGCGACGCGGCGTATTCATTTACCGCGCATGCACACCCCTCGAAAACATAGTAATCGTCTACGAGGATAAGTCCCCCGGGGACTACGAAAGAGGCCAAGTTATCAAGAATCTGTTTTGTTGAGTCGTACCAGTCGGCATCCATGCGTAGGAGGGCGATGGGCCGTTTCGTGGCAAGTGGGAGAGTGTCGTTGAACCAACCTTTTACCACCTCGTAGTCTGTCGCTGTGGACATAGACATCGCTCGTTTGGCCTCGTCCTCGGAAGCTCGGCAATTGTTGTAATAGGACTTGCCGGTTGTGTCTCTTTGCCAAGCGAGGGCAGCCTGTCCGTCTATTTCCTTGGCTGGCGGCATTCCTTCGTAGCTGTCGAAGAGGCGATAGCGACGACCAGGCCCCAAAATATCTGCTATGCCCGCAATCATGCCTCCGCGCCAAGTTCCGCATTCAACCACGTCGCCGGGAACTGTCTTGACGATCCCGGCAAGGTGTAGATTGGCGATGTAGACATTTTCGGGGACCATCGTGAATCCGCGAAATTTTCGGAACGTCTTTCGAAAGCGTAGCCGATTCCTTGCGGTTCCGACAAATTGTGTGGCCCTTGCAAGCATCTAGAGTCCGCCTAAGAGAATCACCCTTGAGCTTACTCCTTATTGCGTGCTAGCTCCGCGACGCTCGATCCTCATGAAACTGCTTCGAGGTTACACAAGCCTCTACCGCGAAACCAACTGGCAGGTTCAGGATTCCTGTCCACTCGTCGTAAGGGGCTTGGTGGCTCTCTGTCGCAACGAGCATTTCTGGCACGCAATTCCACCAGTCCACGAGGTCAACGTCATCGTAAAGAGTTACGAGCCAATTATAAGAGCCCGGGCGCAATGGGAGCATGGGGAAAGTGTGACAGAGCCGATGCTCACCAATTTCAAGTGCCAGTTGCGTGGGTCCAGAAGCCAAGATCAATTGCTGTTCGTGGGTATAGAGGGCAATTCCGTGCCGGGCCGCTTTGATGGGCTGCGCCACATCGACGGTGACCTTCACGGTCACGGGTTCAAGGTCCGTCAGCGTGTGGGGGGTATCGCCCCGGAGATCAGCGATTTCCCAACTTACGAAGCGGGCCTTGGCACCGGAGCCGCGGTGCTGGCCGGAGGTGTCCTGTTCGCCGCGGGCCATGGCGGATTCGTAGGCGGAGACGACCTGGTGGGTGGGGCCGTCCTGGCGGATGTGGCCGTCGTCGACCCAGATGACGCGGTGGCAGAGGCGGCGAATCTGGTTGAGTTGATGGGAGACGAGGACGACGGTGCGGCCGGCGCGGGCGACGTCGCCCATCCGGCCAAGACATTTTTTCTGGAAGTTGATATCGCCGACGGCAAGGACTTCGTCGACGAGGAGGATTTCTGGCTCGAGATGGGCGGCGACGGCGAAAGCCAGGCGGACGTACATGCCGGAGGAGAAGTGCTTGACGGGAGTGTCAATGAATTTTTCGAGTTCGGCGAAGGCCACGATTTCGTCGAACTTGCGCGCGATTTCGGCTTTGGACATGCCGAGGATGGCGCCGGAGAGAAACGTGTTTTCGCGGCCGGTGAGTTCGGGGTGGAAGCCGGTGCCGACTTCGAGGAGCGAGCCGACGCGGCCGTGAATTTCCGCCCAGCCTTCGGTGGGGCGGGTAATGCGCGAAAGGATCTTGAGGAGCGTGGTCTTGCCTGCGCCGTTGCGGCCGATCAGACCCAGGACTTCGCCTTCGTGGACGTCGAGAGAAACCTCTTTCAAGGCCCAGAACATTTCGGTGGAGGATCGGCGGAAAACCGAGAGCGGCGAACGAACGAATTTCTCCAGAGCATGGCGCAGGCCGGGATCGACTTCCACTCCGCGTCGATAGCGCTTGGAAAGGAAGTCGGCGTGAATCACCGTGGCGTTCATGAATGATCCGCCTGGGGCTTGTTGGTAATACCCACCTGATTCAGGGTGAGGGCTTCGCGGGCTGGAATGGTGAGGTATCGTGTGTGATGCCCAATCTGAACCAGAGGACCTTCGAAATAGGTCCACGACAGTCTCGCAGTCATGTAAGTGACTACGGCGCAAACGATCGTAAGGCCGAGACTCTTGAAATCCGTCAGATGTGGAGTAGTGCGAGAGATGAGATTAAAGACTATATAGGCGACAGCAACATGAATCAGGTAAACGCAATAAGAGACGCGTCCCAGCTCGCGAAGCGGACGCAGGCGCGTGAACCTCGCGATTAGGCCGGCAGGGTTTAGAAGGACGAACAGCAACACCACCACATAAAACATGGCTACCCACGAAAGCCCAATGGTAGCAGTAAGTCCTCCAAAAGGGCTTGGAAACCACACCCAGAGCACAATCATTCCAGCGAATAGCGTGGCCAGCAGGAGGGAAAGGCGAGTCTTATGGACGGAAAGTAGCGCGCGAACGCGGTCATCCTGCCATAGAAGAACCGCGAGCACGCCAAGAGCGAGAGAATCTGCCCTGCAGGGCATCAAAGTGTAATAGTGGCCGCTGGGAAATCTCTCCCTTAGGTAAAAGAATGTACGCAACACAGGAGCGACCAGCACGACCAGCAAGAGCAGGATGCGCAGCCTGGTTACGTTCAGAAACCTAATGAGGATGGGGGCGACCAGGTAAAACTGCTCTTCGACCGCGAGTGACCATGTAACACCGAACCACCAACTTGCAAGGGTTACTTGCTTGGGGAGGAATACGTTTTGGAGAAAAAGAAAATGTTGAAAGACGTCGAAACCCAGAGGCGGCAGGACACCGGAGTGCGTGTGAGCCCTGAGGAACTTGCCGCCAAAAGCGACTAATGCAATGAAACCCAGCGTCCACAGGTAATAGATGGGGATAATTCGATAGAAGCGGCGGACATAAAATGTCTTGAAGTAATTGGTGGAGGATTTGGCATTTAATAGGATGCCCCCAATAAGAAAACCCGATAACACAAAAAACAAGTCCACGCCTGTCCAGCCAAAACTAAACAGGTTGCGTATGTGAACGAGCAGCGGGGGACCTGAAGTGTCCGGGCTGTAAGCATAGTGAACGAGCACCACAATCAAGATCGCAAAGCCGCGGAGGCCGTCTAGCTCAGGGATGCGAGCGTCGGGACGTGCGCCAGAATTAGACGCGGTCGGCAATGGTGGTCTCCATGCGATTGAAGAAGAAGACGCCGCCGAGAAGAACGAGAACGACCGCAGAGGCAGAGGCGAGGAGCAGCAGGCCGGGGGCTTGTCCGCGGCCGGTGATGGCCCAGCGGAAACCGTCAATCACGCCGGCCATGGGATTGAGGCCGTAGAGCCAGCGCCAGCGCGCGGGTACGAGAGACGAAGCGTAGGCCACAGGAGAGGCGAACATCCAAAAACTGATGACGAAGGGTATGACGTAACGCACGTCGCGATAAAGCGCGTTGAGCGCGGAGAGCCACAGGCCGACGCCGAGCGCGGTGAGGATTGCGAGCAGCAGAAAGACAAAAAGCCAGAGCGCCGCGAATGTCGGGAGAATGTGGTAGGCGAGTGTGAAAATGGCAAGCACGACAAAGCCGATGGCGAAGTCCACGAGGCCGGAGAGAACCGAAGAAATGGGGAGAATCAGGCGCGGGAAATAAACTTTGGTGATGAGTTGCTGACTCTCGACGACGACGTTAGTGGTGGACGTGAGAGATGTGGCGAAGTACGTCCAGGGAATGAGCGCGGCGAAATAAAAAACGGGATAAGGGAGGCCATCGGAGGGAAGCTTGGCGAGACGTCCGAAAAAGAGAGTGAAGACGAGGACGTTGAGGACCGGCTGCAAGATGACCCAAAGAACGCCGATGGCCGTTTGTTTGTAGCGGATTTTGACGTCGCGCCAAACAAAGAAGTAAAGCAGCTCGCGGTAGGCCCAGACTTCGCGGAGGCGCAGCTCGAAGAGGCTGCGGGGAGGCTCAATGCGGACGGTCGCGGAGGCGCTGGGGCGAGGAGCAAGCGGAGCGGATTGAGGCGATGTTGTGAGCGAAGCCATGCGTTGCGAGCGAATGTCCCCTAAAAGTGAGTGCGAAAACGCGTGCGCGGGACGTGCTGACCCCAAAATAGGATAGCAGAGAAAGTGCGGGGCGACGCGAAGCGCGTAGAAAATCGACAAATTCTGCGTGTAGCTATTGAGCAAAAGGCGTTAAGGTGGGTGGCGAGAGATCGGGTTGCGCGAGCCAAACGCGGCGCCCCCGAAAATAGTCAAGGAGAGGCCTCAAGTCTGTCCCTGGAATCTCACGCGCCCAGACCACTCTCGCGTGATCGATGTCTGCATCGTTGTAGACCCATTCGCCGCCTGACTGCACCGGTGAATATCGTACGATTACAAGGTGTTCCCCTGGCGTTGTCTCTAGCTGAGCCAAGAACGCTGCGCGTTGCTCGATTTTGGGGCGCTGATCGGTTTCCGGTTCAAAAGTTCCAGAACGATGATGAAATGGCGCAAAGACGAGGGCGGCCAGTACTACGGCCCGGCAAAGACCGATTCCCACGGGCCGCCCAGCATGGCGCCAGCGCCGCAGATGTCGCAAGCCTTGGACTGCCAAAGCAAACAGCAAGGGCATCATTGGTGCGGCATAGTGTGCCTCCACCCACGGCACCAGCAGGAATCCGAGGGAGCAGACGAGCACCAGCACAAGCGGAGTGCGCATGCGGTGATCCCGCAAGAGCCAGGGGAGAGCCAGGAAGGCAACACAAAGCTCCGGCCAGAGAAAAAAATAAATGAGCTTCAAAGCAATCAAGGAAATATGCAGGACAGCATGATTGAAGCTGTCCATGCGATTCTGTGACCAGTATTTGTGGGACCAGCCATTGTAATAGGACTCAAGTTGGGCATTCCTGTACTGCAGTGGGAGGCGAGGTTTCTCCCAAAAAAGCGTTGGGGTACTGAGGTAGGTCCGTTCATTCACCTGATAAGGAAACAGCAGAGCGTCGCCTGTCCCTCGCCAGTTGTAATAAGCCATAAAGGCTCCGCAGAGCAGCAAAATGGCTCCCAACGGCAGGATTAATTCCGATAACGCGCGGCGCCAGTTGGAATGGAAGTTTCTGGCGAACCAGGCGAGTAGAACGAACGTCACGGGGAGGCAGAGGATCGCGCCTTCTAAGGGGCGGCTATTTGCGAGGATTGCCGCGCCTATTCCAAGGAGCAATGCATCCCGCCTTCGCTGGAACTTAAGGATTCGGGGAAGCGCGCCGGCAACCAGGGCGCCCCCAATTGCGGCCACAGAACCTCCCCAGTAGCTATTTATCCAGTAGCTGAAGATGGCGAGACGAAGCAAAACCAGCACCGCACCTAACAGAGCCCATTTTGGCGGGAACCAGCCTTGAAGCATCCACAAGATCGCCGCGCACATCGCGGCGGCGCTCAGCAGCACACCGATCCACGGCTGGCCTAGCAGCTGCCCTAAAGCCAGGACTGCTCCTTGAGCAGGTGGGTATTTGGACATGTAGGTAGGCTGCTGATTCACGTGGATGGTCTCGAAGAATACCCACATCGGGTGCGGTGGATTTGTCAGCCTGCCATGCGCAAAGGTGTCGGCCGCCAGGAGATAACTGAATTCATCGTGAACGCGGGGTACGGGGACGGGCAGCAGGCCGAGAAGACTGACGCGAACGAAGATTGTTAGCAGCGCGATCAGAAGGATCGCCAGACCGCGGCGCCTCGCTAGCCGGGCCGAGAAATTCTCTATGGGGTCAAGAACGCGCTTGCCAAATTCCGGAGCCAGCCAAGCCACAACTAGGAAGCCAAGGAGAATCAAGTCGATGACGAATTCTTTTTTGCTGAAGTGCTCCGCCAAGAAGAAGAACATGCGAGCCGCCAGAATAGCGGGTCATCTTCCTGTAAGCAAGAGCACCAGGGTTGGGCGAACCCTTCGTCACTCTTTGGGCGAGGAGGAATCCTTCCGCTGTTCTTGGATGTCGCGATCTTCGATTTGTTGCATGAGGGCTTTGCGTCCAAAGAAGTAGCGGCGCAGGTCGGAGGAAAGCTCCCGGGGAACAACAAAAAATTGATTGTACGCGACTTCGGAAAGCGAGACCGGGCCGCGCGGGGAAATCAGGTGCGCGCCCCACTGAAATATGAAGCCGGCATTCCAGACAATGAACAAAACAAGAACGGAAGCAGCTGCGAAAAAGGCCCGCGCGGAAGAGCGAAAGAAGCCGCCAAAACGCTGGAGCAGAAGTGCCAGGCCAAAAATGAAAATAGGCGTAACCGAGATAAAAAAGCGGTTGCCGAAAGCTGATATGCCGGCCCAATCGGGATAGCAGGAAATTAAGTAAAAGAACGCGGCGGCTCCGGCAGAAAGGTAGGAGGTAAGAACTTTTGCACGCCGCGGAACGAAAACAAGTCCGAGGATGGCCAGCGCGAGAATGGGAGTCCATGTCAGGATGCCGTGCTCGGAAGAGATGAGGATGGAATGCCAGTGAGGGGCGGTCCAGTCCCATGCCGCATGCTGATAGGAGCTGAAGCGAAAGAATCCGCCGAAAATAATGTAGCGCGTGACGAGCGTGGGAATGAAACAGAGAATCACCGCGAGCAAGTAGCAGAAGTTTGCGGCGAACACAGAAGCCGCTTCGCGAAAATCTTCCATTTTCAGGGCATCCCAATAATGCGCGAGAGATTCGATCAAAGGCAGGACTAGAAAAACGCCGTTGGCGAAATAAACATCAAGCATTAGCCCGGAAATCAAACCCAACAAAATCCATTGGAGAAATGTGCGTGAGCTTCGCGTACGTTCCCAGTACCAAAGGAAAAGAGCCACGGCAAAGACGGAATGCGCGTGGGACCAGGACGGATTGAAATACATGTAAACGGGAAGCGAGCTGGCGCCCCAAATTCCCAGCGTGGCGAGGAAGGCCCAGCGCTCTTCAACATACTTTCGAGAGAGAGAATAGGAAAAGAGCAGGCCCAGGAATCCGTAAATGGCGGTGCCCAGGGCCATGGCCAGGAGATAAGGAAATGAGAAGCCATCAGCGGCAATGTGCGCTCCGTGACCGTTGCAAAGAAGCACGATGCCATGAGCGGCGAGCAGAAAGGGGGCCCACAGAAGAGCTGGTCCGATCGAAAACAAGTTGCCGATGTATCCCGTTTCCGTGTACTCGGCCGCGGAAAGCTGGCCATTGGGGAGACTGCGTGATTGATAAAAGAGGAAATTCGCGTGCAGCCAATCTTGTTCGAAACGAAGGTTGTGCTGAATCAGCGGAGCGCGGGCATAAGCGTAGTATCCGACGCCGTCGCCGTGAACGATTGGATTGATTAACGGAAGCGAACAGAGGAACACAATAAAAAGGATTCGCTGATAGCGGGTCGAAGCACTTTTGTCCGCAGACGAACGCAAGGGGCCACTCTGCGTTAGAGGAGGCGCGTTCGTGCCGAGAGTCGCGAGCGAACCTGACCGATCCCGTTTTTTAGCCAATTCGGGCAAGGACGTTTTCAGGGCTACAGCTGCCTGGTATTGAGGTCCATGTTAACAGAGGCCTGGCTCCCTTGAAATTGAAAGGGGCGCAACTGCTGACCGAAATAGCGGTTGAAGGAAAAGAAAAAGCGATTCTGGATGGCAGGCCCGAAACTGGACTTGTAAATAGAAATGGTCGCAAATTAGGCGGCGCCGCCAGCTGCGACCTTGCATCGCCCCTCAAGAACACTCCTTTGGCGAAAATGTTCCGAGACGCGGTCAATAATCTCGTTTAAGGAAGTTTGAGGACGAAACCCTGTCAAAGCGTGGAGCCTGTCGACGCAAGGGACGCGCCTCATCATGTCTTCAAAGCCGGGTTCGTAGGCCCGGTCATAAGGAATATATTCGATGATGGAAGAACTAGCGGTCCGCTCTTTCACACGGCAGGCGAGGTCTTCAATAGTGACTTCTTCGGTGTTCCCCACGTTCACCACTTCGCCGACTGCGCGCCCAGTGTTCATCAGGCGAACCAAGCCTTCGATGGTATCGCGCACATCGCAAAAGCACCGCGACTGTTTGCCACTCCCGTAGATGGTGATAGGCGTGTTGTCCAGCGCGGACTTGACGAAGTTTGGCAGCACCATGCCGTAACGGCCGGTCTGTCGCGGCCCCACGGTGTTGAACAAACGCACCACCACGACAGGAAGCTTCTTTTCCTTCCAGTACGAAAGCGCGAGAAACTCGTCGAGGGCTTTCGAAGCAGCGTAGCTCCAGCGGCCCTTGGTAGTGGGTCCAAGGACAAGGTCCGCGTCCTCGCGGAAGGGAATGTTAGTGCTCTTGCCGTAAACCTCGGAGGTGGAAGCGGTGAGAACAAGTTTTTTCTTCTTGCAGGCGGCTTCGAGAACCAACTGTGTGCCGTTGACATTTGTTTCGATGGTCCTCACCGGGCTTTCCACAATGAGCTTGACGCCCACGGCTGCAGCCAGGTGAACAACCACGTCCGCGTCATCGACGAGCTCGGCCAACAACTGGCGGTTTTCGAGGGTGTCCAGGTGGTATTCCAACAAGGGCGAAGACTTGAGATGGCGGATGTTCTCGACGCTGCCCGTGGAAAGGTTGTCTAGCAGAACTACGCGATCGCCCCGGTCCAAGAGGCGTTCAGCCAGATGAGAACCGATGAAGCCAGCACCACCAGTGATGAGATAGCGCAACGAGCCCTCCCTAAAGAGCTTGCGAATCGTCGTCGTGCTGTCGAGAGATGTTTTCGCTCACCGACTCCGAGAATTCACCCTGTGCCGCATCCCCCGCTTCCTGGGGACCATAACCATACGAATACGGATAATACCGGTAGGAATAGTAATAATCCGGCGCGCTGGAATCGACCGCGTTAAGCACCACGCCGAGGATGCGGGACTTTACGCTGGTTAGCAGGTCGCGTGTTCGAGTAAACGCTACTTTAGGAGTTTCGCCGCTTCGAACTACGAGCAACACACCGTCCGCTTGCACGGAAAGAATTACGGCGTCCGTTGCCGCCATAATGGGCGGAGAATCAATCACGACGAATTTGTATTTCGTGCGCAATTCCACGATGGCGTCCGCGAGTTTGTGCGAAGACAGCAGGTCAGCCGGGTTTGGCGGGAGAGGGCCTGTGGGAATGGCGACCAGATTCGGAATGGCGGGGTGCGGGACGGACACCAGATCCAGACTGGATACCCCTGCGAGATAGGAACTCAAGCCGGCATATTTCCCCGTGCCAAGGTTGAGCAAACGGCCGATTCCGGGCTTGCGAAGATCGGCATCCACCAGTACCGTGCTGTCGCCGAGCTGTGCAAGCGTGACGGCCAGATTCGCCGCCGCTGTGGTTTTCCCTTCCCGCGGCAAGGCGCTGGTAACCAGAATCACTTGAGGCGGATGTTCTGCCTGTGACAATAGAATCGAGGTACGAAGAGCCCGGAACGCTTCCGACATCTGTGACTTCGGCAGATGCTGGGCTACGAGTTCAATACGTTTGTCGTGGCCGTTTTCGGAAAAGTCCGGCAGCATACCGCGGCGCTTGTGGCCGTTACTGCCGGCAAATTGCGGGACGACCGCAAGGGAAGGCAGCCGCGCCAGGGTTTCAATATCGTCTGGCGTCTTCACCGTGTTGTCCAGATATTCGCGCAAGAGCGCCAGGCCGATGCCGCCCACCAGGCCGACGAGGAAAGACAAAATAATGTTCTTGGTTTTTGCGGGCCGCGCCGGAGTGGAGGGGACCATTGCGGGATCGACGATGCGAATGTTGGACGAGCGCAAGGCGCCGGAAATGGCGGTTTCCTTCATCTTGGTCATCAGGCCTTCATAGAGGGCTTTGTTGGCCTCCGCTTCGCGCTTGAGGATGTTGTACTCCACCATCTTTTCGGCCATTTGATTCGTTTCCGCTTTGGCCTCATTGAGCGCGTCCGCCAACAATGTTTCGCGCTGGCGGGCTTCGCGATAATCGCTTTCCAGAACATCGAGGATTTTCTGCTTCTCTTTCGCGATGCTTTCATCAAGGTCTTTCAACTGGGCCTTCAGGCGGAGCACTTTGGGGAAATTCGGACCATATTGCTGCAGGGCGTCCGCATAGTCCGCCGAAGTGTCCCCGCGTTTTTTTATCAGCTCGGTGAGGGCGGAGTTGCCGTCGGATTGCGGAACGGCGTCGAGATTGCCAGCCTTGGCAAATTCGTAGAGCGACTCCTTCTTCATTCTCTCGGCTTGAGCGTCCGTATACTGCTTGTTGATGTCGCTCAACCGCTGCGTGGTCATGTTCTGTTTGTCGTCCAGCGTCCAGATTTGATTTTGGCGCTCGTAGGCAATGCGCGCATCTTCCGATTTTTGCACTTTAATTTTGAAGTCCCGCAATTGGTCCGCGAGCCAATCGGAGGCGTGCGAGGTAGCCTCGTATTTGCTGCGGTAATTCTGTTCGATGTACGTCGCGATGTGGGCGTTGACTGTGCGGGCGGCCAACCGCGGGTCGGTCGACTCGAAGCTCACGTCCATCAAGCGGCTATTGGGAACACGCTTCACTCCGAGGCTGCCAAGGAATGCGGCGAGTTCGGGCGGGCGCGTCTGGTTTGCAAGATTGCCGTTGGCGACAGCTTCAGAGATCCCGCCGGACCCTGCGAACTCCGGATGAAGGGCGAGGCCATTATTGCGGATGGTCTGCAGCGCCAGCGTTTCGCTCGTTAGGATTTTTGCTTGAGTCTCGATGTAATTGTCCGAATCCAACATGTAATCGTAGGAGTCCCCGCCCTGAAAAGGCAGGATGTTCTCGTTCTCTTTGCCAATTTCAATGCGGGCGGTTGCCACATAAACGGGTTGCATGCGGAAAGTGGCGATGCTCACGATAGTAACCACAGAAAGCATGAAAGAGAGGATGAGCCATTGATGCTTGCGAAGAATCAGCAGGTAATCGTAGAGATGAGGCTCGCGGGGGGATAGATCGAACGAAGGGAAACGGCCGGGGACGGACACCAGCTCGACGTGTCCGTTTGAACCATTTTCATGAGGAACGAGGTTGTTGTTTTCTTCTGCCATTTTCTAGTGATACGCAAGCCGATATAGAGCTACGGCGGAGCCGAGCGCGAGGCCAAATTCCGCGGCGCGGAACAGGGCCTGCTTCGAACCGCTTTCCGGCACGTACAGAATGTCGCTCGGCTGAAGCTGTAAGTCTTCCGCTTTGCGATTCATCACTTTTTTCAGGTCGATGGGTACTTCATGTTGCTGTCCCATGTTGTCCTTGCGGACAATCACCGCTTTGTCGGACTTGGCCGTTCGTGTGAGGCCGCCCGCTAGGGAAAGAATCTTCAGAGTCGTCAATTGCGTGCGGTCATTCGAAAGGACGTAGCCCCCCGCCTTCCCAACCGCGCCGAGCACATACACGACGCCGGCGTGAGGAACCGTGACGACGTCTCCCGCTTGCAAAGCGATATTGTTTTTCATGTCGCCCGTTTCCATGGCATCGCTAAGATTGATGGTGATGGTGTTGGTGAGCGGAGGCGGCTCGGCACTTGCGGAAGAGTTCGGCGAGGCTGCTGCGGCGCCTGAGGTAGTTTGTGAAGCGGCAGTCGAAGGATCCTTCGTTGCGTCCTGGGCAGCTGTGGCAGGCCGCGGAACGGCTGCGTCGGCAGGAGAGGCTGGAGAAGTCTTGGCTGGAAGCGCCTGCTCCGGCCCGATTTCCGGCGGCTCGCCCGAATCGGCAAGCGCGTCTTGCGAGGGCCGCGACACAATGATGGTGTCGCCGGCGTCACTCGAAATTCCGCCCGCCTCCGCCAGAACTTCCAGCAGCGTTACGGGATGGTCCGCTTCATAAACCATCGGGTGACCCACCGCGCCCACGATCGTAATCGGCTTGCTCTTGTGCTCCTTCACGCTGACGCTAACGTCGGCGTGCGTCACTAGGCCGTTCGCTTCCAGCATCTCTGCGATTTTTTGCTCCACCTGCATTTCCGTCAGGCCGGCGACGTGAATGCGTACCGGAAGCAAAGGAAGGCCGATCGCGCCCGTCTGGCTGACGCGCACGTCCCGGCTCAATTCCTCCACGTCAAAAACGTAAATGCTCAGCAGGTCGCCGGTACCGATCACGTAGTCGTGCGGCATCGTCCGCAAATTGGCGGAAAGCTCGCGGATGCGGTCATTCACCTGTTGTGGCGTTTCCAGGATGGGTTGGGCGCTGGCCCCGAGCGCCGTGGGACGGCCGGCTTGCGCGCGGCCAGCGGGAGACAGCAGGAGCAATGCCAGCAACGGCCCACTAGCGAGCCGCGTAACCCTAGGAGATAGAAGCACCGATATCAACGACGATACAAGACACTTCGCCGCTGCACCCAGTCTGGCTGGCTGCATGGATAGATGACCCCCGCGTAATTATACAGCGTTACGCCCGAAGTCAATCACGATTTCGCGAGGTATGGCGGCGGCCGCGAGTTGGCGGGATGGAAGGAGCTTGTTGCATCTCAGTAGTGGCCAGATGAGCCATCAGGAGGAAGAGCCAGAGGTTGGAAGGGATGTGGAAGTTGAAGTCTACAAGAGCGTGCACCAGGAATCCCGCGCAGGCCACAATCCCGGAGAGTTGCAGAACCCCTGGAAATGAAAAATCCCTCTGCCGGAAAAGGGGGAACGATTTGAAAAGCAATACACCGAGAAACCACGCGCAGCACAACCCGCCCAGAGTGCCGTTTTCGGCAAGGGCCTCCAGGTAATCGTTGTGCGCGTGATTCACCACTTTGGCGTCATAAAGAGTTTCATAGGGCGGATATACGATTTGGAAGGTGCCGAGTCCCGTGCCGGCCAGCGGATGGTCGAGAAAAATGTGCCACGCGCCCCGGCGCATGGCGGCGCGCTTGCCCTCGGTGACTTCGAGCGTTTGCATCGACGAAAAGCGCTGCAGGATTCGGCCGACACCCAGCCAGGTGACGATCATCAACGCAGCGAGCAGAACCGCAGACACGGCCAAGAGGCTTTTCGCCAGCCCGCGTCGGCGAAGAAGCAAATAAACGAGAAGGGCGAATTGGACCAAGAAGCTCACAATGCCCCCGCGGGAGGCTGAAAGGAAGAGGGCAGAGATTGGCATAACTGCAAACAACCCGACAACCGCAAGGCGCTCGCGCCGTACTTTTCCCAACACCAGCGGGACTAAGGCCAAGGGGATGAGAAGCTCCATCAATCCCGCGAAATGGTTGCGATTGACATAGGGACCAAACGGTATGCCCCCGTAGGTCAGCTCACGAACCCAATAAAGTTTTCCATTGAAGGTGAGGTGCTGGAGAATGCCGAAAACGCTGATGACGAACCCAAGGCCCATGCCAAACCACACGAAGCTGCGCCAGTCCTGGAGCGTGCAAAAGACCTGAACGCACAGAAACAAAAAAAGGAGCGTAGCCAGCAGCAGCATCAGCTCGATGCGCGTGTTGTAGGAAGAGGCTGTTGCGCGAAAGAACCCTTGGCCCAGGCAGACGAGAAAAAAGAGCGCAAGCGGAGGGAGCAGCTGCGAAAGAACTGGTTGGTCTTGCTCGTTGAAATAAAAGCGCAAGGCCCAGACCACGAAGAGAAGGGCAACGCCGGTCTCCAGGACGGCACGCGCCCAATTCTCGACGCCGCCATGAGCCAGAACGGCAAAACTGATCAAGGCGCAGAGGCCCAATCGCAAAAACCTCATGGTTTGCGGGGCTCCGCAGCCGCGGGGACCAGCGCGACATCATCCACCCAGGCGATGCCCTGGATTTTGTCATCGAATTCCTGGCTGGGCAGGCGCGCCACGCAGACCTGCAGCTCCTGAACAATTTTTCCGGAGGTCCAGGAGGTTTCGATTTTTGTCCAAGGCTGGGTCCCGCGGAGATCGCTTGTCTCGACCGTCGCGTTATCTTGCTTTCCGATCGGACGCAGTTGGAACCGTATGCCCTGCTCCGTGGTTATGGATTGCGTCCGCACCCAGGCGGAGAAGTCGTACGCGGTCGACGGCTGGACGGCGACCTCAGTGCAGGGCCCGCTGAGGGTGAGATTGGATGTTCCGTTGAACAGCAGGCGCAGCGAATGATTCCCGGAGTGTTTTTCACGGGTGTCGAAACTAAACTGGACCGGCACTGGCCCCGGAAGAGCCCAGGCAAAACCGGGTCCAAAAATCCCTGACTCGAATCCGCTATCCCACAGAAGAGAATCCGCCGGGCCGGGAAGGTTGCTGTAACCGGCGAGATCTGCCGCCTGTTTCCAAATGCGCTGGGCTTCGGCAACTTGTTTTTCGCGAAGAAGCGCTCCCACCAGATAATACGTATAAGTCTCCAGTGGCAGTTTTTTTGGATGAAGGGCTGCGAGCTTATTCCAAAGCGCGACGGCGTTTGCGGTGTGACCTTCGCTAACCTGGTCAAAGATCGCGCCGGTATAAGCATCATTTACCGGAGGGAGCACGCGATCCATGACGAGGTCGATGTTCGGATCAGCGCTCAAGGCGCGCGAAAGCGCTTCGGCGCCACGTTTCGGTTCGGTCTCCACGGCGCGGCGCATCTCGAGAAAGGCGGGGTCTTCATCGCCCTGGCGGAGGAGAAAATTAGCGTAGCGCCAGGAGATTTCAGCGGAGAGAGGATAAGCCTTTTTTGCCTGAAGAAATGCATCGCGCGCTGCGGCAACATTTCCTTCGGTTTCGTAGGCTGCTCCCATGTCTGACCAGAGATCCGCGGAAAGAGGGTTGAGAGACAGCGCCACGTTGTACGCCTGCAGGGCGCGAGCGGTGTCTGTTTCTTCGAGGTTGTATTGCCAATAGCGGCCTAGTAGAAGCCAGTTCTGGAAGTCGCGCGGTTCGAGGCGCGTGGCTCGCTCATAACCTTGGCGGGTTTGCAGGCCAACGTTGTGAGCGGCGAGCGCGTTTCGAACGCTGAAGTAGGAAAGGAACAAGAAGCAAACGAAAG
The DNA here is from genome assembly GCA_035280045.1 of Candidatus Acidiferrum sp. Taxonomy (GTDB): domain Bacteria; phylum Acidobacteriota; class Terriglobia; order Acidiferrales; family UBA7541; genus Acidiferrum. The sequence continues at coordinate 26,388 of DATEGP010000107.1, forward strand.
CAAAAGCGAGCGCAAGGGCGCGCTGTTTCGAACCAATGGAATGGTGACTCATCCCACGGTACTCTGCCTAGACCGTTTCGCGGTTGCAAGACAAAATTCCGCGCGGGCTTTGGAAGAAGACTGACGAAATCACCGCGGGAAACAGCGAACCTAGCTAGAACAAAGTTGCCGCAGTACCCGGCCAACAGTAAAATGCAGTGCTGGCTTGAGGGCTATTCGAGACTTATAGGAACGGCGGACCCGCTTGGAGGCGGACACGACGCGCGCGGGAATCTGGCGGTTTGGATCGGGAGCGTCCCTTTCGAACCCTAAACGGCCGTCTTTTCTCGAAGGGTGTATAGATTGAGCGGCTTCGTCTGCATCATGTATGGAGACAATGCGCCGATAGATCGGGCGCTGTTGGGTTCTCTCACCGATTTCCTCTCCTTTCGCGGACCAGATGGGCAGAGCATCTGGATGGACCATTCCATAGGAATGGGCCACACACTTCTGCAGACTACGTACGAATCAAGAAACGAAAGGCAGCCGCTGGGCCTGGAGGAACGTTATTGGATTGTGGCAGACGCGCGGCTGGACGCGCGTGAGGAGCTGATCGCGGAGCTGAAGAGTGCTGGTCGCGAGGCGAGTTCGAACGCGCCGGACTGCGAATTGATTTTGAAGGCGTATGCTGAGTGGGGAGAGGCTTGCGTCGATCATCTACTTGGCGATTTTTCTTTCGCCATCTGGGACAAAGAACATAAGAAACTCTTTTGCGCGCGGGATCACTTTGGCGTCAAGCCTTTTTTCTACGCCAGCGTCGGCGCGTTGCTGGTCCTGAGCAACACTCTCAATTGCATTCGACGGCATCCGGCGGTCTCAGCAGAACTGAATGATCTTGCAATCGCAGATTTCCTTCTCTTTGACATGATCCGGGAACCGGGAGCGACGTCCTTCGCGCGCATTCGGCGGCTGCCGCCATCACATGCGCTCGTGTGGGAAGAGGGGAGCATTTCGGTTCGTCGTTACTGGACGCTGTCGGTGAGGGACCCTATTCATTTCAGACGGCGGACTGACTGCGTCGAGGAATTCAGGGAACTGCTGGATCGAGCTGTTTGTGACCGTGTGAGGACGGCCAGTGTGGGAGTCTTAATGAGCGGCGGACTCGACTCTCCTACGGTAGCGGCCAGCGCTCGGCGCACGCTGACTGGCAATGGCGCAGCCAGCGAAGTAATCGCGTATACGGACGTTTTTGAAAGTTTGATTCCTCACGAGGAGCGCCACTACGCGACCCTCGTGGCGGAAGCGCTGAAAATTCCAATAGAGTTCCACGTAAGTGATGAGACGGCGTTGTCGAAAGATCTGAATCACCAGAACATCAACTGGCCCGAGCCAGTACATGTGCCAGGGTCGGATGGCGGGCTCCGCCAGCTGCGCCAAGTAGCCGTCCGGAACCGCGTGGCCTTGACGGGATTTGGAGGGGACCCTGCACTTTGCTGTTTTCTCTCGGTGCATTTTTCGCAGTTGCTCAGGAAGCGGGAGATTGGCAAAGCGCTGGGCGACGCAATGCGATTCTTCGCTGCAGAGGGCAGGTTTTCACGGTTGTATCTTCGCACTCGTTGGCAGATATGGTTTGGAGCAGAGAGTCAGGCTCCCCACTACCCCAAATGGATGAACCAGGATATCGAAAAAGAACTGGGCTTGCTCGAACGGTGGGAATCTTTTGCTCGTACTCCATCTCGTAATGGAGACTCTCGCAGCCCCGCATCCGAGGCAATACTCGACCCTTCCTGGCCCAGCTTGTTCGAGGGGTACGACCCTGAAGTGACAGGTATACCTGTGGAAGTTCGCCATCCGTTTTTTGACCTTCGCTTATTGAATTTCTTGCTGGCCTTGCCAGCGCTGCCGTGGTGTTCCGACAAGGAGCTGCTACGGGAGGCTGCTCGCGGTGTGCTGCCCGATGTTGTACGCCTGAGGCGCAAGTCACCTCTACCTGCGGACCCCTTAGTTGCGTTTCTGCAACAAAAGGAGTCGGTCTGGGTTGATTCCTTCGAAGCCGCGCCCGAGCTTGGTCGTTATGTGGAGCGAAGCCGAATTCCGAAAGTATTCAGGGAGAAGGACGCCTGGACAGCCTGGATTCATTTGAGGCCGCTCAGTCTGAATTTTTGGTTGCGGTCAAAGGCAGCAGCGGGATAAACTTCTTCGGAGGCGCCTAAGTGACGTCGAATTCGCGGGAGTGTGGCAAGAAGAAGCTTTACCAGAAACCTAACCTGCGGGTTTACGGGGATATTCGAGCTTTGACTCAGTCAGCGGGGTCGACCTCAAAGAGATCAGATGGCGGAAAGGGGATGGGCGCCAATAAGACCGCATGATGGTCACCACCGGACAGTTGTGACCGCGCAGTATGTTCTTTATGGGCTGCGACTTGCAGCCAATATGTCGATTCCTGGCCTCTCCGAAAGGCACGACACAAACCCGCTTGATTTGCGAATTTGGTTAAAGGATTTGACCACCCTCCCGTCAGCATTTCCGCAGTCCATTGAGATCTCCCATACGAGTTCCAATCTAACTGCCAACGGCGAGCCGAATCTACGCGCGGGTGTATTTCCGGATGGGAAGTGTTCGGCGTTCTTGTACGGGGACGGAGTCCGATTTGCGGTCGACTGCTCGGGTCGCGAGGTGTGGGGGGATTGGCCGGAGAACTATACGCTTGAAGATGTGTCCACTTATTTACTCGGACCCGTGATGGGGTTTGTGTTACGGCTTCGCGGCACGGTTTGCCTTCATGCGAGTGCAGTGGCCGTTGAGGACCGCGCGATTGCACTAGTTGGCCTTCCTGGAGCTGGCAAGTCAACCACCGCTGCTGCTTTTGCCTGTAGAGGATTTCCAGTACTCTCTGACGACGTTGTGGCTTTGACTGAACAAGGAAGCCAATTCCTCGTTCAGCCGGGCTACTCCAGAGTGAATCTGTGGTCCGATTCGGTTCGCGAGCTATTCGGTTCGCAAGACGCTCTGCCGTGCATCACTCCCACTTGGGACAAACGTTACCTTCCACTAGGCGAGAACGGCTATCATTTCGCTTCAAGTCCTTTGCCCTTGGGGGCGATCTATATTCTGGAGGGCCGCGACCCGGCCCTTACCGCTCCGGTCATCGAAGAGGTTTCCGGGAGAGAAGCCTTCATGGCGCTGGTGGCCAACACGTACGTGAACTATCTCCTCGATCAGAACATGAGGCGCACGGAATTCGATGTGATTACCCGTATTGTTTCAGACATTCCGGTTCGGCGCGTACGCGCGCCGGATGAAGCCTCCGCAGTTCTTGACTTGTGTGAAGCGATTGCTTGTGATGCCAGGCGAGCGATGGACGCGATTCCGGGACGCGCAAGCTCGGTACTCGGATAAATACACATGTACAGCCTGGGAGCCTACGGCTCGATGATTGCGGATCGCGTGCGCGTGGAGGCTTACGCGGAGGCGTTGCGAAAGGCGGTCCGCAAGGGGTCTGTTGTCGTGGAACTTGGCACTGGGCCTGGCATCTTCGCGGTGCTTGCATGTCAGCTTGGCGCAAGCAAAGTGTTCGCAATCGAGCCGGCGGAAATTATGCAGGTGGCCCGCGAGGTGGCCGCAGCGAATGGTTGCGCGGACAAGATCGAGTTCTTCGAGCAGTTTTCCCATCGTGTAATTCTTCCTAATCGCGCCGACGTCATGCTCTCCGATCTCCGTGGAGTTCTGCCGGTCTTTCAACGTCATATCCCGGCGATCGTGGACGCGCGGCAGCGCTTTCTCGTGCCGGGTGGAACCGTCATTCCGCGAAAGGACATGATATGGGCCGCAGTTGTGGAAGCTCCCAAAACATATGCGGAAATCGTAGAACCTTGGGACAACAGCCTTCTAGACCAGAACCTTGGGCCGGCTCGCACGCTTGCCGTGAATGACGGACAGAAGGTCCACGTAAGCCCGAACCAGCTCTTAACCGGTCAAAGACTCTGGACCACACTGGATTATGCAGCCATCGAAAATCCCGACGTTCGAGGCAATCTCGAATGGACAGTCGAGCGCGGCGGCACTGGCCACGGGATTGTGGCGTGGTTCGATGCGGAACTCGCCGAAGGCATAGGCTTTTCCAATGCTCCGGGTACACCCGAAACAGTTTATGGCTCGTACTTTTTTCCCTGGACGCAACCTGTGTTCCTGGAACGCGGGCAAACCGTATGCGTCAACCTCGAAGCGAAACTGGTAGAAGATGATTACGTTTGGCGATGGAGCACGCGCATCGAACCATTCGCAGGAGCGAGCTCCTTGCCCCTCCATTTTGAGCAATCGCAGTTAGCCGGGGCGGTGTTGTCTCCAAGGCAGCTTCGCAAGATAGCGACAGACTATATTCCGCGGCTTTCCGAAGAGGGTCTGCTGCGTCGAAGAACGCTCGAGTTGATGGATGGAAACGTAACGCTGGAGGAAATCGCATCCAAGCTTTTAGCAGAGTTCCCTAGGCGGTTTTCGGGTCGAAAGCAGGCATTGACCTATGCCGGTACAGTCTCGCAAGAATACAGCAGCTAGATTTCTTCGTCCGGGCCTCCTTGCAGAAGCCGAGATCTCTTTTCAACGCAACTTCGCTGACCAATCAAGCCTTGCTGTTGCGCCCATATTTCCGGGCGAGACGGAAGGGCCGGCGTACGACATCGAGGAAACTGTTGTGGCCAAGCCGGCCATCGGCCTGCCAGTCTTCTTCGGTGGGTGAGAGAGAAAGTTTTAGCAGATACGCTGGAGCGGCAAAGAATCCGCCTCGCATTTGAAGACGAAATGCCGCGCGCTGAAAAAGACTCGGCGTCGCGTAACCTGCGGCAGGCAACCAGGAGAGCACCCGGGCAGCGAGCTTGGAGGCTGCGGCATCATCCCGCACACTCGATGAGACTGGTTCGGGGAGCCTGGCGCGAAATACGTCGACAGCAAGACGCAAGCCTGTATGCAGCAGATGCTCCGATTGCACCGTTCTAGCGGTTGATGCCGCGCGTTCCCAATCCATGTTCGTTTGCTGGGCGACTAATCCGGCGACGTCGGCAATCCAGCTCAACCTTTCCCAAAAATGCTTAGCGCCGTGGACGCAGATGAGTACGAGGTGGTCTTCGACGCAGGGCGCGGGCACTTCGTGCGCTTCGATGCGCATGCGATCCTGCCGCGCGAACAATTCTTCGATGGGAAGTGGACGTGGGAAATAGCGAAGCGTGAAATCGTTATGAAGTTCGACCAGCAATTGCGAATCGGACTTGGAGAAAAGGTATTGTCCCGGAATTTTACCGGCGTCAATGGCGTCGAGAGAAACTGCGGCTTCGTAGCCGGATGCCATCATCAGCTCCGTGGCGTGGCGGATATCGCTTTGCCGGACCAACAGATCGAGGTCGCCATAGGTGCGGACGGAAAGATCGGCATAGGCTTGCTTGGCAAGCACGGGTCCCTTGATGACCAGCGCAGAGATTCCTTGCTTGCCGAAGAGTTGCAACAACCGAAAAAGCTCAGCGGTTAATTGAAGCGTCTTGAGATTCTGCGCGCGCACGTGCTCCAGGAGAGTTTGCTGAATTTCCGGCGGAATTAGCTGTGAGTCGCAACTGTTCAGGCAAGCGGCGAGCTGACCGACCACGCCGTGTTCTTCCGCGAGAAGCACTAGGCGAGTCCAATCGACGCCAGAAAGTGATTTCGGCACACGCTCGTTTTCTCGCCACGGAGAAACGCATTCCCGCAAGACGGTCCATTCGCGCTCGTATGCGCGAATGTCCGATGGAAGCGCGCTGGAGAACAATTCGGCCATGGTTCCGCTCTGAGCTTATCAGTGAATTCCCTTCGCTCCCAAAAGACCTCGCGAACCCCGCGAGTTTCTGAGAGCCTGAGCCAGGCGAAGCCTTCACTTGAACTTGGAGGGACTCAGTACTGAGAGTCAGTCCTGACGGAGAAAAGGGGTTATTTGCCCGAACTAGCACTAAAGCTGTCGTCGCCGCGGGGGCGTTTGCGCACTTCAATCGCGAGGCGCTTGATTTTCTGGTTCAGCGTGGAGAGCGGGATCATGAAGCGTTCGGCGGCTTCGGTCTGATTCCAGTTGGTGCGCTCGAGCATGTCCACGATGATGCGGCGCTCAATCTCATCCATGATTTGAAACAGCGAAGGCTGCGGGTTGTCGGCGGCGGCGCGGGCGCCGGGCTCGCCGGGAAGCGGCGGCAGAAATTCCGAAAGCTGCAGCCGAACGCCGCGCACAATTTCTTTGCTGCGGATGGCTTCGGGCAGCAAGTCCACATCTATGCGGTTTTGCGTGGAGAGCACGACGGCGCGCTCGACCACGTTTTCGAGTTCACGCACGTTGCCGGGCCAGTCGTAATCCATCATTAATTTCATAGCGGTCGGCGTGAACTGCAGCGGCGCCCGGTTGTTCTCCGCGCAGAAGCGCTCAAGGAAATGGAGAACGAGCAGCGGCACATCCTCGCGGCGCTCGCGCAAGGGCGGTATGCGCAGGTGAATTACGTTGAGGCGGTGGAAAAGATCCTCGCGGAAACGGCCTTCGCGCACGAGAGTCAGCAGGTCGACGTTGGAAGCGGCCACGATGCGCACGTCGACTTTGATCTGTTCCGTGCCGCCCAGGCGCATGAATTCGCGTTCTTGGATTACGCGCAGAAGCTTGGCCTGCGTTTCCGGGCTGATGGTAGCGATTTCATCGAAAAAGATGGTTCCTTGGTCCGCGACTTCAAACAGACCTTTTTTGGAGGCGACCGCGCTCGTGAAGGCACCTTTGACGTGGCCAAACAGTTGCGACTCGAGAAGGTCCACAGGAATGGAGCCGGTGTTCACCGGCACGAAGGCTTTGTCCGCACGCGGAGAGGCTGAATGGAGTGCTTTGGCGATGAGTTCCTTGCCGGTGCCGCTTTCGCCGCTGATGAGGATGGTAGAGCGCGAAGGCGCCACTTGCGTGACGAGGTCCAGAAGCACCTGCATCTTGTCGCTCTTGCCGACGATGTTGGGAAAATTGAAGCGCTGTTTCAGGGCGCGTTTGAGGTGGAGATTTTCGTCGCGCAGACGGCGCGTCTCGACGGCTTGCGCAACTTGCGCGAGGAGTTCGTCGTTGGACCACGGCTTGGTGATGTAATCCATCGCGCCGTTTTTGAATGCCGCGCGGGCCATATCAATCGAGCCGTAGGCAGTGATCAAAACGACGGAGAGCTCGGGATCGCGGCGGTGAATCTCCTTAAGCATGTCGAGGCCGTTGCGGTCCGGCAGGCTGACATCGAGCAGCAAGAGATCGAAGGGATGTTCTTCCAGCTTGGCGAGTCCGGATTCGCCGGTTTCCGCACTGGAAACGCCATAGCCTTCGCTTTTCAGCAGAAGCTCAAGGCCTTCCCGGATTTCGGATTCGTCGTCGACTACAAGGATGGAACCTTTAGACATGAGCCGCTTTCCTGGCCGCGGGGAACTCCACGTGGAACGAAGTGCCCTTCCCCGGCGTAGAGCGTACGTCAATCTTTCCCGAGTGTTCCTTAATAATGCCGTAGCTCACAGAGAGACCCAGGCCTGTGCCGCGGCCGTTGGACTTGGTGGTGAAGAAAGGATCAAAGATGCGGTTGATGTCTTCGCGGGCGATTCCCCCACCGGTATCCGCGATTTCGATTTCCACGCTGCCGTTATGCGCGCCGGTGCGGACTTCGAGCATTCCTCCGCCGGGCATGGCGTCACGCGCATTCAAAAACAAATTCAAGAAAACCTGCTGGAGTTTGTTGGCGGAACCGTGCACCGGCGGTAAAGAGCCGCCAAGTACTTTCACGACCTGAATGCGCGCCGTCTTCAGAGGATGCGCCACGAGCGAGAGAGTTTCTTCGACGACGCGGTTTACGTCCACGCTGGCCGCTTCGGCAGCGCCGGTGCGCGAGAAATTCAGCAGGTTGTTGACAATCTCGCTGGCGCGAAAAGTCTGTTTGACGATTTTTTCGATGATGGACTGCCGCGGGTCGCCTTCGGGCATCTGCTTGGCCAGCATCTGGATGTAATTGGAAATGACTGCGAGAGGAGTATTCACTTCGTGGGCCACACCCGCGGCAAGCAGGCCGAGTGACGTCAACTTTTCCGTCTGAGTCATCTGCTCTTCCATACGCTCGCGCTGCGTCACGTCGTCGAACAGCAGCAGCCGTCCTATGCGTTCATTGGACTTGCTCACCAGCGGCGTAATGGAAACGTTCAACGTCAGATGTTTTCCCTGGTGGTGAAGTCTCTCCTTATAGATGCCTGTGATGTGTTCCTGGTCGCCGCGCGCGGCGATTTCGTGGGCTAGTTCAGCGGGAAGCAGAGAGCTGAGGCTGCGGCCGACGGCGTCGCGGCGCAGAACTCCGAACAACTCCTCCATGCGTGTGTTCCACGATTCAACGATGCCGTCCAAATCCACGGCAAGGACCCCGACGTTCAGGGACTCGACGATATTTTCGCTGAAGTCCTTAAGGCGTGCGATTTCGAGAGCTTTCTGTTCGAGAGAGGAATAGAGCTGGGCATTGTCGAGCGCGACAGCCACGTAGCCGGCGATGGTTTCCACGAGTTCCACGTCGTCGCTTGAAAGAAAATCGCCATCCACCGTTTTGCCGAGGCCGAGAACGGCGACGGTGTGCTCGCGGATGCGGCACGGGATGAAATAATTCAAATCCAATTGTTCCAATGTGCGCCGCACGGAATCGCTCACGTCTTTCGCCGCACGCGGCGATTCAAAAAAGAGCGCTCCGCGCGCGAACTCGGGCCGGGCCGGGCCGAGGAAACTCAGATCCATGGACTCGGAAAGCCGCACGCCCATGGACCGCGCGATTCGCATGTTGCCGGGTTGCTCCGGGTCATCCACAAAAATTGCCAGGCGATCGACCAGCAGGGTTTGCGAGATGCGGTCCATGACCGAACCGAGCATGGGATCAAGCCGCACTTCGTTGGTCAGCGTACGCCCGAACTCAATCAGTGTGCGGCGATAGTCCAAACGGTCGCGGTAGAAAAAGCGGTCCAGGCGCGCCTGAATCCATTCACGAAACGGCTGGAACAAAAATGCGGCGATGACGATGGCAATCATGCCGCCCACAGGCCCGGTCGTTTGCGCGTGGAAGATGTAGGTAATCAGCGCGACGAGCGCGAAATAAACCGTGGCCACGGCCGCGGTGGCTGCCGTGTACGCCAAACCGCGCTTAAAGATGATGTCCACGTCCATCAAGCGGTAACGAATGATGGCGTAGGCAAAGCACAGGGGAATGAGCACCAGGCTGATGACGGTAAGCTTCATCCACACGGTCGGCGTAAGGCCGAGCACGAGGGGAAGGATGAAAAGCAAAGAAACGGGCAAGCTGCCGGCTAGCGTTCCGCCGGTAAGCCATTTCAACTGCTGCCGGAGGACTCCGGATGGTGACTGGCGGTAGCTCAAGTAGAACACAAATCCCGCAGCCAGGAAGTACGCCGCGAGATAGCCAAATTCAAGCTTGTCGAGCAGTAGGTTCGAGCCCAGCCAGGGCACGAATCCCAAAGCATTCAGTGCCGTGCTCACGTGGACCAGCAGCAAACCGAGAGGAAGAGCGTATATTCCTAGCAGCTTTGCCGTAGATCGCAGCTTCGACTCGGTCCGTTCGGGAAAGACCAAGGCGAAATGGAGCAACAAGGCAGGCGCTACCAGGCGAGCCGCGACCTCCGACCAATAGATTTCCCAGTCGAACAAATCCAGCTTTAAGCTGTAGTGGAATGACCAGAGAATGAAAGAGGCAAGACAGAAAATATAAAAGTGGACGGCGCGGGGCGCGTTCCATCGGCGAATGAAAATGAACATACCGATGAAGAGATAAACCAAACCAACTATGCGAAGATAATTCTCAATGGCAAGCGGTTTCTCCGGTGGAGCCGTTACCAGCGGCGTTTCGAACTCTTGTCCGCTTCGCAGGAGCTTGTAGTGAACTTGGCTCCAAAGACCAGCGTGGTATAGCAGCTTCGCAACGTCGATTCCCCGAGAAATCGGGGCCCCGTTGAATCCCAAAAGGACGTCGCCTGCGCGGATCCCTGCGTGGCTCGCCGGAGAATTAGGCGCAACGTGGAGAGCCTCAACACCGTGCTCAGTATCGAGCCACGCAACTCCATCGGACACAGGTTCATAGCGGGTGCGCTGGTCGAAGTTCAACAGGGCAAAAATGACCGCTGCCAGCGTGGCTAACGCCAGCACCACCGCCCCGAGGCTGACACGCAGATTCTGCTTCATGACTGTCAATCGGCTGAGAGACTAGTACTAGAAATCGAAAGCAAGCTAAAGTCCAATGTTTGGTAGATTATCACGCCGCAAAGTCTTGCATCTTCAATAATTTACAGCAGACTCAGGCTGGGCAACCCCGGCTCATCCAGTTTCTGGGAGGGTGGATACAGCTTTTGAGAACTTCCAAAGTGCTAAAATTGCACGCTCAAGCCGCCTCGGAACGTCCTGAAGGCGGGGACGAGGACGACGTGGCCATCCCTGCTACTGGTTGAAACATAGCCCTGTGCCAGTAAATTGTCGCAGTCTGCGATAGCCTCCCATCTCCCCAGAGCCCATTTTGGCAACGGCTGCCGCACCATCAAATGGAGGTAAGGATCCATCTGGTAGATGGACTCGCCATAGGCATCCATACGTGAAACCGCTGAGCCGCTAATCCATTTATAGCCAGCGTGAAACTTCGTGCCGAGGTGCGGAACCTTGGTGGAAATACCGGCTCCAACGGAATGACGGGGAACCGACTGCAACATGTCGCGTAGTAGGCTATCCGGGTCATTTGCTGGGGCCAGGGCGCTGGCGAAGGAATAGAGCGCAGTAAATTCGGTATCACCTTCCAGCTTCTTTCGAAACGCCACGCGCGCACCCCAGTTGCTGGAAGCGCCGCCGTCGTATGCGAACCCCTTGGAGAAATAATCCTGAAAGTAATCCGTGGCGGGAAGGGTGTCGCCGCCCAACCCGTAAACCGCTACATGGCGGTTGTCGTCGTGGAACCCGGCGAATTGAAGAACTCCGTTTGCGCCGATCTTGCGGTTTGCAGCAATTTCTTCGTGCCAGCCGTTTTGCAAAACGGGACGGCCATCGCGCATTAGCAGCGCGGGAAAAGCATCCAGTTCATTAAGAGCGGCGGTGAGCATCGCGCCCGGTTGCGCTTCGGTGGCTTCGAGGGGCCCAGGCCCGGCGGGCATGGAAGCAAAAATCAGCTCGGTATTCCAAGCTTGGGAAATCTGATAATTGAGCGCTGCACGCGGACGTAGCGAGGTCGCGGCGGTCCCCAGTCCCACCATAACGTATTCGCCGCCGTAGCGGAGCAGCAGACGATTGCCAAACGAAATCGCGCCACCCTGATCCAGGCGCACGCCACGGAAGCGCGGGCCATCGGGACCAATCTTGGCTTCCCGCAGTACCAGAGCCGTGTGGGGACCGGCGCCAAGAGTTCCGGTGGGCAGCCAAACCGTAGCGATGCCCCCGCCCGGGGCGTCCTGGTCATAACTCATTTGCCCGGCGAAAAGCAGGCTGCTGGCGCCGCCAAGTTTCTGATCGTAAGCCACGGCAGTGGCCGGGGTAGGAGCAATGTTTGAAGCAGAAGCAGCCCTGCGCGCTCCGTCCGTGAATTCCATTCTAAGGCGCGGCACATTGAGCCCGCGATTTTCCGCATGAAGCGCAGAGGCAGTGCCGTTCGATTCGTCCATCCATTCCAGAACGGGACGGACGGAAGCAGCGGAACGCAGCACCCATTTCCAGTCATCCGGATTCGCGCCGACACTCGAGGGTGTGCGGCGCAACTGGTCGAGCGAAGCGTACATGGACTCAAGCTCGACGCGAACGACGGTTGTCAGATTAGGACTAACGCGAACATGTTTCTCGAGAGTAGGTAGAAAGCCGGCAAGCGTAACGCGCAGCGTGTAGAGTCCGGGAGCAAGCTTGCTGCCTTGGAAAATTCCTTGAGTATTCGTCAGCAGGGTGTGCGGAGCTGTGACTCCCGCGGATTCGGGAGCAAGCTCCACGCTTGCGCCCATCTGCGGCGTGCCCGCCGCGTCACGCACCACTCCCGCAAGCTTCCCGAGGACAGGCTTCGCTTGCGCCGCGGCTGGCTTCGCAACGAATGGGGAAAGGCCAGCGGCCAGGACCAGGGCCCCCAGGATTCGGAGACGCCCTTGTTTCACGTTCCTCACCTCCCCGGCGCAGCGCTCGCCTGAGTCTTGATTTCCTGCGGCGCCTTCACCGTGAAATCCGCCGTACGCGAAATGGTCTGATTGGAATGCACGTCCGTGGCATTCACTTCCAGAGTGTATTTGCCCGGGGCCAGCGTGGCGAGCGGCAGGAACCGCTCGATAGTAACCTGCTCCCCGGTTTGTTTCAGGTCTTCGGAAGTTTCCTTGAACTGCATGCCTGGGACGGGTTCGTTGCCCCTCTTCACCGTGAACTGGAAATTCGCGCTCGATTTGTGCGTGGCATCGTCCGGCTTCAAGTTGTAAACCTGCAGGTAGATACCCAAGCGGTCCGCGGTGGTGAAGTCACCTTCGAGCCGCGGACGGACTTTCGATGAACCCAGCACGAACTGGCCGGTTCCAATTTGCTTTGCAGGAACATGCTCGATCTGGTCGGCAAGAATCAGAGAACTGGCTTCGAGCTTATCGTCTTCATACCGAGGAACAGCGAGGCGATTGTTCACGGCGCCGACGTTTCCGCTCTGCACATCTTTCAGCACCAAATCCAGGCGGTACAAGCCCGGGCGAAGGGGCACAGCCTTTTGATAGATCGATTGCAACTTCATCGACTGTTGGTAGAGCGAATCGGGGAAGTCGCGGCTGACGGAATCCTCAAAAGTCTGCACCACGCGGCCGGTAAGCGTGGTAATGCGCCCGAAAATATTGATCATCGCGGAGTGAATGCCGTCCTTGGCCTGGAAGGAGAGCTGGCCATTGGGAATCTGGATGGTAATTGGAACCAGCACCGTATCGTTGGTGACCTTCAGATAGTCGGTGCGCCAGCTAAAGTGCATCTGGTCGCGAACGATGCGCGAAGTCACGACCGCTTCCAAATCCTTGAATTTTACTGAGGGAGGCTTTTGCACCTTGGCGTAGAGATCCAAGCGATTGAATTCATCCATGCTGGCAGGTGTGCCACCGAGCGACGTCGGCAGGTTCGTGCCGTCGGAACGGGTAAAGCGGTCCGCCTTCGTTGCCATGCCCATAGATTCCATTAAGCTCAAGCCCGCGCCGGGGACGTGCAACAGGGCGTCTTTTTCCGAGGGGTCCATCGTCAGGTGATATTCGCCGGAGCCGCTGGGATCGACAAATTCCAGAATGATGTTTTCGCCGATGCCTTCCAAATAGCGCCAGCGCCAGGTTTCCCAGGGATACGTGGAAGTCGACCCGCCGCCTTCTTCCATGGGCCGGTCGTAAGTGCCGCCGGTGGGATGGGAGTCAGTTTCATCCGGTGGACCCCACATGATGTACATGCGGCCGCGATCCGTTTTCCAGCCAGGAATGCCGGAAGCGTAATGCTCGTTGGCGTAAGCGATCCGGCGGTAGTGCTCCTCTTTGAAATCGTTGTCCGGGAGGTCGGGATTGCTGCTGCGGCGAAGCCAGAACTGTTCGATAAACTGCTCACGCTCTTCGTTGGTGTCCAATTGGAGAAAAGCGTTGCGCTCTTCCGGAGTGATGATGTAGGTCACATCCTCGGTGAGCCACTGACGGTACGCGTTGTCGAGCTCCTTCAGCGTCCGCTTCATCTTCTTTTTGGTTTCTTTGTCGAGCTTTTTGGGAGCCGGCAGGGCGTTGGGGTCCTGTGGGTCTTGCGCCTGCTGGGCGAGAGCAACCGGCAGGCAAATGGCTAGCGAAAAGACTAATGCGATTACGGTTCTTGCTACCCGTGACATGAGACACCTCAAGCTCTAGGACGTTGAGATTCTAACCCCCGGACAAGTTCTCCGTCAATTCTCCGTCCATCACCGGAAGGTCCTGCATTTTCTGACACTTGTCCCCCGTTTGGGCTTAGACCTCGGAGAAGGGAATTTGGTTGCCTGCCAAATTTTGACCTGAACGAAAGAACAGGGTGCAGGCAGCAGCGAAAGGCGAGAACCATTTCGGAACCGTGAGACGTGGGGAGGGGGTCCAAAGAATTAGAAGCTATTGAACGCGCTGCGGCTGGCCGTCGGACCCGACTAATGCATCAAAAATAGCGAGCACGTGGCGGCGGTAATCCACCATGCGCTCAAACACATCTTTCAGTTGCGGATCGCGTTCGGCTTCGCGATGCCATTTGGCGAGAACGGCGCTGGGCACCTCGATGTCGCGCCGTAACTGGTCAGCGGAATGGCCGCGCAGAAACAGGCCGTAGAAAAATGCGGCCTCACGCTGCGGATACTCGAGATCGTGCAGCGTTTCGGGGGGAACGAATTGTGGCATCGTGGCCATAAGAAAAATGCAGTTTACCCAAAAGCGTTTCGGCGTCAAGTAGGACTTACGTTCTTTTGACGCGTTGCTGCTAACCCTCCTGTTTCTTTAAGTTCCGAACCGCATGGCCTGGCTAACACCGATTCTTGATGGTCGTTGCAGGTGGGTCCGGAAGGATTTAAGATGCTTAAAGGCATGGGAAAGTCACCAAATTCGAGCAAGACTTCGCTCTCGGGGGCGGCTCGACGGTTCTTGCGTTTGGGCACCCTTCGAGGAATGCGCTCGATCGAGATTGACCCGGAAGTGTTTCGGCGCGAGCTTTCCGATAGGCACGGACTGTGGGTTCCCAGTCTTGCGCGATTGAGGGAAGTTCCCATCGAGCATTTGGACACCGTAGGCGCGAAATTGATTCGCGACGCGGAGCGGCTGGCGCTTGTCGAGGGCGCGGGGCTAGGACTAGGCGGAATCATCACGTTTCTTCCTGACGCGAGCTTCCTCACGATTATTACGCTGCGACTGATTCAGCGGCTGGCCCTGCTCTACGGATTCGAAACACGCGAAAGCGAGCAGCGCATTGAAATGTGGAAGGCGGCTGCGGCCGCAACCGGGATTGATTACGGTAAAGATTTGGCCGGAAAACAGATGTGCGAGAAGATCGCTCCGCGCGTGGCAAAGGAGCTGGCGGCGAAGCTGGGAACCGAAACGGCGGAAAAGTGGGTGGGGCGACTGGTTCCTCTGGCAAGCTCGGCCATCGGAGGTGCGCTGAATTTTTCGTTCGTCCGCGGATGGGGCCGGCGCGCCCAGCGGCACTTGCGAGAAAGACATCTCGAAGAGAAAGCGCGCGCGGCCACTCCAGCACAGACATACACAGCCGCCTAGAAGCGGCCCTCGGAGGAAAGTATGCATAGAGTTGGAAGAATCGGTGGCGCACTCATCCTCTTCGGTGCGGCGCTGGCGCTCGCCCTGGTTTCAGTGAGGGCGACTTCAGGTTCGTCTCAGGAAGCAGGTGCCCAGGACAACTCGATACCCGCCTATCATGCGCAGGCTCCCAAAGGCGAGCTGCCGGAAACGTTGAGCCCGGAAAATTTCACTGACCCGCTGGTGAAGAATGCGTACACGGTTGCCGCGAAGATAAAGAAAACGCTTTATCAGCAGCCCTGCTATTGCCATTGCGACCGGAGCAAAGGACACACCAGCCTGCTCGATTGCTTTGCCAGCGAGCACGGCTCCGGCTGCGGCACGTGCATTTACGAGGACTTATACACCTACGAACAGATGCACAAGGGCAAAACGGCGGCGCAAATCCGCGAGGGAATCATCAAAGGCGACTGGAAATCGATTGACGCCGCGAAATACAAGCAGCCTCTTCCTGCCAAGTGATTTCTTCCGAGGTTTGTACGTAAACCAGTTCACAAGACCAGAGTCAGAGAACTCAGTAGTGGTATGCCCGAAAGGGCTACTTCTCTCCCTCAACCGGTGCGGGTGCGCGCAAAGCTCGAACGGCTGCAGATCCTAGCAGTACGACTGCCACACCCAAAGCAATCCATAACAGATAAGGATAGCGTTCGGTAAAAGGACGCGGGTCGGCATAATTCGAGGTGATTTCTTCGGCTCCCAGACCGGGGTGTGACATTGCTGCAACGGCTGGGATCTGCAAGGTTCGCGCCAAGTCGTATTGTGGAGTAGTGGCACGAGCGTTGCCATAGATCAATCGATAAGAGCGGTTTGGCACGGCGTGGAAAAGGACATATCGGACGGGCATGGCCACGGACAGGCGAACCGCGGAAAGCGCAGCGTCGTTAGCATTGAGCACTTCGATGCGCCAGTAGCGCGGTCCCCACGACTCGTAGCACTGGACTGCGAAGGCTTCCTCGGTTACGCCGCCGGCGACATAGCGGTGGATTTCACCGCCGCCAGCAAACTGCCACTCTTTTTGGTCGCTACTGGTGCGGATGCGAACGGCGCGATAAAACTCCGGCTGACTGGTTTCAAAAACGAACTTCGCAACAGGGATGGTGTCGCTGCCAAGATCCAGGGTCCATTGCGTTTCCGAGCCCTGGCCCTCCTGGTCCGGAACCTGAGAGGCCAAGAGTGGAGTCACTGTTTCCGTAGACACTTCTGGTTTCTTGGCGGCAGGAGTCGCGAAAACCTCAACGTCCGTCACCTGGAACGATTCCCTGGCCTCCTGGATTCGTATTCGCAAGTAACGGGCATTGTTTTCGGAATAGTGGATGGTCTGATTTCCCTCGATATTGTCCTTGCGAAAGCGCGAGATAGGCGCGCGGGCGTTAACGATACGCCAGATATGTGCGTCGTCGCTGGCGGCGACTTCCACCCAGTTGATGAAATCGGATTCTGGCGTTTGCACGCGCAGATTATTGTGGAATCTGGCGCGTTCCCCCAAATCCAAAACGACTTGGGTGAACTTGCCGGGGACGAAGCTGTTTTCTCGCAACCTGGCGGGAACTCTCACGGGCTCCGGAGGTAAGGTGATTTGCGAGCGAAGCTCATAGGGAGCTTGCTGGCCAGAGTCGTCAATGACGCGGATGTCGCCAAGGTGGTTTTCCGAATGAGCGAAGACTTCACGATCGAGCGCGAAGTAGTTCAGCGTGTCCGCGCGCGGCGCCTCAATGGGACGCGAGTAGCGCCAGGAGCGCCACGCAGAGGGCAAGTCCGCTGCAAAGGCAGCCGCGAGCGGGAAGACGAGGAGGAGAAGAAGTTTTCGCCTCATGCTGGTGTCGCCTTTCTGTTCACGAGGAAGACTTCTCGCGCGCCACTTTGCGCTGGTAGAGAAACGAAACCGCCAGCAAGACCAGGCCGAGGATAAAGAACGAAACGATCCGATAAAAGCGCTCGAGAAACGAGCTGTCGTAAATAAACACCTTGATCACTACCAGTCCAAAAAGCGAAAGCGCCTGCCACCGTAGCAGCGAGGATTTTCGCTGGATGCCAAGCCCGATCAGCACGGAGGCGTAGGTGGTCCACAAGAGCGACAATGAAAGGTGCTGAGCCAGAGCCGAATCGATCCCCAGGCCGGATTGACGGCCAAAGTAATCCCAGAGTTCAAGAGAAAACGCGAGTAAGGTGAAAAAGTTAATGCTCACGGCAAGAGCGCCGAGGAGGCCGCGCTCTTCCGCAGAGACAGCCGGTTGTTCGCGCGCAGCAAGAAGCACGGCGGCTATGCAAGCGATGAGAACCGCGTAGGTCGCGAACCTTTCGTTGAGCAGGAACTGCCGCGCGGGCAAAGGAAAAACGAGCAAGCGCAGAGCGGAAATGGCGAGCAAGAGATATCCGCCAGCCCGCAATGCGGAGACAACCGAACGAAAGCCTGTCCACACCAGCACCGCGCCTTCCACCGCAAACGCGAGAGTAATCCACTTCTCGTCCAGCCGAATGGGAATCGAAAGAGTTGCGAACGTCAGCGCCAGCCCTGCATATAGAAACCGCATCAGCGGTGATTCGCCCGATTTTGGCGGCGGCAAGATGCGCGCCACCGTGACATGGCCTGAAGACAAGGCCAAAACCAAGAGGGTCAGCGGCCAGCGATCCTGCGGCCAGAGCATGACGTATAGCGCGCCGAGGTACGAAAAAGAGTTTGCCAGCACTAGCAGGATATCGAATTCGTGTACGCCGGGAGACTTGAGGGCGCGAAGGATGGGGACTATCGCATAGAGAAGCAAGAACAGAGTGGCGAAGATCAGTGTGCGTTCTAACTTCGCCGGTTGATAAAACCTTTCGTACCAACCCCAGAAATAAATCAGAGTGAACAGAAAAGAAACGGGCGTGAGGGAACGCCAATCGCGGCGGAGCTCAATGACCAAAAGGCCGACGCCCAAGAGGAGAAGATAGCTGAAGAGGACGACCTGTTCGTCCTTACCCGTACTTACCAGGATGGGGGTCAGGAATCCGCCGACCAACGAGAGAAGAGCGATGCGCTGCGAATCTCTGCCCAACGCAACGGCAGCCATTCCGGCAGTGACCACAATCATCGAGTAGAAGCCCACATCGCGGGAATACAAGGTGTAGTACTGGCAGCCCGCCCACAGGGAGAGGTACATCACGGCGGCACCCAGGCCGGCGATGCCTTCGGAGAAATAGGAGTAACCGCGCCGCAGGAGCCATTGGCTCCAGGGCAGCATCGCTGCGCCGAGAAGCATGCCGATTGCTACGCGACCGCTGGGTCCAATCCAATTGTTGTCAAAAGCATATTTCAAAAAGAAAGTCGTAGCGCCGATCAAGGCCACGATACCAATGCGATTCAGCCATCTGCCGCCAATAATGGTTTCCCAGTCAAGCATGGAGGATGACTTGGGTTGCGAAGCGTGAAGCGGAGGAGCCGCGAGAACGTTGGGCTGCGGCGAAAGTTCGCGCGGCCTGGGAATTTCGGGGGGGCGGATGGGTGCTGCAGGAGCAGTTTGCAAAGGAGGCGGGGCGACGGTTTGCGGAGGAGGCATTGGTGGCGTCGCTGGAACCGCCTCCGGCTTCGGCGGCTCGACGGGTGGATGCCCCGGGGAAAGCCTCTTTTCGATCGCAGTCAGGTGCCGTTCCAAGTCGGAGAGGCGGTCAGCAATCTTCATTAGGGGGAATATGCGCAGTTGCTCGGCCAGGGTCTGAACACGAATGAAAGCCGCGATGGCGAGGATCGGCGTGGCGATGAGCAGAATGACCGCGAGAACGGCAAGCATTTCCATGGCAAGGGAGGTAATCGGCGACGGGGCGAATTAGAACATAGTTATGCTCTGCAAACAACGATACATTGAGGAGGTTCGTGGAGAAGGTTCTTGTCACAGCGCAGCGCAATTCGTAAACTAATCGTATCCCCAGCCAACAACAATTAGGAGGAAGAATGCATTCTCGCCTCAAGTGGAGTGTGAGTCTGCTCGGGCTCGCTGCTTTGTTCGTGGCGGCAGGAGCCCCGGCACGGGCCCAGGACAAGCAACACGTCGTTTCTATCGGCGACTTAAACAAAGACGCGGCTCGTCCAACGCAAACCCGTCAAGCCAACGAAGAAGCCGTACGAACGCTGCTTTCTTCCGACCAGGGCCAAAAAGCGCTGAAATCCGCCAAGCTCGATTACCAAAAGGTGGACAAAGCCATTGGCCAATTGAGCGATGAAGACCTCTCCAAACTCGCGGAGCGTTCGCGGCAAGCGCAAGCCGATTTTGCCGCCGGGCGCATTTCCGACCGCGACATGCTTTGGATCATTCTTATCGCCCTGGGCATCATCGTGCTCGCGATTGCGCTCCGATAATTCATAGCAAGCAAAAAGAAAACGACCGGGGTCATCGGCCACGCGCGGAAAGAGGGCCACGTACGCTTTGTTCCTGACGCTGTTCCTGGGGCGGCCCTTGCTGGCGGCGCCTCAGGAACGCGCGGGAGTCTGGCTCGACGTGCCCTTCGTTAAGCAAAGCGAAGATGGCTGCGGATCCGCGGCCATTTCCATGGTTTTGCAATATTGGGGTGAGCACGGAGTCAGGGTTGATGCTCAGCGGGCCGATGCTGCGGTCATTCAGAAGCAGCTTTATTCGCGCAAGGCGCGCGGCATCTTTGCTTCGGACATGGAGAATTATTTTCATGATTCGGGATTCAAGGTGTTCCCTCTGGATGGGAATTGGGCGGATCTTCAGGAACATTTGAAGCAGGGGCGTCCGCTGATTGTGAGCCTTCAGCCGGGCAGCACCAAATCGCCGCTGCACTACGTGGTGGTGACGGGGATTGATTGGCAGCGCGGCGCAGTGTTTGTGCATGACCCGGCTCGTGGCAAACTGCTTCGCATCGAACGGGCGGACTTCGAAAAACAATGGCGGTCCAACCGCAACTGGTTGTTGCTGGCGGTTCCCGAAAAGGCTGCGTGAGCCGCTTTCTCCTTCTCCTCGTTGCGCTGCTCCTTTTTTCTTTTCCAGGTTATGGGCAGGATCAGAATCCGGACCAAGCTCGCATAGCTGCCGCGCAAGCCGCGTTCGACGCCGGGCGCTGGGATGAGGCGGCGCAGCTTGCGCAAGGCCCTGTGGATCAATCTCCCGAGTTGGATTTTCTGCGCGGACTGGCCTTTGCCCGGCTGGAAAAATGGAACCAGGCGAAACTGGCGTTAGAAATGGGCGCTCGGAGGTCGCCGCGAGATTCGCGATTCCCTGTCGAACTAGCGGGCGTCGCTTACAAACAAAAAGATTTTCGCGTTGCGAAGAAAGAGCTGCGAATGGCGGCGCGATTGAATCCTAGCGATGCGTATACCAACGACTTCCTCGCGACAATTTATTTTCTCGAGGGGAACCTGGAAGCTGCCCTGAAGTATTGGAATTATGTGGAGAAGCCGAGATTGCGAAGCGTTGCTTTCTCTCTTCCTTTGAAACTGAAGGAGGCCCTCCGCAATCGCGCTCTGACCTTCAACGCGCCGCAAGTCTTGACGGGCGACGCCCTGCTCACCTCGGAATCGCGTCTGGACAATTTAGGCATTCTTTCCAGCCGCAGGATCGAACTCACACAGGCAGACTCAGGAAACTATGATCTCACGTTGCATCTAGCCGAGAGAAATCTATGGGGCGATTCGAAAGCCGAAGGCATCGTCTCTCTACTAAGCGGTCTGCCGTACGCGACGGTTTACCCGGAGCTTTACAATTTGAAACGCGATGCCGTGAACGTGACTTCGCTTGCCCGGTGGGATACGGAGAAGAGGCGTTTGTTTGCGGAGATTTCGCTGCCGGTTTACGGTGACCCGAGTTTGCGCCTGCGCCTCTTCGCGGATGGGCGAAATGAGAATTGGAATCTGTCGCAGACTTTTTCAGGTGCTGTAACTCCTCTCACGGATTTGAATTTGCGCCGCGTTGCGGGAGGTGCGGAATTTCGCTCTGCTGTAAATGGGCGTTGGAGCTGGAGCGCCGGCGCGGAGGCCGCCAATCGAAATTTTCGGAAGGTCAGCAGCACGGTTTCTCCGGCTGCGAGCGCGTTCCTAACCGGTGGGAATTCGCTAGTGGGATGGCTGGGCGCGGAACGCAATTTGGCGCGCGTTCCGGAGCAGCGGTTTACGCTGGATTCTTCCGCGGAGGTGCGGGCCGGCCGCGAGTTTGCGACCGGACTCGGGCCTTTTGTCACGACCCGCGGCTCCCTGAACGCCCATTGGTTTCCCCGCGCAAAGGGAGACGATTACGAGATGCAAGCACGGCTTCGCGCGGGTGCGACGGCGGACAAGGTTTCGCTCGACGAACTATTTCAACTGGGAGTCGAGCGCGATAACGATTTGTGGCTCCGCGGTCATGCAGGAACAATAGACGGCAGAAAAGGAGCCGCGCCGCTGGGACGGCGTTATTTTCTGGCAAATTGGGAGATGGACAAGAACATTTATGGAAACGGTTTGTTTGCCGTGAAACTGGGGCCGTTTTTGGACAACGGCGCGGTTGCCGATTCCTCGGGACTGTTTGGTTCGCAGCGCTGGCAGTGGGATTCGGGACTGCAATGCAAAGTGCGAATCCTGGGTGGCATCACTGCAGTTTTTTCGTACGGGCGCAATCTGCGCGGAGGGAAAGGCGTATTCTACGGAACGGTTCTGCGATGATTGCCGAGGCGCGGCTACGAGGGGCAGCAGCGAGCCCGCGGTAACCCAAGTGGTGTTTGTTTCGTCTCACAAATGGAATCGCGAGACGGCGCGATCTTCACGCGTGGTGGTTTACCGCTGACTTCAAAATTTTTTAACAGGGGCGATCAATGTTCAAACAGGGGTCCAAACAGGGGTCCAAGCACATCTTCTCCGCAAGTTGCATCCTCGCGGTTGTTTGCATTCTCGCGATAAGCCTTGCTGCCATAGGTCTGCAAGGTTCGCCGAAGGCCGCGGACCAGCCCAAGTCGTGGGGATTCAACACGGCCAACCTCGACAAGACTTGCCAACCCTGCGATGACTTCTACCAGTTCGCCATGGGCGGTTGGATGAAAGCGAACCCGATTCCCCCGGAATACTCCGTTTGGGGCTCGTTCAGCCAGCTCGCAGATAAAAACCAGCAAAATCTTCGCGCGATTCTGGAAGCAGCCGCGGACTCCAAAGCCGAACCTGGCAGCAACGAACAGAAGATCGGAGACTTCTATGCAAGCTGCATGGACACGACGGCCATTGACGCGGCGGGCGCCAAGCCGATCGAACCGGAACTGACGCAGATTGCTGCTGTCCAAACTTTGGCGGACCTGCAAGCGGAGACTGCGCGCTTACACAGTTGGGGCGTGGGCGTGCTCTTTCGTTTCAATTCCACGCAGGACGCCAAGGACAGCACTCAGGAGATTGGCGCTGCGTTCCAGGGCGGCTTGGGCCTGCCGGAACGCGAGTATTACCTCAAGCAGGATGAAAAATCGGCGAAGCTCCGCGACGCTTATGTGAAGCACGTGGCAAGCATGTTGACCTTGTTGGGCGATTCGGCGGACGTGTCCGAGACGGAAGCTGCGGCTGTGATGAAGATCGAAACCGCTCTGGCGACCGCTTCGATGAAGAACACGGACCTTCGTGATCCGGACAAGACCTACCATAAGATGACTCTCGCTGATTTGAAAACGCTCACGCCGAATTTTTCATGGGAAGCCTATTTCAAAGCTGTTGGCCACCCGGAGCTGAAGGAAAAGGAGGTTAACGTTGGCCAGCCAGACTTTTTCAAGGCTCTCGACGCCCAATTGACTGCCACGCCGATCGAGAATTGGAAAAATTATCTCCGCTGGCACCTCGTGAATTATGCGGCTTCTGGCTTGGCCGAGAAGTTTGTCAATGAAGACTTTGAATTTCGCGGAAAGATATTGACGGGCGCGAAAGAAATCCAGCCGCGGTGGAAGCGTTGCACGCAGGCGACAGACCGGAACCTTGGCGAGGCGCTTGGACAGGTCTACGTCCAGAAATATTTCCCGCCGGCGGCCAAGGCGCGCGCCCTCGAGATGGTTCACAATCTGCTCGCGGCGCTTAAAGATGACCTGCACACCCTGCCCTGGATGGGACCCGAAACTCGCGCGCAAGCCACGGCGAAGCTGGAAGCCTTTACGTTGAAAATCGGCTATACCGACAAGTGGCGCGACTATTCGGCCCTGAAAATCAATCGGCGCTCCTACGAGGGAAACATCGCGCGCTCCGCCGAATTCGAATTCGCGCGCCGCCTGAACAAAATCGGCAAGCCTGTGGAGCGCGCAGAGTGGGGAATGACGCCGCCGACGGTGAACGCCTACAACAACAGCAGCATGAATGAAATCGTCTTTCCCGCGGGAATCATGCAGCCGCCGTTTTACGATCCCAATGCGGATGATGCCGTGAACTACGGCGGGATGGGGGCGGTCATCGGGCACGAGATCACTCATGGGTTCGACGACCATGGCAGCAAGTTTGACGGCAAGGGGAATCTCAAAGATTGGTGGACCCCGGAAGACCTCAAAAACTTCAATGCGCGAGCGAAATGCGTTTCCGACCAGTTCGACGGATACGTCGTGGACGGAGACTTGCATGAGAATGGCAAGCTGGTTCTCGGAGAAAGCATCGCGGACTTGGGCGGGCTGGCAATTGCTTATGCGGCGTACGAAAAGTCACTTCAGGGCAAGCCCCGGCCGCCGGTCAAAGACGGGTTTACGCCCGAGCAGCGCTTCTTTCTAGGCTGGGCTCAAGTCTGGGGCGCCAATGAACGGATCGAATATGCGCGGTTGATGGCCAACACCAACCCGCATCCTTTGGGAAGGTTCCGCGGCAATGGGCCGCTTTCCAACATGGCAGAGTTCGCCAAGGCTTTTGGCTGCAAGCACGGCGACACAATGGTGCGCGAACAGGCCTGCAAAATCTGGTAGCGCTTAAAGATGGGTGCGCTTACGCTATGGGTTCCCTGGCTTGAAAAAACAGGCGCCGCTTCGCTTTTCGTCACGCAAGTCACAGCCGCCAGGAGTTGAAAATACTAACCTCTAAAAGTGAAGGATGGCGCCGCCGGCAAGCTCGAAATTGTTTTGTGATTGACCAAAAAAGCCGGTACGTACGTAATTCCCCTCGGCCCGAAATGAGAGGTGCGGGTTCCAGCGGTAATCCGCTCCACCGCCTGCTTCAATGCTATAAGAATTGCGGCTCTGGTCTGCGGTCTGTGGCTGCTCATGGGCTCCGCCAAAGATGGCATGTAACCATGGCTCCCAACGCTGTTGTCGCCATGCGACCTTTGGGCCTGCGCCGTAGATCACGACTTTCACATTGTTGGCGCCAATGGTGGTGGGGGAAAACGCTCCGGTGACGCTTCCTTCGACTCCCAGCCACTCGTTCAGGAAGTAAGCGACTGAAGTTTTTACGCCAATGGCATTGGCGCTGAAAGCGGAAGAATTGAAGTGAACAAGGGCGAGGCTGAGACCGAGTTGCCAACGGTAGTCGTCGCGACCTCCATAAACAAAGCGTGGTTTGGGAGATGGCGTGGCGGGGCCAGCCGAGGCGGGCTCGGCGAGCAAAACCGTTTTCAGAGGCGGCGTCGAACGCACGCCAGCCAGCGCCAAAGAATTTGTCACAGCGAGCAAGTCAGGCAGCGTGGCCTTGGCCGCCGAAGTCGCGGAGAAATCGGGCGCCGCATTATCGGTATCGAAAAGCGGCTTAGGGGCTTCGACTTGTGCTTGCGCTACGCTAACGCTCCCAAGCAACAACAATGCACATACGCAGATTCTCTTCATGATGTGCCTCTCCGCGGGCTGTCCCACGCTTAGTCAGCCACACCGCTACGGTAAACAACGGCAGCGCATTTGTCCACGCTCTTTCGTTTAGAGAGGCAAGAGAAAAGCAACCAGCGAAGCTCTCAGCCTCGTTTTTGCGGGCTTTCGGGCTAACGGCCGTGGCGCAAATAATTATCGTTCTTGCTGAGCCAATCTTCTCGGGGAGGGTCAAAGATGTCGAGGTCGAGGGTATCTTCGACGGCCCAAGCTTCATGGGGCACGTTCGAAGGGATGCAGAGGACTTCGCCGGCGCGCACTACGATCTCCTTGCCGTCAATGGCAAACTTCAGCGCGCCTTCAAGGATATACGTGACTTGTTCATTGTGGTGATGATGTAGCGGCACGTGCGCGCCCTTCTTGAGAAACACGCGCGCGAGCATGATCTTGTCGCCAACGAGCATTTCGCGGCCTATGAGCGGACTCAAGTGTTCGTGCTCCACGTTCTTCCAGGGAATATGCTTCGGTTGCGTCGAAGTACTCATTTCAATTCTCCATAAAGTTTTGCGGCGTTATCGTGGAGGTATATGCGCGCGAGCTCGAGCGCCCTCGCCTCCGTGAAGGCGCCTTCGGCGACAAGCTCGGCGAGCGCCGCGGCCACGGCGGTACGGGCGGAGCGTGCTGCCAGCCAGAAGGTTTCTTCCGCGCCGACGGCATCGTTAAACGGAAAAGCGTCGGACCCGAACATCATTCGTTCCGGATAAAGCGAAATCCACTGCTTGAGGATGTTTTTTAGCTCCGAAGGATAAACGTAATACCCCATAAGCGAAGAATCCGTGTACACGTTTTTCGCGGCAGTCAGCCAGATTGTTTCAAGCGTGTGCGGATAGCCGCCGTGAATCAGCACGAACTTCACGTTTTTGTAGCGCGGGTCGCGCAGCAAGTTCTCCAGATTCAGCGGATTGCCGTTAGTTAAGCTAAAGTAATCGCCGATGCCCACGGCGCTGTGAAAATGGACCGGCAGATTCAGCTTTCCAGCCTGGTCAATCAGCACGCGAAAGACGTAGTCCTGAAACGTGCGGTACTCATCTTCGGAAGGCACGCCGCCGGAATGGTATTTCGCATAGATGGCTTCCGCGGTGGCCCGCGGGGGATCGCTGAAAAAAAGTGAACGGAAATAGGCGGCTTCGAATTTCATGGCCACGCCGCCTTTTTTCTGGTTGTCGGCCAGCGTTTGGCGCACGAAGGTTTCGTAGGCTGCTAGGTCCGCGGGCAATCCGCTGACGCCTTCCTGTTTCATGTAACGCTGAAGTACCTTTTCCTGCAGCGGGATGTACACAGCCATGTCGCCGTTCTTGGCGATTTGCGCGTGATTGTCGAGAGGAAACAGGAAGGAATCCACGAAGAAAACCCAGTGGAAGCGCTTGGGATTCAGATAAGGAGCGAGCGCGACGCGATTCGCGAGGCAGGTTTCGATGTTCAGTTTATCCAGGATGCTGTCCCAATACGCGGTGCTGCCAGAAGCTTCCGCTGCTTTCTTTTTATCGATGAGCCATTTGGCGTGTTCGGGTTTGAAATCGGCGTACGGGTAACCGAAAAGCGCCTTGGCCGCGGCCACGAATTCCGGATTGTCTTCGCGCAGGCGAATGACGGAGCTTTCATCGGGAGGAGCAGCCTGCGCATCCATGTCTGAGTCGTCGGCGAAGGTGGCGTGCGAATGATTGTCATAGATGGGGATGCGGTCGATTTGCGGAAGCAGGCGCTCGTAAATCCTTTGAACGTCAGAGGTCGGAAACGGCTTGGCTTGTGCGCTCGCCGTGGCTCCGGCGCAAATCCCCGTGAAAGAAATCACGGCCACTCGGGTCCATGGATTCATCGTCATCCTTCGAGACTCTTTCAGTTCCAGCCAGGAATTTCTATCGTTGTGAAACTGCAGCGCGCCAGTGCATGGAAACCCGCTGCATGCGTTCAAGGGCGTCTTCGAGCAGATTTCGCGCGCTGACCAGCGAGAATCGCAAATAGTTTTTCCCGCCGGGGCCAAATGCTGCGCCCGCAATTCCCGCGACGCCACCCTCCTCCAGTAAGATCGTCTGGACATCCTCTGCGGAAACCCCCGTCTCCTCGATATTGACCCACGCATAAAACGCGCCTTGCGGGGCCTGGCAGCGAAATCCGGGAATGCGCTTCAGCCCGGCGACGAAAAGCTCGCGCCGTTTGCGGTATTCCTCCACCATAGCGTCGACCGCGCCCGCGGAATCGCGCAGGGCTTCAATCGCTGCAACCTGCGTGAACTCCGCCGCGCAAGTAAACGTGTTCAGCACCAGCAAGTCCATGGCGTCAATGGCGTGCACGGGCGCGACGGCATAGCCAAGGCGCCAGCCGGTCATTGCAAAACTCTTCGAGAAGCCATCAATGATAACCGTGCGCTCGGCCATGCCGGGAAGGGCCCAAATCGATTGGTACTCGCCTTCAAAAAGAATGCGCGCGTAGATTTCGTCGGAAATAACCCAGAGGTCGTGCTTCCGTGCCAGCTCCGCTATTTTTTCTAGCGCCGCCGCATTGAACACCGTCCCCGTTGGATTGTTCGGTGAATTGAAAATGATGACGCTGGTGCGCGACGTAATCTTTGCAGCGACTTCATTCAGATCCGGCTGAAACTGGTTCTTTTCTTCCAGCCCAAAGGGCACCGCAGTGGCGCCCAATCCTCGCGCGAACGAGGGATAAATCGGAAAACCAGGATCGGGGTAGAGCACTTCGTCGCCCGGCTCGATTAGGGCCATCATCGCCAGAGAAAGCGCCATTTTGCATCCGGGGGCGACAAGGACTTGTTCGGCCGCAAGATCGAGCCGCCGCGTGCGCTTCAAATATGCAGCGATGGCTTCGCGCAGAGCCGCCAAGCCGCGCGTTGCGCAGTAACGGTCGCGCCCCGCAGCCACAGCGTTTCGCAAGGAATCTACAATTGGCGCGGCAGGATGAAAGTCCGGCTCACCCAGTTCCAGGTGAATCACCGAGCGTCCCGCGCGCTCCAGTTCTTTCGCGCGCGAGTAAACGGCCAGAGCGCCTTCCCCATTCAATTGCGAAACACGGGATGCAATTCGGGTCATTGGTGCAATCCGGGGGAGATGGTATCACTCCTCAGGCCGCTAAGGACTGGACGGCTCCCCTGAAATGCCCCTTCCTGCTTGACGTCGGCAGTTCCTGGCGAGACTATCCTCGTAGGGCTGGAGCGTGCAACCGGACATGCCTCCTGGCCGTCTAATCCTTGAGATAGTTTCCCCGTAAGGGAGTGAATTATGACTTCCCGCAAACTGTTTCCTTCCCTTTTTCTGATTCTTTTGATGGCACTCTTCTTTGGTGTACGGTCCGCCTCAGCCGACTCAAGCCATGCCCGAATCATCCGGCTCAGCTTAGTGAGTGGCGATGTGCGCTTTGCCACGGAAACCCACGGCGACCCGCTGACGGATTCCAAGGCCAACTGGGATGCCGCGCAACTGAACCTTCCCATTCGCCAGGGCTACGTTCTGGCTACAGACAACGGCCGCACGGAAATTGAATTCGAGAACGGCACGCTGGCCTTCTTGAAAGAGAATACGGTCCTTGAGTTTTATGATCTTTCGTTGAAAGATGGCGCGCTGATCACCCGCCTGGTTTTGCGGCAAGGCAGCGCTTCGTTCCACGTCAATCCTGTGAGCGGCGATTATTTCAGCGTGACCGGCGGCGATTTCACGGTTGAAGCCGGAAGCCGCGCCACGTTTCGCCTTGACAATTTTGACGATGGCAGCTCAGTCGAAAATATCTCCGGCCACCTCACCATTGTGCGCCAGGACCAGACTTTCAGCAGCCTGGAAAAAGGCCAGTCAATTTCCATGAGAGCAGGCGATGCGTCCTCCACGAAGATCGGACGCCTTCCCGAGCCGGATGAATTTGACCACTGGGTTTCCGGCCAGATTGACACGGTTTCCACGGCCACTGCCGCAACAATGCAATACACAAATTCGCCGTACTACGCGGCCGGCTTCGGAAGTTTGTACTCGTACGGTTCCTGGTTTAATTGCGGCGGCTACGGATTTGGCTGGCGACCCTTCGGCGTTGGGTATGGCTGGTCGCCCTTCACGGGTGGGCAATGGATATGGGATCCAGCGTTTGGCTGGACTTTTGCCAGCTTCCAGCCTTGGGGCTGGGCCCCCTACCACTACGGCGGTTGGCTGTTTGATTCCGGCTGCGGCGGCTGGTTTTACTCGCCTCCAGTCGTTTACGGCTTCTACCCCGGCGGAGGTGTCCCAATTAGACGGTTTCCGCCGAGAGTTCATGCGCCTAGGCCTGTCTACCATCCGGTCACTGCGGTGTTCGTTCACAACAAGGGGAATCTGGGTTTCGTGCCCATGCATCCGCTCGATGCCAAGGGTAAGCCTCCGCTGAACCTCGATCACGGCATCCTCTCCACCGCGACGTCCAGCGCGATTGCTTTTTCGCCTGGAGAAAAATGGGAAACGCTGAAGTCCGCTCCCAAGGACGCTTTTGGCAGCGCTCTGAGGCCTACTGGGCCGCCCGAGCGCGTCTCCAGGACCGTTCTGGAGAGCGGTGGGGGCGCCCGGGTTGTTTCCACGAGCAAAGATTCTTCGATTGCTTACGATCCCAAAGAGCATCGTTTCGTGAACTCAAATAGCGCCTCCGGCGCGCCGTCCAGTGAAAAAGTGGCTCGTGGCGAAAGCGAAAAGGTTCCCGCTGCAGCTAAAGCCAACCGTGACGGCAACGGAACCGTGGCCTCCATAGCGCGTAATGTTACGCCTCCTCGGAACATCACACCTCCGCGCAATAGCGTTCCGCCTCCCGTCCCCCGTTATTCGGGTGGCGGTGAACGCAGTTCGGTTGGTGGTGGTTCAAGCGGCAATTGGGGCGGCTCACGGTCGTC
Source organism: Candidatus Acidiferrum sp. (assembly GCA_035280045.1). Taxonomy (GTDB): domain Bacteria; phylum Acidobacteriota; class Terriglobia; order Acidiferrales; family UBA7541; genus Acidiferrum. Next base: position 56,299 of record DATEGP010000107.1, read on the forward strand.
CGGTACATCGAGCGCGGGCAGTTCCATGCATTCTTCGCCTGCCCCCGCTCCCGCACCCGCGGCGCACGCTTCTTCCGGCGGCGGCGGCCGGCCGCACTGAATCAGCGTTTGTAGAACAAGAGCGGCTCTTCCAATGGAACAGGAGAGCCGCTTTCTTTTATACGGGCTGACCCTTTGCATGCTTAGAAAAAATCATGCCCGCATAACCGACCACTTGGCTGCGGTCGCCAGAAATGTCTGCCGACGTCGCGTATTTCACTAGCTCTGCTTTTTTGGCGCCCAGTGCGTTCAACGCCGTGAGCATTGCCACGGCGGGTCCCAAGCCGCACATGGAAATTTCTTCGTTGCGGCAAATGTCGTAGAGCCCGTGGGCATCGAGGGCCAGCAAACGGTCAATGGCTTTGTGGTCTTTCACGCGTGTGGTGGCGTCGTCTTCATAATGATTCAAATCCGAAGTCGTCAGCAGCAGCACACTGTCTTTGGAATTCTCCAGCACGCGCGCAATCCCTTCGCCGACGCTCACCAGCGATTCGAATTGCACATTGCCCAGCGCCACCGGCACAAACGAAAATCCCGACGCGAGCGCCTGCAAAAATGGCATCTGCACTTCCAGCGAGTGCTCCGTGCTGTGCGCCACGCTGTCCTCGCGCAGCAAAGGACATTCGTGCCGCAGCGCGCCCGCGAGACCCTCATCGATCGGAGCGTCTCCCAGCGGCGTCCGCCATGCACCCGCCGAAAGAATCGCGGCCGGTTCTCCCCTTGGATAATGCCGTACGCCGAGCACGATGATTTTCTTCGGCAGCGCAAGGCGGGCAAAAACCGCTCCCGCCACGTGGCCGGAATACATGTAACCCGCGTGCGGCACAAGGCAAGCCTTCGCTGAAGCGGGCGGCTGCTGAGATTCAGGCTGCGTGTAATTTCGAATCAGAGAAGTGAGTTCTGAGGGATCAGAAGGGTAAAAGCGTCCGGCAACCGCGGGGAGGCGCAACATAGGCCGCCTCACAAGGAAATCAAATCGGCTTCGAGGGTTTCCCTTTAAACTTCATGGCCTGCAGCGTCGAGGGATTGTAAAAAATCGTTACTTTGTCCCCGTACTGGAAGCCGCCTTTGTCCACGATCTGCTGCATTTTTGCCGAGGCTTCCTGGGAAAGGGGGAAAGTCTGGATGGTCAGCTCGTTTCCTTTTTGCCGCGCGGTGATTTGCGCGATGTTCGCGTGCATCACGAAGCCTTCAAATTTCACCAGTCCGTTGGCTTTGGGTTTGGGCTTGATCGCGTTTACAAGAATGGGTACGGCCGTATCCACAATAACGGGCGCTTGCGCCGAGGCAGCGGGGCAAAAAAGTGCCGCAGCAACAAGCGCTGCGGGCGCCGCAAGACCAGCCGTCTTGAGCAAACTCTTCATTCCGTTTCGTCCGTGGCAATTCGCAAAGACTTCAAGAATCGCACGTCCTGCGGCGTCATGGTCAGTCGCGCCACCGGCTTCTTGTCCGCTTCCTCGGCCATCGATTCTTGGTCCACTTGGATGCGCAGCGACTCGAGGAATCGCCGGTCCTGGGTCGTAAGTTTCGCATCTTCCCCCGCCGCCCCGTCGCGTTTCGCCAGCCCAATGGTGGCGTCCAATTTCAGCACAATGTCGTAGCCATGTGCGCGCACTCCGGCAATTGCCCCGGTGATGCGATCGGATTCGGACACCGTATCGTTGATGGCGTGTCCTAGTTCGCGCAGCAGGTTTTTCAAGTGATCGTCGAGTTGCAAGAGGAGTTCTCCCGTACTTCAAGTGCTATTTTAGGCCCACAAAAAGTCGGATACAAGAGACCTTCGTACTGTTGTCTCCAATCCGTCCACAGCCTTTTACTTGCGCCCACGGGAGTGTCTTACCCGCATCCGTTTTGCGGACTCAAATAAGCGATGCATTGAATTCGTGACGCGTAAGCCCAAGCAACCAGGATAAGGCCTACAGCATAAAAACCAACGGCTTAGAACTCCTTTTCCTTTTGCGATAAGATGCTCCTATGTCCACAACCGCAAGCGCGCCGGCGAATTCACAACCGCAGGGGTTCCAACGCTTGTGGCGCGTGCTGCGGCAGCTTTTTCACGAAGTAGTCGGCGCGGTGTTTGCCATTCTGGCGTTGGGCTGGTTCAACGCTGCGTTTCGCGCCTGGACGCGGGACGTCTCCCGCTGGCTGGTTGGCGTGGCCGTAGCAATGGCGTGCCTGCTGGTTTTTTTTGCGGTGACTTCCTTCCGCCACGCCCGCAAATTATGAAGGCAGCGTCATGCTTTTAGTCGGCAATCGTCACAGGCGAATCGCCAAACTTTATTTTTCATTTGGTCGTTTCAATCTTCCATCCTATGTCTGATATCAAAACCAAATCCGCCTATCCCGAGCGCAAGCAAAGATTCACGACACTCTCCGGCCTTCCGCTGGAGGCTTGCTACAGCGAGTCAAATCTCGTTGATTGGCATACTGAAGCCGCTCTCGGCTATCCGGGCGAATTTCCCTACACCCGTGGCATTTATCCCACCATGTACCGCGGCCGGTTCTGGACCATGCGCCAGTACGCCGGCTTCGGCACAGCCGTCGAATCCAACAAGCGCTATCGCTATCTGTTAAGCAAGGGCCAGGCGGGCCTCTCCGTCGCGTTCGACCTTCCCACACAAATCGGCCTCGACTCCGACCATCCTCTCGCCCTTGGCGAAGTCGGCAAAGTGGGGGTGGCCATCGATTCGCTCGAAGACATGGGGACGCTCTTCGACGGCATCCCGCTCGAAAAGGTCTCCACATCCATGACCATCAATGCCACCGCTGCGATTCTCCTGTGTCTCTACGTCGCGGTGGCGAAGAAGCAAGGCGCCAGCCTCGAAAAACTCTCCGGCACCGTCCAGAACGACATCCTCAAGGAGTACATCGCGCGCGGCACCTACATTTATCCAGTGGGACCGGCGATGCGCATCGTCACCGACATTTTCGCCTGGTGCCGCGACCATCTCCCCCGCTGGAACACCATCTCCATTTCCGGTTACCACATCCGAGAAGCGGGTTCGACCGCTGTCCAGGAGGTTGCATTCACGCTTGCCGACGGCATCGCTTATGTGCAGGCCGCGCTCGATGCGGGACTAGGCGTGGACGAATTCGCGCCGCAGCTTTCCTTTTTTTTCAACGCGCACAACGACTTGCTCGAAGAAATCGCCAAGTACCGCGCCGCGCGCCGGCTGTGGACCAAAATCATGCTCGACCACTTCCACGCCCAGGATCCTCGCTCGCTACTGCTTCGTTTCCACGCTCAGACGGCCGGCTCTTCTCTCACCGCGCAACAGCCGGAAAACAACATCGTCCGCGTCGCCATTCAAGCGCTTGCTGCCGTTCTCGGCGGATGCCAGTCGTTGCATACGAATTCGTTGGACGAAGCACTCGCGTTACCGACAGAGGATTCGGCACTCATCGCCTTGCGCACGCAGCAAATCATTGCCCACGAAACCGGCGTTACGAATACCATCGATCCCGTCGCTGGCTCTTACGCCATCGAACATCTCACCAACGAAATCGAGCGCGGCGCGGAAGAATACATCGCAAAGATTGACTCGTTGGGGGGGATGTTGCGCGCCATCGAATCGGGTTTCGTTCAGGGCGAAATTCAGAAAGTCGCGTTCGAATTCCAGCGCGCCGTCGAGAAAAGAGAGCAAATCGTCGTTGGCGTCAACGACTTCATCGCCAACGAAGAACGCTCGATCCGCACACTTCGCATTGATGAGGAAATCGAGCGCTCGCAGGTCGCCCGGCTAAGAGCTCTTCGCGCCCGCCGTGACTCCGCCCGAGTGCAATCCGCCCTCTTCGAACTTCGGCGCCGCGCCGCCACCACCGAAAATCTTCTCCCCGCCATCCTCGCCGCCGTCGAAGCCTACGCCACCGTCGGCGAAATCTCCGACGCCCTCCGCCGCGTCTTCGGCGAATACCAAGAATCCGTCGTCATTTAACAAACGGAATTGGTATAGGAAATAGACGCTTACTTGGAGCCGGAGTGCTTATCGTCGTCACCAAACTCAACCGTAATAGTGCCTGCCAGGCGAGGAAGGTAGACATGAATCAGGAAAAAGATCGTGTACATACTCAGACAGGTAAGGTCTAGGATCACCCACAAAATATCCATCCTGACAAATGGCCTGGGATTCCGTATGTCCCTTATCAAGGTCCACAGCGCAAAAAGGATAACGAACAAATCGAGTATAATTGTGCGGTTCTTTTTGCTAAATACCCTCTCAAGCTTCTTCTTAATTGAAGCCCTTGCAGCCATGGTTCTCGTCAACGAAACGACCCATGCCAGAAACTCCTTAGCGACAACGCTGATGACTGCCGTCACCACGATAGTCACTAGTTGATTCCTAGTCATAAACAACGGGATTGTACGGCATATTAAGCCTTTAGTCTCCGAAATGTGAAGGCTTGCTTGCAACCTTACGCTAAGCCCACGCGAATGCCATGGGTTGTCCGAGTCCGCGGCTGGGACTGCCTAGTTCTTCAGCGCACGGCGAAACCCGAGCTGTTGCCCTACCTGCTCTGTAGTATCCTTGCTTGGGAAGGCACGGTATGAGGCTGATTCTCGCATCTGCTTCCGTCCGCCGCGCGGAAATTCTTCGCGATGCGGGCTATCACTTCTCGGTGCTTTCGTCGGCCATTGACGAGACGCCGTATCCTGACGAATCTCCTCAGGAACTCGTCCTTCGTCTGGCTGAGGCCAAAGCCGAACTCGTGGCCGCGCGGGCCGTCGGACCCGCCATTCTCATCGCTGCGGACACCGAAGTGGTTCTCGACGGCCACATCTTCGGCAAGCCGCGCTCTTCCGATGACGCCCGCCGTATGCTCACCAAGCTCTCAGGCTGCACCCACGCTGTTCTCACCGGCGTGTGTCTCATCCGCCTTCCCGATGTCGAGCGCATCTCTTTCGTCGAAACCACACTTGTGACCTTCGCCGCTTTCTCCGACGAAGAAATCACACGTTATCTCGCCACCGGTGAACCGCACGACAAGGCTGGCGCCTATGCCATCCAGGGCTACGCCGCGCGCTACATTCCGCGCATTGAAGGCTGTTATTTCAACGTGGTCGGCCTGCCGCTCGCGCGTCTTCAGCGAGCCCTCACCGAACTCGGCTGGGCCGAGGAATATTTCTCTTCCGCCGTCATTTAACGTCGCCACTGTGTTGCAGGGACCGTCTTCCGAGGGGGTCTGCCTATTCGTACCTCAGGCAATCAATTGGGTCCAGGTTGGCCGCCAGGTTCGCGGGGTAATAGCCGAAGAACAGTCCCACACCCACCGAAATCGCAAATCCAATCGTCACCCAGAGATATGAAAGTGTGGCCGGGACGGAAGGAACTGTTAGCCGCACCAGCGTGGAAATGCCCGCGCCGATCAAAATGCCAATCGTTCCGCCCACCAGCGTAAGTACCACGGCTTCCAGCAAGAACTGTAATCGTACGTCCGCCCTTCGCGCGCCAATGGCTTTCCTTACCCCAATCTCCTGCGTCCGCTCCGTTACGGAAATCAGCATGATGTTCATCACTCCAATACCGCCAACCAGAAGCCCGATTGAACTAATCACGGTTGTTAGAATCACCAGCGCTCCCGTCAACTGATTCCATAGATTGCTCAAGAAGTCAGGCGAGCTCAGCTCAAAATCGTTTTCTTTTCCCGCGGGAATCCGCCGCAGCCGCCGCATCGCCTGAATCACTTCTCCTTGCGCGGTCTCGATGTTCACATCCTTCGGAATTGTAAAAATCATGATCAATTCTTTCGCTTCAGGATATTCCTTATGGAACTTGCTCAGCGGAATGATCGCGAAAATGTCCACGCCGGGGCCAAGAAACAGTCCCTGGTCGTGCTCGAAGATTCCAATCACCTCATACGTACTGCCATTGATCCGCACGGTTTTGCCCAGCGGATCTTCATTCGGAAAGAGCGATTCGCTGATGGCGGCCCCGAGCACCACCACGGGCCGCGCGTGTGCTTCGTCGAACGCGCTGATGAATCGTCCGCGCGCAATGGTAAAAAGTGGCAACGCTGTCGTGTACGGTGGCTCCGCTCCGCGCACAATGAGCTTCTCCACGCTGCGGTCTCCGTAAATGATCCGGTTTGTGTCCCCCAGAAAAAACCCGCGCGTCCCCACGGTGTTTACGTCTTCGACATGGGGAGCGGCCTGGCGGATATATTCGGCGTAGTTGTATTCAAAATACCTTCGCACCCGAATCCGTTGCGGCATCCGTGAGGGGTCGGTCCCCGGAGGAAAGCGCGTCAGGAAATATGTCCGCGAGCCCAGCGACTCCACGCGGTCTTGCACGAACTTGTTCAAGCCCTGGATAATCGCCGCCATCGAAATCACCGAAGAAACGCCGATCACGATTCCCAATACAGTTAAAGCTGACCGCACTTTGGCAGACCTGAGCGTTTGCATGGCCGCAAGAAAATTCTCGCGCGCCTGCTCGAGTGTCATCAGCGCCATTAGTCCGACCTCAACGCAACAACTGGATCCAGCTTCGCTGCGCTCAGCGCGGGATAAATCCCAAAAAACAATCCCACAGCCGAGCTCATGATCACGCCCATTATTGCCACCGAAGTTCGTACCGAAGCCGGGAATGGGGTATAGGTTCGCAGCACCAGCGCCACGAGAAATCCGAGCGCAATTCCGATGACTCCGCCGGCGATGCACTGCATAAAGCTTTCCGTGATGAACTGTTTCAGGATGTCGCCCTGCGTCGCGCCCATCGCGCGCCGCACGCCAATCTCTCTCTTCCGCAGGGTCACGCTCACCAGCATCACGTTCATGATCACGATCCCGCCAATCAGCACGGAAATCGCGCTGACCAGGATAAACACGCCAAAAAACGCCCCGCTAATGCTCTTCCACAGAACCATGTAGCTATCCTTGGTGCCGATGAAAAAGTCGTTTTCCATTTTTCCGCTCAAGTGACGCCGCGCTCGCAGGATGAGCTGCGCCTGGTCCTGCGCGGGCTCAAAATTGGCGGCTGTCGTCTTCACGTTGATCGTCAGGCTGGTCGTGTGTAGCCCCTGAATTTCCAAAAAGAGCGGCAGCGATACGATGACGAAGTTGTCCTGGTCCTGCCCAAGCACGCTACCCACTTTCTCCATCACGCCGATAACCGTGAACTCGTCATTCCCGATTCGAATGCTTTTGCCAATGGGGTCTACGCCCAGAAATAACCGCTGCACAATCGTGTCCCCGATCAAGCAAACGTAGGTGCGATGATCCGATTCCCAGTTGCTGAAGTAGCGCCCCAGCTCCACAGTCCGCGAATCGATGTTCGCCATGTTGGGCGTCTGCCCGTAAAAATTCACGTCTGTAGATTCCTTATCTTCGTATCTCGCTTTTACCGAAACGCTGGCCGTCGCCCCCACGTCGCCGCAAGCGGTACACGCTTCCTCGACCGCGCGCACATCCTCCATCTCAATCTTTTTGTACTTCAGCGCCTTGATGATGATGTTGAAGTCTGTCACCGCAAACGGGGTGCGTGCTATTTGGAAGACGTTGGTCCCCAAATTGGCGATTTTGTTTTCCACATACGCATTCGCCCCCTGCACGATGGTCATCACCGTGATGAGTGTGGCCACGCCCATCGTCAGCCCAAGCATGGTCAGAGACGCGCGCAGCTTGTGCGCATGCAGCGCGCTGACGCACTGCGCCAGATTGTCACGAATGGCAAGCATCGGCCTTGGGAAGCTCTTTCCGCTACTCTATCAAAATCAAACCTATGCTGCGGAGACCAGGAAGCTTAGGGGATTTCGGAGCCCCCCTACTAGCAGTACGGAAGGCACCGTTCGAGGGTTACCGGGGGAACCTTAAAAAACGAAGCGCCCCGACCCTAAGATCGGAGCGCCTCGCTTCTTGCTTCGGGGGGAGGAAACTTACTTTGGTGACGTACCCGGCTGCGTCTTCGCATTGTGCTTCTTGCGATAGATGTTCCTCGACGCGGCGTTCTGTTCCTTGTTGATCTGTTTCTTCTCGCTGGCGTTCAACTTGCCGCCATTGGCCTTGCGGTCCTTGGCGACTTGCTTGTTGATTCCCTGCTGCTGCTTTTCGGCCCTCGCCGTTTCACCGGCGGTCATCTGGCCGCTCTTGATGCCCTGAGCGATGCGGTCCTGCTGGTTCTCTCTGCGCTGTCCCACTTTGTTATTGCCATAGTGGGCGGTGTTGGCGTTGTGCTTGTCCGCGTAAATCTGCTTGGACATTTGGTTTTGCTGCCGGTTGACCTGCTTCTTCTCTGCAGCTGTCAGTTTGCCGCCATTGGCGGCCCGGTCGGCTGCAGTCTCTTTGTTGATGGCTGCTTCTTTGTTTTCCAGGTTTTTCGTCTCGCCCGCCGTCAATTGCCCGCTCTTGACGCCGTTGGCGATGCGATCCTGCTGATTCTCCTTGCGTTGCGCCACCGTTGGTTTAGGTTTTTCTGCAGGCGCGGGCGCTGCGGCGTCTCCGCTTTGCGAGGACGACTGCGACCCCGAAGAAGACTGATCCTGCGCCACCGCCACACCGCCGACCAGCAAAATCGCGGCAGGCAGGACGCTCCACTTCATCCAGCTGAATTTCATATTCCTCTCCTAGACTGTCGTATAGGAATTCCTGCGAGTCCCGGGTCCGTGTATTACCCGATTCTGGAGAGGGAACTAGCGCGTGGCTACTGGCCCAACGTACAGGTTTTCCAGATTGGATAGTAGCTGGTGGTTACTTCTGATCGTTTTTAAATTTTACCGTGACGGTTAGGTGCATAGCCGTTGGCTGCCCATCCAGGCGCGCCGGCTCATATTTCCATTGTTTCAGCGCGATCTTGGCCGCCTCGCGCAGGAAGACCGGCCCTGAAATCGCGCTCACGTCGCGTACGTTGCCTGAGGCATCGATGAGTGCATCCAGAGTGACGTCGCCCGCGACGCGCTGAGATTTGGCAAGCTGCGGGTAAGCTGGTAGAACCGCGCGAATCAACCGGGCTGGCTGAACGTCGCCTCCCACGGGAAGCGTCCGCTCGACCGGAGCAGCGGGGATCGGTAAATTCGTTCGGAGAGGCACATCGCCGGCGATCGGCGCCTCCCCGAACGTAGGCGCGGTGACCGCTTCGGAACCGGCCGCAGAGGTATTGGCTCCCGCCACAGGGTGAGGAGAAGCCAAAGTGAAATCGCGCGGAGGCTCGTGTTTCGCGGCCACAGACGGTCTTTCCTCTAAGATTGGATCCCGCGAGACTGCAGAAGCTGCGGAGAGCGCGGGTCTTTGAACCTCGCGCGTGCTGATATCCTGCTCGCTATCGCCAGTAAACCAAAGGACCGAGCGCCGGCTTGACGTGTCTAAGACTTCGACGATGAATGGTCCCGCGCCTTCTATGGAGGTTGGCTGGTCCGTTGTAGTATCAACTCGGCTCTCTGGCGCAAGGGAGGCGACCTCGCCCGCTCCGGCCCTTCCCGCAGACCTGGTCGCGATTTCTATGAGCGCCGCAGCCACGAGCAAAGTTCCCAGACACGTCACCGCAATAACGTAGCCCACTCGCGCCTTTTGCGGCTTCGGGCGCAGCGTCGCTCCGCGTCTTTGGCTCCCCTCGTGTGGCAGGGCGGGGGGAGCTTCAAAAGCGAGCGGAGCTTCAAAACCATTCTGCTCGAGCCTCTCGTGCGTGCGCAAAGCCCGGACCATCTCCGCATCGGGAGGTGGCGTTTCGAGATTTTGCGGCGTAACCTCGGGCTCCGTCCTCCAAAAAGTTTGTGTGTCGGCAACCAGCGGATGCTGACTCTGAGTAGCGAACCCTTGTTCAAATTCCGGCGGCAAATTTGCATCGAACTTTCTCGGCTCAGCGATGTGCTCCGGAGATTCTTGCTCAGGTTCGCGATGAAATGTGGATTGCCGCTGCGGAGACTGCGGCGTAAAAGTGGGCTCGGCCTGCCACAACGATTCCAGACGTGAGTCCAGTTCCTCCAGTTTGAGTTCAGAGGTTTCCTGGAACACGTCGCTCTGCGTCCGCGTTCCGGGCAACTCCGTCAGAGGTACTTTTGAAGCAAAGGGTTCGGCTGTTTGCTGGCCGGTTCGGCGGTTCCATTCGGCGTCCCATTCTCTTTTCAATTCCTCGGTCAACCCAGCCGTGTGGCCGACGTTCGTTGCATCGGGAACGGGCGCTGCACCCTGGCCCGTCGCCGAGGACACCCAGTGCCGGATTTGATCGCGGTTTCTCTGTGACAGATTCAAGAATTGCACACCCGCAGTTCTCTCAAACTCGTGGGTCCAAACGACACGGCCTGCCGCCTGAAACGAGTCGCCGAAGGCACTCGCTTCTTGCGGAATGGACATGCAGCCCATGGCTTCGAACGTGAAATCGATGGGCTCCTTGAGCGACGGGGGCTGCTCGAACTGAAAGCGCATGCCTCTTTCACTCAGATCAATGAGCTTGCCCCAATTGTTCTGCCCAAAGAAGACCAGGACAATCCAACTGAGCTCTTCTCTTAAGCAAGAACGCCGCTCGTTGGTTCTCCAATCGTGTTTGTGGGCTGCCGTTGAGGTGTTCATGGTTGGTGCTTCTCCGTGATGATCGATCGGTTTTCCCAGGGCGGGTTCTGGAAAGGACTTTTCGGTGTAATTTGCCTATCAGGTTTCCGGCGACGTTTTCTCTGAGAATCAGCCTCCCGTTTGGGTTTTATCCTGTAACTCCGGCCATGCTGCGGGAAGATCAATCTGGCTGTGGCTTGTCTCATCAAAGAGGACGAAACCACGAACATCCCCAAGCCTTTGCTTCACGAATTCCTTTAGCTTTTCCTCGTAGTGGGAGTCTTCGCGCGGCCAGGGGAAGGCCCGGGAGATTTCAATCGCCAGCCGGGCGCGCTGCTTTGCAGGCAGAAAGACCGGATAGCTCAGACGAATGGACTCTTCCTGGCTCAGGCTCCCGTCGCCTTTGAGCCGTCTCATAATCACAACCCCGGGGCCGTCGGCCAGGCGATAATCGAGGTCTGTAAAATTTCTGATGTCATAGGAAAGAATCAGCGACGAGTGGGTGTTATCTACCTCGCGAAGTTGCGCGGCCACGTACGCCGCTTTGAGTCCTTCACGGTTCCATCCGGTGCGAACCTCTTGCGTTGGTTTCTTGAAGATGGGCGCGGCTAGCGTCAAGATTGCGACTAGGAGTACCACACCCACGGAGCTTGCGATAAAGAGCAACTGTTTCCTGGACACTTGTATCTCCGTGTCGATCCGCGAAAACTCAGCCTGCGAATAGGCTCTTGCTTTCTGTCTTATTTGCCCGGCTGACAGTTCCCAAAAACTGCCATTCCGGCGAGATGGAGAAGCCCTAACTTGGGGGTAGGCTGGTCCCTGTGAGTTAAGGTGGGCTGGACGTTCGCCGACGAGTCTATGCCTGGCGTATTTGATTGTCAACCTACGAAACAACCGAATGTCAAAGCTCTTTAGAAATGTCCCCATTCTTACCTCGTTAGAAGTGTCCCCTTTTTTGTTTTTGGTCTTGATGACTTTGTGAGTTGCTGGCCTGGCCCGCAGCGTAACCCTGCGGAGCCCGTAGGGCGGAGCGTTTAG
>DATEGP010000108.1:0-31231 GCA_035280045.1 Candidatus Acidiferrum sp.
CTAAACGCTCCGCCCTACGGGCTCCGCAGGGTTACGCTGCGGGCCAGGCCAGCAACTCACAAAGTCATCAAGACCAAAAACAAAAAAGGGGACACTTCTAACGAGGTAAGAATGGGGACATTTCTAAAGAGCTTTGACAGTGACACGCGGTTTACCATGACATTTTCCCTGCTGCTGTTGTAGAGTTTTGTCCGCCAGCCCCGAACATGGCTCCCTGCCAAGTCGGTACCTCTCCCCCTTCAGGTTTGGTCAAAGGGGGATGCTGCTGGCCTTCGCTTTTTTGCAGCCTTGACAATGTCCCCGAATTGGCTGCGACTTTCTTGCGATCAGAGGATGTCCTTGATAAATACAACACGCGCCAGCGTCGCCGTCCGAAATCTCTCTATCTCCGCTCTTCTCCTCGATCTTTTTCTGGCAGCGGCCGGATGCAGCGGCGGCTACAGCGGCGGTGGTAGCGCGCCTTACATCTCCGGCTTGAGCGTCGCGTCCGGTCCTGTAGGTACGGCGGTCACGATTACCGGGAGCCACTTTGGCGCTACGCAAGGAACGAGCACGATAACGTTCAGCGGCAAAGCCGCAAGTCCGACGAGTTGGAGCGACACTAGCATCAATGCGCCGGTTCCTACCGGGGCAACCACCGGTCCAGTGGTCGTGACCGTCGGCGGCCTCGCCAGCAACGGGTCGACTTTCACAGTAACCTCAGCTCCCGCGCCAAATATCGCGAGCCTGAACCCTACTTCCGGTCCGGTCGGTACTTCAGTCACGATCACCGGAACGAACTTTGGCCCATCGCAAGGATCAAGCACAGTCAATTTCAACGGTACTGCCGCCATGCCCACAAGTTGGAACGCAGCCACTATCGTTGCTCCCGTTCCTGCGGGTGCGACCAGCGGCTATGTCGTCGTGACGGTCAACGGCGTCGCCAGCAACAGCATCAACTTCACTGTGACGGCCTCTCCCTCCGCGCCAACCATCACGAGTCTGAATCCCACCTCAGGCCCTGTCGGAACTTCCGTGACCATCACCGGAACGAACTTTGGCGCTTCGCAAGGAGCGAGCACGGTAATGTTTAACGGATCAAGCGCAACCTCCACGAGCTGGAGTGCCACAAGCATCGTCGCCCCGGTCCCCGCGGGAGCTACGACGGGCATCGTTGTCGTGACTGTTGGTGGCGTCGCCAGCAACGGAATGAATTTCACCGTTACCACTTCCGGATCGAAATGGCCCATCAAAGCGAATGGGCGGTATTTTACAGACGCCTCCGGTGCGCCGTGGCTGATGGTCGGTGATTCTGCGCATCACCTGGTAAACGTCCTCGATCCTTCGAGCTGGCCTACCTATTTTGCGAGTCGCCAATCTCAAGGATTCAACACGGTCAACATTATTGAATTAACGCATGGGAATCCTGTTGCGAATGGTGGCCTGCCCAACGGGCAACTACCTTTTACGGGAACGCTACCGAGTCTTTGTAATGGCGGTGCCACCAACCCGGACTACGATCTTTCCACTCCGAATCCCAGCTTTTGGTCCGTCATGGACCAATTCATCAACGGCCGCGGCGGCGTCGAACATGGTCGTTCTTTTTGATCCGCTCCCGCCTTCCAGCTTCATAAACGATATGCGCACGAGCGGTTCCACGAAGGTCAGTGGCTTCGGCCAGTTCCTTGGTATGCGCTACAAGAATTTCCCGAACATCATCTGGGAACTGGGTAACGATTTCCAGACTTGGAGGAATACGACGGGAGCGTGTTCCGGAGCGACTCCCGACAACACTCTGGTGCAACAGATGATGGCGGGTATCGCCAGCACGGACCCGAACCACCTCATCACCATCCAATTGGATTACTATCGTTCTTACTCGAACCAGGACACGACGATGGACGCGAATCTCAGCGCTGACGGTATCTACACCTATTACGAAACCTACGACTATGCCTTGCAGGCTTACAACAGCACGAGTACCGGCTTATCTCCGACCCCAACGCTCCTACTCGAAGCGAATATGGAAGGGGCCAACAACACGAACCTGCTTAGTTGTTCTACTACCGCCGCGGACGCCCACGTTTTGCGCGAGCAGATGTACTGGACCATGACCAGCGGGGCGTCGGGCCATGTTTGGGGGAATACACACGTCAATCACTTTGACTCCATGTGGCAATCGCAGCTGGCCACGCCGGCCACGGCCCAAGTCGCCATGCTCACGACTGTGTTCAATCAGCTCGAGTGGTGGAAGCTCGTTCCGGACACGTCGCATCAGGTTGTAACGGCTGGCTTTGGTACTCAGAGTGTCAACAACGAGAATCTGTGCAATTCCAACTACGCCACGGCGGCGTGGGTGCCCGATAGCGCAACACCCGCATTGGCAATGCAAGCCATCGTGTACACACCCGTTGCTGCTACAACAACGCCACTGAGCATGAATATGGCGATATTCTCCAAGACCATGACGGCCTCTTGGTTAGATCCAACTACCGGCAATGCGACGCCGCTCGGCTCGATTGCCAACAGTGGCTCACATAACTTCACCACGCCTAGTGGCACCCACTCCGACGGTACATCCGACTGGGTCCTGGTTCTGCAGTAGTCGGCGATTAAACCCTCCTGAGAGACCCTTAGGCTTTTGCTGCGGTCTTGGTTCCTAATCCCAGTCCCGTAGCCCCTTGCCTCCGCCTGGGGAAATTGTGGCAATGTTTTTCCCAGCGGGCAATGGCTCGAAGGGATCAAAGAACCCCGAGGAAGCCCTTATTCCTGCTATGCGGCGCCTCTTCTCTCTAAAGTGTTGATTTTAAATGTATTAGCCTGGCCATTTGATTCTGCCATTGCCGCGCCCAGTGCCATCGCTTGGCTGCCAATTTGCTTTTACTCCCTACGGGACCGCCTCGCGCAACCTAGCCGCGCGAGGACGAACGACCTGCGACCCGTCCGAGAATCGCCTAGTTCGGGCGTACAGGTGCGCAACCCCATCCCTATAGGGGAGGACAGGCTCTCTATGAAGGCAGTGATCCTAGCCGGCGGCTTCGGCTCCCGTTTGAGCGAAGAAACTCAAGTCAAGCCCAAGCCCATGGTCGAGATCGGCGGCAAGCCGATTCTTTGGCACATCATGAAGCTGTACTCCCACCACGGCATTAACGATTTCATCATCTGCTGCGGCTACAAGGGCGATTACATCAAAGAATACTTCGCCAACTACGTTCTGCACATGTGCGACGTCACCTTCGACATGCGCGAGCGCAAGCTGAGCTTCCTGAACAATGGCGTCGAGCCCTGGAAGGTCACCCTAGTGGACACCGGCGAATCCACCATGACCGGTGGCCGCTTGAAGCGTGCGCGCCATCACTTGAATGGCGAGACGTTTTGCCTCACCTACGGCGACGGCGTCAGCAACCTGAACATCCAGGACCTGATCGCTTTTCATAAGCAGGAGGGTGGTCTTGCAACACTAACCGCGGTACAACCCGCCGGTCGGTTTGGCGCGTTCAGCCTGGACCACGAACAAACCGTGATTTCCAGTTTCAAGGAAAAGCCGGAAGGCGGCTCCGGCTGGATTAACGGCGGCTTCTTCGTGCTCGAGCCCAGAGTCCTTGATTACATTGAGGGCGACAAAACGGTCTGGGAGCGCGAGCCGATGGAACGGCTGGCACAGGAAGGCAAACTGAGCGCCTACCGCCACCGCGGCTTCTGGCAGAGCATGGACACGCTGCGTGATAAGATGGTCCTCGAAGAATTGTGGTCCTCTGGCAAACGTCCGTGGAAGGTTTGGCAAGACGGAGTCGCCTCTCCTGCCAATATGGCTTCCGCCGCAAACGGCTAGGGTGCATGGACGGAAGCTTTGACGTTGCGCCAATGCAACCAGTACACCTATTATTTCATGCTGTCTCTTGCGGGAAACGCACCTCTGGGTTCAAGAACAACATCAGAAGCCCAAGAAAGGATGCACGTAGTCGCCTGGCTGAAGTTTTTCGGGCTTCTCAATTGGGTTTGTTTTTGCCAGCTTGAAAGTGGGGCCCCGTCAGTTGACCACGGCAGCCAGGCCGGATGGGGGGGTGGGTGGCGTTCCCGCTCCCGTTCCAGTCTTGAAGGCCATGGCGCTGACAACCGTACTGTTGTTCTGCTGATTGGCGAACTTGGGCGTCGGCGCGGAGCCTGAAACGTTCAAGATGGCATCGCTCGCCGCTTGCCCGTTCCAGAACTGCGGGCCGCATCCGCTGCTACATCCGCGCACGTAAGGGAAATAGCTAACAGACGACGTGCCGCCGAACACGAAGATCGATTGGAAGACCACGTCCGTCGCGCCTTGAGAAAGAGTCAGGGAAACACCGGAGGGATTGAGGCTGGCTGGGTTCGTCGCTGATCCGGAAGTGTCGAATGAAAAAGCGCCCGACGACGTAGCCACCTCGTAGTACGCGAACATAGTGTTAGCGTTTCCAGCCATTGTTATATTGATCGACGTGACTGGAGTCGAACTACCGGAGAGCACGTAGGCGCAACTCAAGGCGTTTCCTGCGGCTTGGCCACCTTTGATCTGGCAACTGGCAGGCACGACCCACGCTCCACCGCCACTAACACCACCAAGAAAGACTCCCGAGGTATTCGCGGCCTCAAGATAGAGAAGATGCCCCAAGCCAGTGGCGGGAACCGTAAGGCTACAGGAGGGGGCGCAGTTCAATCCAGTCAGTCCGTGTGCCGGATCTGGATTGACGAAGCTCACCATGCTCAACGGCCCCACAGCCGGGGGAGTAAAGCTTCCAAGTGAAGATTTAAAGGCGATTGCTGAAAAGACGGCGGTGCCGCTAAATCCAGAACGGACAGAAACCGATGGTGCGGCAACTGTTCCCGTCGCGTTCTCCAATGCACCATCGCCACTTGCTAAGGTAAACCAGGGAGAAGGCCAACCGTTCCATGAACCAGGGGCTGTACCATCCAGAAATTCAATCACAAAATCGGTTGCAGACAAGGAAAGCGAGGTTCCCGAACAAGTTCCTGAACAGGTTAGACTCGTAGCATTTCCTGTATCGAAGGAGGCCGTAGACCCCGCAGGGGGCATGACTTCGGCAAATTGCACAGATAAGCTGCCGGAGTTTCCTGGCGCACTGATGCTGAAATTGGTCTGTCCCGCGGACCCGCCGATAGCGTAGAAAACAAAAGCGTGATGATTGGTAACGCTAAGACCACACTGCGTACATTGTGTCCAAGTGACTCCGCCGCCGGAAACGCTTGCGCTGGTCGCACTCACCGTATCGATATAGAAAATCCACACGGTTCCAGAGAGGGTGGGAATCATCGTTCCACCAAAGCTTCCGCAGGAAGTTCCGCTACTGCAATAGGTGATTGTGCTGTCTTGGACGTAGGTCCAAGTTTGGGCATCGCAGCTCCATGCAAAGCCGAGCGCCAGCACGAAAAGAAAGACGATTTTTTTCATCAAGAGAACCCCAGATCCTAACCTGCAGGTGTGACGCCGACGCCCGTATGGCAAATGCCAAAATGTCCGCAATTACAGAGAAGCGACCTTAACTAGTAAAAAAGATGAAAGCCGTTAACTTCCCTGAATCCAAGTTCTTAGGCTGCCAACCGCCCAGATTAGAAAATTAGCGTAGGGAGCCGGGGCTGTCTATCCGACCAAAGTCCAGAAAAGGTGCAGAATGTGACCTGCCCTCCCCCTTGTCCCTTAGGGCAATCAAACAACCGTACAATCACCTTCGACTTGGGAACGCGATCACTGGTTTTGCTCTTTGTTTGTCGAGAGGGAAACAAAGAATTCCTGACAGAGAGTCAGGTTCCGAGCGCTAATTCATTGGATACGAGGTGTTTGCTCCAGCGGGCCTCGGTTGCAAAGGTGAAGGATACTGGAGTGGTTCCGGTCCCCGCCGAACCATGCACGAAATAAAAGCATGGCGCAACGAAAACGCATTGAAAAACCGCTGTTCCGCTGAGGAGACTCGTTCCCTAGGAGAGATGATGAGAGATTACTGCAAACAAATCGTGAGTTTCGCGGCGTTGTGCGCCACATTCGCGGCTGCCGCCGCGGCGCAATCTAGCTACACCGTGACGGATCTGAGCACGCTTGCCGGCTCCAACTCCGCGAAAGTGGCGGACATCAACAAGAGCGGGCAGATCGTCGGCACTTCTGCGAATCATGCGTTTCTGTGGTCTAACGGAGTGATGACCGATTTGGGCACACTCGGCGGCAGCGTCAGTATGGCGTATTCGATCAATGACTCAGGCGTGGTGGTCGGCGCGGCCAGCGCAGCGAGCGGCGAAATGCATGCATTTGTCTGGCAAAACGGAGTAATGAAAGACCTCGGCGTTGCTGGCGAAACGAGTTCGGCGCGCGGGATTAATTCCAAAGGCGACATTGTAGGTGTGGCCTATTCAAAAAATGTGCGTGGAGGCGCCGTGCTTTGGAGTGGCGGGCAACGGCAATCTCTGGGCGACCTGGGACCGAGCGGCAGCGGGAGTACCGCCATTTCCATCAATGACAAAGGACAAGTTACCGGGGTTTCGAGCGGATTTTCGTCAAATCAAGGCGTCGTTCGCGCCGTGGTTTGGCTCAACGGTGCGATTACTGACTTAGGCGCGCTCGGCGGCTTGCACAGCACCGCCAACGCCATCAACGCGCAAACCTTGGTCGTCGGCTGGGCGGAAGTTGCGGACAATTCCACGGCCGCTTTCCAGTGGCAAAACGGAAAGATGAGCCAGCTCGCCGCGCTTCCCGGCAGCGTGACTTCATCCGGAAACGGAACGCAGGCCGCCGCCTTGAACGACTCCGGAGTTATTGTTGGATCTTGCGTGACTTCCGCTGGGGAAACCCACGCCGTAATTTGGAATAACGGCAAGATTACCGACCTGAACAGCTTGATTCCGCAAACTGGATTGGTCCTGACGCGCGCCACAGGGATCAACCGCGCCGGCCAGATTGTGGTCGAGCAGCAAACCAACCTCGATGGCCCCACGACGCGTGCCTTTCTTTTGACTCCTAAGCAGCACTAGCCTCAGCCCCAAAGGCAGTTCTTGATCACGCGGGAGATAAGGCGCAGCCTGCTTACAGGCACCGCCCATGTACCTGGATGTAAGCCCTAAAATAATGAAGTAGAAGCAAACCCACCAGAAATGCAAGAAAAAACGTTATTACGTTGCATTAAGTTCTTCAATACAAGCAACTTAGCGTGGTCCAGGCGGCGGGGAGTCTTTTGGAAGAGAAGTGGGAAATGTGGGCAACGGATTTCTTCTCTTTCCGGCCCTTGTGGCAAGCGAAGTAAGAAAAGCTCTGCTCTATAGCTTACGATTGAAGTAACCGGCTTCCTTTCAGCGAGTTACAGACCACTCTTTTAACACCCCAGCAACTTCGAGGGCTTCCCATTGGCAGGTGGATTGCCTCATCTCCTGTGCCCTGCCGTGAAAGTGTCCTTCACGGTCGTGTCAACTTCTGCCGCGAACACTTTTGCACTTCGCTCTCAGGGAGCCTTCAAAGGAGGCTGAGTCCAAGGATGAACGCCGAGCCGAATGTCGACCGGTGGTACGCGCTACAACTAAGAAGCCGCTGGGAAAGCTCGACGGCGGCATTGCTTTCCTGCAAGGGATACCAGACGTTTCTACCGACTTATAAGAATGCGAAGCGGGGGACCGCCCGTTCAAAAGAAGTTCAAGCTCCTCTTTTCCCCGGGTACCTGTTTTGCCGCTTCAACGTGTGCGACCGCCTGCCGGTATTGATTACGCCGGGCGTGATCAGCGTGGTGGGAACCGGCCGGATGCCGATTCCGGTGGAGGAATCGGAAATTGAAGCGATTCAAAGGATGGTTTCGACGGGTATGCATGTGGAGCCGTGCCCTTACCTGGAAGTGGGGCAGCGCGTTCGAATCGAAGATGGAGCATTGAGCGGCGTCGAAGGGGTTCTGACCAGTTTCAAGGGAAGCCAGCGGATCGTGGTTTCAATTTCGCTGCTGCGCCGGTCCGTGGCTTTGGAAATCGACCGGTGCGCGGTTTCGGCGGTTCAACCGAAGCACACCCGCGCGGAGCAAGCACGCGTGATTGTGCCGTCGTTTGAACCGGTGGTTGCTTAAGTTTTAGAGAGTTTTGGATTTTGCGAGGACTGAAACCTAAATGGGAAATGGCTACTCAAGGATTCCGGCGCTGTGGGAACAGGGAGTACTTCGTTCGACGACGCGCCGAGCGGCCTCGGCGGTAGGCTCGCTGATGGACGGCCGTGAAGAGGTTCTGCTCGAGGAATCATTCCGCAGCATGCTGACGCTCGAGCGTCGGCGCGCGGAGCGGTCACGCAAGCCTTTCGTGTTGATGCTTCTTGACGCCAGCGCGTTCATCGAGGAAAAGACGTCCGAGCGCTTCCTGAGCCGTATTTCCTCTGTCCTGCTGAAATCCACTCGCGAAACGGACTTAATCGGCTGGTACGAGAAGGGCGTTGTCCTCGGAGTGATCTTCACCGAAGTGAGCTGCGAAGGTGAAACGCCGGTCACGGAGATTTTGCGCTCCAAGGTTCTGGAAGCGCTATACGGTGAGCTTGGCCGGAAAGTCGGATCAAGCTTGGTGGTGACTACGCACCTTTTCCCTGAAAATAAAGGAGACAAGGGCGAAAAGGTTGCTGACAGCAGGTTCTATCCGGATCTGGCGAAGTCCACTCCAAGAAAGCGAGCTTCGCAAGTGGTGAAGCGCGTGATTGACGTGCTCGGAAGCGCGTCCTTATTGCTCATATTGAGTCCCTTGCTTGCAATTATCTCCATTACTATCAAGCTGACCTCCAAGGGGCCGGTGGTCTTCAAGCAGGAACGGCTTGGCCAGTTCGGTTCGAAGTTCCGTTGCCTGAAGTTCCGCACGATGTACGTGAACAACGATCCCAAGATTCATCAAGAGTACGTGCAGCGGTTTATCAATGGCCAGGCGGACAGCGCGCATAAGGAATCCGGCAAGCCCGCCGTGTACAAAATCAAGAACGATTCCCGCGTTACCATGATGGGTAGGTTGCTGCGCAAGACGAGCCTCGACGAGCTTCCCCAATTCTGGAACGTTTTGATGGGCGAGATGTCGCTGGTAGGCCCGCGCCCCTCTTTGCCCTATGAATTCGAGATTTACGACATCTGGCATCGCCGCCGCGTTTTGGAAGTGAAGCCCGGCATCACCGGGCTGTGGCAAGTCAGCGGGCGGAGCCGTACCTGCTTTGACGACATGGTTCGCCTGGACCTGCGCTATTCGCAGTCTTGGTCCATTTGGCTGGACGTCAAGATTCTCCTGCAAACTCCCGGAGCCGTTCTGAGCGGCGACGGCGCCTACTAAACACCTCAGTTGCAAGCCCCAAGTTTTAGGTCCTGAGAAGACAACTATTCGCTGGGATGATTGTGCGTTGACAACTTCGCACGCGTGGATTGCGTTTTCATGTTCCCACGTCTATTTCAGCTACTGCGTTTCGCTGGTGTCGCCGACGGAGAAATAGGTGCAATCCGGGTGATGGAAGACCAGCGCGCTGACGCTGGCTTCGGGATCCATCATGAAGCCTTCCGTGAGCTGCACGCCGGTTTCTTCAGGCTTCAGTAGCTTCCAGAGGCCGGCTTGGTCTTCCAGATTAGGGCAAGCGGGATAGCCGAAGCTGTAGCGCTTGCCGCGATAGCGAGAGGTAAAGCGTTGCGCCATGGTCACGTCGGGGGGATCGGGGAAGCCCCAGTCCTCGCGTATGCGGCGATGCAGCCACTCGGCGCAACCTTCGGCAGTTTCGATGGCTAGAGCCTGCAAGCCGTGGCTGAGAAAATAGTAGCCTTCGTTTTTCGCCTTTTCGGAGCGCTGGCGAACGCCCTCGCCTGCGGTGACTACAAAAAGCGCAAGGTGGTCGCGTTTGTCATTCTGAGGCGGCAAGACGTAATCGCTTAAGCAGAGAAAATCGCCCTGGCGCTGCCGCGCAAAGCGAAATGTATGCAGAGGCGCCTTCGCGCCTGGCTCGAAAAGACGCAAGGACTCGCCTTCGGATTCCGCTTCGAAGAATTGCCACACTGCGCGAATCTTCATGAAGGAAGCGGCTTCTTTTTTCACTTCTTCCATGCTTTCGAACAACTCGATCGCTCTAGGATCGCGTTCGGCGAGATGCTTTTCGAAGTCGCCGCGGAAGCCCAAGTGCCGCCCGTAGAGCATGTAGGGATTGATGTAGCCCCAAACTTCGCGCAGATCGGGCACCAGACGGATTTTGCGCTCGAGATAAGACACCGGCGGAATCGGCAGATCAACACGAATGCGCGGCGAGCGCGCCACTTTTGGAAGCGGCGCGACGCTAACCGTCGTGGACACCTGGAAACCGTTTCCTGAAGCCGTATGCTCGCGCAGAAGGGTTTCCCGCGTGGCCGGGTCCATCAACTGATTCATCAGACGTAAACCAGTCATCGCGTCCTTCGCATAGCAGACGGCTCTGCCGTAGCTGGGCGCGATTTTCGTTTGGGTGAATTTTGCGGAAAGCGCCGCACCGCCAACGAGCAGAGGAATCTCGATGCCCGCGTCTTTCAAGTCGCTTGCGGTGGTCACCATCTGCTGCGCGCTCTTTACCAGCAGACCGGAGAGCCCGATGGCGTCGGGATGATGTTCTTGATAAGCCTTGATCAAATCTTCCGGCGGCACTTTGATGCCGAGGTTCACGACGTCATAGCCGTTATTCTTAAAAATAATTTCGACGAGATTTTTGCCGATATCGTGGACGTCGCCCTTGACCGTGGCGAGAACCACTTTGCCGCGCTTAGCGGAGTCCGCTTTTTCCATGAATTGCTCGAGGTGGCTTACCGCGGCCTTCATGGCTTCGGCGGACTGCAGCACTTCCGCGACGATTAGTTCATTAGCGTTGAAGAGCCGGCCGACTTCCGCCATGCCGGCCATCAGGGGACCGTTGATAATATCGAGCGGCGCGGCCCCCTCGGCGCGTTTGCGTTCTAGATCGGCGATCAGGCCGTCACGCGTGCCTTCAAGAATGTAATTGGCCAGCCGCTCGTCGAGAGGCAAATCGGCTCCGCGAGCCTTCTCCTTTTTCTTGGCGGTGCGGAAGTGCTCGGCGATGGCGGCAATCCAGAATTGATTGACAGCGGCGCGCTGTTCTTTGCTTTGCTGGCGCCAGTCGGCGGGAGCGTTGAGCAAGAAGCCCGCGTTCGAATGATCCGCGGGGACGTTCTTGGGCGGATGCGAAAAGAGGAGGTTTTCCGCGAGTTCCCGCTCGTGCGCGGGGATGGAGGCGAAACGCTCAATTTTCTCTGTGTTGACGATGGCCAGGTCGAGCCCGGCTTTCGTGCAGTAATAAAGAAAAACGGAATTGACGACTTCGCGCGCGCCGGGAGGTAGCCCGAAAGAAACGTTGGAGATGCCGAGAATCGTGCGCACATCCGGCAGCGCCCGCTTAATCAGGCGAATGCCCTCCATCGTTTCGACTGCGCCGCCGATGTAGTTTTCATCGCCCGTGGCGCAAGGAAAGACCAGCGGATCAAAGATGATGTCTTCCGGCGCGAGGCCGTACTTTTCGGTGAGCAATTTGTAAGAACGCTCAGCGATTGCCAGCTTGCGTTCGCGCGTGAAGGCCTGCGCCTGGACGGGATCCTCATCGATGCAGCCCACAACGACTGCGGCGCCGTATTCATGCGCGATCGGCACGGTGCGCTGAAATTTTTCTTCGCCGTCTTCAAGGTTGATGGAATTGATGATGGCCTTGCCCTGACAGTACGTGAGCGCCAACTCAATCGCCGCCGGATCTGTGGTATCAATCATGATGGGCGGCTTTATTTTGCGAATCAGCTTTTCGTAGAACGGAGGAATGTCTTTTTTCTCGTCGCGCTCGGTGCTTTGCAGGCAGACGTCCACGACTTGCGCGCCGCCCCGCACTTGGCGCCGCGCAATCTCGGTGGCTTCTTCCCACTTTTCTTCGGCGACGAGATTTTTGAACAAGCGCGAGCCGATGACGTTGGTGCGCTCGCCAACCAGCAACGGACGCGTGCTCTCCTCCGCCTCGATAGCCTCCACTCCGGTGTAAATTGCTCGATGAGCCTCCGCGGGTCGCTGACGCGGCTTCTTACCTTGGGCCATCTGCGCAATCGCGCGGATGTGCTGTTCGGTGGTGCCGCAGCAGCCGCCGACAAGGTTCAGCCAGCCGTGATCCACAAATTTCTCGAGCTGCGTCGCAAGCGAAGTCGGCGTCTCCAGATACTTGCCTTCTTCATCCGGCAGTCCTGCGTTCGGGTAGCAAGAGACAAACTCGCTCGTGAGCTGGCTCAGCGTACGCATGTGATCGGTCATGAATTCCGGCCCCGTGGCGCAGTTCATTCCAAACGCAAGAGGCTTTGCGTACTTCAGAGAAGCCCACATCGCGTCAATGGTTTGACCGGCCAGCATCGTGCCCATCGACTCGAT
This sequence comes from Candidatus Acidiferrum sp., assembly GCA_035280045.1. Taxonomy (GTDB): domain Bacteria; phylum Acidobacteriota; class Terriglobia; order Acidiferrales; family UBA7541; genus Acidiferrum. The sequence continues at coordinate 12,373 of DATEGP010000108.1, forward strand.
GGTGACCGAAATAATGAAAGGGATCTCCGCGCCAAGCTCCTGTGACAACTTGCGAATGGCGAGGAGGGCGGCTTTGATATTCCGCGTGTCTTGAGCCGTTTCAACCATCAGTAGGTCTGCGCCGCCGTCGACGAGCGGCTTCGCAAGATCGTAGTAATCCTGGCGGAGCTGGTCGAAGGTGATTCCGCCGACGACCGTAATCGCCTTGCGCGTCGGCCCCATGGAGCCGGCCACGAACCGCGGTCTTGCCGGGGTCGAAAACTCATCTGCGGCTTTCCGCGCAAGCGCGGCCGCTTGAAACATCAGTTCGTAGGATTGATCAGAGAGTCCGTAATCAATGAGATCGCTTTTCGTCCCATTGAACGAATCAGTCTCGATGATGTCGGCTCCAGCTTCGAGATACTTGCGGTGGATGTCCAGAACTACATCTGGGCGTGTGCGGACCAGATTCTCGTTGCTCCCTTCGAGCGCAGGGCCGCCAAAATCCGCCGCGCTGAGGTTCCGCTGTTGCAGCATGGTACCCATGGCGCCGTCGAGCACGAGGATTCGTTGCGAGAGCAGCTCTCGCAGGGCTTTGGCGGATTCGTTCAGATTACGCATCAGCTGAAACGCGGCGCTCCTTGCGCGAAAACTGCGAATAGCTAACCTATTATTTTACGCGACCTGCCCGGCTATCTGAAACGCGGAACCAGCGAAATGCATTTTTGGGGCTGCGAATGGCGACGTTTAAGGGTCGTGAGTAGTACTCAAATAGTACAGCGTCCTCTGCTTGTCCGCCGGTATTCTTTCCACGGGTTTCATTCATAAGCTCGTTATGACCCCCAGCCTGAAAATCCTCAATGTTGTCGGCGCGCGCCCCAACCTGACCCTGCGTGAAAATGCAGAGGGGCCCGCGACGATTTCCGAAGGAACGAACCTCCTTGCGGGCACGGATCCTGCTAAGATTGTCGCCGCGAGGGACGTATTGGCCGGCAAGGGGAAGGCTGGCAAAATCCCTCCTTTGTGGGATGGCCAGGCAGCCGGGCGGATTGTAACGAAATCCTGCTGCGATTGGGGCCCCGCAAAAAGCACCCTAATTGACAGTAACAATTCAGGAACATGCGGGCCAAAGGGACTTGCCCCTTTGGCCAGTTTTCTCTACTCTGACATGGGTGAGTACCGTAACCAAAGTAAGTGCGCCGGAAAAAGTGAATACTAAACGTGCGTCCTCAAAACTGACCGTTTGCATCCTTTCGCCGCACCCGCTGGTGCTGAGCGAATTTGAGCGAATTCTGGAGAAGGCGCCTTTCAAGGTCGTGGCGCAACAGCTGGAATCCGTGCTGGCGCCGGACCTGCGCCACCTGGACCCGCCCAAAGCCAACGTCTATGTGATTGACGCGCACGCGGCAAAGCCAGCTACCGGGGCGCTGCTGACGAATATCCTGGAGCGCTACCCCGATTCGCGGCTGATCGTGGTCGGCGAAAACCATGCGGAAAACAACAGTTTTTCGCTGTTGCGCCTGGGGGTAAAGGGCCTGCTCACGTACATGGAAGCGCGCGAACAATTGATCCGGGCGCTGCCTCTGGTGGCCAACGGCGGGTTTTGGGTGCCGCGCCAGCTTCTCTCCGGCTTTGTGGATTCCATCCTCACCAGCCAGGGGCGCAGGCTAAAGACGGATTCCGTCACCAACCTGAGCCGCCGCGAGCAGGAAGTGCTGGATTCGCTGCTGGAAAATCTCTCGAACAAGGAAATCGCCAGCAAGCTGAACATTGCGGAACGGACGGTAAAGTTCCACGTGTCAAATCTGTTGAACAAATTTGGCGTTCGCCGCCGGGCCGATCTGATTTTGCTGACCTTCCAGCGCCGTTTGTCCCAGGCCTAACCTGCACTCTTATCTCAGGTTATTCCAACCTCCTTCTGAGGTATTCTAAGCATTTGAATCTTGGCCGGTTTTTCCAATAATGCGGCACGGAGTGGAGTCCTTTGAACATTTTGGTTACGGGAGCGGCGGGGTATATCGGCAGTATTTGCTCGGAGGTCTTGCTTTCGCGCGGAATGAAGGTCGTCGCGCTGGACAGCTTGCTGGAAGGGCACTCCGCAGCCGTGCCGCCGGGAGCGGTGTTCTGCAACCTTGACCTCGGAGACCGCGAGCAGATCGAAAACGTTTTCAAGCAGCACAAGATTGACGCGGTGATGCACTTTGCAGCCGAAGCATTGGTTGCCAAATCGGTGAAAGAGCCGAGCATCTTTTACGCGACCAACGTCGCCTGTGGTGTGAATCTTCTCGACGCTGTGACGCGCCACGGTGTCCGTAAGTTTATTTTTTCCTCGACCGCCGCGACTTACGGCGAACCTGAAATCGTTCCTATTCCCGAAGACCATCGCAAAGCGCCCATCAATCCCTACGGAAAATCCAAGCTGACTTTTGAAGGAATCCTTGCGGACTACAAAGCCTACACGGGGCTTCAGTACGCGACTCTCCGCTACTTCAATGCCGCAGGCGCTTCCAAGGAACGCGGCGAACATCATCGCGTGGAAACGCACTTGATTCCGCGTGTGCTGGATGCCGCCGCAGGGGATTTGTCTCACGTCGACGTTTTCGGGACCGACTATCCCACGCCGGATGGCACTTGCGTGCGCGATTACATCCACGTACTCGACATCGCGGATTCCCACGTGCGCGCCCTGATGGAAATTGAGCGCGTTTCAGGCGAGGCGTTTAACGTCGGGAATAGCCGCGGCTATTCGATTCTCGAAGTAATTGATGCGGCGGAGCGAATTACAGGGCGCAAGATTCCACGCAAACTCGGTCCTCGCCGCCCGGGTGATCCTGCGGTGCTCGTAGCGAGCAAGGAAAAGCTAAAGAGCGTGCTGGGCTGGGAAGCGGCGCATTCTTCGTTGGAAGAGATTATTCAGTCCGCTTGGGAGTGGAAGCAGAAACATCCGCGCGGCTACGAGAATGACTCGCGCGCTTCAGCTTAATCCCCCAGTCGAAAACGGATGATGCACCATAGAGCCTGCACGCCGTCTTTCCAGGTAATCTTCTTGCCTTCTTCGTAAGTTCGCCCGGCATAGGTGATGGGAACTTCGTAAATTCGCCAGTTGTGCTTGGCGATTTTTGCGGTGATCTCCGGTTCGAACCCAAAGCGGTTGGACTTGATCTCGATGCCCTTCAGGACTTCTTTGCGAAAGACCTTGTAGCACGTCTCCATATCCGTCAGCTTCAAATTAGTAAAAATATCGGAAAGCAAGGTGAGCATGCGGTTAGCCACGTAGTGCCAAAAGTAATGCACGCGCTGCGGCCCGCCGAGAAACCGGGAGCCATAGACGACATCCGCCCGGCCGTCAATGATCGGCTCAAGCAACACGGGATAATCGCGCGGGTCGTATTCGAGGTCGGCGTCCTGCACAAGCACGATGTCGCCCGTGGCTTCCGCGAATCCCCGCCGCAGCGCCGCGCCCTTGCCCTGGTTCGGTGTTTGGAAGAAGAAACGTGAGTCCCCCAACTCAACAGGCTCGCCGCCGTCCTGGGCTTGGGCAAGTTTCTCGTTGTTTGCCTGCCGCGACGCCATGTTCTCCAGGATTTGACGGGTTCCGTCGGTCGAGCAATCATCTACGATAATCACTTCCTTGCGGACGTTCGTGTCCAGCACGCGGCGAAGGATCTCATCGATTGTGGATTTCTCGTTGTAAACGGGGATGACGATAGACACTTTTGGATCGGCCAGCGCTGTGGGGTTGTGGCGTTGATGGGGCATCGGCGTCGAAGGATTCTATCGAAGCGGCCTTTGACGAGCAAAGGAAAGTTCTGCAAGCTGTCTAGTTTCGGTTAACTGGGGGTTTCCGCATCGCCTCAAACCCGATATTCTCGATGCTTGAAATTGATGTTTGAAATTGATGTTTGAAATTGGAGTAAAGGCGCTTTATATAGGTTCAAGTGGCGACGTTTTACATCGAACAGTTTGGCTGTCGCGCCACGCAGGCGGACGGCGCTGCTCTCGAGCGGCAATTGCTCGATCGCGGCTGCATTTCTGCCCGCGATGCATGCGGCGCCGACATAGTGGTCGTGAACACCTGCACGGTGACGGCTTCCGCGGACGCGCAAGCCCGCGACGCCATTCGAAAGCTACACGCTGCGAATCCTCGCGTTCGCATCATCGTCACCGGCTGCTACGCACAGCGCGCGCCGGAGGAATTGAGCCAGCTTCCAGGCGTAGCGTGGGTGGTCGGCAACTCGCATAAGCCGCAAATCCCTGATCTCGTCGATACGATTTCCGCTCAAGCCGCACCACGGCATTTGAACGAGTTTTTGCCGCTTTCCGCGATTTCCCCCTCGTCTCAACCGTCAATGCACCAGCCGGCGGAATTCCTCATCGGCGACATTTTCGAAGAGCAAACTCTGCTGACATCTCCCGTCTTTGGCGGAGAAGGGAATCACACGCGGCCAACGCTCAAGATTCAGGACGGCTGCAATTTCCGCTGCTCGTTTTGTGTGATTCCGTTCGTTCGCGGAAAGAGCCGTAGCCTGCCGCCGGCCAATGTGATTCGTGAACTGCAAAAGCTCAGCCAGGCGGGCTATCGAGAAATCGTTTTGAGCGGAATCAACCTCGGCACTTATGGCCGCGACCTCTCGCCGCGCGTCGAATTCGAAGACTTGCTCCGGCGAATCTTGGACGAGACCGGCGTCGAGCGCTTGCGCATCAGTTCCATCGAGCCCATGGACGTCACGCAGGATCTCGTCGAGCTTTTTGCCTCTACCGAGCGGCTCGCGCAGCACTTCCACATGCCTTTGCAATCCGGCTCCGACCGAATCCTCGCCGGCATGCACCGTTGGTACCGTGCCGAGCACTACGCGCGCCGCGTCCGACTCATCCACGAACGCCTCCCGCACGCAGCCATCGGCGCGGACGTTATCGCCGGTTTTCCCGGTGAAACCGAGGATGACCACTCCTCCACTCTGGCCTTCATCGAAGCGCTTCCGTTCGCATACCTCCACGTCTTTTCTTATTCGAAGCGTCCGGGCACCAAGGCTGCTTCTCTCTCGAACCATGTTCCTGGCGCTGTCATCAAGAGGCGCGCCCGCGAGCTACGCGCCTTGGGCGAGCGCAAAGCCGCCGCGTTCCGCGAGTCGCAAATGGGCAAGGAATTGCGCGTCCTGACGCTTCATCCATCCGAAGATCGCCCAAGCGCTCGGACTCCCGCGCTCTCGACCAACTATCTGCGGCTCTTGGTAGGCGGTGTGTTCCCCGCCAATCAGTGGCTGGATGTTAATCCCTCCGGTTGCGAGGGCAACGTCCTGCTAGGGCATGTTTCCGGGTTCGATTCTGTGCCTGTTTCTATTCGAGTGAGTTAGGTAATCGTGGCACACTGAGCCGATGCTTACCCTCGGCATCTGGGCCTTTGGCCGCGACTCTTCCGCTGTCCTGGTGGACGAGACTTCCATCGTCGCCGCCATCGAAGAAGAAAAACTAAGCCGCTCCGCCGGAACGGGCGGAATTCCGCGTTTAGCCGTCGCCCGCTGCCTCGAGCAGGCCAACGCAAGAATCCAGGATGTTCAGATTGCTGCGTTTCCTCTCCGGCCTCGCATTTCCGCTCTCCGCGAGGCTGGCTATCACTTCCGGCAGAGTTTTTCAGGTGGCGGCCCTACGGCATGGATTCACTCACTCGGTCAGACATTCCGCCAGGTTGGCCAACTCCGGCAAATGCGCCATCTTTACGGCAACGCAGGTTCTTTTCTCTTCCTCGACCATCACCTTTGCCATGCCGCCAGCGCTTATTACACTTCGCCATTTGAAAGAGCGCTGGTTCTTACTCTAGACGAGCGCGGCGACATGCATTCAGGATCGCTCTACCTCGGCGAAGGCGAAGAGCTTCGTCCGCTCAAAACGCTGCGTTTCCCGAATTCCTTAGGGTGGTTTTTCTCGTGCGTGACCAACCTGCTCGGCCTCCGCCCGCGCCGCGATGAGCACAAAGTCCAATGGCTGAGCAAAGACGGCCAGCCCAGCTTCGTTCCCGCACTTCGCAAAGTGTTTTGCTGGAATGCTGATGGACTGCCGGTTCTCAGCAAACGCTACTTGGGAAGCGGAGCGCAAGAAGACGCAGCCTTTTCCGAAACGATTCTGCGCGAGCTCGGCCTGGATCCAAGAGCCATTATCTCTGATCCACAATTGCGCGCCTCTCTAGCTCGCAGCGCTCGCGACGTCCTCGAAGAAATCATTCTTACCATCGTCGAACGCTACCGCAAGCAGTATTCTGTTGACTGTTTGTGTGTGGCAGGCGGCCTATTCCTGAATGTTTTTCTCGTTCGCGCGCTCGAAACTCGCAGCGGCTTCAAGCAGGTTTTCGCGCAGCCCGTGGCCGGCAATTCCGGCGCCGCTTTGGGTGCCGCGCTTCTTGCACGAAAGAGCCTTGGCCGCTCCGCGCGTCAGCCCTTAAACCATCTTTACTTGGGCCCTGGTTTTCCCTCCGGCGCGATCAAAGCTGTTCTAGACAACTGCAAAATCATTTACAAATACCCGTCTGGAGAAGAGCAACTCCTTTCCGAAGCAGCGCACATTCTTTCGCGGGATAAGATTGTCGCCTGGTTCCAGGGACGCACTGAGTTTGGCCATCGCGCTCTGGGCAACCGCAGCATTCTGGCCTCGCCGTTTTCCGAGTACGTCATCGAAAACGTCAACCAGTACATCAAGCACCGCGAAGACTTTCACCCTTTTGCGTTTTCCGTTCCCGCCGAAGTAGCTCCCCGTCTTTTCGACTCTTCCGTCAACTGCCGGTTCATGGCCTCGCTCGGGAAGCTCAAGCCGGATGCCCCGCAGGAATTGCAGCGCTTTTCATTCGAGGCCGGCCAAGTGCGTGTTCACGCCGTCGAGCGCGAAGCTAACCCGCGCTTCTGGCGTCTTCTCCACAAATTCGGCGAACGCGCTCCCGCCCCGGTGCTCTTCAATACTTCCTTCAATCTCTTCGGCGAACCTCTTGTATCGGATCCTCGCGAAGCCATCCGCAGTTTCTATTGTGCCGGAATCGACGCCCTCGCTATCGGCGACTTCCTCGTCGTCAAGTAACCTCACGGATGCAACCGGCAGCACAGCGGAGAAATGGAAAAGCGGCTATAGCGCTTGTCCTTTCCCCGCATGCGCGGCCGTCAAAGTGCGGCCGCCTATTTCCGGCTAGGATCGTCGCTAGGGTGAACGTAATTGAACTGCAAGGGCGACGCTCCATGAACTTGCACCACAACCTCTCCGTCAGCCATCGCGTAGTGGTGCATGTCGGGATCGAGATAAGCGAAACTGCCGGCAGGGAAGGATCCCATCTTGGCCGTGTCAAAGTTGTCGCCCATGCCGACTTTGAATGTTCCGGAAAGGACGGTGACGTTTTCGCGATGGGGATGCCAGTGGGGAGCGATACGATATCCGTCGGGCATCTTCAAGCGCACTGTGAAGTCACCGGTGTTTGCCGTGGGATCACCTTCCAGCACCGTGAGCTGCGCGCCGGGCGCCACAAAAGGCGGCGCTCCGCCCCATTGAATGGCATCCGGGGTGAAAGCGTTTTTCGCGTGGTCGGGGTGTCCCGCGCGCACCAAAAACTGACTCGCAAAAACAGCCACTCCAATGACTCCGATTGTTAGCAACAGTGTTCGTCTCATTTTTGTTTCGTCTCCTGTTAGGAAATCCTCCTTCACGGTCCTCTGTCAGGAACCGTTGTGAATGATGCCAGAAAGCGAGCGGCTGGCAATGAGGGTCGAATAATGTTTATATATCTTTTCTCTATCCTCGCAAGCTATTGAAAACTAGAGGATAATGCCCACAACACCCTTTGAAACGACCTCTCCCAGCAACGGCTGAAATGGAGCTGGACCTCGGGCGCTACGAGCTTCGCCGCCGTGGACGCCCCGTCAGGCTCGAAAAGAAGGCCATGGACCTGCTGATCTTTTTGGTCAGCCGTCGCGACCAGTTGGTTTCGCGCGAGGATATCGTCGCAAAACTCTGGCGCTCTCACCTCTTCATCGACCCCGAGTCCAACATCAACAATATTGTGAGAAAAATCCGCACGGCCTTGGGCGACGACTCCGCTAAACCTCGATTCCTCGAAACCGTAGTGGGAAAGGGATACCGCTTCATTGGGCCGCTCCGTGTCATTGACGCGCGCTATCCGGGCGCACATCCGGCGGAACGCCTCGACCGCAACGCGACTTTGGAAAAGGGCGGCTCGTGGAGAGACCGCTCCTCCCTTGCCGTCTTGCCGCTCTTACTTCTTAGCGGGGCAACCGACGATAACGGGCTGTGCTTGGGTTTCGCCGACGCCCTTGTTACACGGCTCGGGAATCTCCAGGGCCTGGATGTTCTGCCAACCTCCGCGGTGTTGAACATTCCCACGGATGTGCCGCCTTCCGAGCTGGCCTCACGGCTGGGAGTTCGCTTTGTCATCAGCGGCGCTCTTCAAGTCTCAAAGGGCCTATGGCGGCTCTCGATGGAAATGTTTGACGCGGACTTGAAAGGCCCTTGCTTCACAAGGAAACGCGACCTCGACCTGAGCCGCCTCTCTGACGCAGAAGACGAAATTGCCAGGCAAATCGCGGCCGCGCTGAACCGGCCCCTGGTCACGGCGACGACCACGCGTCGCCCGCGGTATAGCAAGGATCCGCTCGCTTATGCGGAGTTCACGCGCGGATATAAGCTTAGTTCCTTCGGCGACCCGGCGCAGCTCGATGAAGCCGCTCAGCGCTTGACCAACGCGGTCACTCGAGATCCTGCGTTTTCTCTGGCACACGCCACCCTTTCTCTTGTTTGCGCGACTCGTCACTTTGAGGTTGACCCCGCCAACGTGTGGCTTGAGAGAGCCGAGTTTCATTGTGCCCGTGCCCTGGAACTAGACCCTGACTTGGCCGAAGGACACCTTGCGCGCGCATTTCTGCTCTGGGGCCCATCGAAGAATTTCCAGCACCTCGAAGCCATCGCCGAACTCAAGCGCGCTCTCTCGCTACAAAGCAATCTGCCGCACGCTTACAACCGCCTGGGAACTATCCTGGCGCATATCGGGTTGCTCGACCACGCGCGCGAAATGTATGAGCGCGGGCGGCGCTTCCATCCGCAGAAAGCCGTCAGCCACAGCATCGTTCAGGTTTATGTCTGGAATCTGGAGCACGACTTAGCGCGTGAAGAGATTGAGAATTGGCGCGCAGAAAGCCCGCGCAATAAGTATCCCGCCTATTTTGCTCCGCAGCTCGCACTGATGACCAAGGACTGGAAGGCGGCAAGAATTCTAATCGACGACGCGATCCGTATTCTGCCCGGAGATCCTATGATCATCAGCCTGCAAGGTGTTTTTTACGCGCTGACTGGGAAGAAATCTGCCGCTCTCGAATGTATGACCAGCGCCTGCTCCGTCCCGAAGTCCTTTGGACACTCTCACCATACTTATTATCAGATTGCTTGCATTCTTGGATTGCTCGGGAGGCGTCAAGCTGCTTTTGAGTGGCTGGAGCGCAGTGTCAGTACGGGTTTCGCCTGTTGGCCGTTCTTTTTGAAGGACCCCTGCCTTCAAAATCTGCGCGAGCTCCCTCAATTCGAGGTTCTGATAAGCGCCCTGCAAGCCAAATATCCAGACCATCTCGGCTTGCTTTAGTTGCCCAGGCCGCGAAGCTTGCGACGCTGCTCTGTTCGCCCGGCGTCCGCCAAATGCGTGAATCGTTCTGGTTCCTGCCAAGACTTCTCCGCTGTGCGCCACGCCTCTAGGGATGAAGTATTCTTCCCCGGCCCGAACGGGAATGCGCTTCCCATCAATAATCAGCGTGTAGCAGCCCTGCACCACAACCATATATTCATCGTATTCGTGAGCATGTGCAGCCGACGCTGCTGTTTCGCGACACGTCCAAAAAGCCATTTGGCTGCCATCCGCCCCATCAAAAACATAGCCTTCCACGCCGGGCGTTGCTTGGCTTTGCGTCGCGATTCGGTTTGCTCCCGCCCGCATGAACTCTGGAAAATCATCCATAGGCGTTACCCCTCGAAAATGACCTGCGCCAGCGCTTGTTCTTCGGTGTGGGTAATACTCAAAGCGATGTTTTTCACACCTAGCTGTTTGGCAATTTTCTCCGCTTCACCGGCCAACCGCAGTGTGGGCCGTCCACTTTTCTCGCGCACGACTTCCAGGTCCACCCAACGTACGCCCCGCCGCCAACCGGTTCCCAGCGCTTTCATTCCCGCTTCTTTCGCCGCAAACCGCCCCGCGTAGCGCTCATATTTGTTCTTGAACTGCTCACAATAATCCCGCTCCCTCTGCGTGTAGAGCCGCCGCAGAAACGTCTCTCCATGCCGCTCAATCGCTTTCTGAATGCGATCCACTTCGGCAATGTCCACGCCCATTCCAATAATCAAATGGCCTCCACCGGCGCGAGTCCCGCTCGATTCAACCTCGTTCCCAGGCAACTCGTTCAACCTGCCATTCAACCTTGACTGGCCGCTCCGATTATACTGTTACTGTCACAATGCCATCGAAAACCTTAAAGACTCGCAGCAATGCTGGGCGCAGAGAGGGCAGCCACAAATCGGAAGGACACGTCTCTGTCACGAAAGGCTGGACCGAGCGCAAAGCAGGCGGCCTGCGATTCCTTCAAGCGGACGCCCTGGCAAAAATTCCCTGGCTCATCCACGGATTCAGCACGCGCCCTGGCGGCGTTAGCGAACTCTCGGGAGAAAAAGTTCTGAATCTCGGTTTCTCAGAGGGGGACGCCAAAGAAAACGTCCTCGAAAACCGCCGCCGCTTCCAATCTGCTCTCGGCGCAAACGAATTCACGCTCATTGCTCTGAAGCAGATTCACTCAGATGTCGTCCATCTCTTCGAACACTCTCCCGCCGAGCCTTGCCGCGGCGACGCCTCAGTGACTAATCGTCCAGACTTGCTTCTCGCCATCCAAACCGCCGATTGCGTTCCGATTCTCTTAGCCGATCTCAAGAAACACGCCGTCGCCGCGGTCCACGCCGGATGGCGCGGCACGCTGCAGCGCATCGTAGCCAAAGCCATCGGCAAATTGCAGATGCAATTCGGTTCCAAGCCCGCCGACCTGCTCGCTGCCATCGGTCCTTCCATCGGCGGGTGCTGCTACGAAGTAGGTACGGAAGTCGCCGTTGAATTCAAATCGCAATTTCCTGACTCCACCGACTGGTTCGACGAACTCCGCACCGGCGACGAACCCAATCCCTTGCAATGGCTCAACATGGCCCCGCCGGGCCACCAGCCTCCGCCAAAAAACGTTCTCCTCGACTTGCGCAGGGCCAATCGCGCGCAACTACTCGACGCTGGCGTGCGTGCTCAAAATATCATCGTGAGCGAATTGTGTACCGCCTGTCGCCGCGACCTCCTCTTCAGCTATCGCAAAGAAGCCGGCACCACCGGCCGCCTCATGTCCGTCATCGGCATCCGCAACGATTGATATTAGCTTTTGGATGTGCGACGCGAATTGCGTCATTAGGGCGCGATAGAAACCAGGCCGCTCTGTGTGGACACATCCAGCAGCGCCAATTGTCCGCAGGCAGCCATAACGTCGCGCCCGCGCGAATAGCGCACAAACGCCGGCACGCCCTTGTCGGTCAAAATGCGCCGGAATTCCTCGATGCGCTCTGGTGGGGATTCCCGGTAAGGAAGTTCCCCCGGGTTCCACGGAATCAAATTGACCTTCACTCGCTTGACCGGCGCCAACAGCCGCACCACGCGCCGCGCATCGTCCTCCCAATCATTCACCCCGCCCAGCATCACGTATTCGAACGTCAGGTGCTCCCACGGCCGCAGCGGATAGTTCTTACAAGCTTCCATCAGCGCGCTTAGCGGGTATTTCTTGTTGATCGGCATCAGCGCGTCGCGCTGCTCATCATTAGAAGCATTCAGCGAAATCGCCAGCTTCGGTCTGACTCTCTCCTGCGCCAGCCGATCAATTCCCGGCACGATCCCGCTCGTCGACAGCGTCACATGCTTCGGCGAAATTCCTACGCCTTCCGGGTCCAGCAAAATCCGCAGCGCCGCCATCACCGGCTCGAAATTCAGCAGCGGCTCCCCTTGCCCCATCAGCACGACATTCGTTTGCTTGCCCTGGGCTTCGAAAGCCGCCGCAAGCTCTGCTTTGTGTTCCTCCAAGGGAAGCAACGCTTGTGCAAGGATTTCTCCCGCGGTCAAATTGCGAATCAGCCCCAGCTGCGCCGTCAAGCAAAAATGGCAGTCCACCGCGCATCCCGCCTGCGTCGAAATGCAAATCGTCTGCCGCCCCTCGCTCGGCATGAACACCGCCTCCACCGAAGCAGGCCGCGCCGCAACGCTTGTCCTCTTCTGATTCTTCTCAGTGTCCTCTGTGCTCTCCTCCTCCGTGCTCTTTGTGTTAAATCTTTCTTCCTCTGCGCCACTCAGCCCAAACAAATACCGCACCGCCCCATCGCTCGAAACAAACCTCTGCTTCACCTCCGGCAGCGTAACCCGTGCTTCCTTCGTCAGCCGTTCCCGCATCGCCGCCGGCAAATTCGTCATCCGCGCAAAATCGAATTTTCTCTCCGCATACAGCGCGTGATAAATCTGCCCCCCGCGATAAACAGGTTCGCCCAGCTCCGCGCAAAACGCTCGCAACTCTTCTTTCGATTTGCCCAGCAGTTCGTTCATGCTATTCGTGCGTGACTTGCCCTCTCTTCATCATCCCATCCCGCGAAATCAGAACCAAGCCGCCACTCCGCGCTTCACTTCTTCCGTGCCTATCTCCTTAACTTCCTTCTCCTGCGTTATAATTCCTTAGCATTCCCCGCGAATCCCAAACCAGGGTTGGGAGGTCTTTAGAATGACGCAAACTGTCGCAACCGAAAAAATCACTATGGAAGACTGGGTCAAGGGCCTCGCCGCCATCCCAGAGTCCGAGTTCTCCCTGCAAAACGTCCAGGAATACGTCATCCGCCACGCCGTCCGGCCTGAGTCCCTCGAAAAATATTGCTTTTTCTCCAAGGGAACTTACACGCGCAACCTCGTTTTCCGCAACGCTCTCTTCGAATGTATGACGCTGTGCTGGGACATCGGCCAGCGCAGCCGCATTCACAATCATCGAGGTCAGAATTGCTGGATGTCCGCGCCCATCGGCCGCCTGCGCGTCCAGAATTACCGCGTCGACGACCGCGACGCCTCCAAAGCCACGTGCCACATCGTTCCCACCGAACTTTACGATCTCGACGCCGCTCATCCCACCTACGTCAATCCTATGGAGCCGGTCCACGAAGTCATGAATCTCGCCGAATTTAACCAGCAAGCCGTCAGCATTCACATCTATTCCAAGCCCTTTGATACTTGCGAAGTCTACTATCGCGATAAAGACTCTTACGCCGACGTGCCTCTCTTCTTCACCAGTGAATTCGGCAAGCTCAATCCCAACGAAAAGCTCATCTAGCGAAAGCCTCCCTGCGCGCGTTCACACCCGAGGAACCGAAGGGCCGAATCAGCGCAACGTCTCATCCGGTAAACCATTGCATATAAAAGGGTCTTTATTGGATTGTCATTATCTTTTTTCTTTCCGCCGCACCTGTGTCACAATGCCTGAATGCCCACGGAAGTTCGCGACATTCAGAAGCACTCGCTCCCCAATGGCCTCGTGGTCATCACCGAGACCATGTCCCACGTCCGCTCCGTCTCCGTAGGCGTCTGGGTGCGCAACGGTTCCCGCCGCGAAATCCCCGAGGAAAACGGCCTCGCCCACTTTATGGAGCACATGGTTTTCAAGGGCACCGAGCGCCGCTCCGCCGAAGCCATCGCCCGCGAAATGGATTCCGTCGGCGGCATGCTCGACGCCTTCACCTCCAAGGAACAAATCTGTTTTAATGCCAAAGTTCTAGATGAGCACTTGCCGATAGCCTTCGACGTCATAGCCGATCTCGTTCTCCGTCCGAAATTCGACTCCGAAGACGTGAAGAAAGAACGCAAGGTGGTCCTCGAAGAAATCAAGATGGACCTGGACAATCCGGAGTACCTGCTCCACGAGATTTTTACGCGCGGATTCTGGCCCGGCCATCCGCTGGGCCGCCCCATTCTGGGCACGCCGGACACGGTGAAGAAATTCAATCAAGATGCGCTTCGCGCGCGCTTTCAGAACTGGTTTGCCCCCGACCACCTGGTGATTACCGCCGCGGGCCACGTGACCCACGACGACGTGCTCGAACTCGTGCAGCGCGAGTTTGGCGCGCTCGAGCCCACAGGCCCGGCGCAAGGTGGCGGCGCGCCGCAGACCGAAGCACCCATCCGCCTCGAGAAAAAGCGCGACCTCGAGCAGGCGCATCTTTGCATCGGCGTGCCTTCGGTTCCGCTCGCGCACCAGGACCGCTTCGGCTTCGCCGTCCTCAACAATCTTCTCGGCGGTGGCATGTCTTCGCGCCTGTTTCAGAACATCCGCGAAAAGCGCGGCCTCGCCTACGCCGTTTTCAGCGAACTCACTCCCTATTCCGACGCCGGCATGATGACCGTCTACGCCGGCACCGCCACCGACGCCATCGGCGACGTCATTGACCTCACCATCAAGGAATTTCGCTCGCTGAAGGAAACGCTCGTCACCGAAGAAGAGCTGCGCCGCTCGAAGAACCACCTCAAAGGCTCGCTGATGCTCTCCCTCGAGTCCACCAGCTCGCGCATGTCCAATCTCGCGCGCCAGGAGCTGTACTTCGGCCGCTTCTTCTCCCTCGACGAAATCCTCGCCGCCATCGAAGCCGTCACCCGCGAAGAGCTCCAGTCGCTCGCGCAGCGCTACTTCAAAAGCGACCACATCGCCGTCACCGTCCTCGGCCCCATCAACGGCTTCACCCTCGACCGCTCCCGCCTCGCCTGCTAATCACGCATCGCTAGACCAACGGCAGATCTGTCTTTGAAAAGTCTTCCCCTTTGGCCAATAGCGGTTCATTGGACGTTTTCGTCAAGGCGTAGGCAAAGCAGTCTCCGAAATTGAGTGCCGCTGGATGGCGGCCCTTTCCGAATTTCCGCCAGGCGTATCGAGCAATCGAAACTTGTTCTTCATCCACGGGCACCATCTCGACTTTCGCTCGGTGCAGGAATAAATCCAGTTCTCGGCCGGCCGCTTCTCCGCGGCGTGATTCAACAACGATGGAGGTTTCCAGCACATTCGCCGCAGAGACCAATCGAATGCCCGACTCGCTGAGTAGCTTCAGAAAATGTTCGCGCTCCGGCTCCGCTAGAAGGATCGCCACCACGGCAGAAGTGTCAATGACCACTAGAGCCGTCCTTGGAAGTGCTGCGCCCTGGCAACCCATTCTCGTCATACCCTAGAATTTCGTCCTCTGGGCGATCATCGAGCGTCGGTAGAGCATCCATTCGTTCCAAGATGTCTGCAACTTCTTCCGGCAGTCTTTTGGCGCGCCGCCGCCCGCGCACCCGCTGTAGCCGGTCCTGCAAAGACTTTTTGATGACTTCCGTGATGGTCTCGCCAGTTTCCTTGGCCAGCTCCCGCGCAAGCTGCTCGGTTTCCTCATTCTTGATGCTGATCGGCATAGCAACCTCTTTTATCACTCTATATTCTATACTATATTATAGAATCTTGCTTTCGAATCTTGGCCTTCCTTTCCTCGCCCCATTGTCGAGATCGTCGATTACCATTAGGAGCGCGACCATGCCAAGGAAACTGAAACCCGTCCATCCGGGAGAGATTCTCCGCGAGGAGTTCATGGCCCCGCTGAAGCTCAGCATGAACAAGCTCGCCTTGGCTCTGCGCGTCCTGGTGACGCGTATCGCCGATATCATCAATGAGCGCCGCGGCATCGCCGCGGATACCGCCCTCCGCTTTGCACGGTATTTCGGAAACAGCCCCGCCTTCTGGATGAACCTGCAGACCCGCTACGACTTGGAAGTTGCCGAGGACGAAATTGCCCGCCAAGTCGAGCGCGATGTCCAGCCCCTCGCCGAAGTCCGCGACTAATCTCACGCCATCGCCAATTCCAACCCGTCACACAGCGCAGAACGTCTCGCATATTCAATGTGCAAGATGCGCCGAGGCATTTCGTTCTGCGTCTTCGACGCGCATGATGAGCGACCACACTGCCGTCACCGCCCTCAGCCCATCAACGGCCTCACCCTCGACTGCTCCCGCTTAGCCTGCCAAGGGCCTGCCTGCTAGGCCAAATCTTTCCGTCGCCGTCCGCGCCTCCGAATTGTTCCCAGAAACGGTTTCTGATAGCATCCAGCCCAAGTCGCAAAAGAATATGCTGTGTCCAACTTGTGGCCATGAACTTGGAACCGACCAGCGCTGTTCCTCCTGCGGGACAGTCGCGCCTTTGAGCACTCCGGGAGTCCTGCCTGCGGGTGACACGTTTCTCGCTGCGAGACCGCCGACCCTTTGGGAACGCACAAAACCCATAATCCTGGTGGTCGCGGGTCTCCTGCTCTGGTTTCTGATCCTTGGTCTGAACTATCTAAGAGCTCTGCGTTGGGCCGGCATCATGAATGCCGAAGCCTCCGGCTACATGATGGGCGGCTGCTTTATGTCTCTGCTGCTCGGACTCTTGGCGATGTTCGTCGTCGCCAAGATTCGTGGCAAGAAAAGCCCCCCACCCACCCGCTTCTTCGGTGTTTCTGCAGTTGCCTTTTTCATTTCCTTCCTTTCGTTTGTTGGAAGCTTGAACGCTCCACCGAACAAAGCGCAGCTGAATGTAGCCGAGATGCTACGGCAAGCGGCGGGGAAGAAGGCAACAACCGCCGACTCTGACTGGTCGGATGGACCCATGCGCGACTTCTTTCGCGAGCTCCTGGAAAGGAACCAGCAATACGCCATGGAAGTTCACGCTCTCGATAGTTCCGCGATCAAGAATCTGTACTCAGCAGACTCTTACGCAGGCAAGGTGCACATGCAAAAAGTTGTGTCGCAGCTTCGCGCGGCGTACGAGGTCGACCAGAAGTATTCTTCCATCGAACCGGTCTTGAAGAACATGAGGGATCGCATTGCGGCCGCGCGCGCCTCGGAGCAGGACAAGCAGGATTTTCTCAAAGGCATGAACGCAAGCCTCGAGCGTTCGCTAGGGCCCCGCACGGAGTTGCTCCGCACGGAAAAACTCTGGATGGACAGCACCCTGGACCTTTACGGATTTATGGTCGCGCACTCCTCAGATTATTCCATTCGGGACTCTAAGCTCTACTTTTCAGACGACACCATAGGAAAGCAGTTCACAACGCTCCAGTCCAAAGCGGTCGCTTCGCACAAGGACTTCCTTAAGGCCAAGGCCGCCGCTGAGGACGCCCGCAAGGACAACATGAATCAGCTCGGCGTTTCCCAGTCTGAATTTACTCCCTCTCAGCTCGGCAAGGCTCACTAAGCGGTGCTTTCCTGTCTCCCGCCTCGCTTGGTCGTGCCTGCCTGGGGCGTCATCTCGAATGGTAGCTTGGCATGAAAGACCACGGGGATTTCTCTTCAAGTGCCGGAGGCGCGCCACAGGTTAGCCCAACGCGTTACCAGAGCAGAAATCCCAAGCGCCGTAGGCGCGGCACCCTTCACGCGATCGCCAATCCAACCCATGTCGGTTCTGCCGGTCCAATTTCATTCCTCAATGCGTCAGCTTCATATAGATGCTGACCCAGTAGGCTGGCTTTGGCGGGGAAGAGAAAGCGCTTTTGAGCAGTGTTTCGCGGGCGCAAGTGCCAAGCTTCGTCACAGGATGCAGCAAAACTTCCTTCACCGCGCCGTCTTTGTCGATCTTCATGAGGATCCAGAAGCTTTCTAAATCGTTTCCCGCGCTTTGCTTGCATTGCTTCATCGTGGCCAGGTGCTTCTCCATGAACTCTTTTCCGAGCTTCTCGTCGTACGCTTTGCCTTCGGGCGTCTTCAGGTTGGCCTCCACTGCCGCCCGCGCATCCGTCAAGCTGGTAGGTTTGTCATCGGCAACCACCGCCGCAGCACCGAGCAAAGTCAGCCCGAGCACCAATGCGCAGATCGTCTTCACACATGCCTCCACAAATCGGCAAATCCTAACAAGAAGTCTGGCTCTTGATTGATTCCGTCCTCCCGCAAGAGTTTCGGATTGCGCATTCCTAAATCCACCGCCGTACACGCGCGCGGTACTGCTCGTATTCGTCTTGAAAAACCTCCCTGAGCTTTGCCTCTTCCACCGGGATGACCGTCCAATTCAAGTAGGCAATCATGAGAGGCAGAAGAAAGACCGGCCAGATCTGCTTCTGTAGCCCTGCCTCTCCGAGGTACGCAAGACTAAGGCCGACATACATCGGGTTCCGCGTGAAGCGATACGGCCCCCAAGTCACGAGTTTCGCGGACGCTTTCCCAGGAACCGTCGTGGTGCGAGCCTTGCGGAAGATCACCCAGCCCCAGCCCGCAATCAACGCGCCTACAGTGAACACCCCACTCCCAACGATCGTACTTACCTGTGCCGTCTCCGACCGGATCACGCGGGAACGGGTAAATTCCAGTCCCACCCCGAGCAGGTAAGTCAGCACGAACACCCAGGGAACCGGCACGCGCATCAGTAACCGCATCGGATTGTTCATCCGCCTATCCTACCCAGTTCGACCGGACGGTGCATACACCGTTCCTCATGGCAATCTCGAGCGTGCCGCACCCTGCGGTTTGAGCCTTTCCCGCCGCAGGGGGGTGCGGATTTCTCTTTGTCCCTCACTCCTCTAAGCCACACCTTTCCCTTAAGCACTGCTGAACCACCTATTCGGCTTTCCTCTCTTCTTTCTGCCTTCTGCCTTCTGCCTTCTGCCTTTCCCCTGCGTACTCTTGTATCTGGATAGTGGCGACAGGTTGAGGTGAAAATGTCGCTGCGAGGGGTTCGACACGTCGAACCCCTCGCGCGGCGGACGGCGCCCGTGCACTCTCAGGCAAACAACCGTGGGGTAGCTTTGGGACCGCCGCCG
>DATEGP010000109.1:0-17644 GCA_035280045.1 Candidatus Acidiferrum sp.
CGTTCCGCGTCTGAGGCCAAAATAATTTGGCGAGCGTTGCCACGCTGCGTGACATGGTGGGGAACGTTAACGACTACGATACGTGCCAGACGCGCCATCGCCACAAGATATCAGAAAACGTCCCGTCTGTCCCCGGATTCCATGGTAGCAACGCAGGTCCAGGCGTCCCGCCAACTCCCAGATCGCTCGGACGCAATGGTCTTCGTCGACCAACTTCTCGACATCCATACTTCGCAGAACAAGTTGCTGCCGATTAATAGAAACCAGGCGAGGAACTGGGGCAGGTTCGTTCGTCATGAGCGCAGTCTACACACTACTCCTCAGCCGCGCTCGCCAATTTCTTCACACGTTCCTGTCCCCGGATTCCCACCCTACTCGACGACGGGCGTGTCCTCGTTGTGGGAGGCTACTCCCAAGGGGCCAGCGGATTACCTTCCACGTCGCGCGCCTGGCTCTATCACCCATAAGGCGGATGGCCGCTCAGGTTTGGTTCGTAACCTGGGTCTTGGGTTTGTTGGTTCCCCGAATTGTTGAAAAGATGAAAAGTCGAAGACCCAGGTTTTCAAAATCAAAACCTGGGGCACCCAACCCCTCTCCCAATTTTCAATCCGGGCCACCCGCCGTCCACTCGTAAACACGCAACCAGACGCAGTTAACCCTACTGTGAAACCTTCGGCATCGCAGCAACCAACCGAAACCCGAGAACATGACTGCGATACGTTGCTTCGACACGTTGTCTCGCTGTGCATCGCGGCCACCCTGGAGTAATCGTATTACCCCCTCGAATCACTTTGAATGGACCTGGTGGGTCGTTGTCCGGGTTTTCTGGATTCACCCAATCAAGGAAAAACGAATCTTCGCACCATTCCTGTACACTGCACCACATCTCCTCAACCCCAAATGGGCTAGCCCTCTCTTTGCGGCCTCCGACTGGGCGCAGAGGGATTCGCCCCTCAGAATCTGAAGTCTGCAAGAACTCTTCCTGCCAATCCGGATAGATATCGCCCCAAGGCTGCTTCTGCCCGTTAGCCCCACGACACGCCTTTTCCCACTGGTTCTCAGTGGGAAGGGAGTACAGTTTTCCTGACTTCGAGGTCAGCCATTGTACGAAGGCTTTGCAGTCATGCCAGCTCACCCATGTTATCGGCGCATCTTCCAAAATCTCTGGCATTCCAAGCTTTTCTCTACATATTCTAATCCACTCGTCCTTGGGCCATTCCCGATATGAATCTTCTACGAATCTGAGCCATTGGGAAGCAGTAACTGGCCACCGTTGTATTTCATATTCATCCAACCAAACCCTAACACACGGCGACTCCTCGGTCTCGTGAGCGTTTTTCAGGTCGACGCCGCGGATGAAATGGCCAGCGGGTATTCGGATCATTTCCAAATCGCTCATATGGGCCGCTCCGCGTCTGCGATCGAAATTGTTGTGCGGTTTTTCCGTTGCATGGAAAGCCGTCAATCCACCGGATCTATGCGGATTAAGCCTTGTTCGTCTCTAGCGTAAAACGAAAAGCTGCTCCACGGCCAGTCCTTCGCGTGTCTCACGAGTCGCTCTTTCACCGGATTGGCGTGCATGTAATGAAGCTTCTCTTTCCGCTTTGCATCGCTCCAGACGTTGAAGTCAAAGAAGCGCCCGCTGCCAGAATCGCCGGTCTCCGGTCATCGTGTCGTCGCTTCGCGCCGGCTCTTTCCTCGCATGCGCCGCGAAACGCAAAAGGTGCGGCACCCCCTCTTGCCTTAGTAAAGCGTGCTCCTCCCGCCCTCCTAAGCCACACAAAACAGGGCAATTCCCGCCGTCTCCAAGCGGCTTAAACGTGTGGCTTAAATGCGAGTAATCAGTAGGGTTCAAAGCCCGTCGCGTGGCTCGGGGTGTGCTAGCGTGGGAGCAGGCTCTGGCGATGAAGAAGGGCACGATGTATCGTGCCCCTACTTGTGAGTGTGGGCAGGGGTGTGAGTTCAGCCGGCAAATCGGAGCAAGTGTGCAAATTTCGAGTGGCGGCGTGACCGACGTTGGTCGCGTGCGTTCGAACAACGAAGATTGCTTTCGAATTCTCGAGCCGCTGAACCTTTTTGTGCTGGCCGACGGAATGGGCGGAGAAGCGCACGGCGAAATTGCCAGCGCGCTGGCCGTGGAAACCGTTGTGAAACATTGTCTGGACGAAGAGGCGAATCCGGCCGCGAAAGTCCTGGGAAAAGTGGAGCCGGGCTGGAGCGCGAAGACGAAACGGCTTTCCACGGCTTTGCACCTGGCCAACAAAGCGATTTGCAAATCCGCGGAAGAGCATCCGGAACAGCGCGGCATGGGCGCGACGCTGACAGCGGCGTGGATTGACCGCTCGAAACTGAGCATTGCGCACGTGGGCGACAGCCGCGCTTATCTGCTGCGCGCCGGCTCGCTGATGCAACTGACACGCGACCACTCACTGGTGGCAGAACAGGTTCGGCAAGGCGTGATTACAGCGGCAGAAGCCGAAGAGAGCGACATGCAAAGCGTGTTGCTGCGCGCGCTGGGCGCTCAGCCGGAGATTGACGTAGATGCCGAAGAGCATGCTTTGTTTCCGCGGGATGTTTTGATGTTGTGCTCGGACGGATTGACGCGCATGGTTACGGAGCCGGAGATTGCCGGCGTGCTGCAGGCGGAGACGGATCCTGTGCGTGGAGCTGAGGAACTCATTGGGATGGCCAATGAGCGCGGCGGCCCGGACAACATCACGATAGTGATTGCGCGGATGCTCAAGGATTCCAGGGGATGGTTTTCGTGGTTGTGGCGCAAGCCGGGTAAAAACCTAGGCAATAATGGCAATGCTGGAGGGAAGTGATGGCGAAGCTCAGCCTCATGTTTGATAACAAACTCGTGAGAGAGGTGCCAGTGGGAAGCCGCCCGGTGACGATCGGGCGCGCCCCGGATAATGATTTGTCGGTGGACAACCTGGCGGTCTCCAGTTACCACGCCAAGATTTTCTTCGAGGGCGGGCGGATGGTCATTGAGGACCTGAACAGCCTCAACGGCACGTTCGTCAACGATCTGCGCGTCGAGCGCGCCACGCTGCATGATGGAGACAAAGTCCACATCGGCAAGCACATCATCAAGGTGGACACCAGCGGCGACGCGCCCGTACCCTGGACGACCAAGAAAGCGGCTGCTCCGCGCATTAACGAAACCATGGTGCTGGACACCAAGGAGCGCCGTCAGATGCTCCAGCAGGCCGCGGCCATGGGCGAGTCCATGCAATTTGCGTCCACGCGAGTGAAGGTCGCAACGCTGATGGTGCTTGGAGGAAGTACGGACCAAAAGGAATACATCCTTACCAACAGGCTGACGGTCGTCGGAAAGTCGGCCATGGCCACCGTCAAGCTAAAGGGCTGGTTCAAACCGCAAATGGCGGTGCAAATCAATCAGCGCGACGACGGCTACTACCTTGGCCCCGGCGACAAAGTGCCAACGGTCAACGGCCGGCCCATCTCCGGACCGACGAGATTGAACGACGGCGATTTGATTGAAGTTTCCGGCGTGAAGCTGAATTTCATTTTCCGCGAGTAGCCTGCCTGAGGCAGTCAGGCGTTCGAACCCGATGGCGGCTCCTTCAGAAAGCTTTTGGCAAAGGCGGGGATTCTTCGGCCTCTACGAACTCCTACAATCGTGGTGGCGGCACCGCGTCTCGTTCCTTCTCAGCTTGTGCATCACGCTTCTCGCATTCGGCATCTACTACTTTGTTTTTCTGCAAGAAAAAAATACGCCTCTTTCCGAACTGGCCCAGCGGCTTGAACTAGATACGCTGGACACGCGCTTCCGCTATCGGCCGGCCCGATACACCCATCCGGATTCGCGGATCGCCATCGTGGATATCGACCAGAAAGCTCAGGAGATTCTCGGGCGCTGGCCCTTTTCACGCAATTCTTTCGCACAAATGCTTGATGTGCTTCACGAAGACGGGGCCGCAGTCGCAGCGTTCGACGTAACGTTCAGCAAGCCCGATCAAACGGCGGCTCCGCTCCGTTCGCTCGCGGCCTCATTGCAAGACCAGCGGCAAAATGGAGAACAGCTCGATCCCAAGGTCATCAATGAGGTAAAACGGCTTGCTGCTGAATACGATGCCGACACCAGGTTTGCCGCTTCCATCCGGCGTTTCGGCCCAGTCATTCTCGGCAATTATTTTTTGTTTACGCCTGCGGACCTTCAGGGAGTGAGCGATGCGGCGCTGGCCGCCTACGCGGACCAAATCGCGTTCTTTTCCTTTCCACCGGCCCACCCCGTCCGGCCGGAGTTCGGAAAGCAAGACAAGTTGAGTTTGATGGAGAATTTTGCCGGGGCAAGATTGCTGCCGCACGGCGCCGAAGCGAATCTGGACGTGCTGACGTCCGCAATGCAAGGCGACACCTCCTGGACCGGTTTTTTCAATGTGCCTCCCGACGATGATGGCGTGGTGCGCCGCGCCACACTGGTACTTCCTTATGGACGCTCTCAAAATCCGGAAGAATGGGATCTTTACTCCTCGCTGGACCTCGTTGCCGCCCGGGCTTTGATTGGCCAGGAGGCGCAGGACACGAACTTGTTTTACGGGCCGACAGGTATTTGGAAGATTTCACTCGGAAGCAAAACGGCGATCTTTCCCGATGGCCGCGGCCAATTGCTTATCAACTACCAAGGACCGTGGGGAACGTTCCCCCATTATTCGATCGTGGATGTTCTTCAGAAAAAATTCACGCCGCGAGCATTTCAAGGAAAGCTGGTTCTCATCGGGGCAACGGCCACCGGCATCGGTGACCTTCGCGCAACGCCCTTCGGCGGCACGGATTTCCCGGGTGTCGAAATTCATGCCAACGTTATTGACAACATCATGAACGATCGCTTTTTGAAGAGGGGCGCAAAACAGGCCGCGATCGATGTACTTCTGATTTTTGCTTTCGGCATTCCGTTGGGCATCTGGATGGCGCTGGTTTCGCCGCGCTGGATGTGGTTTGGAGCATTTTTATTTGCCCCCCTGGTTGCCGTGGACTACTGGGCTTTCTTGCACGGCTGGTGGCTGAACTTTAGCGTGCCCGCAGGGACGCTTGCGGCCAATGTGCTGCTGGTTTCACTTTACCGATCGCTGGTCGAAGAAAAGGAAAAACGGCGCATACGTAGTGAGTTCGGACAATTCGTCAGCCCGGAGGTAGTCAGGCGGCTGCTAGTGGATCCGCGCCTGGTGGAACCGAGGAAGACTGACATCACTGTGATGTTCAGCGACATTCGCGGCTTCACAACCATCTCTGAAAAACTCGACGCGCAGGAGCTCGCCCTTTTTCTGAACGAATATCTGTCTGACATGACCAGCCTCGTTTTTGAAAATCAGGGCTCACTCGACAAGTACATCGGCGACGCGGTGATGGCTCTCTGGGGAGCGCCATTCGAAGAACCGGGCCACGCCGCGAAGGCCTGCAAAACTGCCGTGAGGATGATGGACCGCGTACGCGAATTGCAAAAGAAGTGGGAGGCCGAGGGCAAGCCGCATCTCGACATCGGCATCGGGCTGAACACCGGGCTGGCCAGCGTGGGGAGAATGGGTACCGTGCTGCGACGAAGCTACACCGCGCTGGGCGACACTGTGAATCTCTCTTCCCGCCTTGAGGGACTCAACAAGGACTATGGCACGCACATCATCGTCAATGAATCTACTTACGCGGAAGCCAAGGACAGCGGCTTCGTGTTTCGCGAACTCGATCTAATCCGCGTCAAGGGCAAACTCCAGCCGGTTACGATCCACGAGCTCGTCGGCCGCGCGGGCGAAGAATCCGCCTACGGCACTCCGGAAGAAGTCCGCGAGCGTCTTGATCTCTTTCAAAAAGCTCGTGAGCTCTATCGCCAGCGTCAATGGCAGGCCGCGCAGGATGCATTTCAGGCAATCCTAGACAAATGGCCCGGCGACGGCCCTTCGCGCACCTACTGGAAACGCTGCCAGGAGTATCTCTTCGAAGAGCCGCCCTCCGCTTGGGACGGCGTCTTCACTATGACGCACAAATAGCATCTGGAAAAAGGATACCGAGCCACCATTGATGTGGTTCGACGCCCGTTTTCGTATGGCCACCCTTCGGAGAAAGAGCTAGCCTAAAGCTCGTTCCAAATTGGATGGGGCTTTCCATATGCCCTGTGTCAGAATGTCCGCATCGAATTCAGTTGATGTGACTAGTCTTTCGCGCTTTCTAACCGTTTGACTACGAAGGAGTTGGTACGCAGTTCCCTGTAGCATTTTGATCCGGCATCGCACGGAAAATGGGATACCCTTGGGGCTAGGGATGCGTTTTCCTTATACTCCTCATTAGTACAGGAAACGTACCCGAACAAAGGATCCGGCGAATCTAATACCCAATCCTAGCCTTGAAGTGCCGTCGGCCCGGCGACGGGCGGGAAAAGGTCAGTTTTAAGAGACAGAGATCTATGTGGATTGTCCGATTAGCGCTGCGTAAGCCATATACGTTCGTCGTGCTGGCGCTTGCCATCATTTTGCTGACTCCGGTCGTATTGATGCGCACGCCTACGGACATTTTTCCTGAAATTAACATTCCAGTTGTGACCATCGCCTGGACCTACGGCGGCCTCTCCCCCGTGGAAATGGAGCAACGCGTCACCTCGACCATCGAACGCGGGGCGACGACCATGGTGAACGACATCGAGCACCTGGAGTCTCAGTCTCTTCCAGGCATGACCATCATCAAGCTGTATTTTCAGCCCAAAGCCAACATTTCCACGGCGCTGGCGCAGACAACTGCGGCTACGCAGACGATGATGAAATGGCTTCCGCCGGGCGCCACCCCGCCGCTGGTAATCATTTACTCGGCTTCCACCGTTCCGGTCATCCAGATTGGGCTCACCAGCGATACGATGAGCGAGCAGCAGCTCTTCGACTTTGGCACGACTTTTCTTCGTCCCCAGTTGACAACCATCCCCGGCGCGGCGATCCCGTGGCCGTACGGCGGAAAACAGCGTTTCATCTCAGTAGATATCAATGCCCCGGCGCTGCAGGCCAAGGGATTGTCTCCCGTCGACATCGTGAATGCGATGAACCAGCAAAACCTGATCTTGCCGACGGGAACTGCGAAACTGGGCCAGATTGAGTACGAAGTGGAAATGAATGGGAGCCCGCGCACGGTTGCGGAGCTCAACGACCTTCCGATCAGGAGCATGAATGGCTCCACGATCTACATGAAGGACGTGGCGCATGTGCGCGACGGCTTCGCACCCCAGACCAACATCGTACGCGCCAACGGCCAGCGCGGCGTGATCATGAGCATTTTGAAAACGGGCGGCGTCTCAACCCTCGACGTGGTGAAGAAGGTTAAAGAGACCCTGGCATACAATGCCGGATCGCTGCCCGAGAGTCTGCATCTCACCACTTTTTTTGATCAATCCCTGTTCGTGCGCGCGGCGATTCAGGGCGTAATCCGAGAAGCACTTATCGCCGCCTGCCTCACCGCCGTCATGATTTTGCTTTTCCTGGGCAACTGGAAGAGCACGCTAATCATCGCGATCTCGATTCCGCTTTCCATTCTGGTGAGCGTCATCGCCCTGAGCGCGCTGGGCGAGACCATCAACATCATGACGCTGGGCGGCCTGGCGCTTGCCGTCGGCATACTGGTGGACGATGCCACCGTGGAAATTGAAAACATCAACCGCAACCTGGCCATGGGCAAGGAAACCATGCAAGCCATCCTGGACGGCGCGGCGCAAATCGCCGTTCCGGCCTTCGTGTCCACCATTTGCATTTGCATCGTGTTCATCCCGATGTTCTTTCTCTCAGGGGTCGCGAAGTTTCTCTTCGTACCGCTCGCGGAAGCCGTGATTTTTGCCATGCTCGCGTCGTATTTCTGGTCGCGAACCATCGTGCCGACCTTGGCCATGTACCTCCTCTCTTCCGAGGATGAGTATCGGGCAGAGGAACACGCCGGCGAAAAAATGGGATTCTTTCGGAGGTATCAGCAGGGATTCGAGCGGCGGTTTGAGGCGTTTCGCGAAGGCTACCGCCGCGCGCTAATGACGGCCCTTCATCACGCATGGCTATTCACTGCGGCCTTTATTGGTTTCTGCGTTTTGTCCGGCGGGCTGATTCTTGTCGTCGGCCGCGATTATTTCCCCAGTGTGGATGCCGGCCAAATCCGCCTGCACATGCGCGCGCGCTCGGGCCTCCGCATCGAAGAGACCGCGCGGCTGGCAGATCAGGTGGAAAGCACAATTCAGGAAACCATTCCGAAGCGAGATTTAGTCACCATCCTCGACAATATCGGTCTCCCCTACAGCAGCATCAATATGACGTACAGTAATGCGGGCACGATCGGCACTTCCGACGCGGAGATTCTGTTGCAACTTAAGAAAGACCGCGGCCGTTCAACGGAGTCCTATATCAGGGAACTTCGCGAAATGCTTCCGCAACGCTTTCCCTCGACGCAGTTTTTCTTTCAGCCTCCCGATATTGTTTCTCAAATCCTGAACTTCGGCATGCCCGCGCCCATTGACGTCGAAATCATGGGGCAAAACCAGGCGGGGAACTTTCAAGTTGCGCAAAGACTCGCCACGGAAATTCAGCACGTGCCGGGCGCCGTGGACGTTCACGTGCAGCAGGCCTTCGACGATCCTACGCTGCACATGGAAATCGACCGCACGCGCGCTCAGTCCGTGGGGTTGCAAGCCAGGGACATTGCCCAGAACTTGCTGGTCTCCTTGAGTTCGAGCTTCCAGACGGCGCCGGTATTTTGGCTGGATCCCAAAAACGGGGCTACTTATCAAGTAGCGGTGCAAACGCCGCAATACCGGATTGACTCGATGCAAGCGCTGGAGAACACGCCGGTCACCGGCTCGGAGGCCGCGGGCCAAGCGCCACAGATTCTCGGCAACCTGGTAAGCATTTCTTCCGCGATGCGGCCCGCTGTAGTTTCCCACTACAACATCCAGCCACTCATCAATGTTTATGCCTCGGCGGATGGACGGGATTTGGGAGCCGTTTCCGATGAAATCGCCGCACGCGTGCAGGCCATTGAAAAGGACTTGCCGCGCGGCAGCCACATCACCATGCGCGGCCAGGTGGAGACCATGAAGTATTCCTTCCAAGGCCTGGCCCTCGGACTCATTGGCGCAATTGTGCTGGCTTATCTCTTGATTGTTGTAAATTTTCAGTCCTGGCTGGACCCTTTCATCATCATCACTGCGCTCCCCGGGGCGCTTGCGGGCATCTGCTGGATGCTGTTCTTCACTCATACAACCTTGAATGTGCCCTCGATGATTGGCGCTATCATGTGTATGGGTGTGGCCACGGCGAATAGCATTCTCGTGGTTTCCTTTGCGCGCGAGCAGATGGAAGAAGGCAAACCGGCGCAACAGGCTGCGCTCGAAGCCGGATTCGTTCGCGTTCGGCCAGTGATTATGACCGCACTCGCAATGATTATCGGCATGGTTCCCCTAGCCATTGGTCTTGGCGAAGGTGGGGAGCAAAATGCCCCTTTGGGCCGCGCGGTTATTGGAGGCCTGCTTTTTGCGACGTTTGCGACCCTTTTCTTCGTTCCGACCGTCTTTTCGATTATTCACGGACGGCGGGAACGCCGAAGGGCCCTGGAAACGGCCACTGCCCTGTAATGCTCTGCACTGGGAATGCAGAGTGAACTCGGGATTGTTGACGACCGCGGGAGAAATGGCACGGAGTTGAGATGAGTTTTCAAGACGACAGTAGCGCCCCTGCAAAGGGTGGAAAATTGTTCAAGGTGCTCACGGGAGGAGCGCTCGTGCTTGTGGTGCTCGGAGCGCTTACGCTGTTACAGCGCCGCTCGGAATACCACACCCTCGCGGAAGAGACCGAAACGCTCGCGATTCAAACGGTCGGCGTGATTCACCCTTCTCCGGAGACGGGCGAGGAAGACTTGGTGCTGCCGGGAACCGTGGAAGCTTTTGTCGAGGCTCCCATTTATGCACGTACCAACGGCTACTTGCAGAAGTGGTATCACGACATCGGCAGCCGCGTTCAAAAAGGCGATCTGCTCGCGGATATCGACACTCCCGAAGTGGATCAGCAGCTTTTCCAAGCGCGCGCGGACCTCGCGACGGCCCAGGCCAACTCCCACCTTTCTGAAATCACTTCTTCCCGTTACGCGGAGCTCTTGAAGACGGACGGCGTCTCCAAGCAGGAAGTTGACAACGCCGCCGGCGACCTTGCCGCCAAGCGCGCTATCGTTCAGTCCGCGGATGCCAACGTGCACCGCCTGGAGCAGATGAAGTCGTTCCAGCACATCTACGCTCCGTTTTCCGGCGTGATTACGCGCCGCAACGTGGACATTGGCACGCTGATCAACGCCGGGAATACCGGCTCCTCGCAACAGTTGTTTTCCCTGGCGCAGACCAGCCCCCTGCGCGTTTACGTGCGCGTACCGGAAATCTACGCCAACACTATTCATCCCGGGCTGGGTGCATATCTCGAACTCACTCAATATCCGGGCAAAAAAATTGAAGGCAAAGTCGTCCGTACAGCGGAGGCCATCGACCTTGCCACGCGCACACTCAACACCGAGGTGGACGTTCCCAACCGCGATGGCGCTCTGCTCCCCGGCGGATACGCGCAGGTGCATCTGGAGGTCAAGGTTAGCGGCTCGCGGCTCCAGGTCCCCGTGAACGCCTTGCTGTTCCGTTCGGAAGGGCTTCGGGCGGTAGTGGTGGACGCCAATCACAAAATTCACCTGCGGCAGATTACCGTGGGCCGCGACTATGGCACGAGCCTTGAGGTTTTGCAGGGACTGGACAAGGACGACTGGATCGTCCTGAACCCCGCGGATTCTCTTGAAGAAGGCCAGGAAGTTCGGGTGAAAGAAATCGCCGTGAATAGCGCTGCGCCGGCGCCCGCGCAGGGTTCCAACAAATAAGAATGATTAGAGCAAAGCATCTCGCTGTACTGAACGGCAGTATTGTCTTCTTATGGATTGCCGGCTGCACGGTGGGGCCAAAGTATCAGCGCGCATCCGCTCCCGTGCCTGCCAAGTGGGACGTCCCGGAACCCTGGCGCGCGGGCGCTCCAAAGGATGGCGTGCCTAAGGGTGAATGGTGGAGCGTTTTCCACGACGAAGAACTGAACGCCTTCGAAAAGCAGACGCTCGACGCCAACCAGACTATTAAGATTGCCGCCGCTCGCTTGGAGCAGGCGCGCGCTTCCGCAGCAGTGCAAATCGCAACGCAGTTTCCAACGCTCGCCACCGCACCTCAGGCAGAGCGCCAGCGCCTCTCAGGCAATCGCCCCTCAAGTTTTAATCTGCCTGCTGTCGCTCCGGTTACTCAGAGCAGCTATACCCTGCCGTTCACGGCAGGGTACGAAGTCGACCTGTTTGGCCGGCGCCGCCGCAGCATCGAAGCTGCACAGGCTGCCTATCAGGCGACCGCCGCGGATCTGGAAAACGTGCGCCTGGTCATCACTTCAGAGCTTGCGGGAGACTATTTCACCGTACGCCAGCTGGACACCGAGTTAGGAATTTTGAATCGCACAGTCGAGACTCTGCAAAAAGGCCTGCAGTTGGTGGACTCGCGTCACAAAGGCGGTCTTGCCTCCGGCCTCGACGTGGCGCAGGAAGAAACGCTTCTCAACACCACGCGGACGCAAGCCATTTTGCTTCAACAACAAAGAAAGCAGTTCGAGGATGCGATTGCCGTTCTGCTCGGGCAACCTGCTCCCGATTTTCATCTCGCGCCGAAGGAAGTGAATGCCGAGCCTCCCGCGCTGGATGCCGGACTGCCTTCGGACCTTCTCGAGCGACGCCCGGACATCGCCGAATCCGAGCGCCAGATGGCTTCTGCCAACGCGCAAATCGGCATTGCCCGCGCCGCTTACTTCCCCTCGCTGAATCTCTTTGCGAATGGCGGATGGCAGGCCACGGACATCGCTAAGCTTCTGAACGTGCAAAGTACGGTGTGGGCTGTAGGAGCTGACGCCGCCGAAGCTATCTTCACCGGCGGCTCGCGCCGCGCGCAGGTGCAATTCGCCAAAGCGGGCTACGATGCCACCGTCGCTGGGTATCGCAACACCGTTCTTAGCGCCTTCGGCGAAGTGCAGGACGACGTTACAGGCCTGATCGTGCTCGATCAGGCTTTTCATTCGCAGGAGCAGGCTGTGGACGCGGCCCGGCGCACGCTGAATATCTCCACGGACCGCTATACCGGCGGCCTCGTCAGTTACCTCGATGTCGTCACCGCCCAGCAAACGCTATTGAGTAACGAGCAGCAGCTTGCGGTGATTCGGGGCCAGCGTTTAGTTACCAGCGTTCTGCTGATCAAAGCGCTTGGCGGCGGCTGGGATGCTTCAAGCCTTTCCGCCGTCCAGGTCAAAACAAAACTAAAAGACGTGGTCGCGCCCTAATAGGAACGGAACGCGGCTGTGTAGTGACTCTCTCAAGGATTTCCCGTGTCGTGCGGCGAGATCACCCGCCCCAATTCCGATGCGCGGCTTAAACGATCAAACATCTGGTAAGCCGCATCGGAAATCTTTGTAATCGCGTCGCCGCCGTCTCGTTCCCGCCGCAAGTACGACGTCATCACGCTGATGACGTAAGGCCGTTTGCCCGTAAAAACAATTCCCGAATCGTTGCGCACCCCTTCCAGTTCGCCCGGCTTGTTTGCCACCTTCAAATCTTCCGGCAAATCTCGAGGGATGTAGCTTTCCTTGTGCACGCTCAACAGATTGAAATAGTCCCCCGTCATCTGCTTGTTCAACACCTTGCCGCGATAGAGATTTTCGAGCAGCATCATCATTTCGCGAGGCGTAGCCACGTTTTCGCGGCCTTCCGCAGCCGCTTTAATGTCCATCATCTTCCGCCGCAGGCGCGTATGCGTCAGCCCCAGCGAGTCGAGCATCGCGTTTACGTTTTCCATCCCGATGCGGTCAATGATGACGTTGGTCGCCGAATTGTCGCTCACGGAAATCATCAGCCCCGCAACGTCCCGCAGCGTCAGCTTGGTCATTCCCGGCGTGAGCACGCTGGTGATTCCGCTACCTCCCACCATGTCCGACTGTTGCAGCGTGTAAAAATCCGTCAGCTTGACCTTGCCTTGCTGCACCTGCCGGTAGAGCTCGGCGAGAATCGCGATCTTGATCGAGCTCGCCGTTGGCATTACTTCATCCGCATGCAGCAAATATTTCTGGCCCGAGGACAGATCCAAGATAGCCACCGCAAGCACACCGTCGAGCTTGCCGTCGACATCATTGACCGTGGCTCCCAGCTTCTGCCAAAGAATCTGTTCTTTCTCCGGCGAATTTTGCTGCGCCCCGACGTGAACAGGCACACAAGCGCAAATCACTGCAGCTACTGCCGCAAGCATCATCACTTTCTTCAACAAGAAGCCTCCAAGTGGACGCGATTATAAGGCTTGCCAAAGGAGATCAGAGAACTTTCGTTCGCAAAGCTGGGCAGAGCATTTCGCTCCGCCCTCCTTGCCGGTAAGTCCCTGGCCAGTATTAGAAAGGGACGCGATCGAGCGGCACGATGAACTGAATCCCGGGGACGTGTTTAGTGTGCAGTCGCGTGTCGTTTGTAATGAAGAGATCCACGCCCACCGTGGCAGCGCACGCGAGCTGTATGGCGTCGGGAGGACGAAGGGATCGATCGAGGCGAAGCCGCGCGTAAACGATTGCCGCTTTCTCCTCAAAAGGAAGCAGCCTCGCTGTCGTCTTGAGCAGATTCTCATAGAAAGAGACCGCCTTTGCGTCTCCACGCTCAATCGGCTTGACCAGCACCTCTCCTAGAGTGATGGTCGAGGTCATTAGCTCGTCTCCCCGGACAAGCATTTTGTTCCTCAGAGCCTTCGCCTCAACCATCAGCTTCCCGGACCCCTCAAGAAGATAGATGAAGACGTTGGTGTCCCAGAAAATCCGGCTCATTCCCAGCCCTCGCGGAGCCGGTTGACATACTCATCGGGGGTTTCATCGGTCCAGAGGTGCTTTCCCGATCCTATTGCTTTGAGAAGCGGGTCGTTTTTGATTCGGTCTTGGGAGTTTTTTCGCTCCCATTCGTCATACCAATCCAAAAGGTCAACATAGTTTTCCGGAAGATCCTCACGCCTCGGGGTCGTTTTTCCTCCTTCTCTATCAGGATGAAAAGTGTCACCCTTCTGGAAGAGGCGGCGACGCCCTTGCGAAGTCTCATAAAGCATTCGGTAACGGCCCGGATTCGCAGGCCGGTTTGCCACGCAATGTTGTACGACGTGAACGTAGACGCCGGGTCGCAGGGGCTTATATAGACCTTCTTTGCGAGCCCGTTCCACTATTTCTTCAATGGAAAAGTCGATCGTTTGCTGATGCTCCCTATGGAGGAGAGCAGCGGCGATCCACACTTCGTCAGCAACCTTTACGTGAGTATTCACTATTATCGTCATGTTCGCCTTGCGCCAAGTCAAGGTACATTTATTGTTACAAGGTAGGAAGGAATCGTCAATAACACTTGTTCACTGCGTTCTTGACTCTCGCCTATTGGTTAGGGGGGCGCATGGGGAAGAGTTTCTTCACTGATGAAACAAGGAGCTAGCAGGTTCCTAATCTCGCGCCAGTCCAACCCGGCAACAAGAGTCACGCGAGCTTCAGGCTCAATTCATTTGTCTGTCGAAAGCCCAGCCCTTCGTAGAGTAGACGCCCGGCCTCGCTTGCGTGCAGCGAAACCGAGCCGTATCCGGCGCTTCGGCACCACTCGACCATCGCCCGCATCAATTCTCTGGCGACTCCCAGGCGCCTTGCTCCTGGCTCCGTGTACATGTTCAAAATCCACGCCCGTTTAGCCAGTTTCTCTCCCGGATAGCCAGGCCAGTCCGCAACCACGATCCCGCCGCCACCAACCACTTGCCCGCTCGAGTCTTCTGCCATCCAACCAACGTAAGTCCCTTTCGGGAGCGCCGCCGTGAAATACTCTCGCGAAACAGCTTCCACTTGATCGACAACCGTACTGTCGCGGAATCCCATCTCCTGAAACATCGCAAGGCGATGATGAAGAATGTGCTTCAAGTCCGCTGCGCAGGCTCGGCGTATCTTGATTTCCATGCCGTGATATTCGTGGCGCTTTAGTGCAAATGGTAGGTACAAAATGGTCTTGCGTCAGGGCAAAGGTTCGCCAGCAAACTTCTCCCCTTCTATCCGACTGTGAACTGAAAACTGAGAACTGAAAACCTACCTACCCCGGGGGCCAGCGAAATTGTCTCCCGCCCAGCAAATGCAAATGCAGATGAAAGACCGACTGCCCTGCCCCTTCGCCATTGTTTAGCACCGTCCGGTAACCGCCGAGGAGTTTCCGCTCGCGCGCCAGTTGAGCGGCAACCAGTTGCAGCCGCCCAAGCACCGCTTGATCCTCCGGGCTCGCGTCCGTCAGGGACTCGAAATGTTTCTTCGGGCAAATCAGGATGTGCGTGGGCGCCTGCGGGCTGATGTCCTCAAACGCAAACAGGTCGGGATCCTCATAAACAATCT
Source organism: Candidatus Acidiferrum sp. (assembly GCA_035280045.1). Classification (GTDB taxonomy): domain Bacteria; phylum Acidobacteriota; class Terriglobia; order Acidiferrales; family UBA7541; genus Acidiferrum. The sequence continues at coordinate 15,453 of DATEGP010000109.1, forward strand.
TCGAAGGAATTTGCTTTGCGCCAATCTTGCAGAACAAGCAGTCGGCCTTCATCGCGTCCCTCCCGCAGGCGTTTCCGGATCCAGGCGCGTGACGTACGGCGTAAAGCCCTCGCGCGTGCGCAGTTGCTCGCTGAACTGTTGCGCGGAATCCTCTCCGGAAATCTTGCCCACGCGCACCCGGTAGAACGTTCCCTCAGGCGCGTCGTATTGCTGGATGAAAATCGGCGAGTACGACGCATTCAGCCTGTCGCGCAGCCGCTCCGCATTTCCGCGGTCCTTGAAGGCTCCCACCTGCACGGTGAAGAATCCCGCCGTAATGTCCACGTTGTTGCCGCCCAGCACTTCCACGCGCACCGGCGCGACTCCCGGCCCGACCAAATCAATCTCCCGAGCAGCCGCCAACGAAAGATCAATAATCCGGTTCTCCACAAACGGTCCGCGGTCTGTAATGCGCACTGTCGTGCTTTTCCCATTATTCAAATTCGTCACCCGCACCTTGGTGTCGAACGGTAGCGTGCGGTGCGCCGCTGTCAGTTTATACATGTCGTAGATTTCGCCGTTTGAAGCGCGCCGCCCATTGAACGGCTCGCCATACCACGAAGCGTTTCCTTCTTCGGTGTACCCGGCCGGAGCGGGCGCCGCCATCGGCCTGTCGCGCCTTGTCGTTTCCGGCACGTCCGTCGAGCGCTTTGCGGATTCCGCCGTGCCCAGTGGAGTGTTCGACGGCGGCGTCGGCGCTGGCTGCCGCCCCGCGATCGGCTTGCGTCCTGCACATCCCGATCCAAGCAGCGCGAGCAAAAACAACGTTGTGGAACCGAGGTAAAGGATTCGGCGCAGCCGCTTCACGTCGGCCGCACGGGTTCGACGCTTGCCCGCCTTCCGGGCCCTGCGAGGCGACGCGGGAACTCGACGCCCGCTCCCAGGGCTTGCGTTGCTCTGGAGTGAGTTTTTCAAGGACCGCCCGTTTTAGGACTGGGAGGAATCTTTCGGTTTCTGCGAATCTCGCGCGGCGTTGCGCTCTTCGACCCAGCTCGCCGCTTCGGCCAATTTCTCGGACACTTCGCGCAAAAACTGCGCTGTCCGCTTTTCCGTCTCCGGCGCAACATCTTCCTTCAAAAAGCTCTTGATGCGCGAGAGTTCTTCGTCCACGCGTTTCCCGAAATCTTCAAAGTTTTTCATGCTTTTCAGCCGGGCGACTTCGTTATCAATGCGCTTTCCGAATTCCTCGAAGCTCCCCATTGGCTACCTCTTGTGTTCCCTCCGCGACATTCTGGGCCTTTTCTGTATTATAGAAACGCCCATTCCCGCTCGCAAGGAGGACGGTTGACCCTACCCTACCGTTGGCAGTGGCGCTTGGAACGCTGGAAAAATGCGATGCGCGGGTTTTTTGGCGGCGGCGAACAGCAGCCCCGCCCGAAGCTTTGCCCCGCTTGCGGCGCGCTCGTGGGCATCAACGCCACCCGCTGCCACGAGTGCGGCGCCAGCCTTCGCTTTTCTCTCGCCGCCCTGAGCAAAAAACTTTCCGGAATCTTCGGCGATAACGAAGCACCCGTCACGACTGTCCTCCTCGTCGCAAATATTCTGATGTTCGGCGTCAGTTGGATGGCCCTCACCGCTGCCGGCGGCGGAGGGGCTTCATCCATTCTGTGGGGAATGGGCGGCGAGACGCAGTACCGGCTGGGCTCCAGCTTTCCTTTCGCCATTTTCTACATGAACGAGTGGTGGCGACTGGTCACCGCCATGTTTTTGCACGGTGGCCTGATTCACATCGGCTTCAATATGATGGCCCTGATGCAACTCGGGCCGCCTCTTGAGGAAGTCTACGGCTCAGCGCGCTACTTGTTCCTCTACGTGCTTACTGGCGTATTCGGTTTCCTGGTGAGCGCGTTCACAAACCATCACTCCCTGGGAGCCAGCGGCGCGCTCCTGGGCCTGGTCGGCGCGATGCTCGCCATCACCACGAAGCGCGGAGGCGCTTTCATGCGTGAGTTGCGGTCCCGCCTGATCAGATCCGTCATTCTCCTGTTCGCCATCGGGCTGATGCCCATCGGGATCGATAACTACGCTCACGGTGGAGGGTTTGTCCTGGGATTTGTACTTGGAAAAATCTATGTGGACCGGAAGCCCATGAATGTAAAAGAAATCCGCATTGCCCATGTGCTCGGCTGGCTCGCGGGAATTGTGGTCATCGC
>DATEGP010000110.1:0-76397 GCA_035280045.1 Candidatus Acidiferrum sp.
GGCTACCCCAGAAACCGTCGCCATCACCGTGTAAGAACCCGCTGTGCTGTTGGCAGTGAAAACCGCCGACGTCGCAACACCTGACGCATTCGTCGTTGCCGTGGTCACCCCGCCTGCAAACGTGCCGCTGGCACCACTACCGGGAGCCGCAAAGGCTACGGTGGCGCCGCTCACCGGATTGTTGAAGGAATCCTTCACCGTCGCTTGCAACTGGGTTCCGAACGCGCCGCCAACGGTGGCGCTCTGTGGAGTACCAGCCGTCGCTGCAATGGTCGCCGGGGTGCCCGCAACGCCACCTGCCGGTTTGAACGCTGCAAATACGACACCCCAGTTGCCGGATGCGGCCAGAGTCGCTGTCGCGGCGGCGGTTCCTGCGGCTGCCTGGATCTGATCTTCGGTGATGAATTTGGCGTTCGGTGGTGAAGGAATTTGATCGCGGATGGTATAGCTGGTTCCTGCGGTCCATGTGGCGGCATCTGCCGTGGAGACAGTGCCAAACAAAAGATCGCCGCTGACTGTGGTGGTCGCGTTCCCGCTGCTTACGGCTGTGCCAACACCAGTCGCCGTCGCGATGACGTCCAAGGAATTCGCTGTTGCTACTCCGGAGTATTCCAAAATGGCAAAGCGCAACGGACCGGAAACGGTCATCGACACGGTTACAGTATTCGCGCCTCCCTTAATGTTCTCGGCGTAGTAAACGGCGCCTGTAACCGCGCTTACGGTAAAACCTACCTGAGCCGCTTTCTTGTAGGTGTTGCCGTTCGAGTCAGTGACGGTGAAAACCTGCGAATTGGAGAGGCCGCCGCGAATGGCTACAGCGATAAAACTTCCCGAGGTATTCGCGCTGGCAAAGGCGAGCGTGGAGGTCGTGGTTGTGCCAGCATCTTTTGCGACGTGCTGGACTAGGGTAATACCAGCGGCCTCAGCCTGACCGAATACTCCTCCCAGCAAAAGGAGAAGCAGGAGAGCAGACAAGCGAACAATGCAGGTGCGAATTGCCGAGGAATTGCGGCGCAAGCTAATCAACATCAGACATCCTCCGAAAATAAAAGCGTTTTTTTGACTCACAGACCGTTTGTGAGCGTCAGGCGGCACTCGGCACACCCTGTTTCCGGTTACCGGCAAACTCTTCCCTTCGAGAAACATCAGTTCGGTCTGAAATCTCTAGACCCCACACCACTCAAGTCTGGCTGGCCCCGAATCCGCTAGGACTGACTGGCCTTCGGCTGCCTAGCTAGTCTCAAAAGCACGCAAGGCTGTTCCATCGGTATTGAGGACAGTACCGGCTAGGAGCGGTGGAGCAATCTCCCTTCCAAAGGGTCTACAGGGTTAACCCCATGAAAAAGAAAGAGTTAAATCCAAGATCATTGGGCATCAAACCGAGTGTGGGAACTGAGCAGGAGATAGTGAGTATCCTGTTTCCGCTCAAAGTCTTCTTAGTTTTTCAGCGCTATGTTCTAGAACTTCCAGAACTGTCTCGTAGGGCTACCAGTAGACTTTCACTTCGGGGATAGGAACCACGAATTGGCCGCCCCATTCCCGTATGTAGGCATTGGTCTTGATCACCTCGTCCTTCAAGTTCCAAGGGAGAATGAGCAGATAGTCGGGGCGAGTTTCCCGGATGTGCTCAGGCGGATAAATGGGAATGCGCACTCCGGGGAGAAGCTTGCTCTGCTTATAAGGGCTGCGATCGACGACGTAATCGAGAAAATCTGTGCGAATACCGCAGTAGTTTAGAAGCGTGTTGCCTTTGGCGGCGGCGCCGTACGCGGCGATTTTCTTGCCGCTCTGCTTGGCATGAATCAAAAATTCCAGCAGCTTACGCTTGGTTTGTTTGACCTGCTCGGCAAAACGCGAATAGGTTTCGAGCTGATCGAAGCCCGCGGCTTGCTCGCGCGAGCGGAGGTCGGTTACGCGCGGGCCGACGGGCTTGGAAGAATCTTCAGCATGGCGCACGAAAATGCGAAGCGAGCCGCCGTGCGTGGGAAGTTCCTGAACGTCAAAGAGTGTCAGCCCATGCGCGGCAAAAATCTTCTCGACGGCAAGGAAAGAAAAATAAGAAAAATGTTCGTGGTAAATCGTATCGAACTGGTTTTCCTCCATTAGGCGCATGAGATGAGGGAATTCCATGGTGATGACGCCGGTGGGCTTCAATAGAATTTTCATTCCAGCGACGAAATTGTTGATGTCGGGCACGTGGGCCAGCACGTTGTTGCCAAGAAGCAGGTCGGCTTGCTGGCCTTTGGCAACAAGTTCGCGCGCGGTATCGCTATTGAAAAATCTTGCCAGCGAGGGAATGCCTTTCTTCACGGCAACGGCAGCGACATTGACGGCAGGTTCCACACCCAGGACGGGGATCTTTTTTTCAACGAAATATTGCAGCAAATAGCCGTCGTTGCTTGCAATTTCCACGACGAGACTTTTCTCGTTAATTGCGAAGCGCTGCGCCATCAGGTCGGTATAGGCTTTGGCGTGCGCGAGCCAACTGTCGGAATACGAAGCGAAATAGAGATAGTCGCTGAAAATATTCTCGGGCGCGACAAACTCTTGAAGCTGGACCAGGAAGCACCGGCCGCAAACATAGACGTGCAGCGGGTAAAACGGCTCCATGTGACTGAGCTGGTCCTGGCTGAGGAAGCTCTGCGCCAGGGGGGAAGCGCCAAGATCCACAAAGGTGTGCTCGAGCGTGGCTCCGCAGAAGCGGCAGCCGGAATTCTTCTTCGAACTCATTCTTTCTCCCGATGAAATTTCGTTAGGTTGATCCGCGATTCTTGTCATGTAATCCGTCACCGCCCGTTTCGAATCAGAGTGCCTGTCATTGCGCGCAAATTCGCTGTCACGGTCTTGGCTATGCCCTCTCCAGTCAGTCCGTGCATTTCCTGCATGTATTCCTGGGTGCCGATGTGGGGAGAAAACGCCGAGGGGAGGCCAATGCGCTTGAAGGGGACTTTGACGCCGTCGGCTTCGGCGAGCACTTCTGCCACGGCGCTACCGAGGCCGCCCAGAACGCTGTGTTCTTCGACCGTGAAAATCGCTTCCGTCTCGCGCGCGGCGGCAAGAACGGCTTCCGCATCAAGAGGCTTCACTGTGTGCATGCTCAGCAAGCGCGTTTGGATGCCCTCTTTCGCCAGCAAATCGGCGGCGCGAACGGCGTTCAGAAGAATGCCGCCGGTAGAAATCAGCGTAACGTCCTTCCCTTCCCGCATGCGAATGGCTTTGCCCAGTTCAAATTGGATGGGCGATTGATGGACAATTGGTTCACCAGCTTTGCCGAGACGCAGGTAGCAAGGCCCCGGATAAGCAATAACCGCTCGCGTCGCGGCACGCGCCTCCGGGGGATCACCCGGAGCGACAACCACCAGGTTTGGCAAAGAGCGCATCACAGCAATGTCTTCGACGGCATGGTGGGTCGCGCCCATGGCCCCGTAGGTGAAGCCGCCGCCCACCGAAACGATTTTGACGTTGGCGTTGTGGTAGCAAACATCGTTGCGCACATGCTCGAGACAACGCAGCGTGGGGAAATTTGCAATGGAATAGGTGAGAGCAATTTTCCCGCTCAGGGCCATGCCCGCGGCGAGGCCAGTCATATTTTGTTCGGCAACGCCGGCATTGATGAATTGCTTGGGGAGTTGCTCCATGAAAGGAGTGACGACACCAAATCCTAGATCCCCGACGACTAGGACGATGCGTTCGTCCTGTTTGGCCAGTTCAAACAGTTCTTTGATAAATGCGGTTCTCATTGGCCGTTGTCCAATTCCGCCAACGCTTTGGTCATGTCGTCGCCCATGGGCGCGCGGTAGTGCCAGAGCAGCTTGTTCTCCATGTAGCTGACGCCCTTGCCTTTGACGGTGTGGGCGACAATGCAGCTCGGACGCCCGGTTTCGAATGGCACTTGCGTGACAGCTTGTTCCACCGCGTTAACGTCGTGACCATCCAGTTCGCGAACGGCCCAGCCGAAGGCACGCCATTTGTCAGCCAGAGGGTCCAAGTCGATTACTTCTTTGACTGCGCCGAGGCTCTGGATCTTGTTGTAGTCCACCAGGACGATGAGATTGTCGAGCTTGTGGTGAGGCGCGAAGAGTGCCGCCTCCCACACGGAGCCTTCATCGCATTCGCCGTCGCTGATGAGGCAAAAAATGCGGCTGGGGCGGCCGTCGCGCTTGGCGGCAATAGCCATGCCCGTGGCAACAGGAAGTCCATGACCGAGCGAGCCGGTGGAAAGTTCAACGCCGGGAACATTCTTGTGCATGACGTGACCGGCCAGCGGCGAACCGTTTTGATAAAAGGTTTCGAGGCGCTCGACCGGAAAATAGCCACTTTCGGCAAGAACGGCGTAGAGGGCAGAGCAGGCGTGTCCTTTGCTCATGATGAAGCGGTCGCGGTCGGGCCAATCGGGACGCTGGGAATCGTAACGGAGCGCGCGGCCGTACACCGCGGCCAGCAAATCGGCGGCGGACAATGAGCCACCCACATGCGAAGCGTTGGCCGTTCCGGTCATCCTTACACAATGTTTGCGGATGCGCCTGGCCAGTTTGGTAAGATCGACTTGGGATACGCTACTCATATTGCCCTTTCACAGCCTAGACGAGAGAGTGGAAGAATAATTCGTCAGTCATATGCCGGGCGACGGCATCCAGCAAAAGCGCGGCTGGCGCTCCGTCCGCGACGCAATGATCAAAGGTAAGGCTCAAGACGCAAGTGTGGCCCACAGCCAGTTGTCCCCCGCGCGCAATGGGACGCTCAACGATTCTTCCAATGCCAAGAATGGCGGCTTGCGCGCCATTGAGAATTGGCGTGAAGGCGTCAATACCATGCAGACCGAGATTGCTAATGGTTGCCGTGCCACCCTCGAGATGCGACGGCTGCAGGCGGCCGCTGAGTGCACGATCGGTTAAATCTTTGACTGCGCCGACAATTTCGCGGAATGACGCGGAGTTTGCATTACGGATCACGGGAACGATCAAGCCGCCGGGAGCAGCCACGGCAAAACCGACATTGATCTCCTTGAATCGTACGATGCAGTCGTTCTCAATGGTTGCGTTGAGATCCGGCCGTTCGTGTAGAGCTGTGGCAAAGAGTTTGATGAACAGCGAGTCATAGGAAGGCGCCTGGCCTAGTTTTTCTGAAAGCGCGCGGCGAGCGGCGACTAAAATGTCCGCATTCACTTCGCGGGTGAGCGTCGTAGAAGCCGCGGTGGATAATGTCGTGAGCAAACGGTCGACCAAAGAACGACGTAGGCCGGCGAGCGGGATGCGCTCTGAAGCAGGCTTGTCGGTGGCGGGCACCGAAGCTTGCTCTGCAGGGGCTGGTTTTGAAACCAGCACCAAAACGTCGGCTTCAACAATGCGACCGCCAGGACCAGTTCCCTTCACTTGCTGGAGATTGATTCCATGTTGTGCCGCGAGCTTCTTCGCCAATGGACTGGCGCGCAGCGCCCCCGGGGAAGGCACATCTGATTCTCGACCCGGCGTGTTTCCCCTCGATGGTACAAGGGTTTGGGCTGGGCCCACACCATCGGCAGCACCTGGCGCCGCTTCTCCATTGCGCAAAATATAGCCCATGAGAGCTTCCACTTTGAGACTTGTGCCAATAGTTGCCACGGGATGCAGAATGCCTTCTTCCGGGGCGGGAATCTCGAAGGTCGCTTTTTCCGTGGTGATTTCCGCAACGGGGTCGCCCATGGCAACGCGCGTGCCACCGGGGCGCAACCACGCGGTCAGGACTCCCTCTTCGGTGTACATTCCCATGCTGGGCATGACAATCGCTCGGGCCACGCGACTCAGGCTCCTCTTCCAAACATTTCGTGGACCGCGGAGATAACTTGCGCTGGTCCCGGTGTGTAATGGGCTTCCAAAACCGCAGAGAAAGGAACAGGAGTATCAGGAGCGGTGACGGTCTTGATCGGCGCGTCTAGATTGTCGAATCCTTTGTCGGCAACGCGTGCGGCGATATCGCGAGCCACAGAACAGACCGGCGTATCTTCGTCCACAACAACCAAGCGGCGCGTTTGAGAAACGGATTCCAGAATCGTGTCTTCGTCGAGCGGTGAAAGAGTCAAGACGTCTACGACCTCGGCGTCGATACCCTCGGCTGAGAGTAATTCGGCCGCTTCGCTGCAAATGTGAGTCATGCGGCCGATGCCGCAGAGTGTGACGTCTCGTCCTCCGCGCACGATTTCCGCGCGGCCAATGGGCAGAGTATAGGATTCTTCGGGAACGGGGCCTTTGGCGCGCAGGCCCAGGAATTTGTGTTCGAGGATGATCACCGGGCCATTGTCGCGGATCGCGGAAATGGTCAGCCCTTTCGCGTTATAGGCTGTGGAAGGAACGACCACTTTTAGGCCAGGAATGTGCGCCAGGACTGCATAAAGAGTTTGCGAGTGCTGCGCGCCTGCGCCGCCGCCGTAAGTCCGATTGTCGCCGCCGCGCGTCCCGTAAGCGGTGCGAATCACCAGCGGCAGGTCGACCTGACCACCCATCATGTAATGCATTTTAGCGGCCTGGTTCATAATCTGGTCGTAGCAACAGCCAATTAAATCCACGAACATGATTTCGACAATCGGACGAAGTCCAGCCATCGCCGCGCCAACTCCCGCTCCGAGAAAACCCATTTCCGCGATAGGAGTGTCGAGGATGCGTTCGGAGCCAAATTCAGTAATCAAGCCCCGAGTGGCGCGAAGAGGCCCGCCCCAAGCGTCCACAAAACCAAGATGCGCGCGGCCTGCGGCTCCGGCAACGTCTTCCCCCATGACAATAATGTTGGGGTCGCGGCGCATTTCCTGTCGAATGGCTTCGTTAATGGCTTGGCCATAACTGAGTTCTCGCACGGCGGTCGTGGTCATTGCCGCTCTCCGTCGCGCGCCGGAACGTACACGTCAGTGAAAAGATCCGCGGGTTGAGGCAACGGACTCGATTCTGCAAAAGCCACGGCTTCGTCAATCTTCTTGCGATTCGCTAACTCAATGGCGTCGAGTTCTCCCGCGGTCAGCAAATGCTGATCAAGCATTTGTTCGCGGAAGCGGCGGATGCAATCGCGGTCGCGTGCGGCTTGCTCTTCTTCGCGCGTGCGATAGCGCGCAGTATCGTCTCCCTGATGATGGCCGTAATAGCGATAGGTCATGCACTCGATGAGTGAGGGCCCTTCGCCACGGCGGGCTCGTTCAACAGCAGTCGCAGCCGCTTCCCAAACTGCGATCGCATCTTGCCCGTCAACAGTCACGCCCGGCATCGAATAGGCTGGGGCGCGGTCGGCGATACGCGGTACGGAAACGGCGTACTCCACAGGAGTCGCTTGTGCGTAGCCATTGTTTTCGCAAACGAAAAGGACCGGGAGTTTCCAAATGGCAGCGAGGTTCATCGCTTCGTGGACGGCTCCGATGCTCGCCCCGCCTTCGCCGAAGAATGCTGCGGCGACCTGGCTGGTCTTGCGCACTTTGGCCGAAAGCGCCGCGCCAACCGCGTGAGTAACGCCCATTCCAACGATCGGATTCACGCCCAGCATGCCGACGCGCACATCCGTAATGTGCATCGAGCCACCTTTGGCGCGATTGCTTCCCGTCGTTTTCCCGTAAAGTTCAGCCATCATGCGATGGACTTCCACGCCCTTGGCGATGCAATGTCCATGGCCGCGATGCGTGGAGGCGATCCAATCACTCGGTTCCAGCGCGGCGCAGACTCCCACCGCGCAAGCTTCCTGGCCTGTGTAGTAGTGCACGGCACCGAAGGGCACGCCCGTTTCGACGAGCCACTTCAACCGCTCCTCGAATTCGCGAATGAGCGTCAGGTGCTCGTACATCCAGAGCAACTTCTCGCGCGACGGGAGGTTTTTCACAAGTCCCGCTGCGCGCCCTGAAGAATTCAAGCTGGTCTTACTCTGCAATTCCGAACTCCCTGATCACAGTCTTACCGCCCGTCGCTCGCTACTGCGGTACGTGCTGCTTGTGGGCCGAAATTTTCCATTTTCTTTGCAGCTAGCGGGTTGCGGTGGCACTCCACGATTTCGCCCACCTTTGTCCAGACGTTGAGCTTGTTTGAAAATCGCTGCCACGGACCGAAGGACAGCATCCACTTCAGCGTCCACACAACGAGATTGCGAAACAAGTATAAAGGAACGCCTGCGACGTAATATTTCGTGCCGGGCCTCACTCCAAATTGGCGAATGCTTGCGCCGCCTTTGTGGTACCACCAGGCCAGAAAGAACTTCTTGTCAATTCGATTATCCGGCACAGGATGATGAACGATGGCGGAAGGCTCATAGCGGAGCCGCTCTCCCGCCGCCAGCACGCGAGCGCCGAATTCCGTATCTTCGTTGCGAATCTCGCTTCCAGGGCGCGGCCCAAGTTCCGGGAGAAAGTCTCCACACTTTTCAAAAACAGATTTGCGAAAGGCCATGTTGGTCCCAAAGGGAGGCTCGAAGAGCTCGCCGGCATTGTCACCGAGATCGAATTGAACCAGCGGGCCCGCGGCATACCAGGCTTTGGGATTGAGCCATCGCGGAACGGGGCGAAACCATTCCGGGACCACCCGGCCTCCTGAACCCGACCATTGCGGATCGTGCAGCGGAGCAGTCAGTTTCTCCAGCCAATCGGGTTCGACGCGCACGTCGTCATCCATGAACGCCAGAATGTGGCCGCGTGCCTCACGAATTCCCGTGTTCAGCGCGTTGGATTTGCCCTGCTTCGCTTCGAAAATGTAGCGAATTCGCGAAGGATGTTGCTTGCAGAAACCCTCGACCTCTTCGCGCGTAGTGTCTTTGGAATTGTTGTCCACAACCAGGATTTCCCACTCGATAAATTCCGGAAGCACAGACACTGCGGCGCTATTCAGCGCAGTGGCCAAGGACTTGCAGCGGTTGTAAGTACACAAGACGATGGTAATGTCCATTTGCTGCGATCCTTAATTAGCTACGCGCTTCAGCGCGCGATTCCCGCGTGTCCAGGATGAACCGCCGGATGTAATTCCCGAATCCGCCGGTTTTTAAAAGCAAATATTTCACCCAAGCGCGTGTCCACCAAGGACACAGCTTTAGCGCCGATCCGTAGGCTTGCGCGGCCTTTTTGTTTTGGCCGTGCCAGTATTCCTCATCACCCACGACCATTTGGACACGGGCCCGCATATCCTTTTCATCTTTGGCGTCTTTGGCATGCTGGCGAAGGAGCGATTCGAAATCGGCTTCTTTCAATCCCGGCATCGAGCGCCCTCGTGGACCGTAGGTTAGCGCGCGGCCCGCGATGGTTGCGATGGAATCATTGAAAGCGCCCCGGTCGGAGATCACGCCAGCTTCTTCGGCTAAATGCGCGGCGCGCCAGAGCGCGGTAAGTTCGTCAATTAGGCAAAGAGGGTTGCCTCCTTGATTGAACGCAGAAGTGAGGCTCTCTTCGTGCATACGAACAAAGACGAACGGCTCAGCGACGTAGCCCACCTGGTAATGAAGCGCGAGAACGCACCACAGATACCAATCGTTCGCATGCGGCATCTCGAGCGAAAACATACCGTACTTTTCGTAGCATTCTTTGCGCACCATGGCCGCAGAGAGCACCACGCAGTCTCCCTGAATCAACCGCAGAAGAAAACTCGGGCCTTCCCAAACGCGGTCCTGGTCGCCAAGATTCGTCCAGTTTGCGATGCCGGTTTCCTTTGAACCCAGCACTTCGATGGCGCGGCAGAAGGTGTAACCGACACCCGGATTTCGCTCCATCAGGTCAACATACTTCGCTAGCGCATCGTCACCGCGCAGCCAGTCGTCCGGTGAAATCAGCCATACGTATTTTCCGTTGGCCAGCGTGATGCCCTTGTTGAAATTGCGGACGTGCCCGAGATTTTCTTCGTTGCGAACGTGCTTCACGCGGGGATCGCCAAAGGACGCCGCGACTTCCGGCGTATTGTCCGGCGAGCAGTTGTCCATAATCAGAATTTCATAGCTCACGTAGGACTGCCGCAGGATGGAGTTCACGCACTGCGGCAACAAGTGCGCCAGCTTGTAACACGGCACGACGAAACTAACGAGCGGGTTCATGGGGTTGCTCTCTGAAGAAGTATGGAGCATTACGCGAGGGTGAGACTGAATTTCCACGATCGAGTTGCGGAATCAATTTACCGCGGCTTGGGCGGTTGTCGGCGAATGACACGCAAATCCGTTCTTTACAAATACCAGGACTTCCACAGGTTCGAAGCGCCCCATCTGAAGATGAATCGGAGGCTGGAACAACGGGTCTTTGGCTAGCCGGTCCGCGAATTCGCGATTGTGTTCGTTATCGAAATTTTGCCGGTCCGTGGCTTGCCCGACGAATGTCGGAGCCGTAAGAACAATATCGCTCAGCTCAGCGGAGCTCATGACCTGGTTCCAATCATATGGGCCTTGCTCGTAACGATACAGCCACAACGGTTCGTAAAAACCGTTTCCATCGGAGGGTGAAAGTCCCTTGACAAACCAGGGGTAGAGAATCTGCGGCGGATTCAAGGGACGGCCCATGCCTAGGAATGCGATCTTGGGCTTGTCCAAGCCGCAGCCCTGAGAAATTTCCCGAAGCGGCTTCCAGTCCCACTGTTCAAAGCGCACCATCATTCGCCAAGGAAGGCCGCCATTGTAGAAACCGGGGTCCACCGGTTGTTGATTCGGAAAAGCTACCGGAGTCACGAGCATCAGTAACTGCACCGCAGCGAGCGCGCCGGTGATTGCAAGTGCTGGTCTGTAACGAATCCAGCCGGACGTTTCTGCGAGAACGCCCACGCTTATGGCAAAAGGAATGAGCACGGGACACAAATAACGAAGCAAATGGTTGGTACCAGAAAGCTGAAGCGCAACGAGCGGAAGAATGGCAAAGCTGCATGTCGCCAGCGCAGCTCGATGAACTGGATCGAGGCTGATTTCTTTTCTAAGAACGAGTTTGTGGAACGCCAGAATTCCAACAATCGCGATCAGAATGGCCAGCGCGGGACCAATCAAACTCACCACAACCGTGAAAAGCCATTTTGCCCAGATTGCCGGGGAGGGAGAACCTAGCGAATTACGCGGCTGCTCCCTGGCGAATTTCGTGTAAGCCAAGGCAGGTCCGAGATTCTTGATCCACCAGGGTGCCGCAACAACGAAGGCAACCGCACCAGCCTTGAAGAAAGAAGACCAGGCCGAAGAGTTCCAATGAGTGTGCCGGTGGAACAGAATCATGGTGACCGCCACAACGGGCACGGCAATTAAAAGGAACGAGCTTTTCGCCAATAAACCAAGACCAATTGCCAGCCCTAATCCGATCCAGACACGTGGACGTTGTGCCTCATCGCTCCAGTAGAAAGAAGCAAAGTAAAGCATTGCAGCGGTGGCGATGAAAAACGGGCCTTCCGTGCTGAAGAAAATGCTGGCGGAAACGACTTCGGGGGACAAACAAAAAACTAGAACGGCCAGTGCCGCCGCTGACTGGCCAGCCATCCGTCGCGAGGTCAGGTAGATGAGCCAGCCGGTGATGCCCCAGCAGGCAAGAGTTACAAGCCTCGGTATGACGGTGTGAAAACCAACGGCGGCGACAAAAGGGAGCGAGAGAAGAAGGTTCGCGGGCGGACGGCGAACGTCTCCTCCAATCAGAATCGAGCCAAGCTGCCGCAAGCTTCCGCTGTGAAGGTTGTGAAGGTCGCGCAAGAGATTATTGAAGTACAGCGCCTCATCCCAGTGGATGCCGTACGGATGATCGAGCATCCAGCGAACCGCCGCCACAATGAGCGGCAAGAGCAGCAGGCCAGTGAGCCACAGCCAGGACTTCTCTGTGAAGCGAGTCTGCTTCCGCGAAGAGCTGAGTTCGTTTTCTACTGATGTAGCCAAGACCGGAATGTGCGCCTCCTGTGAGGCCACAACTGGGTTTTCAAGCAAGGGTCGGGACTCCGAAACTAGGCTGGGACAAGCGTATCTTCCGCTTCCACCGAGGAGCTCCGCCGGAATCCGCGGAGAAGGTTCCAGTAGACTTCCTTTTGCCCCATCACGTAAAACAACATGCCCAGATAGGCGCTCAGAAGGACCGCGACTTCAAGAATAAGCCTCGGCAGTGGGAGCAGGGATGAGCCGACGAAAAACTGTACTGCCAGAGCAATCCCTCCAGCCACGATGCCCGAGATGAAAGGCCGGCTTGCACTGACGAAAATATCGCGTAGAGAAATAACCGTACCGTGGACGCACCAGGCAATATGGGGAATGCACCAGATTGTCATCAGCGCGGAGTAACCGATCGCAACGCCTCGCGGTCCGTAAGGTAACCCCAGGACGTAACCTGTGATTACCAACGGCGCTAGGACTAAGACGATCTTCAGATTCCTCCCGATCATGCCAAGTGAGAAAGTCAGCCAGGCCAGCGGATTGATCAAGGCAAAGATGAGGATGGTCGGGGCAAGCAAGCGAAAGATTACAGCCACGTCGTTCCACTTCGGCCCGAGGAGAACGAAAATCATATCGTGCGCAAACAAAGCGGCACCAATAGTCATGGGGATCGTCAGGGCCAGTACTAGCGAATAGCCCTTCAGGAAATAGCTGCGGAAGCGCTCAGGCTCGTGACGCACTCTGGAAAGCCCTGAAAACGCCACGCCCCAGAACGCGGAATTGAGATTCTCGGTTGGAAGATTGATGAGCTGATAAGCGCGCCCATACAGACCCAAAGCGTTCGCCCCCCAGTACCGGCCGAGCAGGACTTTTTCCAGGTTATAACCGACGTAGACAATCAAGTTGATCAACGTGAACGCGCCGCCGAAACGGAGCATGGAATGAACTTCCTCGTGCAGGTGAATCTTTCCAGGCCGCCATCCGGTCGCGAACCAGAGGCATAACGTGCTAGCAAGAGGAAGCGTGACCGCGGAGGCTACCAAAGACCAATATCCAAAACCGGTAGCCGCCATCCCAATACCGACAGCCGTGCTTACAACCAGCGAGATAATATCGATGGTTGCCAAAGCGGTGAAACGCATCTGCCGCTCAAGGAGCGCGGTATGTTGTACGCCGGCGCCATTGAAGATGAAAGAAGTGGCCAACACAACGGAGACCCAAACGAGTCTGGGCTCGTGGTAGAAGACAGCCACAAAAGGCGCCATACCCGCGAGAATGAGCGCCAGTACTATCCCAACCAGGATGTTGATCCAAAACAAAGTCGAAATCTGTTCGTCGGTTACATGTCCCCGCTGAACCGAAGCTGTGGAGAGCCCGAAATCCCGAAAGAGATTCAGGACGCCCGTGAACGCCATCACCATTCCGACCAAGCCGAATTCCTTAGGCGCAAGCAGACGCGCAAGCACCATCAAGGAACCCATTCGCAGTACGAGACTGGTTCCCTGAGCGAGCGCTTTCGCAACGCCGCCCCGGATGACTTTGTGCTTTAGATCTTTCATTGGAAGAGCACGCTGTGTCTAGGACTGTGCAATCGAAGGTAATGCGCTGAGTCAGCTTTGGAGCGCTGAAACGTTCCACCGCAGCGAAATATCCAGCTTCCCCGATTCCAGAAGCCGCCGTATATGGTGGATCCGGAAATACTGCCCACCTTGCAGCTCGTCTGCGGTCAATCCATTCGCGCGGTACACCTCGAAGAGTTCTTGAGCGCCCTTGCGGGCTGTCCACTGAGGTACAAATGAGGGCAAGGCCTTCCTGATCTTGTCGCAGTTGACGCGATAGCAGCGCTTGTCTGGCCCACCCCCGGGAGCATATTCGATGCGGCTGCCGGGTACGACCTCTGCAACTATTTGGGCCAGTTCGCTGATGCGGTAGTTTTCCGCGGTCTGGCCGACATTGAACGTCTGATTGTGAACCGCATCTCGAGGCGCTTCGAGTACGCAAAGCATGGCGGCCATAATGTCGCGGATGTGGACAATCGGACGCCATGGCGTTCCGTCGCTCTTGATATAGATCCGACCGGTTGTCATGGCTGCCGCAACGAAATCGTTCAACACTAGGTCCAGCCGGAGGCGGGGTGATGCGCCATACGCGGTAGCGTTTCGCATGTACGTCGGGCTGAAGCGCTCATCCGCGAGCTGGGCAAGATCGCGCTCCACCAGGACTTTTGAGACTCCATAGGGAGTCACAGGATTTAGCTCCGCGTTTTCGTCCAGGAAATCATCTCCCGCCGCGCCATACGTGCTGCAGGAAGAGGAAAATACAAAACGCATTACTCCAGCTTGTTTCGCCAATTCGGCGAGATGCACGGAAGCTTTGTGATTGACGTCGTAAGTCAAATTGCCATCAAGGTTGCCAAGTGGATCATTCGACAGGGCAGCCAGATGGATCACCGCATCGAATCCCAAGAGATCAGTTGCCGCCAAGTCTCGAATATCCTTGCGAATCTCGGGAATGCTCTCGAGCCCGTCCCCAAACTCGCAACCTTCAAAAAGGTCGGTATCAAAGCCGACGACTTCGTGGCCCGCGGAGTGCAGCATCGGCACAGCGACCGCTCCTATATAACCCTTATGGCCGGTAAGAAGTATCTTCATCAACGTTCAGCTCCTGTGAATAAAATGGATCAAAAACCGTTGCGGAATGTGTTTTGCGTACGACCAAAAAACGGCAGGTATCGCTCAAGACTGGGCTCGGCGGGCTACCGCCACGTTCGGCGCAGCATCGCGCGAAGACTTCTCTTTCGCAGCATCTTCGGAAACCAAGGAGAGCAAGCCGTTTTCATGCAGCAGATCGGCAGCATCGCGAATCATCGGGAACGCGATCCGCGAGCGTTCCGCAATGTCCAGCAGAGAGTGTTGCCCATCGGAAAAATTCAACACCCAAAGCCGCGCGTTCAGTTCTTCTTCAATCGACCGGCCACCCGTTACGCGGTAAAGACCCCGCTTCCCCAACTGTGGCTCGCAGTAGGGATTGAGGTTGCGATACCTGCGATTGCTTTCCAAGACATCGCATACCGCGACGCAAACGCGGAGCGATTCTGCAAGTTGTGCGGGATGGATGAACTCCAGGTTGTCTGCTGATGTGTGATATTCCGGAAATGTTCCCCACACGCTGCGCATCAGGCATCCAACCGGCAGATTGAATCCGGGAGAGCAGTATTGCCGCTCGTCGTAGCCGTAGGGAGAGAATTCCAAAAACTCCGGTGAATTCGTCTGGTGAGAGAGCACATGCATCATCGCGCGGTCAATTTCCTCATTTCCGCGCCGGCTCTTCTTG
This sequence comes from Candidatus Acidiferrum sp., assembly GCA_035280045.1. GTDB lineage: Bacteria > Acidobacteriota > Terriglobia > Acidiferrales > UBA7541 > Acidiferrum. Next base: position 15,130 of record DATEGP010000110.1, read on the forward strand.
TAATGAAATAAGCCTTTGTCTCCAATGCATGTCAGAACCAAACCGTGGCGGATCCTTTCGGCAGCCGCTTGATTTCGGGCGAGCCAGGTGATTGTCCCAATCGTTCCGGGAATGAACAAGAACCGGTAGGAATAACGAAGGTCCCGACCCGCGAGAAGCCGCGCCAAGTGCGTGGCGACGGTCAGGCCTGACAGATTATCGTTTGCCAGCGACGGGTGGCACACATGGCACGAAATCAGAACCTCGTCAGCCGTGCGCCCGGGAAGGTAGCACTCCCCCAGAGTCAGGCTTCCGTCTTGGAGAGTTGAATCAATACAAACTTCATACTCTCCATCTTTAAGTGTCGCCAATTGATTATGCGAAAGACAAAAGCCCCAATCTTCCTTGTAGTAGGAAGTGCGATAGGGAATCCAATCGGGCCTACCCGCAATGCTGAAGAGATGCGGCCTGAGTTCCTCGAGCGACATTTTTGTGTGCACTGGAACGCTGTAATTCATAACGTGCAGATTGCATTTCGTGAAGTCCACAACGCGCTCGCCGTTAGCGCACTTGATGAATGCATCGCGGATGTTCCATTCCCTGGGCACGCTCCAGTCGAAGACCTGCGTGCGCGAGGGCACTTCCGTAATTTGGAGTGGAATGCAGTCCTGGATTAGCGCGAGGGTGCTGCGAACACCATCGCCGGTGATGCTGCGGCAAATGGGATAGAGTTCGCGCGCAAAACCGTGCAGTTCTTCGCCGAGCGCTTTGCCATCTCTTTGGTCGAAATCTTTCAGCAAGCTCATCAATTTTCTTGGAAATTCGGATAATTTCGGTCGCGTTCGGAAATCACTTCGACTGTGGCCGGCCATTTGATCTGAAACGCCGGATCGTCCCAGCGAACGCCGCGCGCGGACTCCGCATGCTGGAACTCGGACATTTCATAGAGCACTTCACACCGGTCTTCGAGAGTGAGGAAACCATGTGCGCAGCCTTGCGGCACATAAATCATGTTACGCTTCTCGGCGGTTAATTCGACGCCGATCCAGTTCTTGAAAGCAGTAGAGTTTGGCCGTAAGTCGAGCACCACATCATAAATTACTCCCTGCGTGCAGCGAACTAGCTTTGTTTCTTCGTGGGGCACAACCTGATAATGCATGCCCCGCAGAGTTCCCTTCCGTTTGTTGAACGACAGGCTGCACTGCACGAGCGTACCAGCAAGTCCCTCGGATTCGAATTCGTTCTGGCACCAGGTGCGTGCAAAAAATCCGCGTTCGTCGGGTTTCGCTTCGATATGGATTTCAAAGACTCCCGGCAGCTTGGTTTTCAGAAATTCCATGACGGAATGGCTTAGCGGCTAAACCTTATTGAGGCCGTGCTGGCCCTGGGACTTCGTAGGCTATTTTGCCATCCACATTCTTCGCGTAAGCCAAAACTGCGCGCTCGCATCCCTCGCCAACAATGCGCCAGGAAGCGCCATCCCTGACGACCGACATCTTGTTCCGCGCTCTCCACCACGCATTGATCTCCGACGGCAGCGCGCACCAGATCGGAGTCTTTTCGCGCAGTCCCTGTAAATGACCCAGCAGCTGTTTGTAAACCGCGAGCGTATCGGGTCGCAAGACGTAGTCCGGATGAACGATGAAACTGAGCAATCCGTTCTTCTTGAGGATCAGGTCGGTTTGCGCTTTCCACAGTTCGATCGAGCGTTCGTTCAATACGTGGAAAAGCGTGTAGTCTTGTACCGTTGTTACCGGGATCTCGAGCATATCCCCAATGAAAAACGGCATCACCGTGCAGCACCCACCTTGTTGCGGATCCAAAGGCGCTACGTTGGGAAACGACATATCGAACGCAAAATCGAGAGCGTCGTACCACTCCGGTTTACGGTAGAGCACAGCCGCACGGAAACCTGCAGCACTAAATTCGCGCCCGTAGTGATTAATGATTTTGGCACGGCGCAGGAATTCTTGTTTGTCGTCGAAGAGCCTGCCGTCGTGGTACAAATCCTGGACGACCACTTCAAATCCGCGGCTTTGCATGGATTCCAACAAATCCTTGGGGACTTCATAGCGCTTTTCGGGAACAATCCCAAAAGCCCCTTTGATCCCGAAAGCGTCGTCCAGATCCATAAGCGCCGGGCAAAAGTCCCGCCCTGCCTTGGTTTCCACGTCGTGTGTCATCGTCAAGCAGCTATTTGAACCGTTGGGCCAAAACCACACGAAGGGAACTCTTTCGAGCCCCCCAGCTTTCATCGACATCAGCAAAACTGTTTCAAACACGTTTTCAACCGTTGTATCGACGGGCCATTGTGGAAAAGCGCGCTTCTTCCAGTTGCGGGCATGAAACTTCTGGACCTGTTTGCGAACGGTTTGATTGGTGAACGGCCGCAAGTAGTAATACAGTCTCTTGCAAAGCCGGAAGAGGCTGCTTTCCGCGACTTCTCCGTTCCTGTAGCTTTCCAGGCGAAGACTCTCGATGACTTCCTTCAGATTGAACGGCAGAAGAAGCTTTGTACCTTCGACTGCGACTTCTCCCGCCGCGTCATAAATGGAAGATTCAGGGCTCGACGAAACAAATGTCGCGCGAGAACGGCCATAGCAGATGCTACTTTGACCAAAGCGGAAGAAGCCCGCGCTGGAGGATAGCGGCCCGCTAGACGCGATGTCTAAAAGCCCTTCAGGACAACGATAACGATCATTCACAGCTTCACTCGGCGGAATCTGAATCCTTGAGCGTGCCTTAGAAACGGAAACATCACCAGCCAGGGCCACCCGAGGAGTTTGGTCCGAGCTGGTTTCCAGTCCCGTCGAAGACCCGGTGCTCATCGGTTTTCCTCATGGGACAAGCAGATTAGAACCGGCGCAACCCTGGCACCAAGACAGATTAATGGTTCCTTACAATATCGCGACTGCAAGAATTCAGCCATAGTCAGCCTAGATGCCTGTACAAGATTCTGCCCGCTGCGGAACAAACTGTCTCTGGCAACAAAGAGAAAAACTGGCGAAGCGCTTGTGAATCGGAAAGCGCCGCCATGCCTTGCTTTGCCGTTTTTGCGTAGCGATAGTAGGTCAGCAAACGCTTGCTCGCTCCAAGTCGGTCTTTAAAGGCGATCAAACCGTCGTTCGTCAAGTCCGTCCTGCCGAGATCAATCTTTTCGACCCCTGAAGCTTTGCTTTCCTCGATTAGCTTCCAAAATAAGAACGGCATACCGCCAAGATTGCGAAGTTTCTCGTCCGAACAACCGTACTTGTAAACCACAGATGATCCATGATGCAGGGTGAGCATGGCTGCAACAGGAGTTCCATCTTTCCTGGCAACTCGAATCCGGAGCTTGTCTCTCATGCATTCGAGCAGGTTCTTGAACCACACTCGCGGCTGGGGGAGTAATTGCTGGCGCCTTCTGGTCCTCATGAGAAGCCGGTAGAATTCGTTCATGAGTTGTTCCGAACGCCCTGATTCGTAAGACAGGCCCTCGCGCTCGGCCCTTTGCACTTTTCTTTGAAAAGAATTCTTGTGCAGTTGCTCAAACATCTGATCCAGCGTTGGGCTCAGGTCCAGTTCATGAAACCAGTAGGAACGATTCGGCTTCAGGCCGTGCCCTTCCCGGTAGGCAGCGGACAGTGGACGAAGCTCCACATACCTCCAATTCTGCAAATCACATGCGTCCTGCATCCAGTGGATGAAGTCTTCAGACTCTTCGCTTTCATGCAGCATTGGCTCGCAATGATCTGAAAATGGCAGTGACACCAAGCGTGCGCCGGTGAGCCAACTGGAGACCCGGCACACCACCATGCCGTTTTCCAGAGTCTGGCCAAAAGGAGCGCTGGTCAGCACGTACAGTTCGTAGCCGTAAGTGCGCGCCAGGGCTTCCAGCCAACCACGGTCGTGGAACACCGAAGCATTGGGATGACGCGCAACCAATTCGTCCCAACGGCCGTCCAGCAAAGGATCTAGAACGTGAATTCGCACTTTGTTAACAGGAAGGAGCCCGGCCCGCGCAAATGCGGATTTCTCCATTAACCTCTGGACAAGCTACCGCCACTGTTGATATTGGCTAGCTTGGCAAATCTAAGGCAATTACCCCGCCACTCTTCCAGCTGAGTATTCCTTGTATCTCATTGACAATACAACAGCTTATTGCAAATGGCCTGGCACTGATGGTGTCAGATGAGAAGAATCCCTTCATTCCCGACTTAATCATGGGAAAAGACTTGCCATCGGGAATACCTTTTCCTCCTAGTGGGAGAGTAGCAATCCAAAGCAGTCGGATAAAACGCAGCATCAGGAGGTATGCTGCGGTCGATGCGACTTTTGCTTATGCTGAATTCTCTGATTATTAGTTCGCTGAAAAAACCGCCATTGCCGAGGTCCGCAATGAAAGATGGTAGTCCCTTAGAAGTTCGTTCATGAAGGCCGGAGAAAACCTTCTTTCCGTGTCAGGATCCTTTTGGTCTGAAGCAAGGCTAGTCCGCAACGCAGTATCGCCGAGATTTTCCTCATCGGAACGCAATTCAATCTGTACCGTCCGGAAATGGCGCGATCGAAGTAGATCGAGAACATCGGCTTCGCGAGTGGCGCCTGTGCGAACCTGCTCCCGGACCGCAAACGCTTCAAACTCGAGCGGCTTGCCCGCTTCATAGCAGAGCAAAATGCTTTCGCACATGGCCGGCCCTGGATTTGCCTTCAGGAGACTTACAGCAGAGTCGAATTCCGCGGCGCTCACGGAAAGGAGTCGCATCTGCTGACGGTCACGACGCAGCTGCCCTGGAACGAAAATCATGATGCTAATGAAGAACAGTGCGAACATCATCGCTGCTTGAGAGAGCAGAGCGATAGCCGGTGATGGTTCGCGTGCGGGACTCAGATCAGAGAGTGCAAGTCCACAAACGATGACTGTGGCAGCGAGGCCGTTGAAGAATATGTTCAGGTCGACGCCATTACCACCACCAAGCAAGAAAGCCAAACCATGAGCCAAGACAAACGCGCTTGCGAACACAGAGCGTGACCGAAAAGCACGAACCGACCAAGCCGTGGCAATCACCAGCAAGCATTGAAATCGTTCTACGTAGTGATGGAACTGACTCCAAGCCGTGTGGTAGGAATAGGCTCGCCCCCCGCCACCCATCAAATGACTCAGAAAGTAACGGCCGTCCATGAAAACCGTTACTGCGGTCAGGATCCCGGCGGATAACAACATCGCTCCCGCCCAAGTAAGGAACGAGCGGCGCGACCGGACCAGAAGGTCGATAGCAACCGCTGCGGGAAATGCGATTAGATTTGGTTTAGTGAAACCTGCCAGGCAAAACAAGAAAGCTGAGAGCCACAAGAGGCGCTTCGAGTTCGGGTTCCGAACATAAAAATAGAGCCCGGCCGCTGAGAAGGCTTCGCCCAGCAGCTGAGGGTCATTCATGCCGATACGGTCTGCTCGGAGGAGTGCAATTCCAATTTCATACAGCAAGAAAGAAAAAATAGCGGTGAGCCGCGAGCCGCCACCTTGTTTCACAATCAAAGCCACAAACACGCCAGTCACAAGCAAAGAGAAAAGTGAAACCAAGCGACCTATTACTGTAAAGGTATTTGGGTTCCCCAGCCCACTCACCAGATGAAACGAAATCGGTGGATAAGCCGTTGCACCTACCAAGCCCTGCGGCGGAGTGCGGTATAGTGGGACTCCTTTTGCAACCTGTGCATCGCGGTAAGCGTTCCATCCTTCGTTGTAGTTGACCTGAACGTTGGCGAAAATACGATGCATTGGAAATTGAAAGAGCGCAAGCATCACCGCCAACATGAGGCAAATAACGGCGGTGGAGAGCAAATTGTCGGCGGAGGGCGTGCCCAATGAGAAAGGGTCGTGTTGCGGCGCTTCCAGGCGAGAATTCTGTTCGATGAGGGTGTTCATTGTCGGCCTCGGTATTGATGGCGAAAAAGAAAGCTGGAGGCTGAGCCTTTGAATGTAAGAGCAGGTTAGGTGAGTTCCTGGGCGACAAATCGCTCCACGTTCTCTTCAAACTTAAAGTTGAAGGCGCTCACAAACTTCGTGGAATCAACGATTCGGTCTTTCGTTAGAGATAGCAAGCGCCGCCGATTCAGCGGCTCCGGTTTGCCGAGCAGACCGAAAAGACCTTCCACCATCGAGATTCCCAAGTACATCAACACATAGGGGAGCTGTACGGCGCTTCCGTGACCGTAGTTTTTCTGAATCACCGTAACCATTCGGCTGTAAGAGTAGCTCCCCTCAGAAACCAAATAGACGGCACAACTCTCCGGGATCCTTTCAGCGTTCCGAATAACGGCACAGGTGGCGCCAACTACGTCTCGAACATGGATCAAGGGCAGGCTCCCGATCTTGCCACGCACCAAGGGAAATGCACGTTTTCGAATCAGTCCCACCATTTGCATAAAGGCGTCGTCCGGACCACCGTAGATCTGCGGAAAACGAAGGACTACCGTTTTGAGTTTGTGGGTGCTTGCAAAATTCTTTAGAAAGGCTTCTGTTTCGAATTTTGCTTGCTCGTAAGGCAAGACGGGATTGCAGGGGCTGGTTTCGTTGTAATTAATACTTCCCCCCTTCGATTCTGGCATCCCCATCGCAGCCAAGCTGCTGAAATACACCAGCAGGCGAATGGAAGATAGCTTTGAGCTGCCTTCCAGCATTCCCATCAGGTTGGAGGTCGTCTTGTAGTTTAGGTCGGAGATAGTCGCCGCCAATGAGCGGTTGGAGGTCAGCGGTCCGCCTCCGACTGTTTGTACGACAACGTCCAGATTGTCCGCGAGCTTTGCTAACCGTTTCTTGAGATTTTCAAGATCGGATTGATCGAGCAAGTCGCCCCTCAAAACCGACACGCGTTCGGTGTAGTCGCCTCCCAGAACCGAATGCAATTTGTTCGGATCACGCACGAGCGCATATACTTTGTGTCCTTGTTGGACAAGCTCCCTGGTCAACTTGGCGCCCGCAAAGCCGCTCGCCCCTGCCACTAAGATGTTGATGTTGCCTTCTTTCTGTTTCCGCCGGGAAACTACCGGATGAAAACGGCGGCAAATACCAACGGATTTTAAGATTGATCAGTCGCCGATAAGGACTGCAGCTGGCTTTGGTCTGGGCGCGGCGGACCAAGTCATAAGGAATCCGGCTAGATTACCCATTACACCGGCCGAGACCATTACAGCGGTCATATTCAGCAAACTGTCCCGGCCATACAGGTACATTCCCAATCCTTGCCAGCACAGAATGCCAACGATCGCGTAAATGAACGACGGCCGCTCTCGCGACAAGGCATAGTTCAACCAAATATTCAGGCCCGCATACAAGCTGGCCGCTAAGTTGGCCATCCCCAGAACGATCCCTGGGTTGTCGTAGGCGCTCGTAAATATCGTCTTCACCAGCACCCCGGGAAACAAGAAACAGATCGTCGATAGAACAAGACCCGGCAATACAGCGGCGGCCAGGGCCAGCAACAAGATAGGTCTTGCGTCTCGCCCGCTGGCCTGGCGCTGCGTGGCCTTTGGGAAAAGAACCATGCCCATGGCAAGGGGAAGAAACAACGTGATCTTGGCCAGAGTAACTACCGGCCCGTAATTGCCGGCCACATGCGGGTTGAAGAAACGCTTGACGAACAGAGCATCCAGATTGGTCAGCAAACCAAAACCGGCCAGCCCTATGAGCGTGGAAAACGAATAATGCCAACTGGGTGCAAAGCCAGTCTCTCCATAAGGACTCTTGAATCGCGGTCGAAGGAACCGCAACGCCAGAGCCAGGGCAATAGCTCCCGCCAAAGGCAATGCAATGATGGCTCCCACGGCTTGCCATCCCATCCAAATTAGGGTCACAGCCAGAATCAGGCGCGCAAGAGCCTGGGTAACCTGCACAAGCCCCAACCCAGTGAACTCCTGCGTTCCTTGCAAAGCGCCATCCGTTATGGGCCTCAGGAAAAGAACGAATACCATTGGGCTAGCAGCCCACAAAGACCAGGAGTTTGGCAATTGGAGAAGACGCGCTAATGGCGGGCTAATGGCCGCCATGACCACCGTTGCCGCCAGCCCCCACTGCCAGCCCCAACGCCAACCCCGCCGCACAAAGGCGCCAAGTCGTACCCCGGAATCAGCGCAGACGCTCAATTCTGCGCTATAAAAAGCCACTACATTGCGGATTGCGATGGAAACGTACAGCACCACTTGAAGGATGGCCGCGATCGAAACAAATATGCCATACTCGACGGGAACCAGCCAGCGACCAGCCAGGACGTTAACCAGATAGTCGAGAACACCCGCAAGAAGCATGGTAGCAGACATGACCAAGCCGTGCCGAAAGCCCTCCGAGCGCCATAACCCGAGAAGACTGAACTTTTGGCCGTTGGCAAAGCTGGTTCTCATAAGGAAGGGGTATGCCGGGCTCTGCCGTTCATCGTTGTTTTACCGAAAGTTCACTCATCAATCTTTCGACGCGGCTGCGCAAAACAAAGCGGTCATAGAATCCCGGTAACCATCGGTCCGCCAAAGCAATGGTTCGTTCTTTCCAGCCAAGCACCTGTGCTCTGCGCCTACCTTCCAGCAAATCAACAACAGCTTGCGCGGTCTTGTGAACATCCGCCCCCTCATCCGCAAACGCCGGTTTCAAGCCGTACCATTTGGCGTTTCGGCGAAAACCGGTGTTCAGCAGGCCCGGGAAGACAGATATAAACTCAATTCTCCTGTGTCCATACTCGAGTCGCAGGCACTCGAGGAACCGGGCTGTCGCTGCTTTGCTGGCTGCGTAGTAGGATTCCAAAGGAACGGCGCGAAGAGCGGCTAGTGACAGGATCGCGACGAATTTTCCTGGTTGGCCTTTACCGGCCCAGTATTCAGCCGCCGCTCTGGCTGCCGAGGCGCACGCCCAGAAGTTCAGTTCAAAGATTTGGCGGGCTTTCTCGACGGGAATTAAGTTCACCTTCCCGAAGACCCCGCTACCGGCCACAAAGATCACCGCATCGAGCGTTGCGCCCGTTTCTTTCTCGATTGCTGAGAATTGAAATGGCCAATCCGCATTAGCAGCATCGACACTATGGAACTCTCTAATCGGTAACTCCGCAGGCGGTTTGGTTCTACCCGCCACAATCACATTGCGGTCGCCATCGGCCAGATTCTTGACGATGGCACCGCCAAGACCCGTCCCGCCACCTACAACCAGGATTTGCTTCACGACTGCAACCCTTCCCGAATCAAAGGCTCCAGAGTGCGCCCAAGCGCATACTGCGATGGATCAATCCCCAGCAGGCTGAACGTTTCCGAAGGATCGTAAACCGAGTCGAGGTTCATGAAGCCAAGGATTTCTCCCTGAGTCACTAGATCAAACCTTGGATTCTTGCTGCGAATCGAGTGGCGAAAAATGGCGCTCATCCATGGCAACGGCAATGGCATAGTCACAACGTTTCGCCGGAGGAAGCTGCGGATCAACTCCTCAAGTTCCCGGTTTGTGATTGTATAAGGATCGGCGACGACCAAAGCAGTCCCTTGAGGCAGGTTATTCTTCTCGATGACACGACTGGCGACATTGGCGAGCAGGTTTATATCGCAGAAGTGTTGACGCGAATTCCGCGGGTACAAGCGCAGAAAGATTCCCCGCTTCGCCAATTTCATCAAACTGAGAAGCATGCCCTCCGCCCCGGTCGCGTAAAGGTTCGAAGGGCGGAGGAAAACCAACCGGAAGCCATGATCGGCGGCGGCTTTTAGAAGGAATTCGTCGGCTTCGATCTTTGCGCGAGCGTAGTCTGGTGCGGGAAAATCTGTCAGGTCCGGGGATGAATGGTTGCCCAGTTTTCGGTCTTTTGATTTGCCCAGGACCGAGGCGCTGGAAATGTGCAGGAAAAGGGCACCCCGGCGGATGTGCGGGACAAGTGCAGCTGTTGCGCCTTGGTGCGAACGCTTGTAGTCCTCGGCGCTGAAGCCGGGTCGAATGCGAAATCCTGCGGCATTGACGATTACGTCCGCTTGTTCGAGCAGAGTCTTTGCCTGCGTGACGTGCTCTTCCCCGCCGACAGGGTTACGGTAAACAATCCTCCTGGCATCCAAGGCGGCAGCCAAATGGCTGCCCACGAAGCCGTCTGCTCCTACAACTGCAATCACTGGTCTAGTAGACATGAATCACGAAAGAGCGGAGAAATCTGCCCCGCCAGCCGCAACGACCGCAAGGCTATCAGCTCTTTTTCACCTCGTAGGTCATCACTGGCCGGTAGACGCAGCTGCAGTGGCGTCCTTGTGAACACTCGGGAAGCGGGAGACGCGGCGCTTCATCGGGGTGGTAAATCTTATCTTCAGGAAGTTGCCGCGCGGCATCGCAGCACTTTTCCGTCTTCTGAATCCTGACGCCGACAATCGAGCCTTTGCCTCTCATCCCCAGGCGATACGCGGTCAGAGTCTTCTCGGCGTAATCCGGCTCTTTCTCCATCCCGCCGTGGAACTTGTTCAACCAATCGAACGCCATCGGTTTCATCCTTGAAGTCACCGGGCCACAAATTCTTGCCACTCTGAATATCTCTAGGCTACGCGAGGCCGGCGACACAGCCGCCAAACCTGCGACAAATAGGCCACCACAATCTTATTCGAAAGCTTCGACTCTCCTACGGCTCGCGGACCAAATGTATAGGGAACTTCGCCCAGCCGGCGAGGCCGCATATGGGCGGCGATCTCCAGCAAAATCTTGAAACCTCGCACATTCAGACCGTCGCGAATCTTCAGGAAATCGTCCCTGCGCATCATAAAGTAACCGGACATCGGATCGCGCAGCTTCACTCCGAGGAGAACCTGCGCCAGCTTCGTGCAAGCCCAGGACCCGAATCGTCGAATCACTCCCCAGTTGGCCGTCCCGCCTCCCGGCATGTACCTCGTGGCTACCACGAGATCGGAACCGCTCTCCAGTTCCTTGAGCATTTTCGGAAGAATCGTGGGGTCGTGCTGCAGGTCGGCGTCGATACATGCCACCGCCTCGCCGGTTGCGGCACTGAAACCATCCACAACGCTGGGACCAAGTCCCCGATTGCAAGTTCGGCGCAAGGCGCGCACGCGCGGATTGCGCCGGCCAATTTCCTCGACGCGAGCCCAAGTCAAATCGGGAGAATCGTCGTCGCTGATCAGGATTTCATAGTCCATACCATGCAGGATTTTCTCCAACTCACCAATCAGCCGACCGACATTCTCTGACTCATTATAGGTAGGCGAAATTATGCTCAGTTTCATGAGACGTCCAGATAACGCAAACAGTAAAGTGAAATCAGGCCCTAGCTAGACTTGAGTTGGGGCCGCAGCGTTGGCCGCTTCAGCGCGCGCGGGAGCGGCAAATTGCGGGCGCGTTCCAGGCTTTAATACCTTTGCGCCTACACGCGCCAGCGTTGGAATGTCGTGCAGGATGTTGGTATAAGTGGCGTTCGCCAGCGGGCAGTGGCATTCGTGCGCCGCAATGCTCCGGCGCGCTTCTTTGATCTTTTCGCCGAACCAAATTTCTTTGAAATCGTAGTGGTGATCGCGCAGGTTGCCGAGATTATCAGCGCGCACGCAGCAAGGCCAGACGGTTCCGTCCGCGTAGATTTGCGCGCTCACCCAACCCGCATAGCATTCAATTACTTGGTCTTTCTCATCGAGGATGCGCTTGACCAGCTTGTAGTATTCCACGCGAATCGCTTCGGTGACCTTGGCCATTCCGCTGAACTGCTTGCTCTGGACAAACGCAATCAGCCGGTCGATTGCTTTTGAATAGGCTTCTCGGTCAGGTGTGATCGGCAGGCCGACCGTGTCCAATTCCACGCGCGGCTCGGCGATTTCCGTGATGAACTGATCCGCGCCGGATTTGTCGGCATAGGCGATCAACTCGTCCAGGTGTCCGACGCTGAATACGGAAATCACGGAGTGAATCCCGACGGTCAGGTTCTTCAGGGACTTGCGAAGTTCGAGCAGCTGCTTCAGCCGCTCTTCAAACTTCGCGAAGTTCCCGGGGATGCCTCGAATGTAGTCGTGCTTCGGTCCAATGCCATCCAGCGAAAGATTGATGATCAATTGGCTGTTGGGGCAAGATTTCGCGATCTGTTCCACTCGCTCCGGGATGTTCGGCAGGATAGCATTCGTCGGAATGTTGATGACGCCGGGCGCGCAATGTTTATACGCCGACTGAGCCAGTTCCACGACGTGCGGATACATCAATGGCTCGCCGCCGCTGATCGTGAACCAATACGGTGCGCGGCCCAGCGAAGCAAGAACTTTGTCCCATTCGTCGATGGTCAGCTCGTTCTCGCGCTTCATCCAAATGTTGCAGGTCAGGCAGCGCGAATTGCACTTTGGAGAAGGAGAGAGCGTCAGGTTCAACGGCAGGATTTGCGGCCAGCCGAACTTGCGGTAAAGCTTGAATAAGGGAATCCGTGCAAGGATCCCCGCCCCGGAATTCATATTTTGGGAATCCCCTTGGTCGTGGCCGCCATCTTGAGTTGTTTGGTGGTCGTGGCCATTTCCCAAACGGCGTGATCGCGTCGCTTCTTGTAATCGCGGAGCCCGAGCAAACGGCCGTACACTTCCAGTCCGACGATAGACCAGGTCCAGGCAAACTGCTTCGGGCGCCAGTCGAGATTTTGCAGCAGCGTCATCAAAATTTTCCGGCCGCTCATCGTGCTGACGTGGTAGCCCAGGGTATCGCGCACCGCCAAATGGCCGGCATAAATACGGCGGCGCTGCCGCAGGAAATCCGCTAGGGTCTCCGGGCCTTTGTTGTACACGATAGCGGTCCCCACGTACTGCGCCTGATACCCCTGGCCGCGGATGACTGGTTCCATGCTAGCTTCATCCACTGCCGTGTGATAGGGAATGCGCTCAAAGATTTTGCGGATGGCGATCATCTCACCCGCTTTGAAACTCTTCATGTTGATCGCGTGATGCAATCCCCACAGCATATGCGCGGCGTAGCCCATGAATTGGCCGGCGTCATTCACAGGCACCGGCCGCGAACTGGTCATGCCTACTTCCGGGTCCGCAAAAGGCGCAACCAATCGCTCGATAGCCTCCGGTTCGGGTAGCAAATCCGCGCTGCAGAGGACGAGGATTCTTTCCTGTGCTTTAGGCAGGTAATCGTTGATGGCGGACGCTTTGCCCATCCGCTTTTCCTGAGAAATCAGCCGGATGCGCGAGTCCCGCTTTGCCCATTCCAGCACAACCGCTTCCGTGTTGTCCGTGCACCCGCTTGCCACCACGACGATCTCGGTCAGCGCGACTTGCTTGAATTTCTGGGTAATCACCGCTTCCAGCAAGCGGCCGATGTTGGCTTCTTCGTTGTAAGCCATGATTCCCATGGAGCAGTTAATGGGCATTGGGCTGTCTCCTAGGCGATCCGTCAAGAATCTCTGCGAAATGGGGCTACCTCGTGCAACTGGAAAAGAGTCGGCGGAAAGTCCGCCAAGAACCACTTCTGGGGCCAAGACGAACAAGCTACCGCCATTGCTGGTCAGGCCACGCTAAGGTCACTAGGGCAATCGAACTACCAGAATCTGCTGGCGGGAGTCGCCATAACCCGGGTTGGACTCTTCGTATGATATTGAAAATAGTGGATTTAGTAAGAACTACTACTTAGAACCAGGAAGGACTCCGGATAAGGTCTTTCCCTTAGAAATCGCTTTGGGAAAAACCTTACCACCAAGTACGAACCCCTTTCCCCTCCAGATATCCATGGGGGGCAGTCTCTACTCAGGATGGGTCTGGGTTCTATAACCGACTCGAGCAGAGGGGGTAAGGGCTTGGAATCGACTGGGTTAATCTTTCAACAGCTGGTCGTAAACACCCAGCGTAGCCTGGCCGACGATATTCCAGTCGTGTCTCTGCCTCGCATAGTCCTGTATTTCCTGGCGGCGTCGGCTCAAGTCCTCGTACAAATCACTTGCGAAGTACCCTTCGATCGCCTTCGCCAAGTCGACTGGGTCCCCCGGTTTAAACAAGAAGCCCGTCCTGCCCTCGATCATTTCGTCCTTGAGGGACCCTACGTTGGCTGCAATCGCGGGAAGGCCGAAACTGTACCCGAGGAAAAGGATTCCGCTCTGGTAGATGTCCCGATACGGCAGCACGACAACGTCCGCAGCCTTAAAGTACAGTTCCGTTTCTTCATCCGGAATGTGCGCTGCCCGAAACAGCACTCGTCCCTTTTGGACATCTTCTTGCAATGCTTCTCGAATAGGGAACCAATACGTTGCCTCGGTCGCTTCCTCCGGCCTGCCCGCAATCATCAGCCGATAGCTACCTGCCGAAGGCAAACTCTTTTGAAACGCCTCAACAAGGATTTCCAACCCCTTATAGGGTGTGATTCTTCCGAAGAACAAGATTGCTTTTTCATCGTTTCGTATGCCCAGCCGTCGCTTTGCCTCATCGGGAGTCAAATTCGTTTGCGGAGCAAAATTGTTAATTCCCAGTGGGATTACGGAAATCCGTTCCGCGTGCACGCCAAACCCTTCGATCATCTCTTGTTTCATTTTTTCTGTATGAACGAACAAGTGGTTGGCGAGCCGGTATTGGATTCGCAGCGTGAGGCGATTTAGGGCGGAATCCTTGTTATCGCGCTTCTCCGTGTTTACGTTGTGCACCGTAAGCACAATTCTTTTTCCAAGCAATTTGTAGTAATACGTGAGCAGGGTTCGGTCGAAATGCAGGAACTTGTTGTTCCAAAGAATGTGAAATATTTTCGGCTTGGCCGTAGCCGCGTAACGGATCAGCTTGGCGTAATAGCTCAAAATCCTTACGGTCTTTCTGAACAAACTAACGTGCGGATTCTGGTCACCTCTTAGCTTCAAAAATCTTAGCCGCGGAATGTTACGGAACTCAGGACTATCCAGCTCATCGCTGGCTATCAAATCCTGGACGACGCCCTTGGAACTGAGCTCGGTTGCCAATCCGAACACGTACGGTTTGTCGCTTCCGCCTGTAAGCAGACTCAGCGAAATATCACGGTTCGCGGCTGAAGTTTTCAAGTGAAGAGGTTCCGCCGGCTTCGACCGCGATTGATCAGTCTCAACAGGCATGTCTATCTCTTGAATACGGGAAGGAGCGGTTGGCCGCCTTTCGAAGACCGCGGAATCGCTTGTACTGCGGCCAACTGGCGTTCTACCGCCGATTCCACCATGTTGGTGGAAATCAAATCCATGCAATTCGGCACAAAATCGCAAGTGGGCTTGTAGCACACCAGGCAATCCATCTGAGGAACGACCTTATCTCCGAGCCCGTACATTTCAATTTCGGCGGAACTCGTCGGCCCGAACAAAATAACCGCTCGCCGCCCCAGCGCCAGCGCCAAATGCATCGCCAACGTATCTCCGGCGACAACCAAGTTGCACGCCGCAACAATCGCGGCAAAATGCCGCACAGAGTTTTCGCACCCCGAATCGATCAGAGGAATTCTCGAGCCTGCCATGAGCCGCTGATGACGTTCACGCTCCTCCGGCCCTCCTAACAGAACAAACTGCAGCGCGTGCCGCTTCGCCAGCCGCTCAACAAGCTCCAGATAGCCTTCTTCGCGCCACTGCTTGAGCTGCCAGCGCTGTCCCGCGCCAGTATTCAGACCGATCACCGGGCGCGACAAATCAATTCCCAGCCGCTCCAGATGCGCCCGCCCGCGCGTCCGCTCTTCTTCGGTCAGTTCGAGCACGTAGCGGTGCGCAGCCCCCGAGCACCCGATGATTTCCAGCATGATCTCCTGATACGTTCTTGTACCCAGGCGCTTGAGGTCGTCGAAAACCCCCATTTCCAGCCATCTTCGAGCAGCCGGATTCGTGGCCTGCACGTAACCGCGACCGTCAAGAACAAAACCGTCTTTTTGCCTGGCGTTGGCCATGCTTGCCAGCGCAGCGCTGGTCTTGCCGGCGTCCAGATTGATGACGCGATCGAACGTTCGCGTCTGAAGCTGGAGCAACGCATCCGGCCCATATTCGAAAACTTCCGCGATATACGGATTTCGCTCGAGGAGTGGCCGCGACTCCTTTCGAGTAATCCACGTGATTGCAAGACCCGGGTGTGCTTCGGCTAGCGCAGGAAGCAATGCCGTCGTCCGCAGCACGTCGCCCATGGCGTCGAGCTTAACAATGAGGAGCCGCTGCTCCACTTTTTGATAATGGTCGCATGTGCACAGAACGCCGCTGGTCTTGTGCCATACGCAAGGACGGTCGCCGAGAAAATATTTGCAATCGAACGCAATCTCCCGCCCGCCGGCGCTGGACTGCCAACCGCCTGGGTTCTCCGAGTACGGTTTCATGCCTGAGTCATTCCCTCTTCGACGAGCTCACAAATCGTGTGACCAATCATGATATGCATTTCCTGAATTCGCGCCGTGGATTTCGACGGAACGCACAAACACAGGTCGCACGCGGTTCGCATCGCGCCGCCGGATTCCCCGGTCATACCGATCACCGCGACTTTCTTTTCTCGCGCTTCTTCAATCGCGCGCAGAATATTCTTGCTGCCCCCGCTCGTGGAAATAGCCAAGAGTACATCCCCGGGCCGCGCATGCGCCGCGAGCTCGCGCGCAAAAACGTGCTCGTATCCATAATCGTTTCCGATTGCCGTCAGAGCTGATGAATTCGCGTGCAAGGCAAGAGCGGGCAGCGGTTTGCGTTCGCGCAGAAACCGTCCGGTAAGCTCCGCGGCAATGTGCTGCGCGTCGGCGGCCGAACCGCCATTTCCCGCAATGAGCAGTTTCCCGCCGGCCGCCAGGGACGCGCGAATCATCTCCACGGCTTTGGCGACATCGCCTGCCATGTGTGGAAGAGCTCTCGCCACTTCGAGGTGCTCGTTCCAAATGGCTTTAATCTTGTCTGTGTGTTGGCTGGGCATTGCGGTGCTTGCGCTCCTGCCTTAACTTTTCTGGGTTTCCGCTGCTTTCAGGGCGTGCCCGTGAGCCGCACCGGAAACCTCAAGCTTATACATTGCCTTATCCCAGCGCCGGATCAAGGACGCCTTGAACTGAGGAAGCGCCATTTGTGCCCATTTTGCAACTTCCCACCCAAAAACTGGTCTCATCCAGGCATACTTCCAGCGAAGCTGCGGCTCCTCCATCGAACCGTCGAGCTGCTGCGCCAGACTCTGCAGTTCTGCCACAAGATCCGGCCGCTCCGGATAAAAATTGTCGTACCAATTCTGCAGATAAGTCAGGCAGGCTTTTCGAACGCGCTCGCTGTCTTCAAGCGACCGTAGAGACTGGATATGCAGGCGCATGGAAAGCAGCAGAGCCTCTTTTTTCTTGTCCGAAGCCCCAATATGACTCACGCGCTTCGTCGTAGTGATTCTGTAGAACACTTTGGATTCCGGCACAAAGCGTGTCCCTTCCGACGCCAGGAGCACGCGGCAAAAATACTCGCCGTCATCGTCAAAATGCAGCCGCGTATTCCAGGGCCCCGCGGCTTCCGCCAATTCCCTGCTCGTGAGCCAAGTCGCTGTCTGCATGTGGAGATTCTCGCCCAATTTGTGCAGGAGCCATTCTCCGGGCGAGAGATCTTGCCACAAAGACGTTGGAACGAAGCGCGCGTGCTGGGTCCGATAGTTAAAAAATGCCCAGGCGGAAGAGAAGAGGACTCGCTTGCTGCCCGATTCCCGAAGCGCTGCCATCTGGTTCTCGATTTTGTCCGGAGCCAGCAGATCATCCGCATCGAGCCACTGGATATAGTCACCCCGGCTCAGGCGCAAAGCATGGTTGCGAGCAGCCGCCGCGCCTTGGTTCTTCGTCGTGACGACCGAAACCTCCTTCGAAGCGAACCGCCGAGCCACCTCCGCACTCCGATCCTTGGAACCATCGTCAACGACAATAATCTCCTTGCGCGGCCAGGTTTGGGCAATGGCCGAGCGAAGAGTATCTGCCAGCCACTCCTGAGAGTTATAGGCAGGGATTAAGATGGAGACCAGGGGCTGCATGGAATCTATAGATTCTAAAGGGTTTCTGGCTGCAAAATCGCGAGAAACCAACGTTGTAACGCAAAGTAGGTAGCCGGGCTATCTAGATTGCGGCGTCATCTGCATCCGATAGCTCTGCGGCGCAAAGTAGCTTGCGCTGTACGCTAGCTTACGGCATAAGCTAGCTTACGCCTTGCTGCTTGTTCAGACGGTGACAAACCTACACGAAGTTGGGTATGAGTAAGTACCATGTCCCAAAACTGTCCCGGTAGACAGTGTATTAGGGTCTTTACCGGGCGCATGATGGGATTGGATGAGGGGGGCAAGAATTGTGTCCATGATGAGGATAAGAGTGTTCAGACGAGCGAAGTGGGGGTTGTTCGCGTTGTTATTGTGTCTTCCCCTTAGCACAAAGGCGCAGACCACGATTAATGCCGCATCGTGTTCTAGCACCGATGTCCAGACTGCCTTAAACTCCGTAGCCGCGGATAATACAACCGTCATTTTGCCCGTCTGCACTTCTGCTCAGAACGTTCAGTGGGCCACTACAGTTACCTACAATCAGGTCTATTCGACGGTTATTCAGGGCCAAGGAACGACAGGCACTCCCGATGCACTCGGAAACCCGACCGTCTACAATGACCAGACCGTCATTTTCGACATGGTATCCAATAGCTCCAACGCTACTCTTGTCATCAGCACGGCGGCAAACAAGTCTTTTCGCATGACCGGCGTTTCGTTCTTGTTCACAACCTCTCAAATAAACAACCGCAACAGCGGAGTCGTCAGCGTAAAAGGAAATTCTCACTCATTCAGGATGGATCACAATCACTTTAACGCCGGCATCGGTTTCCGCATGCTGAACATTGCAAGCGCAAACGTTTGGGGCGTTATCGATCACAACCTTTTTGATGTGGCCAACGGAACGAACGTAAACCAAATCGAGATTAACGGAGCAAACTGGAACGGCAGCGGTGACTTGTACGGGGACGCATCCTGGGCAGACCTATCCTATTGGGGAACCGGAAATTTTCTGTTTGCCGAGAACAACACGTTCAGTTCACCTGCGGGCGCGACGGCCTTTGACATAGAACAAGGCGGGCGCGCGGTCTTCCGATACAACACCCTGCTCAATACCAGAACGCAAACTCACAGCCTAGGACACGATGGGACAACGGGCCGTGACCGAGGTCCGCGGGCGTGGGAGTTTTACAAGAATAGCGTGACCTATCCAGTCGGACCCTTTGCTTTCTTGATGGACTACGAGGGCGGAACAAGCCTTTATTGGGGTAATACCGTCTCGGGATTCAATACCTTCATTAATGTAGATTACCGTAGAGAAACAGCACTTACCTATACGCAAGGAACCCCTCCGAACGGATGGGGTTACTGTGGCACAACCCATGGCCCCAGCGTTTGGGACCAGAACCTCGACTCCACAGGACAGGCATGCCTTGACGGCGTGGGCCGCGGCAAAGGCGACTTGCTTACAGGAAACACTTTTCCCGGCGTCACCGACCAGGTGACCGGAACGCAAACGTGGCCGAATCAAGTGGCCGATCCTGTCTACGTTTGGGCCAACACAATTGCGAGTGGAAATTATTTCCTAGCAGACGCTTCCGCGACCAACAATCGAGACTACTATCTAGAACTCCCCAACATCAGCAACCCAACGACGACATTCAACGGTACCGCTGGCATCGGGAGCGGAACATTGACTCCGTCAACTTCTGGTGCGTATACGAATGCTCCCAGTTGCACGACTGGCGTGGGATATTGGGATACGGCCAGCCAAACGCTCTATATTTGCTCCAGCACGAATACCTGGACTTCCCATTACACGCCGTACGCTTATCCGCACCCGCTCACAAACGCTTCAGGAACCTGGGGGCACATGGATGAATGGCTGCAGGTGAACACATCCGTTGCAGGAACTCCCCTGACCTCAGCTATCCTGGGAGCAAGCGCGGTCGGCACTCCCTCCTTGTCTTCGTGGACCCTGGATCAAGCCAGCAGCGTAGTCACTTCGACGAGCGCGTTTACCGTGGCTGCCAGTCAAGGCGGCATGGGTGGCTCCATTATCGTCAATGGAGTGACCTATCCGGTTGGAACTCCAACACAATCTTTTGCCCTGAATAACAATTCGAATTTCACGTACGTGACGACAAGCACTACTTTTCCTAGTGGCCTTCGAACAGTCGTAGCAAATGGTTTCATCAACCTTGGGTATGCCAACGCGGGAACAGTTGGCGGTAAGTATTCCGACCTTGTACTGCTAAACGACACAAATTCTGCCGCTGCGGTGATATTGCAATTTAACAATGGGAACCCCTGCTATTGCGTAGATATGGAAACCAACGGAATCAACGGGTCGCATAGGAGTTCCACCATCCCAGTTACACAGGGGCACCGTTACTCGTTCTCCTTGCTGTTTGACGAGATTAATGGAACGGCCAAATTGGCACTATTCGATCCTAGCAACAACTTCACGCAAGTTGGCTCGACTCTATCTCTAATCCAGGACACTGGATTTGATTTCGCCTCCTTGCGTTTTGGGAACGCCGAGACGGGAACTTCCTCCGGGGCAACGACCTACTATGAAGATATAATGCTGGACTGGACCAACCATGTTTTTCCAAATGCTCCCGTCGCCACCGGAACACGCCCGGCGCCGCCGACTGGCCTATCGCTCACCGTGAATTAACCTGCCCGTAAAGAAGTGGTGGCGGCGTGACTTTGCCTCGCTTAAGATCTATTGCTCTATGATCAGAACGTCCGGAAGGATGTTGGGGCTGATAGCAATTCTGTTGCTCCCGCATCTGTCCCTCAGCACGGAAGCACAGACGATCAGTGCCGCAAGTTGCAGCAATACTGACGTGCAAAAAGCCTTACGCAAAGTCGCAACCGATGGCACGACCGTAACGATTCCAGTGGGAACGTGCCACTGGGCCACGCCCGTTACCTACAATGAAGTTTACTCGACAACAATTAAAGGGGCTGGGGCACAAACCCCCAACGGGGGCAGCAACCAGACCATTATTTATGACGATACGAATCACGGAAGCGGGGGAGGATCCCCTGCTCTTGCAATCAACACGGCAGCCGGCAAATCGTTCCGTCTCACTGGCGTCGCCATTTATACCAATTCCGCGAACCAGACTGTCGCGTACAACGGCATCGTCGGGATTTCTGGAAGCTCGAAAGCCGTGCGGGTTGACCATAACCACTTCCATATCGGAGGAAACGGCACGCATGGACTCCAAACGCAAGGCTGGCTCTACGGCGTAATTGATCACAACCTTTTCGACCAGGGAGGCAACCTTTTCTTCATCGAGTTCTCCTCGCCGGGCTGGAACGGCAAAGGCGACCCGGACGGATACGGCAATTCTTCGTGGGCCGACGGTCCGAATTTTGGGACCGGCAGTTTTATGTTTGCCGAAGACAATACTTTTACGGGAGGCGGCTGGGCGTTCGATTGCATAACCGGGGCGCGCTTTGTTTTCCGGCACAACACGGTCGGCTATCACACAGGTCTGCAGACTCACGGATTGACTTCTAATGTGATACGGGGCTGTCGGGCGATGGAAATCTATGACAACACTCTGACCTACAGCAGCAACGCGTCCACCGATAATTTTGCGTTTGTTGTCCAGTTGGAATCGGGAACGGGACTGTGGTGGGGGAACACGATTACGGGCTTTATGCAGTTCATCCATGAAGACACCGTGCGAACAAAGAATGTCACCTACAAGCAAACGGCTCCCCCAAATGGCTGGGGCTATTGCGGCTCCTCGTTAGACGGAACTCTGTCCCCTTGGGACGGCAATACGAATTCCACGGGGTATCCGTGTATCGACCAGGTGGGGCGGGGCAAAGGAGACTTGATCGCTGGCCAGTGGTGGCCCAAACTCGTCCACAGTCTGACAAGAACAATCACATGGCCCCATCAGGCTTCCGAACCGGTTTACGTTTGGAATAACACCTTCAATCGAGTTGGATATACAAACGATGCCTATTGGGCCAATGCCGATTCCGTCGCCGTAGAAAACCGCGATTACTATCTGGAATTGCCGAATTTTAAAGAACATGTAAATTTCAACGGAACCGCGGGAATTGGCCAAGGGCTGCTTTCCGCGCGGCCGAGTACCTGCACGCAGTTCGTCGGTTACTGGGCCACGGATACCAACACCCTCTACACATGTACGGCAAAGAACACGTGGACCAAGTTCTACACGCCCTACGCTTACCCGCATCCGCTTGTTGGCGGCTCGGGAACGCCTCTGGCGTCCTCGACAGCCCCTACCACAAGCGTCAACTGATCTAGCCCTGAGTTACTTGAACTTCATGCACCTCACCGTTTCTTGCCGGACTCTCGAGGAGGGTGCGGTGGATGAGTTCCAGCGTGAGCACCTTGTGTAATTCGTTCGTGTAATTCTGATCTCCTCTTAGATGGCCGTGGACGATGGCTTCCAGTCCTTTTCGCTCCAGATAGGGCCGGGATAAGCTGCGCGGATCCAACAGCGTCTCCTTCACATATCCAGCCAGGGCATCGCGGTACCAAACGCGGAAATGGAAGACCTTGTGTCTTCCAAGAAAAAGGTGTTCCAGATGAAGAGGCGAGAACGCATGGTCAATCCGTGCGACCCATTGAGGCATGCCCATGTCATAGGCATATTCCGCCTTGAACTGGAACTCGAGAAGAGCACGCGAAGCTTTACGCACAAGTGCGTTTCGTTTGCCTCCAACGCCGCGGTCCGTCGGAATGCGCGCCAAGACCGCATTGCCATCGGCAATCAGACGCAGGGAGTCGTCATCGTTTGCAAGGGCAGAATCCGGGGCACGAAAAACGGTGCGAACCAAATCGTTGTCAACGTAAGGAGACCGCAGAGAGAGTTGCGTCTGTTCCAGAGCCAGGATTCCGTAGTGATGCCAGGGGCATTGCTTGAAAGCGGCAAAGGATGCCGGATGGCCCTGGATGAGCTCGGCGTAAGTTTCCTTCACGCGATGAACGTGGCCGAGAAACTCCGGGCTGAACAAACCCGGAACGCGATCTTCGGGCTTGAAGGCGCGGAAGCAGCGAAGGATTTCACCGCCATAGTTGCCCGTCATCCGAACAGGAGCGATTTCGCGGGCCTTCTCGTTCAAGTAGAGGTCGGGAGCGCGACCCACGTCGACGCAGCCATCGGTGAGGTAAACCGCACGTTCCGCGTAATACGGAAAGCGGGCAAGAAACTCCTCTCCTGCCGGAAGCACTCGAAAAGACTGGTTGCAGATTTTGGCGACACGCCGCGCCACGCGGACATCGTGGTTGTCGCGGAACATGCTTCCAAACGTGTAGCAAGGAAGCTCGCCGGGAGCGGACTTCTGCCAGGCCGCAATCATGCGCGTGTCCAGCCCGCCCGTTAGCGACATCCCGATACGCTGATCGCCGCTGAAGTAGCGGGGGAGATTCCGGGAGAAAACTTCGCGCAAAGTTTGATAGTAGGCTTCGGGCTGGAGTTTCTCCTGCGATTCCCATTCGCGCGGATGAAAGTAAGCGGCTCTCTCTTTCAAGCTCGCGTGGCGGAAAACCCAGGCGGAGCCAGGAGGCAAGACGTAGATGCCATCAAAAAGCGTGCGGTTTTCGAGAGCGGCGCCACATGCGACGAATTCTCCGACGGCCCGCGGACTCAAACTCCTGAGCTGCGGACGGACGGCGAGAATAGCCTTGGCCTCGGCGGCAAAATAAAAGGCGTCGGGGGATTCGTGGTAATAGAGGCGGTGCATGCCATAGCGGTCGTTGAAAAGCACAACCTTGGCCTGGCTTTGGTCCGCCAGTAGTCCATGAAACCTGCCGTTCAGCCCGGCTGGAAAAGATTCATCTTCTTCATACAGATGCACGAGATAAGACGGGCCGGAGGAGTCCACGTCGTGGCCACGCCCCCGCAAGCGCTGCGCGGTGGAGGGTTCCGGGAACTCCTCGCCGGAAAAAATGAGCGTCACGTCTCCCCGTTCGTTGCAAAGGGGCATGTCTTGGGCGAAAGAGCCCTTTCGCGCCACCCAGCCGGCGTACACGCCCAGCGATTCGTTGATGAACGTGCCTGCGACGTAGAAATCCTCGTGTAGCAGAGCTTCCACCATTTGCAAAAGCTCTTGTTCCGCGCGCCGGCGCGGCATTCTCGTAATGAGTCCAGCGATGCCCGGCATATGTGTATTATTGCTTGGTGGCCTTTCTAGGCTGGCTTGCTATGCAGGAATCGCGGCCCCGTGCATTCAAGGTCGTGTCTGTCCATTTTGGCGAAACGCTCTGCGAGTTTGATCTGTCCCAAGTCCGTGTACCAGCTATCTTCGTCAATCAATTCAAAACCGGCGGTTTTGAAGAGCTCGATCCACTCGCTACGCTGCAAACGATTGATGTATTGCACTCGGTTCTCGAATACGCTGCGCCACGTGCGATCGGAGAATGCGAGGTACATCTTTCTTGAAACTCTTGCGTCGTAATAAGACAAGTGATCCTGAGTATCGATGCTATGCAGGGACCACCCGCCGGGTTTCAGCACCCTTTGCATTTCGCTGACGAGGCTGGAAACATCCTCGCGCGTTACATGCTCGAGAACGCCGCCACTTGCGACGAGTTGGAACGAGTTGGCGGGGAGTTGGCGGAGGCTGCCAGAGCTTTCAACTAGATACTCAAATCCGAGCAATCTGTACAATTCCCGAAAAGAATTAACCTTCACAATTGCCTGAATTAGAGACTGGGCACGCTTTAGCTCTGCTGACGAGAGGTCAAAATCACTTGTCCCAAGAATCGAAGTGAGCTGTCCGACATAATTCTTGAGGCCGATAAGTTGACGATTATCCCACACGTCGAATAGCACCGCCTCCACATCAAAGAAGAGCCTCGTTGTGATGGCCTCCCAATGTAGCCACCCGGTGCCAATTTCGATTATGCGATCTCCGTTGCGGACCAGATTGTATTCCCTTTGCAAATGGAGCAAGCGTTTGATGCGTTCGAGATAATAAGAAGGAATTTTTCCGCTGCTGCGGCGTCGGCCGCCCGCTAGATTGCCCAAACCCCGATAGAGTCCCCGCATTTGAGGACCTGCCGAGAAACATTTGAGAGCCGTTGCGGCCAAGATGTATTTCACCATGGGAACCTCCCCTCAGCCTCCTACTTATAACTCGCCATGCTTCCTTTAAGGCGCCTGCTTGATGGTTTTTGACCGACGCTCGTGCCAGAGGCTTCGAATCCGCAGGAATACTCGAACGACGGGCTCTGGAACACTGTGCGCAAGGCCGCGATGTAGGCCCAATTTCAGAGCGATTTTTCCTTTGAGCGTAAGGGGGATGTAATAACGGGGCAGCAACAGTTGTTCGAAACCGCTACGCTTCTTGAACTCGGTTAGCGAACTCCTCGGATCCTTGTAGACGTAGTTGCAATACATCAGGTGAGTCATGCCCTCCTGTTCGCAGAGTTCCACGGCCTTGGCAATGAGGGCATTTGCTGGACGCTTGTCGTAGTGCTTGGTCATCGTCAGCAATTGAATGACGCTTGCGACCCTGTCTATTCGAACCACCCTCATGTAGCCAATCAATTCACCCTGGAGGTACGCGCCCAGGAAGATGTTTCTGTCCGCGTAAGTCAAATGCTCGTGTTTAACGTCTTCAAAGCTTTTTTGAAAATGCCAAAAGGTTCTTCCTTGGCGAACCGGCGTATCGTTGTTGATGTTGACGATGCCCTGGATGAATTCGTCATCCAACTGAGCCGGCCGGATCTCAATCCCGTTCTTGGCAGCCTTTCGAATGGCGCGCTGGACGCTGGACTCGATACGATTCTTGAACCAATCGGAATAGGTGGTGATGGGAATTACGGCGAAGTTGTCCCACTCCACGTGATATGGAAACTTGGCAGTGGTGTGCGGAAGACGCTGGGAAAACGTGAAAATGTCGGCGTTCAACCCGCCGCGCTTCAATTGCGAAATAAACGATTCGGCGTCCGTAAGCGTTTCGTCCTCGAGCAACTCTTCATCGTGGACCACGGCGGTCTTGAGCCATTTGCCGCTGGTGATGACGGCCCTTCCGTCAATCTGCAGCGACGGAATCAGGATGGACTTCCCTTTAATGCGGATTTCCGTCTGACCCTGACTCAGGGAAGCAGAATCGGACTTCACGGCTTGCTCGGCTTGTTCAACAGGACACATACTCACCTTTCTAAAGTTGTCGGTTGCAGGGGGAGGGCGCTGATTGGGGCGATGCCTGCCGTTGAAACGCTGCGAACCGGATCTTTCGCACACTGGGAAACGGCAATGGCTCCCAGCAGGAACGCGAGCCACATTAACTGACTGCCTTTGAAAGCCGCTTCCGTGACGTTGTAGAAGAGCAAAACAGTCCACAGAGCCAGGCTCAGCGAAGCCAGTCCCAAACCCGAGCTGAGGGCCTTGCCAATGTTGCGGTAACTGGCAATCAGAAACGTGGAAAGAAGAGTCAGGCCGATCAAGCCAAGGTTGATATAAACCTCGAGATAGCCATTATGGGCTTCGTTGATGCCGCTGCCGACGAACCTGGCCCACACCGCGGCGAGACGAGGACCGAGCCAGAAACTTTCATAACCGGTGCCCAGAGCCGGATTGGTATGCATGCTCAGGATGAACACCCACAGGTCGGTCCTGCCAGTGAGATTGGCGTTACGGCCAACCATTCCCGCAACCTCGCCGTTAATGCCGAAGCCGAATTGCAAAATCATGTAAGCGCAAAGAGCAATCGGAATTGCAACCTTGAGGATGCCCGGGTGACGCTTTATCAAACGCAGGTTCGCTGCGGCGACAACCAGGCAACCGAGCACAAGACAAACCTCCGAAGTAGCGCTGTTGGAAAGCCTGAGAAGATACAGGGTCATCGCGAAGAGAAGTAGATTTACGAGAATGGCGGGCTTCATCCGGCGCTCTCTGCGGTTCGCCCAGCGCGACAAAGTGTCCCAGAAAAAATAGATGCCGCTGACGAGGCAGGCAACTCCAAGCATGTTCTTGCTGGTGGCGGCGCCGACGAACATGTTGTTGCCAGACCAAAACTCGTATTGCTTGCCAATGTAAGGAAAATATTTGACGAGCAAAATGGAAAGCGGAATGAACAAAAAGCAGAGGCGACGAAACAATATACGAACCGCCTCGATGGGAAACGGATCAGAAACCACGATCAGAATGACAAGATAATTGCCAAGGTCCTTGAACCAGCGCTTGAAGGCGACGAACGGAAAGTCCGACCACATGACGCTCGTGAGGGCGAAAAGAAGAAAAGCTGCGAGAAAAAAGTT
This sequence comes from Candidatus Acidiferrum sp., assembly GCA_035280045.1. GTDB lineage: Bacteria > Acidobacteriota > Terriglobia > Acidiferrales > UBA7541 > Acidiferrum. The sequence goes on from DATEGP010000110.1 coordinate 42,272, forward strand.
GCGCGCGACGAAGCTGCCCCAGTTAAACGACCGCATGAGCAAAATCACGAAGGAGAGCACGATGAGGCCGGCAAAGATAGTGCGATCCATCGCGTTGCCTTCCTCCAACGCCTGAGAGACCGTCTCGATCTGCCCGCCGCCGAGCCATTGGGAAGGCAGGCGTGTGGCCACGATGAACATCCACGCCAGCGGCACCCACAAAGCGAGCGAGGTGCGCTTGTCTCGCACCGGATCGAAGCGCAGCAGAGCCACAACGCCAACAAACCAGAGAAGCAGGGCTACTGAAGAAGGCATAGCAGAATTCCAGGACCGTTTCAGCTTGGCACGGCAACCGGTTCTTCAAGAGTGCGAAGCCATTCCTCGAAGACGACCAGGCTGAAAAGAATTTTGTGATTGTCCTGCCGCCCAGAAGAATGCTGCTCGAACAAGGCCTTGACGGCGGCCGGACGTAGGTATTGATAAATTTTCGAGCCGTGGTCCAGGAACGTTTGTGCCATCCGGCCGTCCATTGCCCCGCGGAACCAGCTATCCACCACATTGACGGCAAAACCGCGCTTGGGGCGCTTGAGAACCGCTTCGGGGAGAAAGCTCTTGCAAACCTGGCGGTGCAGCCATTTGCGCGAGCCGTTGCGCACTTTTAGGTTGGCCGGCAACCTCTCGACGTATTCGACGATTTCCTTGTCAATGTACGGGACGCGCAGCTCGAGGCTATGCGCCATGGAAAGCTTGTCGGCGTACATGAGCAGTTCATCGGGAAGAGTGGAACGCATCTCAAGAAACTGGAGACCGCCCAGTTCGTCCGTGGAACCCATCAGGCTAGTCAAATCGGACCAGCAATCGAGGATGGTGTCCCCGGGTTCTTGCGGGAGCAAGCCATCCTGAAACAGACCGTCGACCTGATCGGCTGGCAAGATGGACAAAACATGCTGATAACGGCGAAGCCGATCCGGAATCGCAAGAGAATAGACGCCGCGTTTGAGAGTTTCGTTGCGAGGAAGAGCGGTGATGGTCGAAGAAATTGCCGAGCGCATCCCTTGCGGCAATCTAGCCCACAGGGCGCCGTAGCGCACCCCAAGATGACGCCGGTAGCCTCCAAACAACTCGTCGGGACCCTGTCCGACGAGCGCCACCTTCACATCCTGGCGCGCCCGCTGACAGACAAAGTACATGGGAACAATCGAGGAAGTGGCGATGGGCTCTTCCAGCGAAGCAACAATTTTCGGAAGCGTCTCTTCGAAGACGGACTTTGTGAGCCTGACGCTGGTGTGATTCGAACCAAGCGCGCGCGCGGTTTCGGCGGCGTCGGAGAGTTCGTCATCGGCAAAAGACTCGCCATAGCCGACCGTGTAGGTGGGCCAAGCTTTGCCGTTGAGATTCATTAGCGCCAGGAGCAACGAAGAGTCGATGCCGCCGCTCAAAAGCAGGCCAACCGGCACGTCGCTGATGAGCTGGCGGCGGATGGCTCCTTTGTAAAGTTCGAGCAGCTCTTCGCGAGCTTCGTCGGGAGACTTCGTTGGCGCAAAAGGCGTAGGCCGGAAGTTGTACCAGCGGCTGACCTCGCAAGAACCGTTGTGGGCAACAAGCTTGGTGCCTGGAGCGAGCTTGCGCACCCCTTTAAGAATCGTGTACGGCGAAGGCGTGTAGCGGTAACGCAAAAAAAGATTCAGCGAAGTTGGATCGATTTCGGGTTTGTCTTGCATCGCCGCGCAAATTGGACGCATCTCGGACCCAAAATATAAAGAGCCGCGTTCGATCCGGTAGTACAGAAGCTTGATTCCCATCGCATCGCGCGCTAGAACCAGGCGCCGTTTGCGCACATCCCAAATCGCCAGGCCGAACATGCCGTTCAAACGGTTGAGAACCTCGTCACCCCACTGCTTGTAGCCGTGGATAATGACTTCTGTATCTGATTTTGTGCGGAAAACGTGACCGTGTTGCTCCAACTCGTTCTTTAGCTCGTGGAAGTTGTAAATCTCGCCGTTGAAAATCACCCAAACGGACTCTTCGGCGTCCGACATTGGCTGATGCCCGCCGGAGAGATCGATGATCGAAAGCCTGCGGAAGCCGAACCCGAGCGGGCCATCGAAGAAATAGCCTTCATCGTCTGGCCCGCGATGAGCGATGGTGTCGGCCATGGCCTCGATGTTCGGACGCCGGACCGGAGCCATAGTTTCAAAATTGAATTGTCCGCAGATGCCGCACATGAGAGTCTTCTAGTTTACCGCTTTCGATTCGACGAGTTGATCCTGAGCCGCGTCGTTGTTGCTTTGGAGCGCCTTCGTTTCGTGCGCCAGTAAAAACGCGAGGCTTCGAAACAGCTGTGATTGCGCCCAACGATGCATCGGGACACTGTCCCATCCAAACATGAGTTTCCGCGCGCGGAACGAGCCATCGGATCTTTGCCAGCGCACCATCACGTCCGAGACGACACCATCCACGATGCGGTCCAGTTCAGAAAAGCGGCCGCGCAAAAGCACGCCCAGGTTAATGCACTCCGCAAAATCGTAAAGCTCGTGGCGATAAACCGTCATGCGAGGGCGCCGGGAAAACGGCATCGGCAGGCCATCGGCGTCAAACAAGTTCTTCACGTAATAAGCGACGCCACGCTCAATCGCCGCGCGGCAGCGCGCGCATCCCGTAAGCTGCTCAATTTTTGCGAGCGCCTTCAGGACGAAGCAAGTATGGAAATGGTCGACAAACTCGCGCTCGCCATCAAGTGCGTAGTACCACGAGCCATCTGCGTTCTGCGAAGCGAGGACAAAGCTCAAATTGCGCTCCGCTGCTTCGCGATAGCGCGAATCGGAAAAATGATGAGCGGCTTGCGTCAGCATGCACGCGCGATAAGCACTGGCGTTGATCACGCCGGATGGCGCGTCGGGAGCTGGCGTGTAGGCGCAACTCGCTGCGTTTGGAGCAGTCTCTTTCTCCCAATAGCAATGCAGCGCGTGTTCGGCAATCGACCGCAGGATAGGCAGCCACTTCGGATCTTTGTCGATCGCGTGAACTTGGGCGAAAGCTTCGTATACGTAAGGCACAGTCGTGATGAGGGGCGTGCCTTCCATGAAGGTTCCCGTTCTCGTCTCCCAGTGAAAAGGATATCCCCAGCAATAATCCTCGTAGCCGCGGCAGCGTGTCTCTTTGAGAACGTCAAGGAAATGGACCGCGCGCTGGAGATATTCGGACGGGCCTTGGATTTGCGCAAGAAACGCAAAGCCCATCGCGTAATGCGCGTCAGCAATCGGGAGGCGCTGGCGTTTCCAGAAAAGCCTGCGCGCAGAAGGCAGAAACGCTTCACTGAAAACCATGGGCGCAACCGCGAGAGTCCCAAGCAAAGGCTTGCGATAATAGAGCGCTTTAGCAGCGCGGCCCAGCTTGCTCGCGTAGAAACTCTGGTGATCCCAGGAAGTCTCTCCGTAGCGGTCAAGCCAGTTTGTGAAGCGGGCCACGGACGCTTGCACTTTCGCGATTTGTGTTTTTTCCATCGTGCAGACCTGACGGACGCGCACGCTGCGGCTAATCGGGAAGAACTTTGAAACTGTCGACCGATTTCATCGTCAAGACCGACTTCAGTATTCCCTTGAGCTTGCGCATCTGTTCCTTGCGGTGAAACTTCATGAGTTCCTTGGAGACCGGCCTTTTTGCCCTGCGCACCATCGCCCATCCGTAACCCAGCCCGAGCGCGAGTCCTCCGGTGAAATACGGCCGCTTGGCCATGCGATAGGTGAGCCGGAAAAACTCCCAGAGAGGATGGCCACCGAGGTAGTAGTCTTTTTCGCCGTACGAGAACATCGCGGCAAAAACGCTGCGCTCCGCTGTTCCCAGGTGGCGGTAGTGGAAAAACGACTTTTCGCGGAAGGATACAGTCTTCCAACCCTTCATTCGCGCGGACGTGACAGCGATCCAATCGATTCCGCCGGCTTTATTCGGGCAATATCCGCCAATCTCCTCGAAGCATTCGCGCCGGAACAACTGGCATTGACCGGCAACGTGATTCTGCCCTTCAAAGCTGTCGGTTTCAGAGCTGTAATTCTCTTCTCTAAAAATCGTTCCGGCAACGCCGAGCCTGGGATCACTTTTCATTTTTTCCAGAAGGAATTCGAAGTGATCCGGATCGAAGGAAATATCGCCGTCCAGATTGCCAATAAGCTCGTATTCGACGTTTTGTAGTCGCTCGCGGCCCGCATTAACCGCATACACCTTTGCGGCGAAATGGCGCTCCTTGCGTTGGGGAAGATTGACCAGTTCGATCCACGGATTCTTTTCGAGGTAACGACTGACAATGTTTGCCGTAGAGTCTGTAGAACCATCGTTCACGATGACCCATTTCAATGGACGCACCGTCTGGCGAACCATGGATTCCAACGTTTTCTCGATAAACGCTTCTTCGTTTCGCGCGGGAGTGATCAAAACATAAGATGGTAGGACGCGTTGATGCATGCTTTTCTCTTACTGAATCAGGCCGAGAGACTCGGGGCCGAGAGAGGCAATCGCCCGCTTCAAGATTTCCGTCGTGCTGGAACCTTCGACGAGGGGAATCAGTGAAACTTTCCCACCCCAGCTTTTCATATCATTAGCGCCAACGACTTCTTCTTCGGAATAATCCCCGCCTTTGACTAGCACATTCGGCTGGATCGCCCGGATCAGGTCCAAGGGAGTTTCTCCATCAAAAAGCACGACGGCGTTCACTGAAGGCAGAGCCGCCACGATCCTTGCGCGGGCGTCTTCGGAAATAATCGGTCTTCCCGCACCCTTCAGCGAGCGGACGGATCGATCTGTATTGAGCGCGACGACGAGGCAGTCTCCTTCGCGCTTGGCCTGCTCGAGAAGCGCAAGGTGGCCCACATGCAGCAAATCGAAGCATCCGTTGGTGAAAACAATTTTTTGACTGGAAACGCGCCATTGCGCCACGCGCTTCAGTAGCGATTCCTGGGAACAGATCTTGTCCGCCTGGCTCGTCTCTCCGTCGACCGCAAGTCGCGCGAGCAATTCGTCCTTGGAGATAGGAACAGTTCCCAATTTCCCTACGACGATACCTGCGGCAACGTTAGCAAGCCGAATGGCCTCGTGAAGAGGCAGCCCGGCGGCAATGGCGGCGCCCGCAGTCGCAATGACCGTGTCCCCCGCGCCGGAGACGTCGAATACTTCGCGGGCCAGCGCCGGGAAGCGTTGCACCGAGCCAGATTCGAGCAGAGTAATTCCCAGTTCACCGAGAGTTACAAGGAGATGTCTGATTCCCAGATGTTCGCGGAGTCGCCCGCCTTTTTGCAGCAGCTGCTCCAGGTCGTCATAATTCGTGGAAGTCGCCGCCGCAAGCTCCATGCGGTTTGGAGAAATCACGTCGCAGCTAGCGTATTTTTCGTAGTGCATGCCCTTCGGGTCGACAAACGTCGGGATGGATAGCTCGCGCCCGCGCCCAATGATCGCCTGGCATACGGAGTCGCTTAGGAGGCCCTTCCCGTAGTCAGAAAGAATAATCGCGGAACAACCCGAGATTTGCGCTTCGATTCTTTCAAGAAGCAGGCTCTGCAGCTCGGAACTGAATTCCCCGGCCTTTTCAACATCCACGCGGAGCATTTGCTGGCGCCCACCAAGAATGCGCGTCTTGCAGATCGTGGGCCTGTCCGGAGTAGCCAGAATTGCCGCGGTGTCGATGCCGGAGCTTTGCAGCACTTCCAGAAGCTGCCGGCCGTCATCGTCAGATCCTACAACTCCAGCCAAAGAGACCGCGCAGCCGAGTCCCCGCAAATTCACAGCGACGTTTGCCGCTCCGCCGGCGACATGCGTTTTGTGGTCGAGCCGGACCACCGGAACAGGCGCTTCCGGCGAGATTCTTTCGACCGCGCCCCACAAGTAGCGGTCGAGCATCAAATCGCCCACGACTAGCACGCGACGCCCGTGGAAACCTCTTTCAACGATCCCAACAACTTTTTGCAGGTCTTTGAGCATGGGGCTTAAAGGATTGCCTCTTTCGTGAAATCAGCTTGCTTGATTCCTTTGTCTAGAAGCCTGGAGACAACTCCGATGAGGCGCTGGCGCTCTTTTTGCCAGGAATGTTCGCGAAAGACTTCCTGGCCTCGGCTGACAACTTCAGTGACTTCCGCTGGATGAGAGAAAACGTATTCCATGCGCCGAGCCATGTCTTGCGCATCGCCAGACTCGAAGAAAATGAGAGATTCGCCGTCGAAATAATCCTGAATGCCCGACGTGCGCGGAGCGATGCAGGGCTTTCCCAAAGCCAAATACTCGAAAATGCGCGTAGGCGTATTGATGTCCGTGAACGAGTTCTTGTGATTGGGAATGACGCCGACGTCGCATCTTTCAATTTCTCCGACCAGGCCTTCGAGCCGCCGCGGCCCGAGGTAATGAACGGCGTCCTGCAATCCTTTGCTCTTGGCCAAGTCCATGACGCGATCGAGGAAAGGCGTGCTCTCGCCGTAAATCCGGAGTTCCGCCTCAGGAAGAGTTGCCCGAACGAGCGCCAGGGCTTCCACCGCGAGGTCCAATCCATTCCGCTCCACCAGCGACCCGTGATACATAATCACGAAGGGTTTACCGCTGGCGTGGACAGGCCTCGTTGGCACAAGCAGCGGAAAAATCTCGCCATCCGGAGAATTCATGACCACCTGGACCTTCTCCGGAGCACAACCGCGGGAGGAAAACACGCGCTTGAAGGTGACGCTGACGGTCACAACGACATTTGCGCGGGCAATGCTCCATTTCTCAAGACGCTGCAGCAGACGTACTTTCCAGCTGTCTTGTTCGAGCTTGAAAATCGTCATCATCAGCTCGGGCATAGGATCGTGCAAATCTAGAATGACCTTTGCGCCCAACATCTTTGGCACCAGCGCACTCAACACAAGGATGTCCGGCATGTTGTGTACGTGGACCAAATCGTAGCGCCGACTAAAGGAACGCCAAGCAAGAATCAGTGAAGAAGTGAAAATGAAGGCCGCGTATTGGTAGAGATAGGCGAACATTCCGCCGCGGCGGCGCGTGAGCGGTATTCGAAAAACTTCCACGCTTCCTTGCAATTCATGCGCGGGAGAACCCTCGCCCCTGAGGCAGATAAGATCGACGAACATGCCTTCACGGACCATCGATTCCAGGGCGCGGCGAGGCCGCGGGTCATTGGGGTAAAAGGAGAACATGACCACCCCAACGCGCTTGCCGCGTAGCCGCTCATTGCAAGCGGCGGAAGGCGACGAAGCGCTCGGAGAAAAATCCGCTTCTCGAGTTGTGGTGGAGGACATCACAATCTGTGTTTGCAAGTTGCCGCTAGAACGGGCCTGAAGAAACTGGTCGTTGGTTGAGCTGCTCTGCTTGGCCTGATTGGATGAATTAATCCGCCGCTACCGCTGCTCGCTGGGGTTTCGATTCCCTCACGATACGAACCAACGCCTCGACGACACGCACCTGGTCCGCTTCCGAAAGCGTCGGAAACATCGGTAAAGAGAGGATTCGCTCGGCGGCCTTTTCGGTCACCGGAAAATCTCCGGCTCGGTAGCCTTGGTTTGCGTAGGCCTTCTGCAAGTGCAGGGGAATTGGGTAGTGAATTCCGGTCCCGATATTCTCCTTGGCCAGCGCCGCCTGCACCGCTTCGCGGTTCTCCACCTGGACCACATAAAGGTGATAGATGGCCCTGGACCAAGACGGTTCGAAGGGCGTTTTGACCTCGGCGCTCACAGAAGAGAGAAGGTCGTTGTATTTGCGCGCAAGCTCTTGGCGGCTCGCATTCCAACCTGCAAGATGCTTCAGCTTCACGTGGAGAAGACCAGCCTGGATAGAATCCAGCCGCCCGTTGTAACCCTCCATATCGTGATAATACTTTTTCGCCTGGCCGTGATCGCGCAACATCCGCATTTTGCGCGCAAGAGTCTCGTCGTTGGTTGTGGCCGCTCCCGCTTCACCGCAGGCGCCCAGGTTTTTTCCAGGATAGAAGCTGAATGCCGCAGCAACCCCCATCGATCCAGCCGTACGCCAGCGATTCTCTTTCCGCGAGAAATATTGCGCGCCGTGAGCCTGGCATGCGTCTTCCACGAGGCTGAGATTGTACTGCTGGGCGATCTCCAGGAGTTCGTCCATGTCCGCCATCTGCCCGTACAGGTGGACCGGCACGATGGCCGTAACCGGCTTGCCAGTACGATTGTCGATCAATAGCTCCATGCGCGAATCGAAGGTGCAGCTCTCCGTCACATATCTGCGAACCTGCACGGGGTCCATGTTGTAGGTGCGTTCGTCAACGTCCACGAACCTGGGTTCTGCGCCCGCCTGTGAAATCGCTTCCGTGGTTGCGATAAAAGTGTTCGGAACGGTGATGATGATGTCGCCAAACTTCACTCCCGTCGCCATCAACGCGAAACGCAACGCATCGGTTCCGCTGCTAACGCCCACGCAGTACTTCGCCTCGCAAAATTCCGCGAACGCGCTCTCAAACTGTTCGAGCATCGGCCCGCCAATAAATCCGGCGGTGTTCAAGGCCTTCGTAAACACTTCGATCAATTCCGGAGCAAGTTCGCGATGAGGGGTCACCAAATCAAGAAATGGAATGCCGTTCTTTGCGTTCACTCTCTGTCTCCCATGACTGCAGCTATTTTTGCGTCGAGATATCTCTTCACTCGCGCCGGATTTCCCGCGACGATAGCGTTCGCCGGAACATCCTTTGTAACCACCGACCCAGCGCCGACAATGGCATTTTCGCCGATAGTCACGTTAGAAAGAATCGTAGAGCCCGAACCGATCGAAGCGCCTTTCTTAATCAAGGTTCGCTCGACTTTCCAGTCGCTTTCCGTTTGGAGCTGGCCTTCCGTCGTTGTTGCGCGCGGATAGGAATCGTTGATGAAAGTGACTCCGTGGCCGATGAAAACATTATCTTCGATGCTCACGCCTTCGCAGACGAAGGTGTGGCTGGAAATCTTGCAGTTCCTTCCGACGGTTGCATTCTTCTGAATCTCGACGAACGCGCCAATCTTGGTGTTTTCCCCGATCTCGCAGCCGTAAAGATTGATGAACTTGGAAAGCTTGACCCCTGCCCCGAGTTTCACGTCCGGAGCAACCGCGCAGAATTCGTTCACAGGCGTACCAGCTCTCCCCGTTTCTGGATGGAGCGATCCACGGCTTCCAGCATGCGGACAACGCGCAAGCCGGCGTGGCCATCGTTGAAGGGCTGCTTGTCGTTCAAAATGCAGTCCGCGAAATACCCAAGCTCAACACGTAGCGCTTCGGTCTGCTCAATCTGGGGCGCCCACATGTCTCCCGTGCGGTAACTCACCAGAGCTTCGCGGATTCCCTCTCCGTCTCCGTTATTGATCCGCACGCCCTTGTCATACACGCGCACTTTTTCGTCGGCGACAAGGTCGTTCCAAACCAGCATTTTTTTCTCGCCGCCAATCAGCGTGGTCCGGATCTTTACAGGCGAAAGCCAGTTCACGTTGACGTGGGCGATGATGTTCTGCGGATAGTAGATGGTCATGAACGCAACGTCTTCGACGCCATTCAAATGCTTTTCGCCAGTGGCAACGATCGCTTCCGGTTCTTTGTTGATCAGGTGATCCATGATCGAGAGGTCGTGGGGCGCCAGATCCCAGACAACGCTTACATCGTGTTGAAACAAGCCCAGGTTGACGCGCAGCGAGTCGTAGTAATAGAGATCGCCCAGGTCGCCTCTCTCCACCAGCTCCCGAATCTTGCGGACCGCACCCGTAAACAAGAAGGTGTGATCCACCATGATGGTCAAATCTTTGCGCTCCGCCAGCTCGATCAGTTCTTCCGCCTGAGCCGCGCTCGCCGTGAAAGGCTTCTCCACAAAGACGTGTTTGCCGTTCTCGAGCGCTGCTTTGGTCAGCTCGTAATGCGTCCAAACCGGCGTAATGACGGCAATCGCGTCAACATTTGGCGACTTGAGAACCTCGCAAGGATCGGTGGTAGTGGCAACGGCAGGATAGGCTTTCCTCACCCGAGCAAGTGCCGCCATACTCCTGTCGCAAACCATCTCCACACGAACGTTGTCAGGGCCGTGGAGATTCCTGACGATATTCGGACCCCAGTAACCGTAACCGATAACGCCAACTCGGATCATGGATGCTCTTTCGCCTGTGAAGAAAATCTAAAGGGCTTGTTGGTAGGCTGCTTGTGCCTGGCGGGACAAGCTACCGCCATTTGTACCGGGCCTAAGTGCAAGATTTGCTTCAATATTGCTCTAGGCCATTTAAAATCAGCTACTTAGAAGCAAACCAATCACTTCAAAGGACGTAGTAGGCAATCGCAATCAGTCTGCCAGAGTGAAGGCACCCGTCGCGGCAGGTAGGCCTTAACAGCCCATTCCTATAAGTCATTTAAAATAAATAGGTTAGTTGATCAAGAGCTAGACTTCCACGACGTCTGAGGCCCGCGTTCTGAGGCGTTCGTGGAAAACTCTTACCACCTATAGACAACGGGGTTCCGCGTGGGGCAAGCCTACTGGTAGGAGTAAAAAAGTGACAGGGGGCAGCTCGAATGAAGCCCTACTTAACAATGCCTCTACGAGAAGTGTAGGCAAACCTAATTGACGATGGCTTGCAGACCCGGTAGGCGGCAGAGGTGACGCTGCGGACGTGGTTGAATAGCACCGGCTTGCATTGAAGCTCAGAACGCTACCAGTTCCATTCGCTGCTCCGCCCATGACACTCAGATAGCAGTCCTGAGCAGGAATTGTGTAAGCGTGTCCGCCCACGCCGGCGATATTCCCTCCCGCCACATCGGGCCCAATGGGCGGCCAACTTTTTCCCGAAGGCCACCACGCGGGCTTGGCGGACAGATAAAACGAAGCTGGCAAAGATGTCGTTGCAGGCACTGCGTTCGCATACTTGCTCAGGGCCGTGGGCACCTCTGAAGTGCCGCCGCAAGGGGTCGCCCAGCCCGGACTGGACGAATTGCCGCACCACCGGACCGCTCCGGTGACTACGTCATAGTTTCCCCATCGCATCATTGTGGACGCCACCAAGGAATCCGAAGGAACTGTTACGCCATTCGAAGAATTCCCACCGCCTATTCTAAAGATCGGCGCGCTCCCACTCTGGTAGCCATTGCTGGTGCCCCTCTGCCCAAGCACGTTGCCGATGAGATTGTAAAATCTCGAATACGCGCGAATATCCATCGCCGCCTGGTTGTTAGTGCAAGCAGATTCCCCGTACGGGGGAGTTCCGTTGTAACAAGCGCCTTCATTTCCGATGAACTGATTGCGAAAAACAGTCACCAGGTTATGCGTGCCGTGGAAATTGTCCGCATAGAACTGGGGCGCTTCGTTCCCTTCGTATAACAGCATATCGATGCCGGCGGTATGCTGGTTCGTGGAAGCCTGAACATATCCGTTGCTCGCCGTGAAGAAATCGTTGGTCGCAAAATTGTATGCAATGACGCACCCCGAACACGAACCGTTCATCATGAGCGGAGCCGCTATGAACTGAAGGATGTTGTTCTGGATCAAGTCGTCGCTGGAATTTAACGACTCGACTCCGTAGCTCTGTTGGACGGCGTTTTGCGTAAGATAAAAATAATTGTCGGCCACCGTAATTCTCGCCGATTCTTGCAGCTCCACATGAGCCTTGCCGCTGTCAATCCCGCGAACTCCTTTTACCCAGCAATCGATGGCATTGAAAATCTCAATGCCGAAGCTGCCGGTGGAAGCAGTATGATCCAAAGAAAGGTTTTCAATGCCGACACCGGAGACTGGAGAATTGGCCCACCACGCGCCGGGAGATTTTGCCGAATTCCAGTTCGCCATGTACAAGCCGGGAGTGATCTTTACATTCGTGCCATTGCACGCCCGGCCCGGCGCGCTGGCAGTTCCGCAGGAAACGACTTGCACGATTTGCACTTGATCGCGGCTGGCACGCTGGCCGTTCGAAGCGTTTCCTTGTAGCGAGCACGAGGGCACAGTTCCAGGAGCCTGACACACAAACACACTTCCCGTGTCGGACGGATCGTCGGCCTGGTCCAAAATAAGCGGACTTCCTACTTTCAGGTTGGTCACCGAGCTCAATGTAATGCTCGTCGTGCCCGGCGCGTATCCTGAAATCCAGTTCGCGGTATTCGATGGGCCACCGCTCCAGCTCCCATCCACGCTGGTAATGCAAACGTCGCTCGGAAGACTGAGGCAGCCGACGCCGCTGGTAAAGATCAAAAATGTTTTGTCAGCGCCTGCGCCCCTCAGAGTAACTCCCGTCTTGCCATCAAACATGATGCCGCTTAGTCCGCTGTACGTTCCCGCGTTGAGGAACACGACTTGGCCGCTCGGGCACGAGGCGATTGCTGAATTGATCTGGCTTGAGGTCGCTCCCGGGTTGAGCGTCGCGCAGATGGTCGTGCGCTTTGGAATCCCGCCATGAACGCCTGCGTTGGACCAATCGACTGCCCTTGAAGGATCAACGACGCCCGACCATTGTTGGGCCGGCGCCAACACCGGAAAAACGAAAATCAGTGCGGCCAACCCTAGCCCTGTTCTCCAAACAGCCCTTTTCACGAAAGGACCCCTCTCTTCATGACGACACTTTATATGCAACGCTTTCACCATTCCAGGTTCCACATTTGCTGGAGAAAAGCCGTCGTTTGGTTCTTTTGCTGGCCCAATAAATGGACAAGGGGAAGGACAGGTCACATTTTGCACCTTTTCTGGACTTTGGTTGGATAGACAGGCACCTTCCGCCACGCTAACTTTCTATTATGGTCGAGAAGGTGGTGGCAGCCTAAGAACTTGGATTCAGGGAGGTTACCAGCTCGCAGCCTTTTTCCCGGTTAAGCTCGCCGCTCTGAAATTGGGGACATTTTGGTATTCGCCGATGCTGGCAGTCGGCGTCACACCTTGCAAGTTAGGATCTGAGGCTCTCTTGATGAAAAAAGTCGTCTTCCTCGACGTGCTCGGGAACCTGCACCGGCGTTGGCCTCACGCTCTCGTCCACAGACGTTGTCGTACAGTTCCTGAACAGAAACGCGCCTGGCGATTGGAAGGGCTGGGCATCTCCTTATGAAACCCTGCCGAACGGCGACGGCGTTCATGTGAACGCGCGGGCAGGCAGCGAAGCCGCCCCCACAGTCAACGTGCTCCCCGGCGCTACGGGAGCAGTGTTCTCTGCTATCGCCTTCAAATCGTCGGCCGGAAGCTTCACTCCTCCTGCTCAGGGCCCGATGAGTCTGGTGAACTTCGTTGATCCGGACCCGGCATCAGGTCTGAACGGGTTGAACTGCGCCCCTTCTTGTAGCCTTACCGTTCCCGCTACTGAGTCGGGACATCTCCTCTATCTTGAATCTGCGAATACCTCGGGAGTCTTTCTTGGCAGCGTCAGCGGCGGTGGAACGTGGGTTGTGCCCGCGAGTTGTCAGGTTAAGGGCGGTCAGTCTTCCGGCAACGCTCTCAGTTGCGCGTACGTGCTCTCCAGCAGCTCAACGCCCGCAACTGCGATCAACATAACCATGGCTGGAAACGCCAGCACCATGTTTGCGTTCTATGAGGTCGCGACAAGCTCGGGGACCTTCGCCTTCGACACTGCCAACACGGCTACGAATGCCGCCAACACGAGTCCCTCCGGCGCGTCTCTTAACCTTTCGCAGGGAGTCACCGATGTTGTCTTCCAGTCCATCTTGGTCTTCGGGGGCACGTCGTCCCTTTCCTACTTCCCGAACGTACGCGGGTGCCGCAGTGGGTGCGGCCCGCAGTTCTGGAATGGCCAAGCGGCGAGTGACGCCCTCTTGAACGTATCAGGTTCCGCGCCCGTACCGAAGTTCGCCAACCAGCAGAACAACGCCACCATTGTTAGCGGCATTGCATTCAAGGCAGGTTCAGGAACAGCTCAAGCTCCGAATCCTCCCTCGGGCCTGACCGCGGTGGTCAACTAATTCTGATTCTGGATTCGCAACCTTCGAAGGAAGCTGATTATCTCGCACAAGCAGCCGCTGCAACCAAGCGGTGGCCAGTTCAAAAATAACCAGGCTTTTTCAACTTTACTTCTTTCCCCGTACGGATGATGTGGGGCTCAACCGGAAACGCGAGAGAGCTTCTCCGAGGTTTTGTATGAAAGCCTCGGAATTGTAAAGTTCCGCGCTGGTTCGAAGCGCCTCGGGAGACGCTGTCGGCTCGACCACGTCCAGCTGAAATTCTCGCGCCACATCCTCGACAATCTTCGGCTGAATTGGCCGCTGATGTTCCACGTACCCGTTGATCAGCGAGTGTTCGCAGAGCAGGTTAATCACGCGCGGCACGCCCAGAGAATAAAGGTGCACTGTATCCGCGGCTGCGGGGCTGAAAATGGCAGGTTGCCCCACAACGGCCCCGCCGATCCTTAGTCTCTCGAGCATGTAATCATGCGTCTCTTCTTTGGTCAGGTGGCTGGTCTTGCATCGAATCATGATGCGCTGCCGCAGCTGCCGAAGCTGAGGCAGGTTCAGCTTTTCCTCGAGCTCAGACTGGCCCGAAAGCACAATCTGAAGGAGCTTTTCCGAAGAAGTTTCCAGGTTGGTCAGCAAGCGGATTTCTTCAAGCACCGGGAATGTAAGGTTTTGCGCTTCATCAAGAATCAGCACCGCCGTTTCACCGGCGCGGAACCGCTCCAGAAGCCATTGATTTAGTTTCAGGAGCTGCTGGCTCTTCGAGCGGGATTCGCACGGAATGTCAAATTCCGCCAGAACAAAATCGAAAAGTTGCGAGGAATTCATCCGCGAGTTGAACAGGAACGCGGACTTCGTTCCACGCTGATTCAGCCAATCCAGCAGACGGTTTATAAGAGTCGTCTTCCCTGTGCCGACTTCGCCCGTGAGACTGATGATTCCCTTCTTGGTCTCGATTCCGTACATCAAGCTGGAAAGGGTCTCTTCAATCTGCTTGGTTAAGAACAGATAGCGTGGATCCGGGCTGACGCTGAATGGGTTTTCTCTCAATCCGTAAAAGGGTCTATACATGATTCCCTGACTTCTTCAATCCGGCCCTGGGTGGCTCGATGATCCTGTGTCCCTGAAACGCGGGGAGACACGCCGTCAGAATCGAACTTGAGGTGTATATTTTCACTATCGTAGCACCTGCGCCGGCGCATGCCATTGAAAACTCATTTGGATTTGATGCGTCGTTTGATTGTTCTGGCAGCCCGGGGTTGTGCACACAATCCCGTTCGACGCCTGGATTTGCGCTTGGTATCCGACGGAAAAATTTGTGGTCGCGGTCAGGGGCCGGGTTAATCCACCCGCGATTTGGTAGGAATTGTAAGTGGGAGAACTCAGCGATTTTATCGTCACAATTTGACTGTTGCGGGAGAACCCGAAACTCAAGCTGCTGGTCCAAAGCCGGCCGATTGGCCGGTTCAAATTCGCGATCACCTGATCGTTGTTCGAGCCGCTCAGCAGCCCACCGCCGCTCCCGACTCCGTGCGAATAAATCAACCGCAAGGTAGTGACGCGAAAACCGTAGGCGAGGGAAGCGATTCCCGAACCCTTTGTCGTGCGCTGAATGCCGCTCACGGGAAAACGAAAGTTCGTTATCTCCGGCCCGCCGGCAAGATTCAGCGCCAATCTTCCGGTAATCCTTCGACCATACATGAATTGAGCCGCATGATCGCCAAGCGCCTCCGGATTTCCTGGAAAATGAAACGCGGTGAAGTGATAGACGGCTCCGATGTAGTCCTTGCGCGTGAGCGCATAGCTATACCCGGCGTTCAGTATCTCCATATCGTTGTCGGTGTTTCCAGGATTGGTGAATCTAAGGAAACCGTAAACTGCCGCAACCGTAAGAGAACCTCGGCGGCTCACAGAATAAGACAACTGCACGGCCGAGTCGTTGCTGTAACGCGGACCTGTGGCCGTGTAAATGGACTGGCCCGGCGCAAACACTTCCTGAAGCCCCGGCAAAGCTACAGACAAAGCTCCTGTAATTCCTGGCACAGACAATCCAGTCGTTCCTCCAAAGCCAAATGAGCTTTGCGGCAAATAAGAGAATTGCTCCATCACCAGCAACTGCCATCTTCTCTGGTCGTATTCAAATGCGGAAGACAGCTGATGAAACTGGCCGTTTCCCTGAGTCGTGTCTGTGGAAAAGAAGCCGCCTCCCGAGTAATTGGTCCCGAATAGACCGTGGTTCCACGCTTCCAGCAAACTGAAATTTCCGCTGGCGTAGTGTGTCGTCGTCCATCTTTGACTTTGTGTCGTGCCAGTATTGCTGAAATTGCTGGACTGGGCGGTAATGCCATATTGCACGCCCGGAACCCAATAACTGTGCCGCAATTCCGAAGTGCCCAGCGTCGGAGCCTGAACTCCCGCTACCGGACCACGGTCAGGCTGCATCGTCTGGTTATTGTCATTGTCGTCCTGCTGATTTCCGCCTAGATCCGGAAGAGGCACGAGGACACGCGCTGCTGGCTTTGGCTTTTCGTCGCTACTCTCCTGAGCCAGTATCGCAGTGGCGCTGAAACCATATGCGACGATTACGAGAATTCCGCACGCGAATTGCTTCCAGACACTCATTTCTTACCTCACGGCACCACAACCACGTCTCCGGGCTGCAGCTCGATGTTCTGCTCCGGATTCTTCCCTTTGATTGCTTCTTTGTAATTGAACGGAATTCTGCTGGACCTGCCGTTCTCGTTCCTCAGCACGTAAATATTCTTGATGCGCGCGAAGGCTGTAAATCCTCCGCTACCCGAAAGCGCCTGAAGCACGGTCATGTGCGGAAGCATCTGGTAGGCGCCCGATTTGTTGACTTCCCCATTCACATAGATTCGGCGGCTGTTGATTTCCGTTACGCTCACCGTAACTTGCGGATTCGTGATGAATTTTTTCAGCTCCTCGCGGATGGCACCGGCCAATTCCATCGGAGTCAATCCAGCCGCTTGCACATCATTCAAAAGCGGCAGCGTGATCTTCCCATCGGGGCGCACTGGAACGGTTCGCGTGAGCTGGTCTTCCCTCCAAACGTCGACTCTCAATACGTCTTGTGCCCCAATTCTGTAAGAAGGGTCCTCCGCCCCGGCAGGAGTAGGAACCGATGTCGTCGGTGCCCTCGCATCTTTCGCTTCCTCTTTTTTGCCTTGCGTGTCTTGCTTGTCTTGCGCGGGCGGGTCTTGACAGTACGCAGGCGGAACGACCGCCAGCAAAACCCCCGCTAGAAGCAATAGAATTGAGTTCTTCATAGCCTGTTACCCCGTTATTGCCCTTCCTCTTCAAGGCCAGTCTGTTTGATCTTGTACAGCAGCGATTTGTAGCTGATTTGTAGCTCCTGGGCTGCGCGCTTACGGTTCCAGTGTGTTCGTTCTAGCGCCTTGGCAATCAAATCGCGCTCTGCCTTGCGCGAAGCTGTCCTGGCCGCCGCCTTCAAGGAAAAACTCCCCGCTCCATCCTGCGGGGTTGGTTCCAGCCTCGGCACCTGCTCAAGCTCTTCGATGGCCCTGGCCGGATCACCGAGCAGCACAATCCTGCGCGCCAGATTCTCTAGCTCGCGGACATTGCCCGGCCAGTCATGAGCCGCGAGAAATTTCATGTCCCCATTACTCAGCGCAGGCGCCTCGCGTTCTAACTCCGCCGCGTGCTTCGCCATAAAGTGCGCAAGGAAAGCGTGGATGTCCTCTTTTCTGTCTCGTAACGACGGGAGCCGCAGGCAGACCCCGTTGATTCGAAAATAAAGCTCCTTGCGAAATCTCCCCGACTCGATTTCCTTTTCCAGGTTCCGCGAAGTCGAAGCGATCACGCGCACACGGCTGGCGCTGTTTTCGCCAGTCTCCCCGTCCGGTAATATCGAAAGCAAAATCTTCTGGCTCTCCAAATCCAATTCATCAATTCCGTCCAGAAAGAGGGTTCGCCCGCTTTCCGCGGCGCCTCCGCTCTCTTGCAGTTCGGACCTTAGCAATGCAAGAAACTCTCCATGCTGCACTGCCCTGCAGCTTATCTTCTTCAACGGCCCTTGCGATTGCTTGGACAGCCGGTGGATCATCCGCCCATAGACTTCTTTCCCGGTACCGCTCTCCCCCATCACCAACACGGGTATGTTAGTCCTGGCAATTTCCTCGACCATAGAGTTCAGGCTCTGGATGGGGGCAGACTGTCCACGCACAAAATGGCTGGCAGTGCTGGAAGGAGCAGCGTCGCTGAGAAACGTACTCATAGCTTTAGAATGCAATGGAAAAGCAAACGCTCTTCCAGGCGGGAACTCGGTTTGGTGGCTTAGATTTCTTCCTAACCTTTTACACCACAACAAGTTACGAAGATTCTCCAAACTTTGTGACTCGGCATGCCCCCGGGGAGAGTCCTAATCTTATGCCATGAAGTTCCAAATTTTTCTCCTTTTCCCTTCCAGGGCATGGCTAGGAGCCAATAAAGGCGAGGGATCGTGGGAACTTGGTGGGGGTGTGGGCGCCAAAAGTAAAAGGCTCGCCGGAGAAACGCGACGAGCCTAATTCTGTCGGAAATGACGCTTTCTTTAGGCGGCCTGTACCTGCCTGCTTCGGTTCTTTCGTGTGGCAAGCGCCACGACGGCAAGCCCTATCAGCAACAGCACCAACTCAGCAGGTTCCGGCACGCCGACAAAAACTAGGAACTCCTGCCCTGCGCTTCCCGTGGGGCTCAGAATCTCCCATCCTGCCCCGGTAAATCCGCCTTGAACCGCCGCCAATGCTGCAGCTATTAGCGTGCTATTCGATCCATAAGGGTTCGGCCCACCGCTGAGACTCCAGATCGCGTATTGGTCCATCGCCTTCTGCAACTGGCTTGTCGAACTCATCATCTGCGTGACCAGCCAAGCCATCTCAAGATAGGAGGTTTGGTTCTTTAGCTTGGTCAAAGAGAAGTTTGACCCGGTAAGGCTTGTCACCGTCACCTGCCAGGTCTCCCCAGCCCAGATGGGCGTAGAGAAATCCACGCAGAAGAATTGCGCACTTTGACCGTTCAGAGTTCCCCCGTAAGGTGGGATCCCATAACCGCCGTTTGCGAATGCATAACTGCCATCAACGTAAACGGTATCAGCCTTCGCGCTTCCGCAGAACGTCAGCGCCAGAACAAACACGGCCACAGCTGCTAGCCTAAATGATCTCTTGGACATGGCTCCCCTCAATAACAATTGGCTAAACTCCAGCCCCTCGCTCATGTAATGAGCAATTCACATTCCAGTGGGCAATCAAAACTAACTCCTTTATTTTAAATAACATAGAAAACAAGCCATTTTAAGGCTTTTCTGTTAATGATTCCTTCCTTGCACAATTGCGGCAGAACAATGGGGGATTGTCGACCCTGAAATACAAACCCCGCTCTGAAACCAGAGCGGGGTCTGTAATGTGAGGATGAGGGTGTGTGATACGGGCTAATTCTTTGCAAACCGGCGACGGGCAAGCCCGCCAAGCGCCAGCAACCCAGTGCCAAGCAGCATCAGGCTGGAGGGTTCCGGCACGTTCGACACCGTGATCAAGGCGGAACTCCAGGGGCTGACTGCAACCAAATTCCCCTGCGCGTCGGTCAGGAAGGCGATGAAAATCGTTCCGATTGGCATGCCGCCCGGAAGCGTAACCGACTGACCGAGGGTGACAGAGCCAGTCCAAGCGCCAACCTGAAAATACGACGCGTTGAAGCTGCCAGCGGTCATGCCGGTCGCCAATTGCTCTTGGCTAACGGTGCTCGCGAAGTTGGGAAATACCTGCGTTGGGCTAATGCCGAGCACAGCCCACAGGTTCGAGCCGCTCGTAAAGTTGCCCCCCGTGCCAGCGTTTGGTGTCAGCACCGCAATATACAAGGTCTCGCTGCTATTGGACGTCCCGAACGCCCAAGCCTGCGTCGTACCGCTTGCAACCTGGATCGCATTGCCGGCATTGCAGGTGGTAAACTGGTTGATGTCACAAAGATGAATATTGTCAGCCATGGCCGGAGCGCTGTAGCAAAGCGCTACGATAGCCAAGCCTAGAGCCATTAAGGCCTTCCGAATCATGCACACCCTCACAATCCTACAGAGATAGGGACCTTAAGAATGGAGCAATCGCAATGCCAGACGGTGCCCAATCTCCAACTCCCCGATTCAAACTTAAGTCCTGTATCATCAACAACTTTCTATCACTTGTCCCAAGACTCCGACATCCTGTACCTTCGTACAGGAAGGATACGAGAAAACTTCTGCACAATCTTGGACGTTCCCCTGCAATTCCACGCAGAACCAGGCGGGAAATGCCTGCCCCTCTTGGCCGTCAGCGCTCTCCAGCCGCATTTCTAGCAAGGATTGGGCGGCCTCGTTCACGACCCAGATACTGGTCATAAATCCACCGGTAGGTTTTCTCCAACCCCACTCGCAAAGGGGTATTCGGCTCCCAATTCAGATATTCTCTGATGCGCCTATTGTCGCTATTACGCCCGTTCACACCTTTGGGCGCGCTTAAATCGTATTTGCGCTTCAGCTTAATCCCTGCAATTTCTTCTGCGAAGTCCACTAACTGATTGATGGTCACCGCCTCGCTTGAGCCTAAATTGATAGGCTCCGGGATTTCCGAGTTCATGATGAGGTCAATGCCCTTCAGGCAGTCGTCAATGAACATGAAGCTGCGCGTCTGGTCGCCGGATCCCCAAATTTCAATCTCGTGCCGGCCCGATACCTTTGCCTCAATCACTTTGCGGCAAATCGCTGCCGGCGCTTTCTCGCGTCCACCATCCCACGTGCCCCAAGGTCCATACACGTTGTGAAAACGCGCCACCCGTGTGTACTGGCCGAAATCTTCGTGGAAGTGCCGGCACATCCGTTCAGAAAAGAGCTTCTCCCAACCGTAGCCATCTTCTGCTAACGCCGGGTAAGCGTCCTCTTCCTTCAGCGACGGAGCCTCGAAGGTCTTTTGTTTATCTCCGTTGTAAACGCAAGCAGAAGATGCGTAAAAGAACCTCTTCACTTTGTTTTTTACCGCCGCCTGCAGCAAGTGCGTATTGATCAGCACGGAAAGCATGCAAAGCGCTTTGTTGTTCTCGATAAAACCCATGCCTCCCATGTTGGCCGCGAGATTGTAAATATCGCCCGCCCCTTCAGCAGCCCTCTCGCAGTTTTCCTTCAGATTCAAGTCGAGGCAGAGGTTCTCGACATCACTGAATTGCTGATACCACTCGTCGAAGGGCTTCAAGTCCACAGCCCGAATACGCGTGTAACCCTGCGCGCGAAGGCTCGCGACGAGGCTTCCCCCAATGAATCCGCCCGCTCCCGCAACCACCACTAGGTTTTGCTTATCCATGAACGAATCGAACCTCCCCGGGAATTTCCTGCAGTATTGTATCCTTTACTCGCTCTTCCTATTAAACCAGAAAAGAATCGCCGCTGATTCGAGGAGCCGGTTCTGGTCTCTTGGGCATCCTCAAGAACTTCTTGAGCAGCTCTCTTTTCTCCGGCTCACGTCCCTACTTATCCCCTCCTACATCCCCTCCGAATTATCCCCGGCCACCCAGCGGAAATCATATACACTGCGGAGATAATGCAGCGAATCCCAATTTAGTGCCAACTCGTGAATGAATAACTCTCACCCCTCATCCAAGAAGCAGTGGTTCTTGTTTTCCAGTTGGGTGGTACTTTCACTCCTGCTCTTTCTGAGCCCAGTCTTGGCGCTCGTGCGGTTGGCACTCTCTCAGGACGACCATTCCCATTTGGTGATCATCCCTCTCATTAGCGCCATCCTTCTATACATCGAGCGCGACAAGCTTCCCTTGCAGCCCTCCAGCGATAAGTCGCTCAGCGGCATTTTTCTTCTCCTAGCCACCAGTCTTGCTCTTGGCCTTCATTATGGCGCGGGCGGTAAAATCGCAGGCCTGCCACTCTCCGGCTGGATTCTGGCGCTCCTCCTGGTTTGGACGGCCGGCTTCGCCTTCTTCTTCGGGAAAGCCGCACTCAGAGTAGCCTACTTCCCATTTCTCTTCTTGCTCCTGATGGTTCCTATTCCCAATTTCCTTCTCGATCGCATCATCTTCCTTCTTCAGCAAGGTTCGGCATGGATAACGGGCGTGCTGTTCGACATCGCGGGAGTCCCGGCTTTGCGCGAAGGTTTGGTGTTTCATCTCGCCAAGGTCAGCATCGAGGTGGCCAAGGAGTGCAGCGGCATTCGCTCGAGCATGGCGCTCTTCATCGTCGCCCTGCTCGTAGCCCATTTTCGCCTCACGAAGCTTTGGAACAAAGTTTTCTTCGTCGCCTTCGGCCTCTTCCTGATGATCCTGAAGAACGGCGTGCGCATCGCCACGCTCACGCTTCTCGCCGTCTACGTCAACCCCGATTTTCTTTTCGGAAGGCTGCATCATCAGGGCGGCGTAGTATTCTTCGTCCTCGCCCTTCTCTTATTATTGCCCGTGCTCTCTTTCCTCCAACGCCAAGAAGCAAAGAAAACCCTCGCCCCGGAGCCCTCTTAGACACCGCGAGCGCTGCCTTAATCGCTGGTCGTGGTCAAGCCGTCGCCCAGACTGAATTCCAAGAGTGGAACGAAGCAGCGCGCGTTGGAGCTCGAATGGTGGTCACGCCTAATACCGTGAGGGAGATTCGAGCTAGACCTTCTGAATTTTGCCTGTCAAGCTCGCACGGAAGGGTGGGAAAGAGATCGCCAAGCGCGGACAGGAGTAATTCAGGCCACAGGCGCTGTTCGCGACCGGACAGGATTGCCTGTGCTGGGGCGCTGACGTAAGATGCACCGCCAGTGAGTGATTCCTCGCCGATCATCGGGCAGACAATCTCGCATTACCGCGTTCTGAGAAAACTCGGCAGCGGGGGAATGGGGGTGGTCTACGAAGCGGAGGACTTGAGCCTCGGTCGCCACGTCGCACTGAAGTTCCTTCCTGAAGACACGGCAAGAGATCTGCAAGCGCTGGAGCGCTTCCGGCGCGAAGCGCGTGCTGCCTCAGCTCTGAATCATCCGAACATCTGCACTATTTACGAAATCGCGGAAGATCCGGGGCATCCGTTCATCGCCATGGAGTTCATTGAGGGGCAGACGCTCAAAGCGATGATCGATGGCAAACCGCTTCCCATCGAACAGGTGTTGGAGCTGGGTTTGGAAATTGCGGATGCCCTCGAGGCGGCACACGAAAAAGGCATCGTCCACCGTGACATCAAACCTGCGAATGTTTTTGTGTCGAAACGCGGACGAGCGAAGATCCTAGATTTTGGTTTGGCGAAGCTCACTTCAGCGTCCAAGGGTATCAGCGATTCTGCGATGCCCACGGCAAGCATGAGGGAACTCTTGACGAGCCCCGGCAGCGCCCTGGGCACAATCGCCTATATGTCACCCGAACAGGCGCGCGGTGAAGAGTTGGATGCGCGTACGGATTTCTTTTCGTTCGGTGCGGTGCTTTATGAAATGGCGACGGGGCGTATGGCATTCACCGGCAACACCTCTGCGGTCGTTCACGACGCGATTTTGAATCGAGCCCCGATTCCTCTAGCAAGCTTGAATCCCAGCCTGCCTCCAACGCTTGGAACAATCATTGATAAAGCGCTGGAGAAAGATCGAAACCTGCGATACCGAAATGGAAACGAAATTCGGACCGCTTTGCAGGAACTGAAGGGTGCCTCAAATTCAGCGGGCTCGCCTACAACACGGGTGACAACTAGAACCCACCTCCAAAAGCGATGGAGGATGGTTTTCGCTGCCATGGCGGCTATGGGGCTTGCCTCCGGCAGTTACTTATATTTCCATCGAACGCCAAAGCTAACGAAAGAGGACGTTCTCGTGCTGGCGGACTTCACCAACACAACTGGCGAACCCGTCTTCGACGACACCTTGAAGCAGGCGATTTCAGTCCAGCTGGCACAGTCGCCATTCCTTAACATTCTCTCAAACGCAAGAACTCGCGCCACATTGAAGCTGATGTCAAAGCCACCGGACACCAGGCTGACGCCAGAGGTGGCGAGCGATCTCTGTCAGCGCGCGGGCGGTAAGGCCTACATTTCGGGTTCGATTGCCAGTCTTGGAAGTCAGTACGTGATCGGCCTCGACGCCATCAATTGTAAGACGGGCGATCCACTCGCGCAGGGGCAGGTTACAGCGCAAGACAAAGAACACATCCTGAAGGCTCTAGACGAAGCGGCGACGAAACTCAGAGGGCAGCTCGGTGAGTCGTTGAGCACAGTGGAGAAGTTCGATGCCCCCCTGGATCAAGCCACCACACCTTCCCTCGAAGCCTTGAAAGCCCATTCCGCAGGGGTTAAGACTCTGCAGCAGAAAGGTAGCGCGGCAGCAATTCCGTTCTTCAAACAAGCCGTCGAACGCGACCCTAATTTCGCCGCTGCCTACGAAGCGTTGGGAATTTCATACTCCAATCTCAGAGAACCGGGTCTAGCCAATGAGAACTTGCAGAAGGCTTATGATTTGCGCGACAAGGTCAGCGAGCGGGAAAAGTTCCGTATTTCGGCTGCCTACTATCTACTTGTCACCGGCGAACTGGATAAAGCTATCCAAACTTATGAAGTTTGGACGCAGACTTATCCTCTCAACAGCGAGCCTTTCGGCAATTTGGGCGTTGACTACACCTATCTGGGGCAATACGAAAAAGCAATTACGGCGAGCCTCGAGGACCTCCGCCTAAACCCGGGCAGCGCAGCCGCCTACACCAACCTTGTGAGTCTGTACTCTGCTGCGAATCGTCTCGATGAGGCTGACGCGAAATATCAGCAGGCCATCGCGCACAAAGTCGATAATCCGTTTCTGCACGGGAACCGCTATGGAGCTGCATTCCTTGAGAACGACACTGCCGAGATGCAGCGCCAAATCGCCATATCTAGCGGCAAGCCGGGGGAGGACGTGCTGCTCTCGTTCGAGTCAGACGCCGAGGCATTTTACGGGCGCCTAGCAAGCGCACGGAAACTCTCGCAAAACGCTATCGACTCCAGCGGCGATGAGTCAAAAGAAACCGCAATGGCATGGCAGATGAATGCCGCTCTACGCGAAGCTGAGCTTAAAAACCCATCTCGGGCACGCCAGCTAATCGCCTCTGCGCTGGCCGAGGCTCCCACGAGAGATGTAAAGGTTCTTGCGGCCCTGGCATTTTCCCGTATCGGAGATATCGGCCAGTCCGAGAGTTTGGCCCACGAATTGGCGAACCTCTATCCTCTTAATACGGCAATAAATCGTTACTGGTTGCCGGCTGTCCATGCCTCGATAGAAATTAGACGAAATAATCCGGCGAAAGCTCTCGAAAATCTCCAAGGCACAGCACCATACGAACTTGGAACACCGCTTCCCCAATTCGAGGTCGGTGGCTCTCTCTATCCCGTGTATATCCGCGGCGAAGCGTACTTATTGCTGCATCAAGGCAAGGAAGCAGAGGCGGAGTTCCAAAAATTCCTGGACCACCGCGGCATCGCGGTGAGTTGCCCGCTTGGAGCGTTAGCGCGCCTTCAGCTCGGCCGCGCCTACGCCTTACAAGGCGACAACATCCGATCCCGCGCTGCTTATCAAGATTTCTTTACCCTGTGGAAGGACGCCGATGCTGACATTCCCATCCTCATCGCGGCCAAATCCGAATACGCTAAACTGAAGTAATTGGGCGCTCTTCGGAAAGTAGTGAGGACGCCTTTCGCAGGATAGGATTAGTCTCCTAAGCCCGTTGTAAGAATCATCCGGGATGTCGGTTTCATTGGCCGTGTGCAATCTACTCTTACTAGTGTTGTTCGCGTGTAAGACATTCTGGACGTGTTTTCGGCAATCCGGAAACTAACGTTTACTTGTACTCGAAATGGAGCGTCGCATTGGAGCTCGAATGGTGGTCACGCCTAACAAGGTGCGCACATTCGAGCTAGACCTTCTGAATTTTGCCGAAGAAGAAGAAGGATCCCGCCGCCGTCAAGCTTGGACGAAAAGGTGGGAAGGAGATCGCCAAGCGCGGGCCGGAGTAATTCACGCAATTACAAGCTAGCAGGGTTCAATCGCGCTCGCCGTAGTAATTTTGGTATTCCTCTCCGTAGGAATCGGCTTTCTGCACCCGGTTGAGCACTACTCCGAGCAGGTTCTTGCCCTGAAATTCAGCGGCCGTTCTTTCCACAATCTCCGCATCCGTTGAGCCCGCCCGGATCACAAACAATACGCCGTCCACCATATCCGCAAGCACGCTGGCGTCATGGACCGGCAACGTAGGCGGAGAATCAATGATGATCCAATCGAACACCGGCGCTACCGTGTTGAATAATTGCTTCATCCTGTCGCTCAGAAGCAATTCGCTCGGGTTGGACACCAGGTTTCCGCCGGGAATCAGAAAGAGATTCTCAAATGAGCCTTTTTGAGTGACCGCATATTCATCCGCGTCACCGCGAAGATAGTCCGAAAGCCCTGGGCAGCTCTGGGTGCCGAACAGCAGGTGCTGCCGCGACGAACGCAAGTCCGCATCAATCAACAGAACGCGCAGTTCCGGCTGCTGAATAATTGATTGCGCGAGATTCGCAGCGACAAAGGTCTTCCCTTCCGCCGCAACACCGCTGGTGATCAGCACTTTTTTCAGCTTGCGCGTCGAGGCAATTTTGTACAGCCGCGAGCGCAACGTGCGAAACCGTTCCGGCCCGCCTTCGCCCGGCCTCGAATTCAAAAACACGCTGTTTGCCGGGTCGAGCTGCCATTCTGCCTGAACGCAGCGTTTGAGAAGTTCCTCGTAACTGAAGCCAGGCGTCGCCGCAGGGCTTGCGGTGACTCGGGATGAAGGCTTAGGCGCCGGGGCTGCCGGAGGGATGGGTAGAGTTACGGCCGCCTCGGGCCTTACCATCGGAGGAAGCTTCGGTTCGCTTGGAACTTCTGCGACCGCGCCTTCTACTTCCGTGACAACTTTTGCTGCTCGCTCTTCGGCAGCCTTTTTCAACGCTTCATGGATGCGGCTCATGTTTCCTCAAATGTCCTCAGCTCGCTTCACTCTTTGCGAATATGGGCCGCTTCAAAGGCCCTGGATTTACGGCCAAAGATTCCATTACAGGCAAACTCGCCAGAACGGGAAGTTTCAAGTAAGCCTCTACTTCTCGCTCTGAATGCAAAGTCTTGTCCATAGCCATCAGCAAATAAAGGATAATCAACCCCAACAACGCTCCGCCGCCAAAGCCGCCACCGGCGAAGTTCACCATTTTCGGGAAGGATGGGCTCGTAGGCAGGCTCGGCGCATCGAGAACGCTAAGGTGCTCGCTTTCCTGCTGGTGGATCAGTTGGCTGTCCATGTTCGCTACGTTTCGTTGCTTCAGCAGTTCGTTGTAAAAATCCAGAGCACTTTGATGGGTGCGGGTCAATTCCTTCAATTCCATTTCCACCATCGGGCTGCTTTCAATGTGGCTCTCAATCACGTGGATCTGATCTTGAATCTTCCCCTGCCTCTTCACCAGCTCGGCGTAGGTCTGATCCGCTTGCTGTATTTTCGCGCGGAGCTGCTGGATCTGCGGCGGCTCCGTCGTTTTTCTGATTTTCGGGGAATCAGCCGGATTCGGATCCGCGTCAATCTTTCTCTTCAGTTCTTCAATCTCGTTCTTCAGCTTGACCACGTCTGGATGCTCTTCGGTGTACCTTGAACGCATCACGGTCAATTGTTCCTGCCGCGCCTTCAATTGATCTTCCAGCGATTCGGGATTCTCGCCTTTTTGGGAAGCCTTCCAACTCGCTTCCTGCTGGCTGAGCAGAGTCTCGTTAAAACTTTTGTCCTGCTGTGTTCGCGTCATCGTTTGCGTGGTGGCATCCAGCTCCGCGTTCAAGCTCCCCAAAAGACCAAGGTTGCGCTGGTCTTCTTCCGGCAGCGACCCGATGTGCTGGCGCTTGAACTGGGCGAGCTTCGCGTCTTCGTCATTCAGCTTTGATTGGGCTTCTCCCAATTGCTGGTCGATAAAGGATGTCGTCGTTTTCGCCTTCTCGTTGATATCGCGGGCGTCTTGTTCCATAAACATCGAAGTAACTTCGGTGCAGATCTGCTGGGCCAGTTGGGGATCCCCGAAAGTCACGTTCAGTGAAAATCCCGGCAGGTTTGCATACTGAATCCCGGGCATGGCTTCCAGCGGGGTGATGGTGATGGCCCCGCGCAGGCGATCAACCAGGTCTTCCATGTGGACCTTGGGGCGGTCGGCGGCATAAAGATTGAATTTTTCGATCACCGGCTCCAGGCGGCTGCGGCTGAGGATTTTTCCCTTCATCGCCGCAAGGCGCTGGTTGAAATCTTCCGTTACGACGCGCTCCACCACTTTCTCGGAAACAGCCGGACGTGTCACCAGCACGAGCGTCTGCGACGTGTATTGCTTCGGAAGCTGCATGGCCACTACCACAGCAGCGATCCCAAGCCCCAGAGCGCAAGCCGGAAGAATCCACCAGTGTTTGTGCAGCACCCTCTTTACATCCGCCGTTGTGAATTCGCCATTGCGAACCATGCTTAATCCCTCTTCAACAAAATGGGCCGGACTGCTCCACCACCGAAATTGCACGCGAATGGCCAAGGATTTAGGGCTTTCAGGTCGTCAAGTGTCATCTAATACTTTATTTTTCAATGACTTACGAGACTCTGTTCGGAGCACATTAAAATCCCGTTCCCTTTGCTTCCCATGCGGAGCGGGAAAAGTGGAAGTTTTGTACCCACAATGTCCCGAAATTTGTCCATCACTCCTCCACAACCACTCTCTTTAGCCAAGGTAGGGCCAAGAATCCCGAGAAGGGCTACTTTCCTCTTTGCATGTCCTTTGGTTTCTTGCACTTAGAGCCACCTCAGGCACGCCCTTGCCGGAGCCCGTCAAGGAGTCAAAATTGCTATCGATTCCCCTCGGTATGGAAATCACTAACAAGAAACGCTCGCCAATTTGTGTTTTCACTCTACGCCGCGCAGTGCTTTTGACTGCGACGACTCTGCAAGTCTGCCTGCTCCTGTCCGGCTGTTTCCGCAACGCCAACGCGCGAAAACAAAAGTTTATTGCCGACGGAGACAGCTATCTTAAGCAGGAGAAACTCCCTGAAGCATTGCTGACCTACGGCCGCGCCCTGCAGATCGATCCAAAGTCGGCCGAGGTTCATTACAAGGTCGCCCAGTGCCACCTCAAGATGGCTAATTGGGCTTCTGCCTATCAGGAGTTACAGCGCACTCTGGAACTCGATCCGCAAAATTCGGACGCACAGTTGAACCTGGGTCAGCTCTTCCTGGCCGGCGGCAAATCCGCGGATGCCAAGAATCAGGCTCTCACCATTCTCAAGAGCAAACCCGACGACCTTGGCGCTCAACTCTTGCTCGCGAACTCCGACGCGCAGCTCGACAACATGCAGGACGCTCTGCGAGAAGCAGCTTATGCCGTCAAGCTGGCTCCAGATAACGCGGACACCTACGTCAACCTTGCAGGGATTCAGCAAAAAGCTTCGTCGTTCCAGGAAGCCGAGGTGAATTTACAGAAGGCTAAAAAACTGGCGCCAGATTCTCTGCCTGTGGCGATGGCTCTTGGCAATCTTTTCGCCGCAGAAAAGCAATGGGAAAACTCCGTGAACGCGTTTCGTACAGCGATCACCATTGCGCCCAAGAATCCCAGCCCGAGAGCGTCTCTAGCCGGGGTTTATATGGCTCAGAACAATGGCGACATGGCGGAGCAGGTTCTCAAGGAAGCCAAGGCGGACTTAAGCACGGATCCTGCCGGTTACCGAATGCTGGGAGATTACTACCTCAATATCGGTGACAGCGCGAAAGCGCAGGCGGAGTTTGCTTCCCTGGCGAAAGAACATCCCTCCGATTTCAATGTCAAAAAATCGTACGCGCAGCTCCTGATTCTCGCAAAGCAGTGGGACGAAGCTTCGCAACTGACTGACGAAATCCTCAACCGCGCGCCTCAGGATGACGGAGCGCTGATCCTGAGAGGCCAGATTCTGCTGCAGACCGGCAAGACCAACGACGCGCTCCAGATCTTGCAGCAGGCGGTGAAAGATAATCCCGCGAATGCATTTGGCCACTACCAATTGGGAATGGCGCATCTGGCGAAAGGAAGCATCAACCAAGCGGAGGGCGAATGGCACGCGGCCACGCAGATTCGCCCGGACATGGCTGACGCCTGGATTGCTCTCGGCAAAGTGGCCTCGGATCGCCGCGACTGGCCTGCGCTCGAGGAAATCGGCGCGCAGATCAAGAAAATCTCGCCTGCGAGTCCCGGAGGATACCTTTTTCACGCTACAGCGCGGATGAACCAGAATGATGCAGCCGGCGCGGAAGCGGACTTGAAGCAGTTAATGCAAATAGCGCCGCAAAATCCCTTGGGCTACGCCAAGCTGGGGCAGTTGCGCGCGTTTACGAGGCGTTTTCCGGAAGCGGAAGCGCTTTACCGCGAAGCACTGAATCGCTCGCCGAATTTCCTCGACGCCATTCAGGGAATCGCGGAAATCGACTTTCAACGCGGAAAGCCCGCGGACGCCATTCAATTGGTGCAAGAAAAAATCAACGCGGACTCGAATGATGCCGCGCTGTACCTCCTTCAGGGACAAATTTTGGTTCGCGCGAAGCAGCCGGCGGACGCGAAAGCATCCTTCTTGAAGGTCACCGAGCTCGACAAGCAGAACTTGGGCGCATTCGTCATGCTTGCGCAAACGGAGCAAGCTCTCGGCGATGTGCCAGGAGCCATCGGTCATTACAAACAAGCCATTGCGCTCGCGCCAGGCAACGCCGGGCTTTACACGACGCTGGGCACGCTCTACGAGGGCCAGGGAAACTGGCAGGAAGCGCAAACGCTCTACCAGCGGGCTCTGGGGATTCAGCCGGAGGAGCCGCTTGCGGCGAACAACCTGGCGTACATCATGCTCGAGCATGGCGGCAACATCACCGTGGCGCTGACTTTGGCGCAAACGGCGCGGCGCGGTTTTCCGAACCTGCCGAACTCGGCCGATACGCTGGGCTGGGCTTACTACCAAAACGCGGCGTATTCGTTGGCGGAGCCGCTCCTGGAAGACGCCGTGAAAGGCGCGCCCGCCAATGCCGGATACCGCTTCCACCTCGGAATGACCTACCAGAAGCTGAACGACGTGAAGCGCGCGCGCATCGAACTGGAAAAGTCGATTCACATGGACCCCAAAGCGCCTTACGCCGATAAAGCCACACAGGCGTTGAGCACCCTCGCCGGAAGCTGAGGCCTCACTTACGCATTGCCCGGCTCAGCAGCCTAACCTCGCCATAGAGATCATAAAGTGGAAGGGTGAATCGCGCGGATGTCCTTGAATCGCTCGAAATCGGCCGTATTAAACGTAAGGATCCCCTCGACTGCGTAGACACTCGTGATGGCGATTAGCCGCGCATCATAGACTTTGACGCCCTTCACTTTGTAGGCCGCTACGATTCGCTTCCAACTCGCCGTAGATCGCTGGAACGTCTGGCAACAGCGTCAGCAATTTCTCAATGCTGCCCACATCTTCCAGCGCCTCATCGGGTGACAGCCCCAGCCCGTTCCGGTCGGCAGGACGCGTGGCAACATTCCAGAACTCTGCGATCGTCTGCGGACAAAAAAATACCGCGTCATTCCTACGGATCAGTTTCGAAACGGCATGTGTTGCTTGCGAACTGAGAGGGTGATTTGGTTGAGCGCTTCGAAGCAGGATGTTCGTGTCCACCAGGACGCGCATCAATCGTCGTGGCCTTCATACATTGCATCGCGGCTGACCGCGTAGTCCGAGAGCGCTGGCGTGGAACGATGCCCGCCGGCCCATGCCTCATACGCAGCCACGCGTTCTTCTGGGGAAGAATTCTCTTTTGCCCTCACGAGCGCCGCACCCTCCACCAAAGACAGCAGATACTCCTCGAGCGTCATTCCGCTGGCCTCGGCCTGCGCCAACAGCCCCGCCTCGACTTCGGGTTTGAGTTTGAGCGTAACCGTCATCATACTTCCCCTACTCGCGCAAGTATAGCAGTTTTGCCACCCCTCGCTTGTCCCTTGAAGGCTGCAGGGGTTTAAAGGTAGCGCCGGGCTTTCCCGCGGTGTACTAAATCTCACTGTAAAAACTAACAGTAGTCTTCTCGCGGACCGTGCCCCATCTTGCCGTCGCAAGGAGAGCCGTTAAGCAGCGCTCCATGTTGATACTCCCGATCCACTTCAAGCTAGGTAGCCGTAGATCAAGTGGCTGGTAACCGCCGATGGAATCAAATAGGACTTATGATACCGGAACGACCGGCGAGCGGAGGCGCGGGTGAATCATGGCACGACGACACCGCGAAAGCGCTCATCGTGGTCCTCACTGTTCTCTCGTCTTGTTCTCGGACTCCTGTTGGTCCTGTCCTGTGACCCCGATTGCCCAGCCTACTCCGTTCTGACTCACGAAGCGATTATCGACGCCGCGTGGAAAGACGGCATTGAGCCGCTTCTCTTGAAGCGATTCCCTAACGCGACTCCGGAGGAGCTGCTCCAGGCTCACGCCTATGCTTACGGTGGCGCGATTATCCAAGATCTGGGTTACTACCCTTTCGGAAATAAATTCTTCAGCGATCTCACGCACTATGTGCGAAGCGGCGATTTTGTTCTCGCCTTGATCGAAGAATCCAGCGATCTAAATGAATACGCATTCGCGCTCGGCGCACTGGCGCACTACGCGGCCGACAATGCGGGACACCGGCTTGCCACCAACAATGCGGTGGGAATTCTGTACCCCGGACTGGAGAAGAAATATGGACCGGTCGTCACCTATGAGGAAAAACCGTCAGCACACATGAGGGTCGAGTACGGTTTCGATGTGGACCAGGTAGCTAAAGGACATTACGCACCCAAGGCCTATCATGACTTTATCGGCTTTCAGGTCTCAAAGCCGGTTCTGGAGAGAGCGTTCGCAAGAACTTATTCGCTCGAAATGTCCAGCGTGTTTGGCAGCGTGGATCTGGCCCTTGGCACCTATCGGCACGCTGTTTCAACCGTCATTCCTCGCATGACCAAAGTGGCATGGCATCTCAAAAAAGATGAGATCCAGCACAGCGATCCCAGCGAGACAAAAACAAAATACATCTATAACATCTCAAATTCAGACTACCGCAAGGACTGGGGGGACATTTATGAAAAGGCAGGATTCGGCGCACGCTTAAAGGCGTTTTTCCTGCGCCTGATGCCCAAAGTTGGCCCTTTCAGCGGCCTGGCGTTTCATCCGCCCACGCCGGAAGTAGAACATCTGTACATGAACAGTTTCAACCACACCCTAGAACGCTATCGAGCGTTGCTTCTTGCACGAGAGGAAGACCACCTCCAACTGCCCAACGACAACCTCGACACGGGATCGATAACTGGAGCAGCCGACTACAGACTGACAGACGAGACCTACGCCAAATTGCTCCAAAAAACGAGCGGCAAACCTGTCTCCAATGCTCTGCGCCAGGACTTTCTTTCCTATTACGCTGATCTCGAAAAGCCCTACGCAACGAAGCGAAACACCAAGGCTTGGCAAGAGCTTGTCAAAGAATTGAACACCCTAAAATCGGTGCCCGTGGGCTCGACAGTCGAAGTGGAGCCCGATTAACCGGGGGCATTCAGTCGCGTTAGTTCGCCAATTGCGACATCACTGTATCGAAGGCCGGAGCGAACTTCTTCTTCGCTGCGTCCTGCTGCACCTTGAACTCCTGGTTGCGTGTCGTGGGTTATCTCTTCGGTTCGGCTGGCGGGGCGGTTAGCCGGATTGTCGTGGCAGATACGCTATGCTGTACCGTCCCTTACGGCTTCCTCTTTGTTAAGACGCCTCCGAGGCCCTTCGTCACGTTGTTAGCGCCCGGAATCTGTCCCTTGGCAACGTTGCTAAGTTCGCCCTTCGCCAACCCGCCGACTACTCCGCCCACGTCCGGAACAAATTTCGGGTTCGAGGTCGTTCCTTCGATGGCGAAGGGGATGCCACCTTCTCCTCTGGTTGTTCCTGCAACCTTTGACAGTCCTCCCACTATGCCGCCATGTAGGTCGGCCACCATCTTGAAAGCCAGTGCTCCGTCCGGGCTGACCATCCCAGCGCCCGTGATCACGCCGATGGCCGGCACGTTGAGGTTGATGTTATCGGCCTTCGTGCCCTCGGGTGCAAACCGTGCGTTGAGGCTGGCATTCTGGATTGAGGTATTGGGGCTTGATGCCGATTTGCCGGCGAAGGCAGACAAAGCTCCTAGTTTCGATCCCAAGTCGAAGTTCGCCAGGTGGGTGTTGGCTAGCCGGACCGGCCCGGTTATCACCAACTTGTCCACCGGTCCCGTGATTGCCAGCTCCGCCGACAGC
>DATEGP010000111.1:0-5189 GCA_035280045.1 Candidatus Acidiferrum sp.
ATTGCGCGACGCTGATCCGCGAACTTGATCTTGGAATCCAGCGCTCGACGATCGTTGAGCGCTGGATTCCAAGACGCCTCCACTCCCGAGGTGTAAAGCATGTCTAGGGACAAAATGTAAGGCATGTCTCGGGACTTGACATTCTGATGCAATGTGCGGTTAGTGTTTCGCGGAAGTCTTGTGACCACGGTGATGCCGCGTTGTACTGCTCCGCCGGTGATGGTGCTTATGCGAAGAGGGCTGGTTCGGCGCGTTCGCTTGAGGGTCGGCTGCTGCCTGCGGCTGAGTCGCGGATGATGAAGACTGTTTCGGCGTCGCGCTAAGGCTGGGTAGCAGAGTCAAGGCTCCAGCCAGCAACATAAGGTTCAAAATACGTTTCATTGGATCATTCTCCCAACTGCAGTTTTTAACCACATTGTATTCGAATGTGCAGGTGAAGGAAGGGGCATGATCGACTGAGGGAGGGTGCAAATCGGAAAATGCTGAGCAAACTGCCCTGAGCTGCTGCGGCGATAAAATGATTCCAGCTTTCTTGCGTCTTCGTTTCTTTCTTCCGCTACTTCCTTAGTTCCCGGCCTTAAGGTGTTCGAGCCACCGGATCGCATCCCGCTGGTTGGCAATGATCTGCGCCTGCCAGACCAGAGCAACGGACATCGCGCTCATGATAATGAGGCTGAGAATCAGGGCGACGCCGATGTGCGACTCGCGAATCTCGCTCCGAAACACGCGACGAATCCATCCCATGGTTGGAGTTCTCCTAGTACTGTATTCCTGCGAGTCGACGGGGACTCGTCGTCCGTACGCAATACCTTAGCAATCGCAGCGCCACACACTTGAGCCTCTTAGTTTCACTCATCGTCAAGAAAACAAGTGAGTTGTCCGCAAATTCAAACAATCTTCTTGTAAGTGCACAAAAAAGCCCTATGCAGATTTGCTCACGAATTGTGCAAATCTTTTCGTCGCCCTACATTTTCGCAAGAATGCTTTCCAACACTTGCTCCCAAACCTCGGGTGCCGCCAGCGGAATCCTACGGACCCGGCCACGCAGTCGCTCATTGCCTGACGACCCGGTAGCGTCATTCTCCGAATTGCCATCCGTAAGCAGAATGCCCCTATCGCAGAAGGGCAGTAAGCTCGGAGCAGGATCCACCGTCGCGATGGCCACCGAATGCGCGTGGTATCGCAGCGCTCGGTCGTAGAGCTTGGTCAGCGCGCCAACGCAACCTTGAACACTCGCCCCAACGGCGGCCGACCACAACACCCCATGCTGGCGAAACTCCACTCTGCGCTTACGGCCCTCCGCAAGAAACTCCTTCACTTGTGTGTCCGATGCGCCCGCAAAGAAGAACATCTCGTCAAAATCCCGCTGCCGCGCCAGCTCTGCCTCCCGCACAGGCAGGCCCGTGTTTTGCGCCAGCTCCCGAAGAGAAAGCGAGCGCAACGCCACTATCGGGACGCCTGTCTCCCGAGAAAGTGCTTCTACAGCGTCCGCCGCAGCGGGCAGCGCTTCCGCAGACGGGATGCAGGTAAATCGCCCAAGCCGCAGCGTCGAAGCTTTCCCCCTACGCGGGCCGGCCGAATCCGGTCGCAAATGAAAGTAGTCCTCGGGCAGATAAACGCCGCACCCATCTTCCGCGATGAACGGATGGACATGACCCAGCTTCCGGCGTGGCTCGTCGAATTGCATCCGCGAGCGGCTGGTCAGCCATACCGCGGGGATTCCCCGGTGATCGAGCGCAGCCGTGAATTCATCAAAGCCGGCGATGCTTTTTCCACGCTCTGGGAGCAGCGTATCAACCGCTATATAGAGAACGCTGGACGTCTGGCGCAAGCCAATCTCCGCTGCCGTAAGTCGCCGCTTTTTTATCCTGCTTGCCCCGCCTGCCCTGAGCTTCGAAGGGAGCTGCGAGGGGAGGAACGAAGAACTAAAGCGGTCCGCTTTAAGGCCAGCTCATTCTATCGAAATTGGATTGCTTCCTCCGCAAAGAACACAGTGGCAGGAATAAAAAAAGGCGGGCAGAAATCTCTGCCCGCCTCTCCTACACCCGGCTCAGTCGGCCGGGGTTCTCTCGTTGTTAGTTGCCAGACTTTGTCGCGGGGGAGCTAGCATCCTGATTCGCTTTCGGAATGCTGACGTAGCCGCTGACTGTGTCTTTGCCGATCTTGTTGATGACGACTTCTTCGGGAATGTGCGTGCCAGTCATGTAGAAGAAAATCGGTTCGTTGGCTGCACGGTTCTTCTTCTCGAAGCGCTTGTCCTCAACAACCATCGCCAGGTTAAACGCATTGCGCTTCTGGTTTACGCCCTTGAGTTCGATCGTCAGGTTGGCGACCTTCTGGGGGCGGTTCCGGCCGGTAATGGTGAACTCGGTGTAATCGCGCTCACCCAGGCGG
This sequence comes from Candidatus Acidiferrum sp., assembly GCA_035280045.1. Lineage (GTDB taxonomy): Bacteria > Acidobacteriota > Terriglobia > Acidiferrales > UBA7541 > Acidiferrum. The sequence continues at coordinate 2,395 of DATEGP010000111.1, forward strand.
CGGAGCTGGTCAATTTCGTCATGGTTCTTGGCGATGAGTGTCCCCATCTCGCTCTTGGCCATTTTCAGGTCTTCCTTGGTGGTGTCCAGATCGGTGCGCACGCCTACAACCTTCGTGTCCACCGTCTTGACATCATCGCTGGATGCCTTCGTGGCCAGTTCCGAGTGTACGGAAGTGTCGAGTGCCGTCACCTTCTGGTTCGTCTCGTCGTTCAACTTCGCCGCTTCCGTGCGGGCCTTCTTCAACTGGCCCTGGGTAATCTTCAGTTTGTCGGTTACGACTTTCAAATCGCCTTGGAGATCGGTATTCGACTTCTCATCCTGCGCCAAGCGGTCTTTCAGCGAGGACATATCCTGCTGAATCGACCCTTGAGTCGTCTTCAGTTGGGTCGCCACATTTTGCTGTGTGCTGTCCAACTTCGACGATGCGCTCCAGCCAAAGGCCAATCCACCTAATGCAATTACCCCGAGAACCACAATCGCGGGAAGCTGCCAGGCCGGACTACCCTTTTCAACTATCATTTCGTCTGACATATTCTTAATTTCTCTCCTCGCCCCTTAGGGCCATTGCCGGGTTTACCGGCTTGTAATGACGGTCATGCATGCATCCAACCAACTTCTTAAGGGCCCATGGCGGCGGTAACTCATAGAAGAAAAAAAGGTTGCCTGCGCTATTCACAAGAGGGCAGGGTACTAGTCCCAGCAAAGTTTACGTGAAATCACGCTTAACAGCGGATTTTTTGCGTCCCAGAACTAAAGTAATGTCAAGGTACCACGCTCATTCAAGCCGTGCCAAAGCGGCTCGTGCAGGGGGAAGACCGCGGCGAAATCCATAGTCGAATGCAACGAAGGCCACTCCTTAATCTCGTATCGGGTGAAAAGCCCGAGCCAAGTACTGGAACCTGAGTCTCTGTGTTAACGTCTTACTTCCATTTGACGCGTCAAACTGCGGAACCACAGGACGACACGATTTGCTTGAAACACGGGACAACCCTGGCGCATTGTTGCACCCTTTCAATTGCCGTGGTGAGCAATGAAGCGAAACCCGCTATTCTCAATGCTGCTTTGCGTCCTCACCATTGCGTTTATCGCGCCGCTGGCCTTGTTTGAAAAATCCGCCGGCGCTTATCCGCCCCCTCAACACCAAGTGGAAACGCCTATGGCCACCGACGAGCGGCTGGAAGTGCCCGGGTGGTGGCCCACGAAGCAATCCGCTTCCTTGGACGATTTCGTTGGCACGAAGGAATGCGCGCGGTGCCACGCTAAAATCGTGGCCACACAACTCGAGACGCCCATGGCGCGCGCCGCCAGTCTGCCTGCGGATTCCAATTCGCTTCGCGAACACGAACGGCTTGTTCACCAAGCCGGGCCTTACACATTTACGGTCTCCAAAGACGGAGCCTCCAGAATCTACACCGTAAGCGACGGCCTAAGAACCATTTCTGCCCCGCTCGGCTGGGCCTTTGGAGTAGGAAACAAGGGCGTGACTTACGTTTTTTGGAGGAACGGCGCGTTCTACGAAAGCCAGATGAGCTTCTTCGTGAGCCTGCAAAGCCTGGATCTGACCCCGGGCCACTCGCCCAAGACGCCGCCAACCATTGATATGGCGCTGGGTCAGCCCCTTGACCCCGAAATCGTGCGCCGTTGCTTTGGCTGTCACACCACCGCTTCCACAACCAAGGCCGGATTCCATCCTTCCGGCCTGGTGCTCGGCGTCGACTGCGAAGCCTGTCACGGTCCCGGCGCCAAACATGCCGACCTCATGGACGCCGAAAAGAACTCCGAAGGCCGCCAGGCCATTTTCAATCCAGGGACTTTGGGGCCGGTCGCGCAAGTGGATTTTTGCGGCGCCTGTCACCGCACTTCGTACGACGTCCTCGAGACGAAAATAAGGAGCGTCGAAGACGTGCGTTTTCAGCCGTATCGCCTCGAGAAAAGCCGCTGCTGGGGCGAAGGCGATGCGCGCCTCACCTGCATCGCATGCCACGACCCGCACCAACCCCTCAACCACGATCCCGCCGCGTATGACGCGAAGTGCCTCGCCTGCCACGCCTCGTCGTCCTCGCTGGATCGCCGATCGCCAGATCGGCCTCTCTCGCAAGACCATCCCGGCAAAGCCTCCTTCGGGACCGCCGATCACCAGATCGGCTCTTCTCGCCCGGCGAAGGCCTGCCCGGTCGCATCCAAGAACTGCGTCACCTGCCACATGCCGCGCGTCCAAGTCCCCAGCATGCACTCACCCTTCGTGGACCACCGCATCCGCATCGTCCGTCCCAACTCCCCTTACCCCGACTAAGCCACTCCTTTTTGTACCGCCAACTCCTCCTTTTTGTAGAGGCGACTTTACGTCGCCATGTTTTTCTCTTTTGTATTTGGAATGTTTTTCTCTTTTGTAGAGGCGACTTTACGTCGCCATGTTTTTCTCTCCTGTAGTCGCCATGTTTTTCTCCTTTTGTAGAGGCGACTTTACGTCGCCATCTTTTTCTCTCGCCGCCCGCCCGCCGTGTCATTCCGAGCGGAGCTGGCCGAATTCCTATTCCGCTCTGCTCCTGCAGAGCGTCGGCCTGCGGAGTCGAGGAATCTCTCTTCGGTTCTGCCCTTACCTTCTGCTTTCTGCTTTTCCCTTTCTGCTTGGGCTGATTAGATGACGGCGTAGGCTCCTTCGACCGAGTAGACTTGGTTGCTGTTCAACGACCGAGGCTCGGAAGAAAGGAGCCGAGCAATGTTGATTATAGGTTGTGATTTCCATACCCGCTATCAGCAGATCGCTATGCTAGACACCCTCACAGGAGAACT
>DATEGP010000112.1:0-11314 GCA_035280045.1 Candidatus Acidiferrum sp.
CGTCGTGCGACCTGGAAGGCAAGCCTTGGGATCCTTCCCGCAAGCAAGTTTGGTGGAATGAAGCAGCACAGAAGTGGGTTGGCAACGACGTGCCCGACTTCAAAGCCGATTCGAATCCCAAGGATCACATGGGCCCGTTCATCATGAATCCGGAAGGCGTCGGGCGCTTGTTCGTGCCGCTTGGCGCCGTGGCCGACGGCCCTTTCCCGGAACACTACGAGCCCATCGAAAGCCCGATCGAAAATCCGCTGCACCCGCAGCAATCCACCAACCCTATTGTGAAGAAATTCAAGACCGATGCGGACAAGTACGGTACGGCTAAGGATTACAACATCATCTGTACCACTTACCGCCTGACCGAGCATTACCACTACTGGACAAAAAACAATCCGATGAACGTGCAGCTCGTTCCCGAACCTTTCATCGAGGTTCCTGTGGAACTTGCCGACAAAATGGGCATTCGCGGAGGCGAATTGTTGAAAGTCTCGAGCGCCCGCGGCGTCTATAAAGCCAAAGCCATGGTCACAAAGCGAATTAAACGAATGATGGTGGATGGCAAGGAAACTTTTCAGATTGGCATTCCCATCCACTGGGGCTACCGGGGCATTGCCGAGGACGAAGACAAGACTGCGAAGACCGCGGCCAACATTCTGTCTCCAACTGTAATCGACCCTAACGCGTGGACGCCCGAATTCAAGGGCTTCCTCGTGAAGCTCGAGAAAGCGTAGGAGCCGAGCCATGAGCCAAGCCACACTACGCGTTCAAAAAATTTCCGGACATGCTGGCAGCGTTCCTGGTGAAGACACGCAGCGCGAATACACCGTCTGCAAACTCATTGACACCACCACCTGCATCGGCTGCAAAGCCTGCGAAGTCGCGTGCATGGAGTGGAACGACCTGCCCTTCGGCGAAACCGTCTTTGACAATACCTATCAAACGATGCCGGAGACGCGCTGGAATTATTGGAACCTGATTCTCTTCAACGAGCACGAACGCGAAGACGGTTCGCTGATGTGGCTCATGCGCAAAAACCAGTGCATGCACTGCGCCGAGCCCGGTTGCCTCGCCGCATGTCCCGCCGACGGCGCCATCGTTCAGTACACCAACGGCATCGTGGATTTTCAGCAGGCCAACTGCATCGGCTGCGGCTACTGCATCACCGGCTGCCCCTTCGACATCCCGAAAATGAATCCTAAGACGCATCGCGTCTTCAAGTGCACGCTCTGCACCGACCGCGTCAGCGAAGGGCTCGAGCCAGCCTGCATCAAGGCGTGCCCCACCGGCTGCCTGCATTTCGGTTCGAAGGACGATATGCTGGACCTCGCGGGAAAACGCGCTAAGCAGCTCCGCGATCATTCCAATTTCCCGAACGCGGGCGTGTACGACCCGAAGGGCGTGGGCGGTACCGGTGTCGTTTACGTTTTACACGACGCGACGAATCCGGAAGCTTACGGCGGCTTGCCCAAGAATCCGCACGTTCCGCTGTCCGTGAAATTGTGGAAAGGCCCGCTGAAGTGGCTCGGCAATGTGGCCATGGTGGGTGGATTGATCGGCTTGTTCGTCCACTATTTGCGTTACGGCCCGAAAGCGCGCGAAGAGGAAGACTTGGCCACCAGACCGGGAGGAGGAAAACCGTGAGTTCCTCTGAACAAATCATTCCTCACGGCCACGTCCTTCGCTACAACCTGCGCGAACGCCTCACCCACTGGGTCGCCGCAGCGGCCTACATTTATTTGCTCTCCACGGGGCTGGCGTTCTGGTCGCCCTGGCTTTTCTGGGTTGCCGCTGCGCTCGGAGGCGCGCAAGTTTCACGCATGCTGCATCCCTGGGCCGGCCTGATTTTTTTCGCGTCCGTTTGGAACATGTACGCGATGTGGGCGAAGCAAATGAAGCACACCGACGACGACCGCAAGTGGTGGAAAGCCGTGAAGTATTACAGCACGAACCAGGACGACAAAATGCCGCCCGCCGGCCGGTACAACGCCGGTCAGAAATTCCTCTTCTGGGGATTCTTTTGGAGCACCGTCGCGTTGCTGCTCACCGGCCTCGTGCTATGGTTCCCCGAATACATTCCCTGGAATCTTCGTTTCTTGCGCTATCTTTCCGTGCTGATCCATCCGGCCGCCGCCCTATTCACCATCGGCCTTTTCATGATTCATCTCTATATGGGCCTTTTTGCCGAGCGCGGCGCCTTTGGCTCCGTCATCCGCGGCGACGTTTCCATCGCCTTTGCGAAACGCTACCATCCTGCCTGGTATAAAGAAATCGTGGGCGAGTCCACCTCGCCTCGCAAATGACGCGGCCACAAACCGGTGGGACCGAATACGACGCGCGCATTCGCCGCGCCGAACGCCTGAGTTCCCCGCATTCCGCGGCCACCGAATTCCTCACCTTCTACAAGCACGTCGCCTCGTTCCAAAAGCTCCTTCACGCAAATATCGCCGCCGCTCATCAGGTCAAACCAAGCAGTCTTTCCTCAGAAAATCTGCGCGGTGAAATTGATTTTATGGTGCTTCTTCCTCATTTTCGTGGCTACCTCTCTGTCATCGAGAATCACGCTCCCCCGGCCCTTGCCGAATCCGCACGCCAGTTCGCGCTGCTCTCCTCGGACTCCTGGATCGCCAGCCTGGAAGCGTACTGGCACAACGCGGGCATATACGACCAGCAGGTCGGCGCGTTCGCGCAATTCCTTCCGCGCGCGTTCCTGCAACCGTATGCGGAGTTTCGCGGCGTACTAGCGCCGCGCGCGCCACAAGTGACAACTCCGCGGCTGTGCCCCCTGTGCGGCTCGCGTCCGTTGCTGGGAGTGCTGCGCCCTGAAGGTGATGGCGGCAAACGCTATCTACTCTGCTCCTTTTGTTCGCAAGAATGGGAATTCCGCCGCATCCTGTGCGCGACCTGCGGCCAAGAAGCCGAAGACAAATTGCCGGTTTATATCGCAGAAGAATCGCCTCACGTGCGCGTCGAAGCCTGTGACACCTGCAAGTTCTATCTCCGCACGATCGACCTGACCAAGGATGGCAACGCCATTTCCCTGGTCGATGACCTCGCAGCCGTTCCTCATACCCTCTGGGCCAGCGAACAAGGCTATTCGCGCCTTCAGCCAAATCTCTTGGGAACGTAATGGAGACGATTCAGCGAAAGCCGCGTCAAATGGCCAAAGAGGAATAAAATTCCTCGTCCCGCGGTCTCATGCGCAGGTCGCCGATTTTCGAAGAGTTCAGAGAGAGGAGAAGAGCGGTGAAAAAATCATTCCTCCTGCTGCTTTTGTTGGGTTTCGGCGCGCGTCCCCTGGTTGGGCAAGGGCAAGACTGGTACGAGGGGCTCTGGAAGGGTTATGACGGAGAGTGGCGTCACGTCTCAAGGCAATTAATCGCGCTTGCGGAAGCCACTCCCGAAGAAAAATTCGCGTGGCGTCCGGCGCAGGGAATCCGCTCGACGAGTGAAGTTTACATGCACATCGCCATTGCGAATTTTGGCCTGCTGGCCGTCACCGGGCCCAAAGTGCCTGCCGATTTGAAGGAAGGGATGGAGAAATCTGTCACCTCGAAGGCCGAGGTCATCAACTGGCTGAAGCGCTCGCTCGACGCCGTGAAACAGGCCCATCTCGCAGAAACCGCGAAAGACCTTGATCGCAAGGTTCGCGTCAACGGCCGCGACGCCACGGTTGATGGCATGTACCTTCGCATCATCGTTCACGCCAATGAGCACATGGGCCAGCTCGTTGCCTACGCGCGCATGACGGGAGTCGTCCCGCCGTGGTCCGGCAACTAAGAAATTGCGTATCTATTTAGACTTGTAGGTGAACGTCACCCTGGTTTCTTCATCAAGTACTAATGGCCTGACGAAGTGGTATGAGTTTCCTGCGCGCGGCACGTCCACGTGCACGGGCAACACTCCCGACACGCGCTGCTGCAGACTATACACATTGGCGGATGCCGCGAACTGTTGCTGCGCCGCCTGCTTTTTGAGATCGCGCTCCGTACGCTGATATTCACTGAGACTCAGAGCGCTAGTACTGGCCTCCACAGTCACAGTCTGTGCGAGGCTCCCAATGTTCAAGGCCGTAACAAAGGGCGCAGGCCGGCTGCCGTCGTAAGCGAAATTGCGGACGCTTCGTTGGAATCCATTTGCATCAACAGTCACCCGCACGTTGCCTGAAGACAAATTGGAAACGATCCAGTGGCCGGAATTATCCGTCATCACATTTCGCGCCGCTCCGGTCTCTGTTTGCATCACCGCCACTTTCGCGTTGGCCACAACCGCGCCACTTGAGTCCACGACGACTCCACCCAACTGGCCTGGAAGCAACGACGCCATTTCGACATCGGCGGCGGGAGTGAATCTTCCCAGGTTTCCATCGTAAGCCTCTGCGCCCGAAACATCCTGCGAAGCGGGCGGCAGCAGATTCGTGGCAATCGCGTCTCCGCCGAAGTCCTTGACCTTGTATTGCTCTGGAAGGAACACTTCCCATTGCAGCAGGTCGATGGGCACATCCATCTTCGGCAGCGAAATATCGGAGCCCCCTTTCTTGGCAAATGGTGCGCCCGAATGCATAAATACAAACGACACGTTGTACGCGCCGCTCGGCCGGAATCCCGCGCGCAGCAGCGGCACACGGTTGCCGTCCGAACCTTCCACCGGCTTTACTTTTTCTCCCGCGACCTCCGCCGAAAGAATGCTCGCGCCTCGCGGCAAAGCCACCTTCAGGAACGGCTGCGCCTGATTCTTTACCGTAAGCCTTACTTCCGTAAGCGAACGCCCCTCGTTGGTGACCAAAGTCGTCACGATCGCGCGTTCCACGATGGCCGCGAGCACGCTGCTGTCCGGAAAGCGCGTCCACGCCAACGCCAGACTGGGCTGCTCATTGGGCTGCTTGTGATAACGAAATGCCGCCTGCAGCGGAAATCGTGCGAGGGAGCGCAAATAAGGATTGGTCTCTTTGAAGTCCATGCGCTTTAGCCCGCCGCCTTCCGTCGCGGTCAATTCAATCGTGCCCGTGCCCTCCACGAGCACTTCGCCCGTTTCGCGCTGCGCGTTCTGGAAACTGAGAAATGGCGCGTCCAATTTCGGGTCGCTCAATGGCCTTTCCAAGGCGATCAGGAATTGATGGCTCTTCTGCGCCAGTGTTCGCACCTTCAAAATCAAGACGCCCGATTGCACTTCCGCCGACTCTACTGATGCCCCGGTCGCTCCCGTGACTTCGTACCCTGCGGGAATCGCCAGTTCAAATTGGGAAGGTTCGCCTTGTACCACGGAAATATCCGCAAGCGCGGTGAGGCGGAGCTCCGCTTCATTCACGGTAATAAGCGTTTTCACATCGGAGAGGAATCGGGCTTCCTTCGGCGCTACGGGAGTGACGATTCCCCGCGTCGTCCACCAAATGTTCGCGTTCTGTCCCGGCACCAATGTGGCTTCGACCATGGTTTGGCCGTTTTCCGAAGCTCGTGAAGTAATCAGTCCGGGACTAATTCGCACATTCGTGCGATCGCCGGGAAGACTCAGCGTCAGACGAACGCTGCCCGCCGAGGGAGCCGGAAGTGTAAAGGCAGCGCGCCCCGCTTCGATGCTCAACGGCAGTCCCGCCTCCAGTGTCACGGCAAACTCCGCCGGTCCCGCCAGCACCGCTGTATGCGTTCCGCCCTCGAGTTCCAATGGAAGGCTCTTGCCCTCCTGCCGCGCATCTAAAATCGCCATGCCCGTGGTCAGCGGCACTTTGGTCACGCCTTTGCGGAGAATCTCTCCCTGCAACTGCACGGTTCCCTGCACCGATTCGCTCGCCACATGAAACTTCAGGTTCGCGCGTTTCAATGTATACGGAACAGGCGGTGTCTCGATTCTTCGCGTTGGCTTGTTTGCAAGGTCGAGCAACCGGTTATATTCGTCCAGCGGAAGGGTAACGTTCCCACTCGAAGGCACCGGTGGAACGGAGCCGGACTTTTCTTCGGCTCGGACGCACTGCGGAGACAGCAACAATCCTGCCAATAAAGTGCTAAGGATCTTTTTCATTTGCCACCTGCCTTTTTGTCGCGTTGAAAACTAAGCACTGCCGACGGCGCTTGATTTTCTCCAGTTAGTTCTGAAACCAAGAACAATGAAGGTCCAAAAGCCGGGAAATCAACGCGAATTGGAAGAATCCCCGCCCGCTTCCCTGCCAGCGAGTCCGTTTTGAATTTGTCCAGCAGAGCTTCCGTTTCGCTCTGCGGCCGTTTCAATTTCGCTTCATCCTTCAAATCGGAATCGGGCGGCGCTGGCGTACCAGGAGCTTCCGTCGCAACCATGCCTCCGGCTGAACCCGCGATCCTTCGTCCGTCTTCTTGAGGCGCGATGAATGCAGCGGAAATCGGATTCTCATACGGCACGGAGCGGAAACTGCCCGGTTCTGCCGTCACTTTGAAAAGCGGCGGATGATACAGCAACAGTCCGGTGCGCGAGATCGGCAGATCGAGTGCCGGCAGTGCCAGAGCAAACTGGCCTTTGTCGTTCCACACGGTTCCGCGAACGAGATAAACGACCTCGACCGCGAATGGCGGAGCCTCCTCGCCAGCCCGTGCCTTGTCGAGCGGCAGCAAGACGCCGCCATCCGGAGCCTGACCAGGCCGCACCGCTCTGCCTGATAACGAAGCGCTCCAAAGCGTGGCGCCCGCAGGCAACGTGATCTTCAGGAAATTGCGCTCGTTGTTCCGCACGGCGTAGCGCGCCTGCACGAACGTCTTCCCCTCACTCGAAACCAGGACCTGATAACGCGCTTCCTCCACGTTCGCCATCAGCACCGCTTGCGGCGTGTACCGCGCGATGTTGACGTTCAGCGATCGCATCGTCTTCTCGCCGCTGCGAAACCGGAATGCCGCCAGTGACGGCGATTGCCGGTTCGCCACCATCTCGCCCAGGTCTGTAGCGTCCGCGCTCTCCAATCCTTCTGTCTTGATGTCTTTGATTTCGCCAGCGCCGAGCACTTCGACGGCAACGCCGCCCGTCTCGCGTTCCGCGTTCAGCAAGCGCAATAAAGGAATGCCAATTTCTCCTTCGCGCGGGCTGCGTGTTTCGCCGGTAATCACGAACCGTGCGTTCTGCTCCACCGGCTCCAGAAACGTGACCGAAAGTTCGCCGCCCCTCACTTCCCAGTCCGCCACCATCGCGCCCAGAACCTGGTTAACTGTCACTTTGTCGGGAATCTGAACCTTCGCCTCACGAGCCGCGCCCTGCGTGACCTCGAGGTTTACTTCCGCGTTGATGGAAGTCGCATCTTCGCCGAGCCCGAGAAGTTCCGTGAGTGATCCGCGCAAGCGCAACGGCTGCGATGCGCGGTGGTCTTCCGTCTTTCTTCGCCAGCTAAACGCCAGCGCTTCGTTGCCGCGCCCGTACGCCACCCATTTGCTTTCCGATCCCGATTCGGACTTCTCCGAAAGCAATCCGCCGGTCAGACGGATGTCCACGCCCTGCCGAGGCAATTGCACCGAAGCGCGCGTCACTCCGGAAGCGGCTGACGGAAGCGCAATGCTCTCTTCGCCGGCAGAGGATGCTACTGGCAGCGCGATATCCAGCAACAACACGGCCCGGCCCGCATGGGAAAGCAACGCGGAAAGTTGGCTGCCTCCTTTCCCGCCTGCGCCAGTGACCAATGAGACCAACTTGCCATCCAGACGCGCCTCGCGGACCAGCAGCCCCGCCGGGATTGGCACGCGCACCCAGCCGTCTTTCAAAACGTCGATAGTCAACGTGGCGTGGCCCGAGGCAAGCTCGCCTGCCCCAGCCGCCTCACCGCTAATTCGCAGATCGTAATCCACCCGCGTAAGCGTCGCCTCCACAGGAGGCGGTTCCGGCTCGCGCTCGATTGGATACGCCCGTTCGTGCAGCGCGCGATACTCCTCGACGGGCAAAACCACCCACCCCGGCGAATGTTCTGTATTCTGCCCTGCGGCATTCGCGGCAATAACCGAAAGCGCAGCGAATGCAAAGGCGCTGAACATCCCCAAAACAAGCAGATCCTTGATTGTCCGAATGGTTTTGTATTGCTTGGTCAGCGTGCACATACACGTCTCCTCTTTCTCTCGAAGAGTACCCAGCACGGTTGTTTTTCTGGCGACCCGGGGACGGAGTGTCTTGTTAACCGCTTGAGATGACGTGCCCACCAAAGAAGGTTGTCCCGCTTTGGTCATAATCCTTTTCCCTTCGTGAGAATTCCCACTGAAAATTGAAAACCGTCATTGATGCGTCGCAGTTAGAACGAAGACGCAGGACTTTCTTGCAGGCAGTTTGGGGAAATCAGCACATCTCGCTCAACTTTTGCCGAAATCTCGTCTTCGGCCACGGCCACCCCGCAACCCCGCTTCTTGGTGTTCGGGCTGCCCAGCAAGGCGAAAATCCCAGTCCACTCCCCATGGAACCTTTTCCGCGATCCCCGGTACTCATCTTTGCAAGGGCAAGTTCAGCCGTTTAGGACCATAATTTCGGCGATGACTTTGGCTCCCGACGAGGATCTGATGCTCCAAGTGCGCGATGGCGCAGGCGAAATGCTAGGCGTGTTGTTTGACCGCTACCAGTCGCCTCTTTTCAACTTCTATTCGAAGCTGACGGGCGACCGCACCCTCAGCGAAGACCTGGTCCAGGAGGTTTTCCTCCGCATCCTGAAATACCGCCAGAGTTATCGCCCTGGAACGCCTTTCCGCGCCTGGGTCTACCAGATTGCCCGCAACGCCCGCATCGACCACTTCCGCAAGTTCCCGAAGGAAAGGGCTTTTGAGCCGGAAATGCTCCCGCCCGTTCGTCCTACGGATTCCGCCCAGGAACAGCAGGAAGTCGAGCTCCTGCACCGCGCGCTTCTTCAGTTGCCGGAAGACAAACGGGAAATTTTGTTGCTCTGCCGCTTTCAGGAACTGAAGTACGAGGAAATTGCCGAACTCCTGGGCTGCGAACTCAACACCGTTCGCACGCGCATCCACCGCGCTTTGCAGGAATTGCGCAAATCCTTTAACCAGCTCACGAAAGGCCCTGCGATGAGGCAAGCCAATGCCGCAGCCGCAGAAAATCTTCCTCCCCGAGGAGGTCGCCATGAAGTGTGAACAAATTTCCGAACTTTTGCCGGACTACTTGCAAGGAAGCCTGAGCCCCGATCAGCACCGCACCGTCGAAACCCATCTCGAACAGTGCGCGGACTGCTCTGAAGAGGTGGCTGTTTGGAGAAAACTTTCGCTGCTTCCTGTCGAACAGCCTAGCCCAATGTCTCGCGTGCGCTTCGAAGCCATCCTGCAGGCGTATCAAGCCGGCCGTTCGAAGCAGCCTACGGGCGACTCCGCGTGGAGAAAGCGAGCATCCTCCTGGAACTTGTTCCAGTGGCTTCGTTCGCCCGTCGGCGCCTTGGCTTGGAGCGCCGCGCTGCTCGTCATCGGCGTTTTCGCCGGCCTTCGCTTGGCAGGCCCAAAGCCTCCTTCGCCGGACATCGCTCAAATGCAAATTGATCTCGAAAACACGAAGCAGTTGGTCGTGCTCTCCATGCTGCAGCAACAATCGGCCAGCGCGCGGCTCGAAGGGGTCAATTTCACGACCCGCGATGAGCAGCTCAATCCCCAGGTGCTTTCCGCTCTGCTCCACACTTTGCGCTATGACCCGAGCGTGGACGTGCGCCTGGCCGCGCTCGATGCGCTCAGCCGTCACTCCGCGCAACCGCAAGTCCGCAGCAGCGTGGTGAATGCCTTGCAGGAACAGCAATCGCCGCTGGTGCAAGTGGCACTGATCGACCAACTGGTGGAATGGCACGACCGCGAAGCCAAACCGCACCTGGAAAAGCTTCGCCAGTCCCAGGATCTGAATCCTACGGTGCGGCAGCACGCCGATTGGGCCATCAGCAAACTGAATTGAGGAGAAGACCATGCGAAACGCGCGCTTTCTCGCAGCACTGACGCTTTGTACGCTGTTTCCGATTTCCCTGAAGGCCCAATCGGTAACTCCAATGCCAACTCCGGAACCGATGCCGTTTCCACGGCCGGTCATCCATATCTCCCCGGCCATTCACGTCGAGCCGCCCCACATTGAGCTTGCGATGAATTTTGCCAGCTCCGATCGCGACCTCCCGGTGCAGGAGAAGGAAACCATTCAGAAGTCCTTTTCGATGGCCGGTGCTCCGCACAAGTCTCTCGAAATCGACAACATCTGGGGCTCCATCGAAGTCGTGGGCACAAATTCCGATCAAGTGCAGCTCACGGTGAATAAATCCACGCGTGCGGAAACTAAAGACAAGCTCGAACAATCTCGCAAGGAAGTTACGCTCGACATCACCGAGCAACCAGGTCTCTTGAAGTTCTACGTGAACGGTCCATTCCGCTGCCACTGCGACGACGGTTGCGGCCACCGCGAATTCGAGGGCTACGTCGTCAAAATGGACTTTACGCTCCAGGTGCCCCGCGACATCGACGTCAAAGTGAAAACTGTAAACGAGGGCCGCGTCGTGGTACGTGACATCAACGGGACCTTTCTCGTGCGCAACGTCAATGGCGACGTCGAAATGACTAACATCGCCGGCTCGGGAACCGCCACCACAGTCAATGGTCCTGTCAAAGTTTCCTTCCGCCAGAATCCCCGGGAAGCTTCGGACTTTAAGACCATCAACGGCAATGTCGAGCTGCGTTTCGCGCAAGGTCTCGCTGCCGATTTTCGCTTCAAAACTTTTAACGGCGGCATCTACAGCGATTTTCCGGTTACTGCTTTGCCCATACACGCTATTCAGGAAGAGCACCACGGCGCAAAAGTTGTCTTTCACGCCGACCGCTATACCGGTGTGCGCGTCAGTTCCGGCGGGCCGGAGATCAAGGTTGAAAATCTAAATGGAGACATTCGCATTCTTGAAAACCATGAATAACCAAACCCAGCGGCTCTCATCTTTCGTTGTAGCTTTCATCTCGTGCGCTGCGATTGCCGCGGCGCCCGCGCGCGCGCAGGGGCAAGAGTCATCGGGCCCGGACCGCGTCGCCTATACCACCGATCCCGCCAGGCCAACGCGTGTGACGGCGAGCCTGGTCAACGGCGGCATTACCGTGAAGGCGTACGACGGCAAAGAGGTCGTCGTCGAAGCGCGCGCCCGTACCCATGACCGCGACTCTTCCCGCTCCGAGTCAGGAAACATGAAACGCATCGTTGTTTCTTCCACGGGGCTTTCCGTCGAGGCGGAAAACAACGAAGTGCACGTCAGCACCGATTCGTATGCGCGGCCCATCGACCTCACCATTACCGTTCCCGTTCACACATCTCTCAAACTGAGCGCCGTAAACGACGGCAACATCATGGTCACCGGCGTGGACGGCGAACTGGACGTCAACGA
>DATEGP010000113.1:0-36669 GCA_035280045.1 Candidatus Acidiferrum sp.
ATTGCGCGACGCTGATCCGCGAACTTGATCTTGGAATCCAGCGCTCGACGATCGTTGAGCGCTGGATTCCAAGACGCCTCCACTCCCGAGGTGTAAAGCATGTCTAGGGACAAAATGTAAGGCATGTCTCGGGACTTGACAGGTTTTTGCAAGGGTGGGCCGGCTCTTGACTTTGCTTTGTTCAAGTCTCGCCACGTATCCGACAGAATCCACGCGACTTAGAATTCTTAAAATTTCTTCAATTTTCGTTGGACAGAATATTTACTTGATGATATAGTAGCTCTTGCCAAATCAGACAGGTCCGCCATCATGTCCCCACGCCCTCCCTCCACACTCACTGACTCCATTCCTATCCGCGAAAGTCTGCGGCCTACAAAGTTCCGTATATTCTTCCAAGCGACTATCCGACGAAGGATCGTCGTCCTGAGCGAAGCAAACGATCTCTCCACGCGTACCCCTACAATTTTACGTACACTCTTCCAAAAACTGCCGGGGTGTACCTACTTTCTTCCCATTCTGGAACTCTGCCCACGGCGCAAATCTCGAGTTTCGCACTTCGTGTTTCGGCTCCGCCGAGCCCCAGTCACCGGCTTGCCCCGAGCTCAGCCGAGGGGTCACCAATCACCAGTCACCAAGCCTTTTAGAATCAACACTTATGAGACGTCTCGTAACTTTTCATTCTAAAGCACTTACAGAAATGCCAACTCCTTTAGAATGCGCACTTACAAGAAACCGGGGGGAGGGGGCGAATGGCAGATAGAGCACTGAACTCTCCGCTTGCCGTGTTCTCTCAAGTCGCTTCTGACTATCATGGCTCTTGGTGGAGTTCCTGGGCAATGCTCACTTTTCTTCTCGGGCCATTCCTCGCGGTGTTGCCAAAACGGTGGCGTCAATCCCTGCCAATGCAGAAGCGTATCGAATGGCAGACCGCTTCCATGCTTAGCGGGTTCGCAGAGTTCCTGTTTGGCGTTGCCGCGATGCTCTACTGGTATTCCTACTCGATGACCACCTGGGTTTCCCGCGGATTGGATGCCGCACTTGCAGGCAAGGTGGGACCGAACGTGAACGATCAGCAGATCGGCTTCATGGCGATTTTCATCTTTGCGACGCATCCGCTGACCTGGCTGATTCTCTACGTCGCGGTGGAGGGCAGCGTCCGCCTCATCGGCGCGGCGTTCGCGGAGAATAATCTTGGGGTTCTCCCTCTATTCGTGGCGGACAAGATTTTTCTGAAACTCACGGGCCAGAGCGCACCAGGTATCGCGCAAGCGGCCGGGTACACCGAGACGAACGTATCCTCTTATGTCGGAGCAATCCGTGACAAAGTCCGCGTCTCTCGGGCGCTCAATCTTCCGGATGAGCTTTGCGTCGTTCGGGACGGCGCAGACGAATTTCTGGACATTCGCGCCTGCCGGAACAAACCGGATTGGACGCCGCCGCGCACGGTGCGCTATCAGGATACGTTCTACCGGCTGGAGAACTCTTTTCGAGGTTCGGAGCCGCGAACCTATCACTACCGTTTGCGGCGGCTGTCCGCAGGTGTCATGAGCCGGACGGTTTTGGTGTATGCGCCGGACCAGGAGCCGGCTGTTTCTGAAAAATGAGGCAGGCAGGATGTTTGCCGGATTCGCAGGCGTCGCGCAACCGCCTTTGAGAGAGAGCGCGTTTGCTTCGACGCAAGAAAGTGATTCGCGAAAGATCAGTTCTTCCAGTCGCACACGGCTTTTCCCGCGACGAAGTTCTCCACTACAATCCGTTGTATGGCTGCCCGCTGCCAATTTTTCCTCGCCGCTTGCCTGATCGCCGGCAGCTTTGGCTCGACGTCGGCTGCGCAGCAAAAGCCTCCAGCGCGCGCTCCCGCGGCTTCTGCTCCAGACGCGCCCGCACCTTCTGCGGCGCGCATCTTGCTGCTGCCACGCCGTATCGTTTCGGGAGAGCGCGCCACGCTCGCCGTGCTCGGCGTCAACGGTCGTTTGACGCCGGGAGCAGCGATTACTTTCTCCAATGGCGACCGACTCAAGACGGACGCTACGGGCCGGGCGCTTTTCGTGGCGCCGCTGAATCCCGGAGTCATTTATGGCTCGATTGAAGGCCGCCCGGGGCGCGTTTCGACGGTAATTCTAGCGCCCGCCGAAAAGTCTTCGGCCGTTATGGAGATTTCTTCAGCGCCGCGCGTCGCTTCGTTGACGGATCGCTTTGAGCTTTTTGGCAAAGGATTTTGCGGCGACGCGGACGCGAACCAGGTCACCATCGCGGACAGCGGCGCGCTGGTGCTGGCGTCTTCTCCAGTTTCGCTGGTGATTCTTCCGCCTATGGAGTTGCCGCCCGGGCCGGCTAAGGTCAAGGTTTCGTGCGCAAAGCGGGACGCGCCGGAATTCACTGCGCTTTTCGTCGGGCTCGATTTGCAAGCGGATGCCTCGCCCTTGAAGCGCGGCGAGCACCGCACGCTGACGGTGCGCGTGAGCGGCACCACGGAAAAGGTTTCGCTGGAGGCGCGCAACCTAGCTCCAGATGTCGCTGAGCTTGTAGGAGGCAATCCCGTGCGGCACTTGAGCAGCGGCGAACAAGAAAACGCTGCGCAATTCGAGGTCATTGGCCGCAAAAATGGCACGTTCCTCATTTCTATCCGCTTGGTGCCTAACTTGGGAAAGCCGCAACCCCAGTAGCGCAGCCACTCCTGGCTGTGCTCTTTTGGTAGAGCAAAGCCGGCCCGTCTCTACCGTTTCATTTGTAGCGGCTAATAACTCCGGCCAACTACGCAGATTTCTTGGAGCTAGCGGTGGCGGCATTTGCCGCGGGTGCTTCTGCAGTAAAGCTGAGTCTGCTCTGCCCGTTTTCCAGCAGAGGCTCGGCTGGAGCCGGTGCCATCATTCCGTGGAGCCCGTCCTCCGTCTTTTCAAGCAGCTTGTCGGCTTCACCGTAGCTCTGCGCGGCGTTTTTCAAGTGCGTGCCGAGCACGTCAAATTTGTCGCCAAATTTCTCAAGTTGTTTCTCCAATCCAGAGAGACTTCCCAGAAGGCGGCGGACATTTTCTTCGGTCTGCATGCCGCGCAGACCCATGGCGATCACACAAAGGTGCGCGTAGAGAGTATTCGGCGAAACGGCGATGACCTGGCGTTCGCGGCAGTAGGCATCTAAAGGCAGGCCTTTCCCGTCCACGCTCATGAGCAGTTCGTAGTACACCGTTTCGGAGGGCACAAACATCAGCGCGAGATCGAGTGTGCCTTCTTCAGGGACGATGTACTTTTTGGCGATCGCATCAGCGTGGCCTTTCACGGCGGTGACAAATGCGCGGCGCGCTTCGTCGCCTTCGGTCGCGATGCGGCGGTAAGCGTCGAGCGGGAACTTGGAGTCAATGGCCATCAGTTTTTTGTCGCGCAGAAAAATCACCGCGTCCGCGGCCTCGCCGCTCGAAAAGCGGTATTGTGTGGCATAGAGCCCGGAAGGCAAGGAGTCCTCGAGCAAGCGTTCGAGCGTGACTTCGCCGAGCGAGCCGCGCGACTTTGCACCTCCCAGGATTCCTTCAATCGTCTGCGCCGCCTGCGACAGTTGCGTACTGGCTTGCTGCACTCCGCCGAGTTGCCGCTGAATTTCGCTGATTTGCTCGCGCGCGTTCTTGAGTTCGCCGGCCATGCGGGCTTGCGCGTCGGAAGTCAACTGCCCGGTGATCTGCGCGGAGTTTTTAATAGCTTCCTGAAGCGTGGGCGTGAAGCTATCCAGGCGCTGCGCTACGCTCTTGGCGATAGTTTCCAATTGTCCTGTGCTTTTGGCTTGCGAGGTTGCGATGGTCTGGAGGTCGCGGCGCAGCTCGTTCATTTGTGATTCCACGGCTTCGTTTTTCTGCCGTCCCTGCAAGCTTTGCAGAACCAGCCACAAAACGGCCAAGGCCACGACAATCACGGCGGCGATGAGGATCCCGTTCATTTGTTCTCCGATTCAATTACGGGAAACGGTCCTCCTACTTTAGCAGAGTCGAAGGCTTTGGGTGGTTGGTCGGCAGAAAGCGAGAAAGGAGCCGAAAAAAAGAGTCCACGCGCTTGGCCCAAGCAAAAAGAAAAGAGGCTTCGCTTGCGAAGCCTCTCTCTTTGGAACTGTCAACTGTGAACTGTCGACTGTCAACGCTCTTCTACCAGCTCAGCTTGAGCGCGAACTGGAACTGCCGCGCGTCGTAACTCGCAGTGGGCTGGCCCGCGGTGCAAGTCGCTCCGGCAAGGGGATCACAAAGCTGATTGACGGCGGCGACGTTCAGGCGATTAAAGAGGTTGAAGGCGTCAGCAATGATGTCGAACTTGAAGCGCTCGCCAAGCGGAATGCGCCGCGAAACCCGCATATCCCACTGGAAGAAATTGGGCATGACGAAGCGGTCGCGGCCAAGGTTGCCGTCGCAACCGGCTGGCGGAGCGACAAAAGGAACGTTGAAAGTTGCCCCGCTGTTGTCCAGGCAGGTGCTTGCGGGCACGAACACGACCCCAGGGATAAACGTCGAAGTCGTGCCTGCCGTGCCGCTCGGCGCAACCGAAGGACGGGCTTGTGAGGCGCCCAGGTCCAATCGCGTGTCTTCACCGGTGATGACGTTGTAAGGCCGGCCGGAGGAGAACTCGATGATGGGAGAGAGCGTGAAGTCGCCCAAGAAGTGTTTCAACGCGCCGTCGCCGGATTTGGCGCTGGCGGATTGGAAGACCGCACTGGTGACCCAGCGATGGCGCTGATCGTTAACAGAGTTGGCGCGTTCGAGTCTGGGGAAGCGGCTGTCTTGCGGTTCGAGCGGAGATTGCAAGTCGGTCGAGTCGTCAATCGAATGAGAATAGGTGTAGCTCGACAGCAACTCGAATCCTTTCGAGAAGCGCTTAGTCAGATTGAAGGTCAAGGCGTTGTAGCTGGAGTTGCCGTCGGAAAGCTGTGCGTCCACGCTGTTCCAAGGCACGGGAGCGCCGACGCCCTGGGGGTAGCCGGCCATAGCGGCCAGGCCAACCTCATTCGCATAGCCGCCAACCAAACCGGCGAACGAAGGATTCGGCCCCGAACGACGGAAGAAGTTGAAGAAAGCAGGCGTGCTAACGAAGCCTACTGCGGCCTGCGGAACATTGCAGTTCGGCGCTGCGAAGCCCTGTCCAAGGATGCCCGGGGCTATCAGCAAAATGCTGCCGGTGCTCGTGTTGAAGCATGAGCCAGGTGTGCCGTTTCCGGTAGGGACGGCAACGGTGAGCGGGTTGCTGACGCTGAGTCCTGAAGCAGCCGCATTGAAGGCATTCTGCGCAAGAAGCTTTGGATCGGTGGAATTGATGTCCACGGGCCGGTTCAGGTGCAAACCGCGAGTCCACTGATAGGCTAGGCTGAACTTCCAGGAGCCGGCAAGTTCGCGCTCGATGGTGAGGTTCGCCTGGTGCGCGTAGGCATAAACGAAGTTTTTGGAAAGAGGAAGCGTGAAAGGCAGAATGGGCAGCGGGAACCCGGCTTGCAAATAAGCTTGATTGGCGAAAATAGACCCCGATGCCAGAGGATCGAAGCGTTGCTGATTGGGCAAATAGAACATGTTGGGCAACGCGTTCAGCACGCCCTGAAAAATGGATGAGCCATTGAGGTTGGCCGGAGAGTCCAAGCCGTTGCCGCAGGCAGCGGTGACGAGTCCGCAAGCGGACGGCGTTCCGCCCGTAGAAATGAGCTGCACGGAGCGGCCGCCATCGGCGGTCGCGGCGTCGAACGCTGTCGCCAGAAGCGGGTGGTCGTAAAACATGCCGTATCCCGCGCGAATGACGGTCTTGCCGTTTCCTGAAGGATCCCAGGCGACGCCAAAGCGCGGAGCCACATTGTTGTAATCGCGCGGAATGCCCTCAACGACCCCCATCGCTTTTTCGGCCGCGGCATTCACTGCCGTGGCGGGAGTAAAGAGGGGAGAGATTTCGACATCGTAGCGAACTCCGTAGTTGACGGCGAAATGCCGGTTCATGCGCCAGCTGTCTTGCAAGAAAACGGCTATCGGTTTGTTGTCAAACGGATTGCTGGAGTTCCCAATGCCCTGAATGTAGGAGGTCGGAATTCCTAGACCGTAGGATTGCAGGCCTGTCGTGCCGGGCAAGGCGATTTCGCTGGATGCGCAGGAGCCTTTATGATTCGCTCCCGTTGCGGGATCGACGCAGTCGAAAAGAAATGTGCCTGCCGAGAATCCGCCGAAATTGACGTCGCCGCCAAAATCGAGCTCGAAAATCTGTGCCTTGGCGGAACGCAATTGGATGAGATTGTAGTCGCCGCCGATTTTGAAGGTGTGGCTTCCGCGAACGAGAGTAACGTTGTCCGTGAATTCGAAACGGCGCTCAATGCGATCCACGGTGGAGTAAGGCTCGCGCCCGAAGTAGCCGAAGCCGGGGATGTTGACACCGATGTTCGAGCCGCCGGGGAGTTGAGAAAACCCGAAATGCAAGCCGCGCCGAGCGATCTGCGAGCGGAATTCATTGAATGTTTTGTCGTTGATGATCGTGTCGTGCTGGAAGGTGACGCTCAGGTCCCGCGACTGGTTGTAACCCGCGCGCGAGCCCGAATTTTGGCCAAAGACTTGATTCTGCGAAGTGGAAGGGAGGCCAGTGACGAGAGAGGGAGAAACGCCTACTCTTACGAAGGAGTTGTTGCGATTGTTCCAGCGCTGGTCGAGGCGGGCCGACCACAGGCTGGTTTTCTCCATGACCGGGTAGTTGCCACGAATGGCATTGAGTGGAACGAACGAGCCAGGCAAAGGAACCGCGCCCGCCGCCACGACACTGCCGCCTGGCCCTACCGCAGCAGCTCCATTGCAGTTCACCGCATTCACCGCGGTGCCCGCAGGGCACGAAACCGGGAATGGAAATTCCCCGAAGAAGGTTCCTTGGGGCGTTGCGACTGGGTTGACTGGAGTGATTGAACCGCCGGACAAGGTTGACACTAAAGCTCCCGGATCCAACCCGTTCACTGCGACACTCGACGCAGAGCCCATTAGAAGCGCATAGCCGCCTGCTTCCTGCTGCAACGCGTTGGCAAGGGCTAGATTTCCTCCTGCACCCGCTGTCTGCGCGGCTTGAAGAAGTGCTCCGGTAGCAGTGGTTTGGCTGGGCGTCAGCAAAAGACCCTGCAGTTGACACCCGCCACAATTAAATGGAGATAGGCCGAAACTGCCGATTCCAATGCTGGAAAATCCCGTTTCTTCGCGCTGCGTGTATTCATACGAGAAGAAGTAAAACGTTTTGTCCTTTTTCAACGGCCCGCCGAAGGTGAGGCCGCTTTGCGTGCGCGTGTAAGCCTGCTTGACAGGATCCAGCGCGCCTGTGGTTGGATTGATCTCTCCTGAAAAGGGATTGCGCGCCTGAAACGCCTTGTTGCGGAAATAGCCAAAAGCATCTCCGTGAAATTCGTTGCTGCCGCTCTTGGTGACAATATTGACCACGCCCCCCGTGGCGCGCCCGTATTCCGCGTTGTAGTTGCTCAGAATGAGCTGAAATTCCTGCACGCCCTCCTGGGAAATCGTGGAGCGAATGCCGTTGATGGAGTTGTCGCCGGCGTCTGCGCCGTCGACGCTCACCATGTTCCCGCGAGCGCGCGCGCCGCCAATGCTCAGGCCGCTATTGGGAGCGGGACCGATGGTGGGCGAGACATCGCGGGTGGTCTGCGAGTTGGTAAGCGTAAAATTGATGTAATTGCGCCCATTGATGGGCAGGTTGTCGATGCGGCGCTGCTCGACCGTGTCGGAGACTTCCGTCTTAGTCGTCTCAATGGGCGCGGTTTCCGCCGAAACCGTCACGGTTTGCTGCATGCCCTTGAGTTCCAAACGCGGATCAAAGGTGGCGCTCTCACCTACTGTCAGCACTACGGAGGGGTTTTCGTACGTTCCGAAGCTGGAGCCGCCGTCCACGGTCATCTTGTAGCGGCCCGGAGGAATTCCTACCAAATTGTAGCGGCCGTTATCATCAGTCGCGGTGGTCCGCGTCGCGCCCGTGGCCGCATTGGTTAGCGTGACCTTTGCGCCTTTGACGCCGAGATTCTGTGGGTCGGAGACCGTCCCGGAAAGCGTCGCTGTATTCACCTGCGCCGAAACGGCCGCAGCACCAAGTACCAGCAAGACGAGCAGAACTCCAAGAAAAATGGACCGCCAGACGCTTACTTGCAAGCGCTGCTGAAGAGTAGCTGACACACACACCACTTGCTTGCGTTGCATGAGTTCCTCCTGTGGCACCTGAAACCCCCGCTACCCCAGCGGTGGCGGGCTGGCCCCGCCGCTTCACACCGAAATAATTGAATACAGGGCTTTTACTGCAAATGCGGCCCTGCTTTCAACTGAAAACTTCTCGTGGCTTGCCTAGGAGACAAGCCTTCTCCGGTTGCGTGGGAAGAATGACGCGGACCTGTTCAGGCTGGCAAGCGAAAAGAGGAGAAAGCGCAGAAAACCAGGAAAATGTCGCTTCTTGTCGCACGTTTTGTAGAAACCGGGCTTTAGCCCGGCGAGGCTACAACTGGAGGTGGCGCTGTACGAACTTGCGGAGGCGTTCGCGGTCTTCGTCGCGCATGTGGACGAATTCGATGCCGTTGCCGTCCTGGCCAATGTTGCGGACCACCGCGGTGAAATTGATTTTGCGGAGGCCGGCGCGCACTTCCAGCTTGATCGAGTCGCCCACGGTGAGTTTTTTCGGAGACTCCAGATAAGCGCCGCCCAGACTTATGGTTTTTACCCGGGCGAGACCCGCGGGCGCTCCTTCAATCTGCGCACGCAACGGCGATTCCAGCGGCACGCGCACGTACCGGCGCGGAATGAGATAACTGGAACTCGATTGCGCCGGAGCGCCAAACGCGGCCGCCGCCTGCTGGAACGAAGGGCGATTCTCGATGAGAGCAAGGGCATCTTCGGCCGCGGCGCGCAAGCCGGCGGGTTCGGCGTAAGCCAAGCCGTCGCGCTTTTCGATGAGCGTGTGAAGAAGTTCCGCGGCTTCATAAGAGCGCATACGCCCAAGAGCTTCGATGGCCTTGATGCGGACAAACTGGTCGCGCAAAACTTCATGTTCACCAGCCGCGATTTCCAGGAGTTGCGGAACGCCGGTGGCTTCCTGCGCCAAGCCGATTTGATCGATCATCATCGGAACAACCAGGGGGTGCGCATCGGCAAGAATGGCGGAGAAAACAAACGCCGCGCTTTGAGCCGAGGCGGAATTGGAAGGCCGCGAAAGTTCGCTCACTGCCAGGTCTTGAAGATTCCATTCCCAGCTTCCGATGGCGCGCGCCAGGCCGCGTAGCAGGCGCTCGGAATCGGCCGCAGCCAGGAGCTTGATCGCAGCGGTAACGCGCTGGCGCCGCGCTTCGTACAAGCGCGTCTCGAGCAAATTGAGGACGGGCACGCCGATGGTTCGCAGCAGCCGGGACATTGCCGGCAGCATGTCCGCGCCGCGCGGTTCAGTGAGCAGCAGAGTCAAGCGGTCCAGCAAGCGCTCGGGATCGCGCTGCAACAATCTTGGGAGAACGGGATCCAGCGGCCGGTTGGCCAGCGACGCATCCACCAGCAGGAACCAGCGGTCCTGCGCAACCAGGCGCGTCGCAAGGGCCGTCATGTGGTCGTGCTCTTTGTCCCGCGGCGCGCGTTCGAGGCCGGTGAGAATAAATTCGAATCCGGTATAGTCGCCACGAGACACGGCGATGCGCCCCAGGGCTTCAACAAAGGCCGCGAGCAGTGCGGCGGTTTCTGGAGCAGCCTCGGCCTGCAGGGCTTTCATCGAACTGCGGCTTAATTCTTCCGGTAGCTGGTTGGGCCACAGCGACTCGAGCAGCGGAACAAGCTCATTGAGCCCGGCCGCAACCAGCCGCTTCGCTGAACCTTCGGGAAGTTCCAGGCGGCGCAAATAATTCAGCGCGATGCTGCGCGCTTCCCGCCGGGGAGCGTCCGCTCCGGTGTCCACGAGCTGGCCAAGCGTTTGCTTCAGAGCCGCCACCGGAACGCACCAGACATCTTGGCCGCGCACGACCGCTGATTTTTCTCTGGCAGGCAGCTCCAGCCAAAACCTGTTCATCAAATGTTCGCGGTGGGTATCCGCTGCCCAAGCGACGGCAAGCGAAGAAAGGTGCTGTGAGGCATGTGGACCGGTGTAAGCACCTGATTCCACCAACACGTCCCCTAAACGATGGAAGGAGGGACGCACAGCAGGCGGAGTCAGCGAACCTCCGGCGAACTCCGAGGTGAGGAATTCCAAAATCGTGTTTTCCGAGAGCCGCAGCAGATAGGGCAGCGGCTGCTCGCCATCGCGCGGAGCATATTGCGAAACGGAGTGAAGCAACATGCGCACGCTTTCGCGGCTGGCTTCTTCCATGGCTCCGTGAATCGCCCGCGCCGCTTCTTCCGGGGAAAGCCCGCGAGCGCCTTCCAGCGGCGGCGTGAGCCGCGCGAGCAACCGCAGCGTGGCCATCAAGTCATCCAAGTCAGGCGCTTTGATCGGTGAATCACCGGCCTCCCGTGGCGCATTTCCGCCATAGGCCACCAGCGCGCCAATCAGGCTCGCAAGCACGGTGTCCACTTTGCGGTCGGTTTGAGTATTGACCGAAATACCTTCCACGCGATTCTCCAAGAGGCGGGCGGGCCACCACGCACTGCCGGCATCCCCGGCCGGCTCGTCCAATTCTAGCAACGACTGTTTCATGAGTCGCGCCAGGGTGTCCAGTTCGCCTACATGGAACTTCTTTGAAAAGACCAGAGACCAGATACCTACCCGATGCAAATCGGCGGCCAGCGCCTGCATTTCTCCGCGCGTGTCCGGCAGGTGTCCTTGGCCAATCTTGGGCGCCACAATTCCGCCGCGCTCCACGCGGATTTCGAGTCCTTCCAGAGACTCCGTGATTTGCCGCAGCGAATCGTAGGCGGTGTCAAGGCTGTCGAGGCGGCTGGGGTGATTTTTGTCGTACAGACGCTCCGACCGGAGTAGCAGGTGGAAATCTCGGAGGGCGCGAAGGACCTCGACCGCTTTATGGTCTAAGCCTGAAGCTGCAGGCGCGGCGATGGAGGCCACAGTCCCGTGACCGGAGAGCTTGGGTGTGGTATTTGCGGCCGGCTTCGGCCGGGATTCGCGCTGATTGTCGCCGTTTGGCAATGTGGCCCGTAAAGGCAAAAGTGTCTCCCCAAGAGGTTCGTTGTCAGATTCCTGGCTTCAGTCGCAGGTCAGTTCTGCCGCGAGCAAGTCCCGCCCCAGTGAAGCCAGACAGGGCCTACTCTAGGTTAGAGCAAGCAACCATCCGGGAAAGCCGGGAGCTAAGCCATTTATATTCAATAGGAAATGAATCTAGTTCTAGAACCAAGGGTTCAGGCATGTAACAAATTGTTACGTTTTAGGTAGAGGTTCCGGGGGCTTCTGGCTTCGTCCGTCCCGCAAGAGGAAGAAACCTACCAGGCTATTTATAGAGTTCAGCAGTCGCCTGGGCTGGCCCTCTCTGGAGGCCGCCGGTGACGAGCACGACCCCACTGCCGAGCAGCGTCATCGTGTGAAAGACGCCGGCTAGTTTTGAGTCAACTAATAGTCAAGACCGTAGGATCTCTCGATGAGCGCGCTGGCGGGTGAAGAGTGTTTTACTTTTGTTGCAGCGTTAGGTTGACTGGGACGGTGCCGCCTTCGCTCGCCTGGACCGTCCGTCTCGCAGCTTGGTAGCCGTCGAGCTTGAGTGTAATCGTGTGCAAGCCTGAAGGTATTTGCACTCGCGAAGGCGTGAACTGGCCTGTGGAGTTTCCGTCTACGATGATTTCCGCGCCCTTGGGATTGCTGTTTACCTGCGCCCACGCGACGTTCGTCCGTTGGGTCAGCTCAACGTTCAGCGGTGTCTGAATATCCTTTACTTGAATGCTGCCCGAGTAGGGCTCGTAGCCTTGCAGCCGTAACACCAGGTTGTACTGACCCGGAGCGAGCGGAAGAACCACAGGAGTCTGGCCGGACTGCTTTGCTCCGTTAATGAAAACATCGGCTCCCGGCGGCTGCGTGGTGATGAAGATGCCCTTGGCAAGTGGCTCGAGCTTGAGTTTCTGGTCTTGAGCCTCGTCTCCTTTAATTTGCAGCGCGGTTTGGAGTGGTTGGTAGCCTTCTTTTTGGACTTCCAAGCTGTACCGTTGAGGCTTGAGATTGTTGAAGCTGCAGGGCGTCTCGCACTGGCTCAGAACCTTTCCGGCCGGTCCGTGGAGCCTGGCGGTTGCGCCGATCACGTCGGTAACAACGTGAATGGCGCCGCGGCCTGCCGCCGGAACAGGGTGGCTACTGTCATCGGAGCCGCCCGCGGCGCTCGCCGGCGCATCGTCATACTCGATATGATCGATGACGTGCACGCTCGCCGGAGCGTTGCGCAGAAATTTCAAAAGCTCGCCATGTTCGGAGGGGCGAAGCTTCCCCGCCAGAGTCAAAGTGTTGCCCGTTCCCTGAACTTTCGCGCGGCCGGCATAGCCTTTTTCGGAAATGGCTTCTTCGATGCGGCCTTTGTACTCCGCGGCTTTGGGAGTGAGCGAGTTATCCGGTTTCTTGAGAGCGGGTTTGTCGGGGGCGGGATCCACGGGTTTCGGATCAACGCTTGAGTCTGTCGAGCTGTCCGCCGCTTCATTCTTGGCTTGCGAACTGTCTGCTGGCGCGGAGTTCGGCGCGGAATTGTCCGGAGTGGTTCCGGTTGCCGCCGCCGTCGTGTTGCTCGACTGGCTCTCTTTGACCTGGGAGTTATGAAGCGCGCGCGCGTCCACGAAAACAGGCTTCATCTTATTCGCGCCGTAGACGATGACTCCGAGGAGCAAGAACGCTGCGAAAATCGTGCCAACAACACTCTTTTTCTTGGGCGGCTTAGCGGGCTCGACGTGAGGAGCAATCGTTCCTGTTCGTCGCACCACCGGAGTCTGTCCGGGCGAAGCCGTGCGAGCGCTTAGCGAGCGAGCCGTAGCGATAACAGTTGGGTCATCTGCAGGGCCATAGCCTGCGAGTCCGCGCCCACCCGCATTGCCAGTCGCAATCGTTGCGGCGGGCGAGGCTCCACCTATCATCATCGTTGAATTGGGGTTACCCCCGGCGACGCCTTGCGCGCGGTAATTCCGCAAATCTTCCAGCATTTCGCGGCAAGTCTGATAGCGCTGCTCCGGTTCCTTCGCCAAAGCCTTCATTACCACAGCGCTGATGCCGGGATGAATCGAGGGATCGATTTGGCGGGGCGGAACAGGTTCTTCGTTGACGATTTTGTAGATGACCGTGGTGATGTTCTGTCCGGGAAAAGGCTTTTCTCCGGTCACCATTTCGTAGAGCATGACGCCAAGTGAAAAAATGTCGCTGCGGCCGTCCACGGCACGCCCTTTCACCTGCTCCGGAGACATGTAGCTCGGCGTGCCCATGACGTGCGAGGTCTGCTGGGTGCTGCCAAACTGGAGAATCTTGGCGGTTCCGAAGTCGGTGATTTTGACGGTGTCGTCGGCGGTGAGCATCAAGTTGGCGGGCTTGATGTCGCGGTGAACTACATTGCGTTCGTGGGCAAATTGCAGCGCATTGCAAGTTTGATCCAGGATTCTCAGTGTGCGCGGCAGGGGGAAAGAGTGTCCGCCATCCAGGAGGGCTTGCAAGCTCTTCCCTTCCACCAATTCCATGGTGATGTAGTAGAGGCCGTCTTCTTCGCCGGCGTCGTAGACGACCACGATATTAGGATGGGTGAGCAGGCCTGCGGCGCGCGCTTCGGTCTGGAACCGCGCAAGGAGCTCCGGGCGCTTGAGACCAGTGCCTTCTTCGCTAAGGCGGATGGTTTTTACGGCGACGGTGCGGCCGATGACCGGGTCGACGGCCTTGTACACAATACCCATGGCGCCGCGGCCAAGTTCGCCGACGATCTCGTATCTTCCGGCTTTTGCTACCGTTTCCATCTGAAAGCGGGCGCTGATTGGAACGTGATTCCGACCGAGCGCCTTCGCAGTCCCCAATTGGCCCGGGCAGACTTCGCCCCCTCCGGTGAAGGCTAAGGGCCTGTGTCTCTGGACCTGGTTATCTCTTTCGCCTGACGTTCTTCGGCGGACACGCGTCCGCGCGGACACCCGGGCGCCCTACTTTGCACAGTAACCAGCGGAATTTCTGTAGGTCAACGCTACCGGCGTACCAGTGTTTCGCACTCGATACCGGACGTTGGTATGGGTCTGGTTTTCAGCATTACGGATCGATGTTGGGATTTGGCCCAAGCGAGTAGCTTTCATCAGAGAGTGTGGTCATTACCCATTTCCCGAGCACTCCTTTCTGAGGACTCTTGCCAAACGAGGGAATGTGATGGGGGTCACAGCGCGCCCCTTGAACCACGGTTATGATTTCGCAGTGTGCAGTACCCGTGAGCGAGTACTGCGTTTTTCTTCCTTTCGAGCCTCGAAGAAACAATTGTGTGCTCCCTCTGGAGGTTCCCATGGCCATCACGTACACTCCCCCGGTGGCAACCCGTCTCTCTCCGGACCTCCGAGGGCGCGCTCTTCTGGAAACGCCATCACTGAACAAGGGGACAGCGTTCACTTTGCTCGAACGCCAGGCTTTGGGTCTGGACGGCCTTCTGCCCCCCGCGGTTGAAACCATTGAAGAACAGTCGTTTCGGGCCTACAAAGCTTATCAACGCAAACCGGACGAGCTTGAGCGCCACATTTACCTGCGCCAACTCCAAGACACGAACGAGGTCTTGTTCTACCGGTTGCTCCTGGACCACATCGAAGAGATGCTGCCGATTGTTTATACGCCGGTGGTGGCGGAGGCCTGCCAGGAATTCAGCCATATTTATCGCCGCCCGCGTGGACTGATCATTTCTTATCCTCTGCGAGACCATATCGAGAGCTTGCTTCGCAACCGCCCAAACAAAGACGTAAGCGTGATTGTGGTCACCGACGGAGAACGCATTCTGGGAATCGGAGATCAGGGCGTCGGAGGGCTTGGGATTCCCATTGGAAAGCTTTCCTTGTACACGTTGATTGGGGGCGTTCCACCCGCGCAAACTTTGCCCATCATTTTGGACGTGGGAACAAATAATGAACAGCGGCTTGCGGATCCGGAATATCTCGGCTGGCGGCATGAACGAATCTCGGGCGACGAATACTACGATTTTGTCGATCGTTTTGTGCAGGCGGTGAAAAAGGAGCTGCCCGATACATTGTTGCAGTGGGAGGACTTTTCCAAGGCTCACGCGCGGCCCATCCTGGATCGTTACCGCGAACAGCTGATTACCTTCAATGACGACATCCAAGGCACGGCAGCCGTGGCAGCGGGCGCGATATTTTCCGGCGTCCGCGTTTCAGGCGGACGGTTGCGCGATCAGCAAGTCGTGATGTTGGGGGCCGGTTCCGCGGGGATAGGTGTCGCCGATATGCTGCGCGAGGCTCTTGTTGCGGACGGCCTGTCCGAAAGCGAAGCGCGCTTGCGATTTTGGCTAGTCAACAGCGGCGGGCTGCTCCATTCGGGGCGGACGGATTTGTTGGAAGAGCAGCGCCTGTACGCGCAGCCGGAAGATCGCCTCGCGAATTTCCCGCGTACCCTCGAAAATCATCGCATTGGCCTCAACGATGTGATTCATAAAATCGACGCCACCATCCTTATCGGATTGTCAACCCTCCCTGGCGCGTTTACGGAAAAAATCGTTCGCGAAATGGCGCGGAAATGCGAGCGTCCGATTATCCTGCCTCTTTCAAATCCAACATCGAAGTCCGAGGCGGTCCCGGAGGGCCTACTTAAGTGGACCGATGGCCGCGCCTTGATCGCTGCGGGCTCTCCGTTCTCTGATGTCGTCTACAAGGGCCGGAAGATGCGCATTTCGCAGTGCAACAACGTGTTCATTTTTCCCGCGATGGGGCTCGCGGTCTCGGCCACCCGCGCGAGGCGCGTCACTGACAGTATGTTTCTTGCCGCCGCGCGGGCACTTGCCCAGCATTCCCCGGCTCTGGCAGATCCGTCGGCGCCGCTGTTGCCGGCCTTAACCGGTCTTCGCAGGGCGGCGGTGGAAATCGCATTTGCCGCAGGGGAGCAGGCGCAGCGCGAAGATTTGTGCGTCAAACCCTCTCCTGAATCTTTGCGCAACGCGATCATTTCCTCGCAGTGGGCGCCAGTCTATCCATCTTACTTGTGACATACAAAAGGCCCCGTTGTTAAGCTGTCTGTTGCGAACCGGGGCGGATCCGCGGAATCCTGCAGCGAAATTGTCCCTGATTCTCCACTGACAGCTGCAGCCGATGTAGAGTCTTGGTGCGCCTCAAGGGAGGACGTTCCCATGAAATATGACGCCATTATTGTCGGCTCCGGTCAGGCCGGGAATCCTCTTGCCTATCGCCTTGCGGACCTTGGTTGGTCCGTCGCTCTTGTCGAAGAGAAGAATCTGGGCGGAACGTGCATCAACGTTGGCTGCACGCCGACGAAAACAATGGTGCACCGGGCTCAGGTTGCACATTACGCGGGAAATGCAGGGCGTTGGGGCGTAAACACCTCCAGAGTCAGCGTCGATCTCGGGAAAATTGTGGCGCAGAAAGATGAAGTGGTATTTAGCTTTCGAGGCGGCCTGCAAAGGCGTGTGGACGCGCGCAAGAATATTCGGCTCTACCGGAACCGTGGGCGATTTGTTTCGCCGGATCAGCTACAAGTGGGCGAAGAAATCATCGAGAGCGAGAAGATTTTTCTTAACACCGGAGGCCGCGCGAGCATTCCGGCGATTCCCGGCTTGCGGGATGTGCCTTTTCTTACCAACGAATCGATCATGCAGCTCACCACAATCCCGGAACATCTTGTCGTTCTTGGCGGCGGTTACATCGGGCTCGAATTCGGGCAAATGTTTCGCCGCTTCGGAAGCGGCGTGACTGTTGTTCATCAAGCGAGGCAGATTGTGCCCAGAGAGGATCCGGAAATCGCGGCTGAATTGCAAAAGGCGCTCGAAGCGGAAGACGTGGAGTTTGTTTTGAACGCTAGCACCGAAGCTGTGCAGCAAAAAGGCGGCGCCATTAGTCTTTCTTGTAAGGTCGCTGAGGGCACAAGGGAAGTCGCAGGTTCACATCTGCTTGTTGCTACGGGCCGCATTCCGAACACCGATGATTTGGGCCTCGAAAAGGCCGGCGTAGCCACGAACAAAGACGGCTCGATCAAAGTGAATGGTCGCCTCGAAACGAACGTGCCGGGGATTTGGGCGCTGGGCGACTGCAAAGGCGGGCCCGCGTTCACGCATATTTCTTACAACGACTTTCAAATCGTGTACGCAAACGTCCTGGAAGGAAAAAATCTCAGCATCGAGAACAGGCTCGTGCCGTATTGCGTGTTCACCGATCCGCAGCTCGGCGGCGTGGGTATGACGGAGAAGGAGGCTCGCGCGAAAGGCCACAGGCTGAAGATTGGCAGATGTCCGATGACAAGTGTCGCGCGCGCCATCGAACGCGGAGAAACTGCCGGCCTCATGAAAATCGTTGTGGACGCCTCAAATGACCGCATTCTAGGCGCATCGATCCTTGCTTCGGAAGGCGGCGAGCTGGTGCAGATTCTTGGAACGATGATGCTGGCGAACCAGCCTTACACACTTCTGAAAGGCGCGGTGTACATTCATCCGACGTTGGCCGAAGGATTCTTCTCCCTGATGGAGGATGTTAAGCCGGTCGCCTGAGGCGGGAAATTGTCAGGGTGAGAAGTGTTGTGGCGTAGTTGGCGAAGGTGCTACGGGAGAGAAATTGGGATTCAATCCCGGAGCGATCTTCGCAATGCGCAAATTTCTGAAGATCGTCGGCCAGTATTCCTTCACGATGTTTGCACCAGCCGTGAACCCGAGCCGTATGCCGTAACGGCGAAACGTCCGGCCCGCGGTTTGTTCTTTCGGCGGGAGATAGCTATTCGCCAGGCTTTCCGCGAACAGCGGGCCCAGCATCCCGGGCCAATTCGCGCCTTCCGCTCCCGAATCTGTGCGAGTAACAACCAGGCGGCTGACGCCGTAACTAATGCGGCGCCAAGGACCGCCGTGCAAGCTCACGAAATAGCGTGGATCACGCCGGAATAGCGACGCGAACAGAAAAGTGCCGAAGAATTCTGTCGAAACGCCCGAAGCCATCGAAGAACCAAGACGCTTTCCGTAGCCGCTCATTCCCTGACCATATCCAGGTAAGGAGTCGTGCGCCTGGCCGATACCGGCGCCAATGCTCGACGCAAGCAGGCGAGAAGGCGCGACGGATTTGCCAGCAAAGAGTTCCAGTTTCTGCTTGGTATCGAGTGGGCCGGGGCTCGCGGCCAGGTCCGGAAAGAAAATCGAACGCCTGCCAAGAACCTCAACAGTCGCGCGAAAGGCGTTGTCGTGTTTGCGAGGAGCCTGTTCCTGTTTGGGCGCGGGAGCTTCGGGGAGGTCCTTCGGTTTCGGCTCTTGCTGCGCGGTGACTGTTTGAGCGCAAGTCAGCAGCATTGCGGCGAGTCGCAGAGCCCGGGAGCCGAGTTGCATTTTGTGATGGTAGCACGGGCGGAGCCGGCGTATGGGTGAGGATGCGAAACGGATACCGCGAGCCGAAATCTTGGAAACGAGAATCCTCCTCAGTGTAAACTCGCAGCGGCGCGGTGGACTGCCAGTTTAAGGTTTTTAGAGACTTGCTCGTCGGTCGGTAACGCGGCGGAGGCTCCAAAGAAAAATGGATAGCTTGAAAAATCAGGTGGCCGTCGTGACTGGTGCGAGCAGCGGCATCGGGAAAGCCATCGCTCTTGCTCTTGCGGCGCAGGGAGCGGAACTCTATCTGGCTGCCAGGAGCAAAGAAGCGCTCGGCGAGACGGCGAAAGAAGCTCAAAAAGCTGGGGCGCGTGCTCACACATTTTCTATGGATCTCACCAAGGACGAGGACATTCACGGATTGGGAGAAAAGCTGCAACACGAAGTGGCGGGGTTAAACATTCTCGTGCTTTGCGGAGGCGCGATCGCTCATGGTCCGCACGACAAAGCCCCGCTGGCCGACCTCGACCTTATGTATCGTTCCAACGTACGCGGACATTATGCCTTGATCCAAACGATGTTGCCGCTCCTGCGTAAATCGAAGGGCCAGATTGTTTTCGTGAATTCTTCCGCCGGGCTGCGGTCACCGATGAACGCGGGACAATTCTCCGCAACCCAGCACGCTCTTCGATCCATTGCCGACAGCTTGCGCGATGAAGTCAACGCGGACGGCATCCGCGTGCTAAGCATTTTTCCGGGCCGCACCGCCACGCCGCGCATGGGAAAACTTTTCGCCAAAGAAGACCGTGCCTACAAGCCAGACCTGTTGCTGCAGGCAGAAGACGTCGCGGAAATGGTGACGCATGCGCTGCGCTTGCCGCGCACCGCCGAAGTCACCGACATCAGCATCCGCCCAATGCAAAAATCTTATTAGCTCGGCGCGGACTGGGAAATCGAAAAGCAGCGCGAAGAGATGTCCAAACGCGGGTTTCGCACATTCTTACCTGCAACTTAGAACGGAAAACTTGACCGCTGAGAAATGGTGGGGCTGGGGAGATTCGAACTCCCGACACGCAGTTTAGGAAACTGCTGCTCTATCCATCTGAGCTACAGCCCCACGGCTCCATTGTAATACGTCTTGTCGCACAGCGAGCGGAACTGGAAGCAGTGTCAAAGGCGCCCTAACAGATTCCAAGCGCTCCACTGGAACAGATGGCGAGGTGAGCGACGCTTAGGGGTTCGCGTTGGAATACGAGGCGCGACGGCTCAAGAATTCGTTCTACCAGTCTGAGTACTTGGTGCCGTCGAGGGCTGTGCCTTGGGATTTGGAGTGGACGTCGAAAACGTTGCTGCCACCCCAGGACCTGGAATCGGGATCATCCTGGACGGATTGCATATCCCATTCCGCGCGGCCAGTCATCGGGTCCACGGGGATGCGGCGCAAGAAGCGAACCTTGCGGTCGGAGCCGGCGCCAATCTGGATGGGTTTCACCAGTGTTTCCAAGTCAGGCGGGTACCCTTCGCTCCCCACTTCCACACGGATGAGATTGCGGTCCGCATAGTCTTTATAGTGGTCGATCGCGTCGCGGATATCGCGAAGGGCTTTGTGAAGCTGCGCTTCCTTAGTTCGCTGAACGCTAAGGTGCACCACCGGGAGTGCCGCGGTGGCAAGCACCAGAAGGATGGACGTGGCGATTATCAGCTCGAGGAGGGTAACGCCGCTTTCGGAACCTCTCCGCCGCTTGTTAGCTGAGCGCAAAGCCGCAATCGTCCCTCCGCCACCAGGAACTTGTCTCGCTCCCCGCGCCATAGAATGCGTTAAAGACCGCATGTAAATAGGATAGCGCAATCTCGTCGCGGGATGCCTGGTTTGTGGCTGCTTCGTTCACTGCAAACAAGATCGCTGTGCGCCCACGTGGCTTGTGGCGTATTTTCTGAAGCGCAAGGCCCGGTGTGTTAATATGCGTTTTCTCCGTCCAAGCTATCGCGAACCCGGCCAAATAGGAGGTCCGTATGGGCAGTAAGCTCCGCGTTGTGCTTATTGTTGTCGGTATTTTGATTGTTTTGATTCTCATCGCTCCATTCCTGATTCCTGTCAATCAATTCCGCCCCACAATCGAAGAAAAAGCTTCCACGGCCCTGGGGCGCAAAGTGGAGCTTGGAGATTTGAGCCTCTCCCTTATCAGCGGCTCCCTTTCTGCCGAAAATCTTTCCATCGGCGACGATCCCAAGTTCAGCTCCGCGCCATTTTTGACGGCAAAATCTCTGAAGGTTGGTGTTGAACTGATGCCATTGATTTTTTCGAAGACGCTGAACATTACCGGCGTAATCATCGACACACCTCAAGTCACACTGCTCCACAATCCCTCCGGCGTGTGGAACTTCTCCTCGCTCGGCGGCCAGGCGGCTAAAGCGCAAGCCAAGCAGGCTCCCGCGCAAAAGACCGCCGCGCCGGAGCTTTCCATCGCGAAGCTCGAACTGAAGAATGGCAAGATCACGGTGGGGGAAACGAATTCGCAAAAGCGCAGCACCTACAACAATCTCAATATCACTGCTTCTGACGTTTCCATGGCGTCGAAGTTTCCGGTTACAGTCACGGCAGACCTGCCCGACGGCGGCAAGTTCAAGCTCGACGGCACGGCTGGCCCCGTGGACCAGGAAGACACTTCGCTGACGCCGCTCGACGCCAAGCTCGCGATCAGCTCGTTGAATCTTGCTTCGACGGGTTTTCTGGATTCCTCGGCCGGTCTCGGCGGCATTGTTGATTTAGACGGGACGCTCAATTCGCGAGGCGGCGAGGCGGAAACTAAAGGAAACGCGAAGCTTTCTAAAGCGCTACTCGTTGCAGGAGGCGCGCCCGCGGGAGTTCCCGTCACCGTTGACTTCGGAACCAAATACAATCTTCGCAAAAACACCGGAGTACTGAGCCCTTCAATTCTAAAAATCGGAAGCGCCGCCGCTCATTTGGGAGGAACCTATGAAGCGGCGGGCGACGCGACGGCGGTAAACATCAAGATGGACGCGAAAGACATGCCCGCAAAGGACCTGGAAGCATTTCTTCCTGCTCTCGGCATTAACCTGCCGAAAGGCGCATCGCTTGCCGCCGGCACCCTCAGCGCGGATCTTACTATCACTGGTCCCACGAATAAGCTGGTCACTACGGGAAACGTCGGTCTCTTCAATGGAAAACTCGCCGGTTTTGATCTCGGTTCAAAGATGTCCGCCATTGCGTCGCTCGCTGGCGTGAAGACTGGTAAGGATCTGGACATTGAGAAGATTACTTCTAACCTTCGCATGGCGCCTGACGGTTTGCGTGCCGACAATTTTCAAGCGGTGCTGCCGGCTGTGGGGAACCTGGTTGGCGCCGGCACGGTCGACTCGAAGAACAATCTTGATTTCAAAATGGCTGCAACTCTTGCGACCTCCAGCATCGCCGGCTCAGCCGCAAGCCCGGTCACTGCAACCGCCGGACTTCTGGGGAAACTTTCAGGAGGAGGCGGCTGCAAGACGACAACAATACCCTTTCTCATTGCCGGCACAACTGCTGATCCTAAGTTCGTCCCAGACGTCGGCGGGATTGCTTCGAGCATGTTGAAATCGCAGCTCGGCTGCCTAGGAGGCGGCAGCACGACCGCTGGCAGCCAGTCTCAAGCGAACCCGAACGCAACGAATGCGGTCGACGCCATTTCCGGGCTCTTCAAAAAGAAAAAACCCTGAGCGCACTTTTACAAGCGCACCTTGACTCTGTGGAAACTTCGCAATAGCCTCATGCGTCTATTCGTGAGGCCGGTAGTGGTGTCCTTCAAAGTCTTTTAGCTGGGGGATTCACATGCGCTTGAAACTGTTCTGCAGGTGTGCGTCCGCGTTGTGCGTTGCCGCTCTTTTGTTTTTCGTTTTTCATCCGCCAGTAGCTCTTGCGCAGGGCGGTGAGCCGCAATACTTCGCTATACGCGGAGCGAAGGTCTTTCCAGTGTCAGGACCGACGATGGAAGGCGCGACTGTTGTGATCTCTCGCGGCATCATTACCGCGATCGGCAAAGACGCTGCCATTCCAGCCGAGGCTTGGGTGATTGACGGCAAGGGCCTGAACGTTTACCCAGGACTTGTGGATGCCTTCGCGGATGTCGGCATTCCCGCAGCGCCTTCCGCCGGAGAAGGCGGCGGCCCGCGCCGTCCACAAGAGCGGGCCAACGGTCCCGAGGATCGCCCCGCTTCCACGCCTTGGCGCAGCGGCGCGGAGGAAGCAAACCTCATCGACAAGCGCATTGAGACCTGGCGCAATGGCGGCTTCACTACGGTGATTTGCGCTCCTAAGGGCGGTTTCTTCCCCGGTCAGGCCGCGGTTTTGGACCTTGCGGGAGAACGCGCCGGGGACATGGTCGTAAAAACGCCGGTGGCGATTCCTCTTTCTTTCCAAGGGGCCGCGGGATTTGGTGGCGGCTTTCCCGATTCGCTCCTAGGCGTCCTCTCCTACATTCATCAGGTTTGGCTGGACACACTTTGGAGCATAAAGGCGCAAGAAATTTACGAGAAAAACCCAAGGGGCGTGGCGCGTCCCCGCTACGACCGCACGGAAGCGGCTCTCGCGGAAGCCTTGGAGGACCACGCCCTGGTGCTCGTTCCTGCGAACAATCGCGTACAGCTTCGACGCGCGCTCGAGCTCATCGAGCGCTGGCAGGTCAGCGGAGCGATTTACGGCGGCCAGATGGGCTACGAAGTCGCCCCTGAAATTGCAGCCAGGAAGTTTCCCGTGCTAGTGGATTTGAAGTGGCCCGAAGCGGAAAAAGACGCCGATCCAGAAGCCAAGCCATCACTGCGGACACTCGAGTTTCGAGATCGCGCGCCATCTTCGCCGGCAGCCTTCGCCAAGGCCGGCGTGAAGTTTGCGTTTTATTCTGGGGGCATCACGGCTCCCAAAGACATCCTCAAAGCCGCGAAGAAATCGATTGACGCCGGACTTGCGCCCGACGCCGCGTTGCGCGCCTTTACCCTCACACCTGCTGAGATTTTTGGCGTAGCCGACCGCCTCGGCTCCATTGAAAGTGGCAAAATCGCGAATCTGGTTGTGACCGACGGCGATCTCTTCGACGAAAAGACGAAAATCAAAATGGTTTTTGTGGATGGCCGCCGGTTTGAAGCGCACGAGCCCGAAAAACCAAAGGATGCGCCGAAAGGCGACATCACTGGAAAATGGAAACTGTCGTACACCACCCCCGAAGGCGCTGAAGAATCCACCGCCGACCTTAGCATGGACAAGGATGGCACGATTTCCGGCTCGCTCACCAGCCCTCGCGGCACTGCAAACATCATCAGCGGCCATCTCAGCGGCGATAAATTCTCATTCACCATCAACATCGTCCTCGATGAGGGCCCCACGGACGTGACTTTCGACGGTACCTTCGATGGCGCCTCGCTGAAAGGCTCCATCGCTGTGATGGGCATGTCGCTGGATTTCACCGGCGCCAAACCCGGAACCGCTGCAACTGGCGACGCCGCTCAAGGGGGTGCGCAATGAGAGTCGCAAAAATACTCAACACCGGCAGTGCGCGCTCGCCGTTCCTTTACTTCCTCTGCCTCCTTTGCCTCCTTTACTTCTCGCAGCTTTCGAGTGCCGCAACTCCACCTGACGCACCCTCCGTCATCCTTATTCAAAACGCCACGGTCATGACCGTTTCTCACGGCACGATTGAGCACGGGTCCATCCTCATCAAGGACGGCAAAATTGCCGAAGTCGGCCAGTCGATCAAGGCCCCGGCGGGAGCGCAGGTCATCGACGCGTCCGGCCAATTCGTTATCCCGGGAATCATCGATTGCCATTCGCACATTGCCGCTGAAAGCATCAACGAAGGCAGCGTGTCCGTTTCGTCGATGGTGACGATGGAAGAAGTCCTCAATCCTGACGACATTGATATTTACCGCGATCTCGCCGGCGGCGTCACATCGGCCAACATTCTTCACGGCTCTGCGAATTCCATCGGCGGTCAGACGCTCGTTATCAAGTTGCGTTGGGGACAGCCTGCGTCGAAGCTTCCGTTTGAAGGCGCGATGCCCGGCATCAAATTTGCCCTCGGCGAAAATCCCAAGCGTTCGAATTTCAGCGTTCCCGGCCAGCCCCGGCGCTATCCGGCTACGCGCATGGGCGTGGAAGAAACCATTCGCGGCGCTTTTAGCGAGGCGCGCGATTACAAGAAAACCTGGGATGACTACAACAAGCGTGTTGCAACGGGCGAAAAAAATCTCATCCCGCCGCGACGCGACCTGAAACTCGAGCCGCTTGTCGAAGTGCTCGAAGGCAAACGTTACGTACACTCGCATTGCTACCGCGAAGACGAAATCCTGATGCTCCTCCGCGTAGCCAAGGAGTTCGGCTTCAAGGTGCGCACGTTCCAGCACGTTCTGGAAGGCTACAAGGTTGCGGACGAGATTGCCGCCGCCGGCGCTGGCGCTTCCACCTTTTCGGACTGGTGGGCTTACAAGGTCGAAGCGTACGACGCCATTCCTTACAACGCGGCGTTGATGACCCGCCGGGGCGTGGTCGTTTCTATCAATTCCGATGACGCCGAGGAAGCCACGCACCTGAATCAGGAAGCCGCCAAGAGCATGAAGTATGGCGGCCTCTCACACGATGAAGCGTTGAAAATGGTCACCTTGAATCCCGCCATCCAGTTGGGAATCGACAAGCGCGTGGGCACCATCGACGTAGGAAAAGACGGGGACCTGACGATTTACAATCACGATCCGTTGAGCGCGTATGCTGCGGTGCAAAAAACTTTGATTGACGGCCGCGTCTACTTTGACCGCGAAAAGGACATTGCCAACCGCGCCGAAATTGAAAAAGAGAAGAAGGCGCTCACCGAGAAACTGAAGAAGGCCGAGAAGAAACCGGAAGAAAAGAAGTCACCGGAAAAGAAGCCGGAGGAAAAACCCAAGGCGTCCGCGCCCGCCACCACGCCCACCGCCAGCCAAGCGGTGGCTTCTCAAGGAGGTGCGCTGTGAGCGACGTTCGCATTCTTCGCCGCCTCCTTTGTCTTCTTAGCGTAAACCTTTGCTTCCTTTACGTCCTTGGCGTGTCATCGGCTCGCGCTCAATCGCAGCCTTCCGTCTACGCCATCACGCATGCAAAGATTGTCACACTTGCGGGTGCGCCAATCGAAGATGGAACGCTCGTCATTCGCGACGGCAAGATCGCCGCAGTTGGCGCCTCGGTAGAAGTGCCTGCGGGCGCTCAAGTCATTGACGCCAGGGGCCTGCAAGTTTATCCCGGGCTTTTTGATGCGGTTACGCAGATGGGCTTGAGCGAAATCAGCGCCGTCAGTGCCACGGTTGATTCCACGGAGACCGGGAGTTACAACCCGGACGTCGTAGCCGCTACCGCAGTTTCGCCCTCCAGCGAACACATTCCCGTGACGCGGGCTTCCGGTATTACCGAAGTCCTAGCTGTTCCGGCCAGCGGCGGCTTTGACGGCGGCGGCGGGCGAGGAATCCTGAGCGGACAAGCCTCCGCGTTTCATCTCGCTGGCTGGACCATGGACGAAATGCTGATCAAAAAGAGCGCTGCCATGGTGCTCAATTTTCCGGAAATTCAAACGCAGATGTTCGACTTCGCCACTTTTTCGCGTAAGGAAAAGCCCTACACCGAAGCCAAACAGGAGTACGACAAGCAAATCAACGAACTCACGGATTGGATGGACCGTGCCCGGCACTACGCGCAAGCCATGGGAAAAGGCTCGGTATCGAAATACGATCGCGACCTGAAGCTGGAAGCGCTGGCTCCCGTCGTTCGCGGCGAACTGCCCGTCCTGGTATTCGCCAATCGCGCCCGCGACATCCGCAATGCCGTCGAATTCTGCGACAAGCAAAAACTCAAAATGATCCTTGCCGGCGGGGAGGAAGCCTACAAGGTGAAGGATCTTCTCCGTTCGAAGGAGATCCCCGTAATTCTTCGCCCCATGCTCTCTCTTCCTCCGGACGAAGATGACTCTTACGATCGTCTCCTCTCCCAACCTGCCGAGCTTGCCGCAGCCGGCGTGAAGTTTGCCATCGCCAGTTTCGATAATTCTTTCGCGCGGCGCCTTGGGCAGCAAGCCGCAAACGCCGTCGCCTACGGTTTGCCGTACGATCAGGCGCTGCGCGCCGTGACCATTAATCCCGCACAGATTCTTGGAATTGGGAACCAGATTGGCACGCTCGAGCAGGGCAAAATCGCCAACGTGATCGTCACCAACGGAGACCCCCTCGAATTGACCACCGACGTGAAGTATCTGTTCATTAGGGGACAGCTCACGTCGCTCGAAAACAAACACCATCGCCTATACGAAAAGTATTTGAACCGCCCAAAGGCCCAATAGGCGGCTGAAACGTCACCGGCTTGCACCAACGAGGATTCTGGTTCCGCTGAAAAATTTCACGAAACTTTTCCCGCGGTTCCGCGTTTCTATGGGTGAGCGTCATGCGCCGCCTTCTCCGTCTCGCATTCTTCATGTTTCTGTGCGGCTTCGCGCGTTTGGCCTGCGCGCAGGAGCCCGCGAAAATCGTGGAGCAATACGTCAAGGCGTCTGGCGGCAGCCATGCGCTATCGAAAATTCGCACGTTGTCTCTCGAAGGCACTTTCACTGCCGACGATGGAAAGTCCGGCACTTTCACGCTGGATACCAAGCTTCCCAATCGCTACTACATGGAACTGCTGGTCGGCGACCAAAACCTGATCGAGGCATACAACGGCAAGTCTGCGTGGCAGCGTGACGCGTCCGGTGAACTCGGCACGTTAGTCGGCCCCGACGGCATGCAACTGGAAGCCGCGGCCCACTATTACAACTCCCGCCTCGTAAACCCCAAAAAGGAAAAGATGGCCCTCGCATTTGCGGGCCACGCTCAAGTTCGCGGCAAAGACGCTCTGGAACTTGAAATAACCAGCGCCACCGGCATGAAACGCCACGTGTTCTTCGATCCGCAGAGCCACCTCATCGTGAAAGAAGCCGCAACCGTTGGCGGCCTGGAAGAAGAGATTCTTTACGACGACTACCGCGCAGTCGAAGGTGTCAAGCTTCCCAACAAAATCGAACTGCACCGCGGTGGAGCAAAATACGACATCACCGCGACCCGCGCCATCGTCAACGGCACGATTGGCGAGCGCGTCTTCGATTTCCCGATCAAATCCCAAATCAAACTGCCGGACCTCAAGGCCCTCTTTAAGGAAATTGACGACAACCAGAAGGCCATCGACAAGATCAAGGAAAACTACGCCGGTACCGAAGTGGAAGAAGAAACCGAATACGACGGCAACGGAAAAGTAAAGAAGCATGAGGCTCGCGAATCCACCTTCTTTTATCTCGATGGCAATGAAATCACCACACTGGTGAAAAAAGACGGCAAGCCGCTCGACGAAAAAGAACAAGCAAAAGAGAACGAAAAGGTCCAGAAGCGCATTGAAGAACATCAGAAGCGCCAAGCCAAGAAAGAGGCCAAAGAGGAAAAAGCCAAAGAGGAAGGCAAAGAAGACAAGGACGATCCAGGCATTGAGGTCTTTTTACGAGCATGCCAATTCGTGAACCCGCGGCGCGAACGTTTTCGCGGGCAAGACGTTCTGGTTTTCGATTTCGAGCCCAATCCGGAGTTCCAGCCGCATAAGCTGGAAGAGAAAGTCGTGCAGAAGCTTGCCGGAGTGGTTTGGGTGGACGAAAAAGCCCATGACGTCGCGCGGCTGGAAGCGTATTTCGTTGGCGACATGAGGATTGGCGGAGGGTTGCTGGCGAATCTGCAAAAGGGAACCAGTTTCGTTTTCGAGCAAGCCTTCATTAACAATGAAGTCTGGCTGCCCACTTACCTGGAAGGCCATCTGGGTGCGCGGGTCTTATTGCTGAAGGGTTTTAAGGTTAGCTTCGTAACGCGCTACTCGGACTACAAGCGATTCAACGTGGAAACGCTTTCCACGATTGCCAAACCCAAAGGGGCCGATGCGCCATCCGAAACTCCGGTGAAGCCCCAATAAAGCTCACAAAGTAAATTAATCCGCGATCACGGGCCGGCTTAGAGTTTCTCGCACTCGCTGTGTTAATGCTCGGGGCGTAAAGGGTTTCTGCAGGAATGAAAGGCCTTCTTCAAGCGCGCCGTTTTCCCCGATCACGTTGTTTGTATAACCTGACATGTACAGCACCCGAAGGTAGGGGTGAAGCGCCGTCAAATGTTTCGCCAGGTCGCGCCCGCTCATTCCCGGCATAATCACGTCGGTCAATAGCAAATGAATTTCCGACCTATGCCTTCCCGCGAGCCGCACCGCATCCTCTGAATTTTGCGCCTCGATGACTTTGTATCCCTGTTCGGAAAGAACTGTGCGCGCCAGTTCGCGTACCGCCGGCTCATCCTCGACCAGCAGGATCGTTTCTCCTCCGCCGCCTGTCGC
This sequence comes from Candidatus Acidiferrum sp., assembly GCA_035280045.1. Lineage (GTDB taxonomy): Bacteria > Acidobacteriota > Terriglobia > Acidiferrales > UBA7541 > Acidiferrum. Next base: position 28,793 of record DATEGP010000113.1, read on the forward strand.
CTGCTCTGCCCATTCCGCTTTCTGGGGCCTTTGCGTTGTTTCTTCAGCGCGAGGCAGGTACACCTTGAAAGTTGTCCCTTTTCCCAGTTCGCTGATAACCGAGATGTGCCCGCCGCTCTGCTTGACGATGCCGTATACAGTGGAGAGTCCAAGGCCGGTGCCCCGGCTGCTCTCCTTTGTCGTGTAGAAGGGCTCGAAGATGTGCGGAAGCGTCTCCGCGCTAATCCCCACGCCCGTGTCCCGCACGCTAAGCATCACGTACGGCCCCGCTTTAATGGATGCCTGGTCATTCGCAATGCCCGATTCCAGTTCGACGTTCCTGGTCTCAATCCACAACTTGCCCCCGTCCGGCATGGCGTCGCGCGCGTTCACAATCAGGTTGAGAATGACTTGTTCGATCTGGCCAGGGTCGGCTTTCGCGGCGCCCAGATTTTTTTCCACGCTAGTTCTCATTTCGATGTTTTCATTCATCAAGCGACGCACCATCTTGTCCATGTTCAAGACGATGCCGTTTAAGTCGATCACCTTTGGTTTCAAGACCTGCTTGCGGCTGAACGCCAAGAGTTGCCTCACCAGCGTAACGGCGCGTTCGGCAGCGTCTGAAATCTGCTGGATGTTCCCACGCAGTTCCGGCTGGCCCGCGACCCGGTTCAAAGCGAGTTCCACATAACCTTTGATAATCGTCAGCAAGTTATTGAAGTCGTGCGCCACTCCTCCCGCGAGCCGGCCAACGGCTTCCATCCGCCGCGCCTGCTGCAACTGGTCTTCCAGCACCCGCCTTTCCGTGATGTCAACAATAATTCCTTCCATCAGCGGATGGCTTTCGCTTCCCGGTACGAAAACCGCGTTGTCGCTCACCCAGACGATCCGTCCATCCTTCCGCTTGAGCCGGTACTCCGCCTGAAAACGTTTGGCACGCATGCAATTCTCTTCGGCCGCTTCGACGAGCGGATGGTCCTCCTCGGCGACGTGCTGGATCCAGTCTTCCGAACCGGCCAGCCATTCCTCCGGTGTGTAACCGAAAATGGTCTCTACTTGCGGGCTCACGTAGAGCCACTTGCCGCGCAAGCCCACCTCGGCGATATAACTCACCGCGGCCACTTGCTCGATGAACATCTTGTATTTGGCTTCTGTCTCCGAATGCGCTCGCTCCGCCTTCAGGCGATCGCTGATGTCCCGGGTCACGCACACGACACCGCCTTGGAGCATTGCCGTGATCGCCATCTCCACAGGAATTCGCGTACCGTCCCGGCGGCTCAATGACATCTGCTCCGACCACCTGCCTGTTACGCTGAGAGAGTCCCGGATGTGGTCTTCCATCAGTTCCGTGTCTTTTACGTCGTACACTTCACGCCAGCTTTTCCCTATGATTGTGGAGGCGCCTTCAAATCCCATCATTTTCGCGAACGCTGAGTTTGCATAGACGTGCTCACCTTTGGCGCCCACGATGGAGATGCCGTCTGCTGCGGATTCCATGGCCAATGCTTGCGTTTGTACGTCGCTGGCGCTTTTCGCCTCTCGTTTTTGGCTCAGCGCAAGGCGGGCTGCGTAACAAACAATCGAAATCCCCAGAAGTGAAAAACGAAGGACCCGCCACTCCGATTGCAGTTGCGACACCTGAAAAAGGATGATCAAGGGCGCCAGCACTAGCGTGCCGTTGGTCACCATCAATTCGCCAACCGTCTTAAGCCTCGCGCTTGGAACGGGTCCCTCTGCGGTACTGGGCTTCCACTGCGCCACCCACAAGGCCCCAAAAAGAAAGGGCATCGTCCAAAGTAAATCCCGCAGAGTCCCGGTTGGAGATGGCCGCACATTTTGCAAATACTGCGCAATGGCTGAGAATCCCAACACCGTTAGTAGATACAGCGCCAGACCGCCGTAGAGTTGCCTAATGTGCTGCTTTCTGGCAGTCAGCCAGCGGAAGGCCGCGAGCGCCGCAACCATAAAATCTTCCAGGTTCTCCACTCGCATTTCCCGCAGGAACGCTGTGTGCTCGTCGAGCCGGTGGGCGGGCAAGAAGTAGAATTCCACGAAAATGAAAAAGAAAACAATGCTCACTTGGATGAAATCGAGAGCGCTCTCCGTATCGATCCGTGATGAATCCTTGTCCTGGTCGAGGAACAAAGCCATGGCGATGAACACTTCCTCGAAGCCGAACAGGAATCTCACCGCCGAGGTCAGCGGCGGTTCGCTGTGCAGCACCACCTCGTAGTACATCCAGCCAAGGTTCGCTAGGCCCCACGTCGAAATGCCCATTCCGACGAGCAGCCAGAAGGGCCGGCTCAGGCCGCGTCCGCGACGCGCCGCTGCAAACGCCATCACTGCGGCGAATCCGCAGGCCAGAATCTGCAGGAGGTTTGCTAGAAAAGATCCGTTTGTGGAAGTGCCAAGCGTTGCCGCTTCAATGAGATGCAGCGCGACAATGACAGCAGCAAAGATCAGGGGCTTTCGGGGCATTCCCGCTCGAGCTTTCGCGTTCCGTCTGAATTTTCTTGCTTAATTTATTTTAGGGAAATGCCCGCAAGCCTTTGCAAAAGGCTTTAACCCAGTGTGCCCTGGCCGATACGGGCTGTAAATCGGTTTAGGGTGCGTTTCTGACGACGCCCAGCTTTTCGTTGACGCGCGCGTTAGCGTCCTTCAAACGGGTAGCGGTCCTGCGACTGCACTGCCGCGGCCACTTTCCGCCGCAAGGCGATGCTGTTCACCGGAGCGCGCTTGGCAAAGCGCTTCAGCACTGCCATCTGTGTGGTCAGCATGTCGCCTTCGTGCACCGCGGCGATGGCGCGCTTGGCCTCGTGTTCCACGCGCTCGGCCGCGTCGTTGATGAAGGCTTTCGCCGCATCAATCATCGTTTGCGCCGCGGCTTCGCCCTTGGTCGCCGCCGATTTCTGCGCTCGCAGCAGCGTGGACTCCATCGCGTAAATCTCCATCACCATATTCGAGAGCGAGCCGATCAATTCTTGCTCGTCTGCCAGCTTTTCGCGGAATTTCTGCACCGCCCCGCCCGCCGCTTGCAGGAACATCCTCTTCACATTGGCAACGACACGCCCTTCGTCGGCCAGCACGCCTTCCGGCGTTTCTTCAAATGACGGCCCTGCCAGAATCTCATCGGCCAGTTTCATCGCCGCGGGAATCAAAGGCAATTGCCCGCCCATCGCGCGCTTCATCAGCATCTGAATGATCAGCATACGGTTGATTTCGTTTGTGCCTTCGAAAATCCGGTTGATGCGCGAGTCGCGGTAGGCGCGGCAAACGGGATATTCTTCGTGGAAACCGTATCCACCGAAAATCTGCACCGCCTCGTCCACCACGAAGTCCAGCATCTCGCTACCGTAAACCTTCGCAATCGAGCTTTCGATCGCGTATTCCTCGAGCACCTTCATCGTGTTCTGAATCTTATCGCCCGAGCCCGCTGCCGCGTTCATCGCGCCTTCGATGTTTCCCGCGGAGCGGTACACCATCGACTCCACCGCCAGAATCTGGATGGCCATCTCCGCCAGCTTTTCCTTCATCATCCCGAAGTCGCCGATTTGCTTGCCAAACGCCTTGCGCTCCTTCGAGTACTTCGACGCGGTGGTCAGCACATTTTTCGCGCCGCCCACGCACGATGCCCCCAGCGTGAACCGCCCCGCATTCAAAATATTGAACGCCACGATGTGCCCGCGTCCGATTTCGTGCAGCACGTTTTCCTTCGGCACTTTGCAATTTTCCAGGAAAATCGGCGTCGTTGAGCTGCCATGAATCCCCATCTTGTGCTCTTCGTTGCCCGGCTTGAATCCCGGGAATGTCCGTTCCACGATGAACGCCGTAAACTTGTCCCCGCCCACTTTCGCGAACACGATGTACACATCCGCGAAGCCGCCGTTGGTGATCCACATCTTCTGCCCGTTCAGGATGTAGTGCGTTCCTTCGGCGTTCAGCTCCGCGCGCGTCAGAGAATTTTGCGCGTCCGAGCCCGCCTGCGGCTCCGAAAGGCAGTAGGCGCCAATCCATTCGCCCGTCGCCAGCTTCGGCAAATATTTCTTCTTTTGCGCTTCCGTCCCGAAATAAACGATCGGCAGCGTCCCGATTCCCGCGTGCGCCCCATGCGTTACAGCAAAGCCGCCGTAAATCGAAAGCTTTTCCGTCAGCACCGTCGTGGCAATCTTGTCCAGCCCCGCGCCCCCGAACTCTTCAGGCACGCCGCCGCCCATCAATCCGACTTCGCCGCCCTTTTTGATCAGCTCCGGCATCAGCCCCGGCTTCTTGTTTTCCAGGTCCTTCACGAACGGAAAAACTTCCTTCACCACAAATTCTTCCGCCGTCTGCCCAATCATTCTTTGATCGTCCGTCAGATCCGCGGGCGTAAACACGTCAGCGGCCTGCGGCGATTCCAGGAGGAAGCTGCCTCCCTTCGCTGCAGGCTTGGTCAAGGTTGCCGTGGCCATAATGGTTTCTCCTCGAGGGAACTCGTTGCAAACGCGCTTTACCCAAACGGGCTATCGCGTTTTACTCGATGCGAGCAGGAGCACGCAACGCAACAATACAATCTCACTATTCCAATGTTACTCCCGCCCCACGGCCCCGTAAACATCGTTAACTTCTGGCGTGCCCCATCAGTTTCTCATTCAGAAATGACTTGCGTTTCCCAGCCGTCGTAATCACCGCAATGTTTCTTAGCCATGCGAAATAGCTCGATGATCGCATCGTCAATCTCTGCGGGATCGACCGATTGAAATCTCACTATGCAAATCCCAAATGGGAAATTGCCCGAGCTTTTGTCAGAGAAAGACTGCACTCGGTACTCCAAAGTCAACACTTCGTCTCGAAATCGCTCCCGGTCACCCTTTGTATGGAAGTAAATCCAATGCCAAACGTCCCGAGGCGCTTTTAAACTGTCACCTTTTTCCTCAAGTACGTCTAGCACCTTACGGTTCTCCATGCATTGGCGACTCTCCTCCGATGGATACAAAACGTCTAAGTATTGTTTCCATCCCGGATCGGCTTGAAACCCGAAGTCGAACTCATAGTCCCGGAATTGATTCATCGCGGTATTGACGGTGGATTCGTGGTCATGAGTGCGCGCTGCATAGTAATAGAACTCTCTCCTCCCATCAGTAGTAATTCGTCCGCATAAGACAGCATCGAACCGTTCAGCCAGACTCGCCGTTAGCTGTTCCTCGATCGCTTTTAGCCATTCAAATTCCGAAGAGTCTGACAAACCGTCCTCGCGCGGCCATCTTAGATAAACCCACACCCAAAGGAGATTCGGTCTGCATTTGTCCGGAACTTGCTGGCGCAGGCCTAGGTTAAGGAAGATAGACGACAACTTGTCGTTTACATTGCAAATGTAAAAATTCCAGTCTTCCGGCATGCCGCTAATATTTCACATTCGGCAAGTAACAGCCAGCGTGCTTGCCCGAACCAGGCACCCGTGACTGTTCTCATTGTCCTTGCTATCCTCGTATTCCCAATTTGTTCTGAGGTGACTCTCATGCGCAGACTTGTTTTTCTCGTTGTTCTTTTCATATTTGCCGCCGCCGTGTTGGCCCAGCAAAATTCCTCCGCCTCGCACTTTGACGGCAACTCCTGGTGGGCGCACGTGAAATTCCTGGCCGACGATTCCCTCGAAGGCCGCAACACCGGCAGCGAAGGTCTCAAAAAGGCGCAAGCGTACGCCGTCGAGCAGCTCCAGAAAGCCGGCCTCGAACCTGCCGGCGTTAACGGCTTCTATCAACCTGTGCGCTTTACCCAATTCCAGGTGGACGAATCGAAATCCTCGCTCGCCCTCGTCTCCAAAGGCAAAGCCGAACCCCTTTCTTTCACCGACGATGCTTTCATCAGTTCCCGCGCCACGCGTTCCACCGTCTATCTTGAAGCTCCCCTAGTGTTCGTCGGCTACGGTCTCAAAATCCCCGAAAAGAATCTCGACGAGATCGCGGGCCTCAATCTGAATGGCAAAATCGCTGTCTACCTCGCGGGTTCACCCGAGGATATTCCCACGGCTCTGTCCGCGCACTATCAAACCGCGGGCGAGCGCTGGAAATCTCTTCACGCCGCGGGCGCCATTGGCGCCGTCACCATTTTCAATCCCGCCTCCATGGACATTCCCTGGTCGCGTATCTCCGCGAACCACAATGAGCCTTCCATGGACCTTGCCGATCCTGAATTCCTCGAAACTCCCGGCCAGCAAATCGGAGTAGCCTTCAATCCCGCCTCTGCCGATAAACTTTTCGCCGGCTCCGGCCACACCTTCGGCGAAATCGCCGCGCTCGGCAAAGACCGCAAGCCGCTCCCGCATTTTCCGCTCACCGTTTCACTGAGCGCCAAAGCGGCCGTCGAAACCACCCCCGTCGAATCCGCCAACATCGTCGCCAAACTCCCCGGCTCCGATCCCACGCTGAAAAATGAATACGTCGTTCTCTCCGCCCACATAGATCACGTCGGCATCGGCGCGCCCATCAACGGCGACAAGATTTATAACGGCGCAATGGACGACGGTTCCGGCAGCGCAGCCGTTCTGGACGTGGCGGCAAGCTTGAAGGCGCATCCCGAGGAAACCAAGCGCTCGATTCTCTTTCTTCTCGTCACCGCGGAAGAAAAAGGCCTGCTCGGTTCCAAATATTTCGCCGCACATCCCACCGTTCCCATTAAGTCCATCGTCGCCGACATCAACATGGACATGTTTCTCCCCATCGTTCCACTGAAAATCCTCACCATCCAGGGCATTGACGAATCCGACCTCGGCCCGCGCGCCGTCGCCATCGCGCAATCCATGGGCGTCAAACCCATCGCCGATCCCGAGCCCTTGCGCAACCGCTTCATCCGCAGCGACCAGTACAGCTTCATCAAAAAAGGCGTTCCCTCCATTAAAGCCGACGTAGGTTTCGAGCTCGGCACGCCCGAGCAGAAAATCTTCAAGGATTGGCTCACCAACCGCTACCACGCGCCTTCCGACGATGTAAGCCAACCCGTGGATCTGAAGACCGCCGCTGGCTACGAGGAATTCACGCGCCGCCTGCTCCTCGAAACCGCCAATGCCGAAGCGCGCCCGCAGTGGAACAAGGACTCCTTCTTCCGCCGCTTCGCCACCAACTAGGATTCATTTTTCTTTGAAGCTCGCCTCTCCGTCGAGACGAGTGGTGTTATCCTTTCGCGCATGACCAGCCCATCCGCGGCGGCAACCGGCAGCGTGGCCGGCCCCCACGTCGTAGAACGCTGGTTCTACATCGGCATGGCTATCGCCACGCTCATGACAGTCATTGCGGGATTCGCTCCGTCCATCATCAACAACGCCGGACGAAAAGCTCCTCTCACTCCCTTCGCCGCGCTTCACGGTATCGTTTCCTTCGTCTGGCTCCTGGTGCTCCTTGCCCAGACAACGCTGGTTGCCACTCGACGCGTTCCTCTGCATCGTCAACTCGGAATTGCCGCTGCTTTTCTTGCAGTCGTCCTGGTGGTCTTGGGCTACATGACCACGGTAACTATGGGGCGCCGCGGCTTTGACCTGAGCGGTGATCTTCACATCGACTCCGATCCTCTGCTTGGCATGGTCAACCCTCTTGGTGACCTGGTTCCGTTCGGCATTTTGCTCGCGGCAGGATACTGGTTCCGCCATCGCGGTGCCGTGCACAAGCGTCTCATGTTGCTCGCGACCGTTGGAGGCCTGATGCCGGCGCCGCTCGCTCATTTGATTGGTCACTACCCCGTCCTTAACGCGAAGCCGGCAATCATCGTGATTCCAATCGCGATGTTTCTATTTGCAAGCGCGGTCTACGATCGCTTTTCACTCGGGCGCGTGCATCCGGTTTCTCTTTGGGTTGCGGCAGGCGTTTTTGTCTGGGACCTCCTGCTCAACATTGTGATTGGTCCGAGCCCTGCCTGGCATCATTTCGCCC
>DATEGP010000114.1:0-54013 GCA_035280045.1 Candidatus Acidiferrum sp.
ATTGCGCGACGCTGATCCGCGAACTTGATCTTGGAATCCAGCGCTCGACGATCGTTGAGCGCTGGATTCCAAGACGCCTCCACTCCCGAGGTGTAAAGCATGTCTAGGGACAAAATGTAAGGCATGTCTCGGGACTTGACAAAAAGCGCAAGGGTAGGCCGACCCAGAGCTACTAGCGGCCACCTGCCTTCAGCCACTTGGGAATCTAGTTAGTCAGGGCACCGAGCACCTCGACATAGCCTCTTACTTCGTCGACTGAGGCGCCTATGCGTGTCGAGAACTCCCGTAGGTTGATGTATTCTAGACAAAGAAGGCCCGCCCGCTGAATCGTCTCGGCCTCACTCTTAAGCAGACTTAATTCGCGTTCTTCATTTCCGGAATATTCGAAGAATAGTCTGTGCAGTTTTTGGATTAGCGCTTCGGCCATTTCCCGGGCTGCCCCGAGCCGCTGTTCACGGTCGTCGAGATGGAACCCGTGGAGGACCTCATTCAAAGTTTGGCTGAGCGCCGCCGTTTCGTCCTGTCGGACCATGACCGTTGGTGCTTGAGGACTTATGTGCGATCCGCATCGTCTCATGGGGGCGCTAACGGGATTTTTGAGCAAAATTGGATAGGGCCTTCTCGAAGGCGCGCTGCAAATCTGCCAGCAGGCCAGCGTTTTTGGCGCTCTCAAGGAGAATTGAAAAGATGTCTCTGTCTGAGTAGCGCTTGGGGTCGCGTTCAAGATAAGCAAGCATTTGCCCCAAAGCAGAATGCTGGAGCTCTTCGATGCTCGCGAGTTTTTCGTTCTGCTGCAGGTGGGTACCCTCGCTGCGGACGATGCGTGAAGTGATAGTCAGCGAGAAAGAGACCTCCCCAAGTACTTTGGCCTTGCCTTCGTCGGACAGGGACTCAAAAAGGCTAATTGCATGCTGAAGGGTCATGGCTCGTCATCGGGGGGTTTCTGCGTCGGGTTATGGGGCAACATTTCGTCCTCCCAAGGGGCCATGCTCTCACGAATCTCTACGCTTGGGCGCAGGCCTATGTTGTTTATGTCCACACCCCTCTCCTGAAGCACGAATAGTCTACTATTCCCATCTATCAATATGTACAGCCAGAAGAAGAAAAAGGAAAAACTCGAGTACATGCTCGCGAACCCGGTGACTCGCGGACTGGTGAAACACCCCAAAGATTGGCCGTGGAGTAGTTTTCTCTTCTACGCCAAGGACGTCCCTGGATTGGTGCCCATCGATCCTGTGGATTGAGCAAATTCCAAGGAACAAACAAAGTCAAAAATCCCCACCCTCAAAAACCGAGGGCGGGGCACCCAAATTTCCTCTCAGATTTGTCGTCCGGGCCACCCTACGAGAGAGATTTTCGCAGGGAGGACCGTGTGGAGATTTTTGGTCGGGATAGCAACCAACCAGCAGAAAGCTGAAGGAGGAGAGAGCCGTCGACTCCGCTCGGAATGATGGGGGGCGGTGCCGCGGAAGGGATGTCGGCAGAATGGCGACGTAAAGTCGCCGCTACAAAAGAGAATGGCGACGTAAAGTCGCGGCTACAAAAGAGAATGGCGACGTAAAGTCGCCGCTACAAAAGAGAGTGCGGAGAGCTGCGAGCGTGCTTTCCCTTACAGAAAACTGCGACGGCATGATCACTTAGCGGATGGGCCTGGATGCGGCGTGCTGGGGCTGAAACACGGGAACGGTGAAATGGAACTGCGAGCCTTGGCCGACCTCGCTCTCCACCCAGATGCGGCCACCGTGAGCTTCGATAAGATGCTTGGCGATGGAGAGGCCGAGGCCGGTGCCGCCGACTTCGCGGGAGCGCGCGACATCGACGCGGTAGAAGCGTTCAAAGATGCGCGGCTGGTCCACCTTGGGAATGCCGATTCCTGTGTCGGAAACGGTGAACTCGACTGCGTCTCCGTCGGATAAAGCGGAAACGGTGATCCTGCCGCCGGAGGGCGTGTACTGAACGGCGTTGTCGAGCAGGTTTTGCAGGACTTCGGCGAGACGGCGGCGGTCGGCGGCGATGTCGGGAAGAGTAGTCTTCAGATTCACCGAGACGCGCAGGTTTTTGTCGGAAGCCGAGCGCTGCGTGGTTTCAATGCAGCTCTGCACAAATTGGGAAACGCTGAGGCGGTCCACTTCGAGGTCGACGCGGTCGGCGTCCATACGGGAAAGCTCGAGCAGGTCATCGGTGAGGCGCGCGAGGCGGCGCGAGTGGTCGAGGATGATTTGCAGGAAACGGATGCGATTTTGAGGATCGTCCATCGCGCCTGCGAGCAAAGTTTCCGCAAAACCCTGAATCGCGGTGAGGGGAGTCTTGAATTCGTGCGACACATTGGCGACGAAATCGCGGCGGACGCGTTCGAGCTTGCGCAGGTCGGTGATGTCGTGCAGCACGATGACGGCGCCGGAGTTTTCCGCGGCTTTGACGGAAGCCACCGTAACTGCGAAGAAATGCTGGCGCAGAGTTCCGGTGACGATTTCGGCTTCAACGCGCGGCGCGCCGCCTAAGACCGCGCGCACCGCTTCGATTAGCTCCGTTTGACGCACCGTCTCCACGAGAGAACTGCCAGGCTTGGGCGAGACTCCGAGTTCCAGGATTTCCGCGAAGCCATCATTCGCAAAAACAAGGTGCTCGCTGGAGTTAACCACGGCGACGCCTTCCACCATGCTGCCTAGGATCGCGGAGGAGAGATTGCGTTCCTCGGTGAGCGTGCGAATGGCGCCGTCGAGGCGGGCGGCGGAATCGTTCAGGGAGGCGGCCAGGGCTTCGAGGGCGTCGCCGGAACGGTCGGCATCAATGGGGCGAAAATCACCTTCGGCAACGCGGCGGGAGAAGGACTGGAGGCGCTCCACACGGGCCGAGAAAGAGCGCGAGATCAGGAGCGATGCCATTCCCGTAACTATGAGCATGAAGAGTGAGGAAAGCCACAGGCGGCGTCGAAACGCCCAGACTTCTTCCTCCACGGTTCCCAGCGGTGTGGCAAAGCGCAACACGACAGGAGGGCCGCCGGGCACGGAATAGCGTGCAGCGTAGTAGAGCAGATCGCGGTTGATGGTCACGCTGTGGCGGATGGACTGACCTTCCCCGGTTGCAAGAGCTTTTCGAATCTCCGGACGCTGGGAATGGTTCTCCATCGTTTGGGGATCGGATTGAGAATCCGCCAGGACGAGGCCCTCCGCAGTGATCACCGTTACGCGCACATTGCTGGCAGCCATTTTTTCAAGCCATTCGCGAAGAGCAGGGGAAGGCGTTCGTGAAGTTGTGGAAAGGACTGAAGCGGGAGGCGGACTGGCCAGCGCGATGCGCGCGATGGCGGAGAGCTGGTCGAAGCCAGCGCGCTCGTAATCGAGCCGCAGATTGCGCTCCGCGTAGTAATCCACGGGCAGCAGGACTGCTATCAGCAGCGCGAAGAAAGCAAAGCCGAGTTTCCAGAAAAGGTTAAGCCGCACGTGTCTCGAAAAGATACCCGGCACCGCGCACGGTTTTCAATAGGGCCGGGTTTTCGGGGTCGGACTCGATTTTTTCCCGGAGCCTGCGCACATAGACGTCCACGCTGCGCGGCGTGACAAAGCGATCTGTGCCCCAAACGGCATCGAGCAACTGATCGCGCGTGAATACGCGGTTCGGACGCGACGCCAGGTAATAGAGAAGGCGAAATTCAAGTGTACTGAGCACGACCGGTTTGCCGGAGTGGCACACGCGGTAAGAAGCCGGGTCAATGCTAAGTTTCCCAATCTCGACGGTATGCGGGACGTCCGTAGGAATTTCCGAACGGCGCAGAAGCGCCTTCACGCGCGCAATGAGTTCTCGCGGACTGAAGGGCTTGGTGACGTAATCGTCGGCGCCCATTTCCAGCCCGACGACGCGGTCTGCTTCTTCGCCGCGAGCCGTCAGCATCAAGATGGGCAGGCGGTTGAGCGCTTCGTCGCGGCGAATCTCGCGGCAGATCTCCAGACCAGAAAGCTTGGGAAGCATGAGGTCGAGGAGAAGGATGTCAGGCGGCGTTTTCTTGAGAGTGGCGAGGCCGGTCGCGCCATCGTGAGCGGCGGTGACCTGAAATCCTTCATTAGCGAGGTTGTAGCGAACCAACTCGACGATGTCGCGGTCGTCTTCGATAATAAATGCGCGTTTCATACCGATAGAGCGCCTGATGCGCCTGCCTGAAGAAAGTGTATCGTAGCCCGGCGCATGACGATAGGAAGTGGAATGATTCGGCTCACTCAAGGCTTTTTGCTGCACGCCTGATTGTGGCAGAAGGCGCATCCTGATTGATAACGCGGCGTTTACATTTATGTGAATGGAGTGTTAAAGCCGGGAACCCTAATTGCCGCCGGCGGGATTGCTGCCAGACGTTGTGAATGCCAGTGACAGCAGGGTTTTCTGCTCGAGTTCGTGGGCCTTGGCGGAGCCTGTTGCGGGGCTGGCGCTGGCAGAACGCTTGACAGAGCGCAACCCGATGCCCGCGGCATTGGCGATTCGTTCGAGACGAGGAAGCACGAAACCGGCGGCGCCCATGTTCCCCGGCTCTTCCTGCACCCAAACGATTTCGCGGGCATGAGGATGCTCGGCGATGGCGGCGGAAATTTCCGTGCGGGGCATGGGATAAAGCTGGTCGAGAAAGAAGATGGCTGTGGTCGTATCTTTGCGGCGGCGGCGTTCGGCGCGTAATTCATGCCCCACTTTTCCGCTGGCGATCAGGATGCGCGAGGCGTCGTGCACTTCCCGGTCCGGAACCAGGGGCAGGAAGCGCGGATTCGTGAATTCCTCGATGCTCGAGCTGGCGTCGGGATGCCTCAACATGCTCTTTGGGGTGAAAACAATCAATGGCTTGCGCCACGGGCGGCGTCCCTGCCGGCGTAGCATATGGAAGTACTGCGCAGCAGTCGAAGGCTGGCAAATCTGCATGTTGTCTTCGGCGGCAAGCTGCATGAAGCGCTCCAGACGCGCGCTGGAATGCTCCGGCCCCTGGCCTTCGTGGCCGTGAGGAAGCAGCATCACGATTCCCGCGGGAAGATTCCATTTGTCCTCGCCCGCGCTGATGAACTGGTCGATGATGACCTGAGCGCCGTTGGCAAAGTCGCCGAACTGCGCTTCCCACAGGACCAACGCTTCCGGATAGTCGCGGCTGAAACCATATTCAAAGCCGAGGCAGCCCGCTTCAGAGAGTGAAGAGTTGTAGATCTCGCAGAAAGCTTGATTCGGGGAAAGATGACAGAGCGGAAGGTAGTCTTTCTCCGTTTCGGTATCAATCAGCACGGCATGGCGTTGATTGAAGGTGCCGCGCTGCGAATCCTGGCCGGTGAGCCGGACGGGCGTGCCCTCGAGAAGCAAGGAGCCAAAGGCCAGCGCTTCGGCGAAACCATAATCGACAGCGCGCTTCCCGTGGCCCATTTCGGCGCGCTGCTCGAGCAATTTCACGATTTTCGGATGGACGTGAAAGCCTTCTGGCGCACGAACAAGGCCATCGGTAATTTCCGCAAGCCTCTCACGAGTCAGTCCGGTATCAACCTCATATTCCGGTTTGTAGCGGCCATGGGAGTACGGCGCCCAGTACTCCGGCAATTTGCGCAGCTCGGGAGTTTTTCTCAGCGAACGAGCTTTCGTCTGCTCTTCCTCGTACTCCTTGCGGACGGTTTCAGCGATTCCAGTCGGGTCAATCCCCGTGGCCTCCGCATAGATCTTCCAAAGCTGCGGATGGTTCTTGATGCGTTCGTAAAGCTTCGGCTGCGTGATGGTGGGGTCGTCCACTTCACTGTGGCCATGGCGGCGGTAGCCGATGATGTCCACCACTACGTCGCTGCCAAACGTGGCGCGGTATTCCGTGGCAATTTTGCCGATGCGCACAACTGCATCGGGGTCTTCGCCGTTCACGTGGAAAATCGGCACGGACTGACGCTTGGCGAGGTCGGCCGCGAAGCGCGCGGAATGTTCCTGGCGTGGCGGCGTGGTGAAGCCGATGAGGTTGTTCACAATGATGTGAATCGTGCCGCCTACGGTGTAGGCGCGCAGGTCCGCGAAATTCAACGTTTCGGCCCAGATGCCTTGTCCCGCGAAAGCGGCATCGCCATGCATAACGATGGGAACGACTTTATTGAGAGTCTCGCGGGAACGGTCCACGTAAGCGCCGCGCAGACCGTACCGCGTTTGCTTGGCGCGCGAGCGGCCAACGGCGACCGGATCAACCGCTTCAAGATGGCTCGGATTCGAAACCAAATGGATGCCAATTTCTTTGCCCGAAGAAGTGGTGTACGTTCCGGTAGCCCCGACGTGATATTTCACGTCGCCAGCCCCAAGGACGCTGCGCGGGTCAACGTCTTCAAATCCGGCGACAACTTCGTGCGGACTCTTGCAAGCCGCATGCACCATCACGTTCAAGCGGCCGCGGTGGCTCATGGCCATGATGGAAGATTCGGCGCCGTGTTCGCCGGCCGCGTCAAGAATCGAGTCGAGCAGGGGAATCAGCGCCGTGACACCTTCCAGAGAGAATCGCTTCGAGCCGAGATAGCGCGCCTGCAAAACCTGTTCGAAGAGGTCAGCGCGAATCAGGCGCTCGAGGATTTTTCGCTGGTCCACTTCCGTGGCAGGCGCCTCGAGGCGCTCGATAATCCAGCGCCGGCGCTCCGGCTCCGGCAAATGCATGAAATCTGCACCGATCGTGCCGCAGTAGATGCGGCGCGCATCGTCAGCGGCCGCGCCGTTTAGGTCTTCAAGGTCAGGATGCTTCAACGGCTGGAAGACGCCTAGCGGATCGAGATTGGCTTCCAGGTATCCCCAGCGGCGAAAGGCGTCGAGAATGCGCTCGCGTTCCTGGTTGTCCGCAGCCTTTGCCGGCGCGCTCGCTGAAGCCTTCTTGACTGCCTTCGGTGCCTTGGCAGGCTGTTCTGGTGTGAGTGTCGTACGGTGTGCCATTAATCTGTTCTCTGAACCTTCTATTTTGCCACAGGAGCCAAATCCCCGCTGATTGCGAAATTCCTTCCGTGCGTTCATAACCATTAGATGCCGTAGGAGGAGCGCTCATTACAACGTGAGCGCGAGCGGCGGCGCGCAATTCAAGGGTCGAACGGTTATTCACTGGTGCTTGGTAGGTGGTCTGCAGGGTGGGATGGACCCATCTGGTGCTGCTGACACCGCAGAAAACGCTATTGATCTTGTCAAGCCACACGGAAAATCAATGAGGAAATGTCCTTGCGAGTAAAATTTAGGTTAGCATGGCAGTTGGAGATTGTGAGCCTCAACGGTTTCTACGAACTTACGCGACTCGCTAGGACCTAGCCTGATGCCAGTCGGATCTTGATGATAAACACACCTAAATTAATTATCGCAATTCTATTTTTAATCGTGGCCCTATACGCCCTTGTTCCTGAGATCCGCCATCAATTGAGGATAGTCCGGAGTCAAAGCTGGCCCACAGTATACGGCACGGTTCAGAAGGGTGAAGTATTGCACTCCGGGCCGGGTAAATACCTTCAACTACCTTTCCGCAGTCTGCTTGGGTATGCCTATAAGGTAGATACTAGCTCGCATTGGGGACTGTTTGCGGTTCCGGTAAAGAACATCGAAGAAGCCGAAGTGATACAGAAACAGGCTGTGGGGAAGCTAGTAACAGTCAAATATGACCCGCGGAATCCCGAGATTTCCTTGTTGGTGGATAAAGAATTGTTTGGCAGACGCATCACTCAGAATCCGACTTGGCTAAGTCAGCTGCGGGCATAACAATGTCGAAGTCGTAACTGGCTGGAACACAAGAAATCAAATACCTCAAAAGGCCGTGTCTGGAGAACCGATGGCGGAGAAAAAAATACAAAGAAAATGGCTTCGTGTTGGTGCTGTAATTTATGGCGTGACACTTTTGAATGGGCTTCGCTTCGTTAGAGACCTTCCCGCGTGGGTCATTGCAACGGGAATTGGAGTAAACCTGTTCATGTTCATTGGGTTTCTGATGCTTTACAAATCATCCGCACCCCGTTGACGTGAGCAGCTTCCCAATTTCTGATGCACTTTGAGGGTCAGTTTCCGGCTATAGAGACTTAACGATCGCTTCAAGCTGGCGCGCAATTCTGTCCGGAGGAGTGCCCGGAGCGAAAGTCATGGGTTTGCCGATTCGAACGGTGATTTCGCCAATGTGAGCGAAGCGGCGGTGTTCGCGCTTCATTTGCCACACGCCGTCGAGGTGCATGGGCACAATGGGAATGCCAAGATTCTCCGCGAGCAATCCAATGCCGGATTGAAACGGCGCCATGCGGCCGTCTTCAGAGTTGTTTACTTCGCCCTCAGGAAAAATAAGCACGCTGTAGCCGCGGTCCACGGATTCGCCGGCAAAGCGAAAGCTTTCGCGAAAGCCCGAGAATTGCGGCAAGGGAAAGACGTTAAAGAGCGCGGTAACCAGCCAGTATCCAAGCCAGTAGCCCCAACGCTTCAGAAAAAGCCATTCGCGGGGCGGACGGTGCATTCGTTGCAGGCTTTCGCCACCCATAGCAGTAGCAAGGCGGTGGCGGAACCGCACAGGGAGCGCGGCGAGAATCAATCCGATGTCCGCGCGGCGGGTAATGTGATTCGAGACCACCAACACAGGCCCTTGAAGTTCGTGGAGATGTTCGCGCCCCACAACTTTGGGGTGCCCCAGAATCTGCGTGGCTGGCCAAACCAGCGCGTAATAAACCGCCAGCCGGAACCAACGAACGGTCTCCCATTGAGTCCAGCGCGGATAAATATAACTAGCTTTGTTATATCCGCCCGCTGGTTGCTGCAGCAGGCGCTCGAGGTCGCCGACCGTCTTGGCTTCGGCAAAGGAAGTCTCATTTAGTTCCACGTGGAACTTTTCTTCGAGCGCGCTCATCAACTCGACACGATCGAGCGACGTGAGGTCCAAATCTTGTTCCAGGCGAGTCGAGCCTCCCTGTCTACCACTCACGGTAGCCAGCAATTCAGCAATCCCGCTGTGGCTAGACGGAGGGGGTTGAACTCCGGCGCGCGCTACGGACTGACCGTTAAGCAACTCTCTCGCGCCGGAAACGATGGCTGGCAGGCGCGGCTTGCCCGTTGCCGTCCGCGGAAAATCGAGTTCCGGCCAAAGGAGCCACCGGCGCATCCGCTGATATTCGGCGAGCGTCACATTGGCTCCGTCCACCGCTGCTCGCGCAGCAGACTCATTCGAATCATTCATCAAGAGAATCGCACAGGGTTCGGCGTTGCCATCCTGAGCGAACGGAATGACCACACAATCGCGAACGCCCCGTTGCACTCGTAAGGCGTTCTCGAGGTCATCGGGATAAACATTCAGGCCCGCCGGCGTGACGATGACATTTTTCTTCCGCCCCCGGAAACGCAGATTGCCTTCCTCGTCCAATTCTCCCAAGTCGCCAGTGTGCAGCCAGCCCTCTTCTCCAGACGGCTGTAGAGCACCGCTCTTCCAATAACCGGCCGCGACGTTTTCTCCACGCACGAGAATTTCGCCATCGTCGGCCAGCTTGAATTCCCGGCCCGGCAAGATTTTGCCCACGGAGCCTTCCGTCGCGCGAAAGGGATGATTCAAACTGATCAGCGAGGCCGTCTCGGTCATGCCGTATCCCTGAACCACCGCATAGCCCATGCGCTTGAAGAAACTCTCCGTGTCATTCGAAAGCGCGGCGCCCCCGGAAATAAAAGACCAGAATTTCCAGCCAAAGCGGCGATGAATCCGCCGGAACATCCAGGCGCGGCGCAGGAATTTTCGTCCGTTCGCTTTTTCCAAAGTTCGCCGCAACCACGACGACTGTCCGCCCCCTTCCAGTTCGCGTTCCAGCCCTGATCTCACCAAGTCCAGCATTCGCGGCACGGCGATTAACGCAGTCGCTCGCTCACGTTTCACCGTTCGAATGATCTCGCCAGGGTTCGTGGACGGTTCAAAAACGACAGTGGCTCCGAGAAGTGGAGGAACAAACAGGGCCATGAACTGGCCGAAAACGTGGCTCAAAGGAACAAGCGTCGCAAACCGCAAGGGATGAAACCAGCGCTCATACTTTCGATATTCCTCGATGCCCTGCTCAAGCGGTTCGAGGTTGGCTAAGAAATTTCCGTGAGTCAAAACCACGCCGCGCGGTTCTGCGGTTGTTCCGGAAGTGTACAGGATCTGCGCAATCGTGCTTCGCGTCGCCGCATCACCAGGATCAACTTCAGCTTCCGGCGCAGGCGGAGGTGTGGCCGAAACATCTTTGAAATCGTTGATGATCAACGACGGAGGCGCACCGGGCAATTCGCCAAGTTGCCGGTCGCGCAGAATCAACTTTACGCCCGCATCCTGGATGGCGCGTTGCAGAAAATCAGGGGCTGCGGTTGCGTCCATGGGCACGACCACCGCGCCGCGCAAGAGGATTCCCCAGAAGCACGCAACCCATTCGGCAGAATTCGGACCCCACAGCAGCACACGATCTCCTGGCCCAATTCCCCGCCCGCCAAGCGCATAACTCCAAAATGAGGCGTACGCAGTAAGTTCCACATACGTCAGCTTTTCCCGGCGGTACCCGCGTGTTTGCACGACGGCCACATCGCCTGCGAAGCGGGCGAAATCATCGAAGAGCGTGAGCAGATTTCGTCGAAGCATAAACGCCTTGGTTTCTATGCTTTGTCCAGGCGACGATTTTACCTCGGAAGGTTGACCGCAAACGCGCAGGGACCTTCCATATTCCGTTTCAACTGTAGATTGCATCTGAAGTGAGAGTGCACTTCCGATGCCAAGCGGGGAATCAGATTGCGCGGGGTAAAACGAAGCCGAAAGGAACCGCCTTGATTTTGCGGTTCTTCGAGTACAATAGATTACAGTCTCTGTTTGACCAAGAGACTCTGGGGGCCTCGCTGCACCCCTATCGGAACTCCTTGTAAGTGGGGAACATGCCGGTACCAGTTTCACAGATGTGGACGGTTGCTACGTACGTCGTCAAGCAGAAACTGCAAGGGCGTAAGCGCTATCCGTTCGTCCTGATGCTTGAGCCTTTGTTCCGGTGCAACCTGGCTTGCGCGGGCTGCGGAAAGATCCAATATCCGGCTCACATTCTCAAGCAAGAATTGTCGCCCGCAGAATGCTTCAAAGCCGTGGAAGAGTGCGGCACGCCGATGGTGTCCATCCCCGGCGGCGAGCCGTTGATGCATTCTGAAATTGACAAAATTGTGGAAGGGCTGGTCGCGCGCAAGAAATACATCTATCTCTGCACCAATGCCCTCCTGCTCAAGGAAAAACTCCATCTTTTCAAGCCCAGCAAGTACTTGACGTTCTCCGTTCACATGGACGGGCAAAAAGAGCACCACGATTTTTCCGTGTGCCGTGAAGGCGGGTACGACCTGGCACTCGACGGAATCAAGGAAGCTCTCAAGCGCGGATTCCGCGTCACCACGAATACTACGCTTTTTGACGGCGCCGATCCCAAGAGTGTGCGCGCCTTCTTCGACGAAATGATGGAAATTGGCGTTGAGGGCATGATGCTTTCGCCCGGCTACTCCTATGACAAGGCTCCGGACCAGAAGCACTTCCTGGGCCGCGCTCGCACGCGGCGTTTGTTCCGTGCCATTCTGGCGAATCGCAAGAAGACCTGGAAATTCAACCAGTCGAAACTCTTCCTCGAATTCCTGATGGGCAAGCGGAACTATGCCTGCACTCCTTGGGGCATGCCCACGTACAACGTCTTTGGCTGGCAGAAACCCTGCTACTTGCTGCAGGACGGCTACACCGACACGTTCCAGGAACTGATGGACTCCACGGAATGGGAAAACTACGGTACGGAGTCCGGCAATCCCAAGTGTGCCAACTGCATGGTGCACAGCGGTTATGAGGCTTCCGCCGTGGATCACACCTTCAGTGGGCTGCGGGGGGTCTGGGAGACGGTAAAGGCTGAGCTGACTACTCAATACAGCGATCCGGACGCTCTGGAAATGTTAAATGAGCCGGTGAAGCCGGTACACTCTTATAATCCTCTGGTTCAGATCGAAACGGGCAAGGGCCAGTTCGAGGAAACTCGAGCATGAGCGGTCCCCGCCACGCGGACCGGCCCAGTCACACCGAAGGCTCTCCTCTCGACCCAGATGCTTTGGAAGTCGCCCCTGGAACCTTGCACGAGGCCGTTCAAGGCTGGGTTCCGCAATTGGCTACGGAAGAAGAACTGCGCATCGCCCTCGAAAGAGCGTTTGATTATCGCGGCGACGTGACACTCACGCTCAAAGACAATTCAAAAATCGAGGGTTATATCTTCGATCGTGTTGCAGGGAAAACGCTTACAACCAGCTACGTGCGTGTGATGCCCAAAGACGCCAACCAAAAATTCAAGGTCTCTTACGCCAATATTGCGGCACTCTCGTTTTCAGGTAAGGACACCGCCGCTGGAAAGAGCTGGGAAGCCTGGGTCCGCAAGTATTGGGAAAAGAAGGCCTCTGGCGAAGAGACCCCAAGCCTCGAACCGGAATCCCTTGAATAACGCCGTCCGATGGGCAGTTGCTTGCACACAAAGCCTAAAACGCCATCTAACTTGTTTAGTTTCAGTGAGTTAATATCAATACCAAAACGGGCGGCTACCGTGGTTCCGCGTGGACAAATCCTCCAGTTTATGGTAAATTACCCTTAGCATTTGTTGCTCTTGTATTACCTTTTGACTCGTTCGAGGGGGCTGCAAGGACAAACTTTGCGGCCTTTTTTTTGCGGGCTGGAGGCTGTCACGGCACTTGGGACGCCGAAGCGAAAACCGCTTCAGGAAACCAGGAACGGACCAAGAGAGGCAAAGCAATTCTAATAACGAGGTAGTGTAAGTGAAGGAACAAGGCACAGTGAAGTGGTTCAATGCTTCGAAGGGTTACGGGTTCATCCAGCGTCAGACCGGCGAAGATGTTTTCGTGCATTTCTCAGCCATTCAGATGGACGGCTACAAGTCCCTCAACGAGGGTCAGACGGTGGAATTTGAAGTAAAGAAGGGCCCGAAGGGCCTTCAGGCAGAGAACGTTACAAGCCTCTAGCCTGTTTTCAGGGAGTCCCGGTTGTACCCGGGCCTCCCTCCAAGAGATTCGAATCGAGATTTTGAGACAGAGTGGTCAAGGAGGATGTTGTGCAAGTAATGGCAGAAGGTCAGACCATCAAACATGACGTGTATGGCTTGGGAATCGTCACCGCTTCCGACCAGGAGCGGACTTCCGTGGATTTTGACGACCACGGTCCCAAGCTCTTTGTTACCAGTATCATGACCGCCGAACTGATCGGCGAAGCTCCCGCCACGCCTCCGAAGACCAAGCGGCGCCGCAAAGCTTCCGCAGCAGCGAAGGCTGCCAAGAAAGCCGCGGCAGCTGCCAGCCGTTCCTGAGCCTTTCCTCGCCTCGCGGTTGTTAATCCTTTGCGCCTATTCGGCGCAGAGGTGTGTTCATTTGGTTTCTCCACCATCCGTCGCCAATTGTGATAGGTTTAGGATCACATGAAGCGCTTCGTGATGATTCTCGGGTTTATATTGCTGATCAGCGGCGTCGTTGGGCTGGTCCATCCCAACTTCAGCTACCACAAGCAGGAAGAGGTGGCCAAGCTCGGGCCGTACAAGGCCACCTTGGATGAAGAAAAGACTGTGCAAGTTCCCGCGGCTGTTTCCATCGTGCTCCTCATTTCCGGCATCGGCCTGATTTTACTCGGTCCTCGCATCAAGTAGCATCCTGCTGTTCTTGCTTAATCCCGGATCCAAGCGCTTGTCTTTTGAAACACGCCTGCGCGTATTCCATTGACACGCTCTCCGCAGAGGAATAAACAGAAGCCACGGGTTATTCGTCCACAAGGGCACAGGGGCGTCTTTCACCAAGACGGAGAGACGAAATGAAAATTACGTTTTTGAAGTACAGCCTTGCGCTGTCTGCGGTCGCAGTGTGTTTTCTTTTGCTCCCTTCACCAGCTTCCGGACAAGGCGTGCCCGGCGTCAGTGAGCGCGAAGTGTTGATTGGCTCATGTTCCGCGCTGGAAGGTCCCTCGCATTTTCTTGGCACAGAAACCGTCACCGGAGCGAAAGCCTACCTTGACATGACCAACGACGCGGGCGGGGTCGATGGCCGGAAACTCAAGCTCATTTCCTATGACGACAGCTACGACCCAGCCAAGACCGAAGCCTGCTTCAATCGCTTGATGGAGCAAAAGGTCTTTGCCCTGGGATTCTTTGTGGGAACTCCCACCGCAGTGAAGTATCTGCCGTTGGCGGAGAGCAACAAGATTCCGCTCGTCGGACTCTTCACAGGAGCGCAGACGCTTTACACTCCATTCCACCATTGGATCGTGAATGTGCGCGCCTCGTATTTTGACGAAACGAGGGAGCAGATGGACGGCCTTTGGAAAACTCTCGGCTACAAGAAAATTGGCGTGATCTATCCGGAAGACCCCTTTGGCGCGACCGTCCTGGAGGGCGTGAGGACGGCCTTAAAGGCTCATGGGGCCGAACCCGTCGCGACCGCCTCCTATCCGCGGCAAACGGCCGAAGTTGGCGGCGCCATCGACAAGGTGCGAGGCGCGAACCCCGAGGCGGTCGTGGTCGTTGGGCCTGCCAATACTGTGGCTCCCATCCTGAAGCAAGCGCATGCCAAAAACTGGAAGCCGCTTTTCCTTACGGTATCGTTTGTCGGGACCGATGACCTGATCAAGGAGGCTGAGTCCGATGCGGAAGGCATGGTGGTCACGCAGGTCGTGCCGCCGTACTACCTCACTGAATACAAAACCGTCGCGCTCTACCGCCGCACCCTGTCGAAATATTATCCCTCCGCTCAACCAAACTTTGTAAGCCTGGAAGGGTTTGTGGACGCCATGGTGCTGGTCGAAGGGCTGAAGAAAGCTGGAAAAGAGTTAACGCGCGAAGGTTTGATTCGCGGCATCGAATCCCTGCACGAATTCGATATGGGCCTCGGTGCAAAGCTCAAATTGAGCTACTCCTCGAAGGAGCACAAAGGTTTCGATAGCGTGATTCCAACGGTCATTCGCGGCGGCCGCGCCGTCCCGTTCACCGACTGGTCCACCGCCGCACCGAAATAGTCGGGGGGGGGGCTCAACTACTCGGTTCCGCCAGCTGCCAGCAGAAGTTTCTCTACGGTATCCCTTCCGTTCCCGCCCCCAGAACGATAGAGGCGCCCCAGGGCCGTGAGGCCCTGGTTATCTCTGAGATTCACCTGAGCGTGCGCATTGACCAGGACTGCCACGGAATCCTCAAGACCCTTTTCAGCGCAAAGCATGAGGGCAGTTGAGCCTTCATTATCTTGAAGGTCCAGCTTCGCACCAGCCTTCACGAGCACCTTTAAATTCTCGACATAGTTGCTCTTCGCCCCGTGCATCAATGCCGTTTGCCCATTAGGGTCAGTCAAGTCGGGATTCGCGCCCGCTCTTACCAAGACTGCTGCCACTTCTGAGGAGACTGTGGCGATGAGTGGTGTTTCGCCATCGTTGTTGCGGGCGTTTATATCGATTCTTGTTTTGATTAGTTCTCTGACGGCCTCTTCGTAAATCGTGAAAAGCGCATTCTCGCCTTCATCATTTGCGTCATCTACGCTCGCTCCAGCGCCAATCAACAATCGCACAACCTTGGCCCGGTCAATTACTTCATCGAGAATCTCTGCATGCGATTCGCCCATATTCACGTATTCGAAGGCGAGTTCCCCCATCGAGCCAGCAAGCAGAGCAGTTGTGTTCTTCCACCCTTTGGCCTTTACATTCGCCCCGGCCCGCAGTAACTGCTCGACGAGGCTTGGGTTCCCTGTGGCAGCCGCAGCCATCAGCGCTGTGTTGCCGCTCTTGCTTCTTGCATTAACTTGCGCACCTGCCTCCAAGAGCGCACGTAACACGTGTGCGTTTCCGCTGGAAGCTCCGTGCATAAGAACAGTTTCCTTGGATCCATCTGCAGCATTTGGGTTATCTCCCGCCCCCAGCAACGTTTTCACCATTTCAGGCAACCCGCGTTTTGCCGCAATCATCAGCGGCGTCTGCCCTATGTTGTCTGTGAAGTGAATTTCAGCGCCTGCTCGCACTAGATCGCGCACGGCCTGCGCATCGCCATAAGAGACTACCCCAAACAGAAGTCTTCTTGCTCCTTCGTCAGAGCTGTGAAGATCAAACCCTTCTGCGAGTAGGGCTGGGACTGTTTCAGCATCACAATTCACCCATTTTTGTGAATGGCTGAGCCGATCGATTTCGTCTTCGAGCTTCGTTAGCACCTCTGGCGCATCGACCATGTATTGGATTTCTTTTTTCTGATTACCGATGGCAATTGAGCTGATCGTCGTATACGAATCCGTGGCGGTTCCCCCGTATTCATCTTCGAGCGAGAAATAACCCGCTCCGCGGAAATCGTCAAGAAGCGTCTTAAAGTCCTCTTCCTTGATTCGGCCACGATGCTTGCCTTGGACGCATACGGCTCCCAATCCGTCATATTCAACGGCTCCATCTCCAGTAATCTTAAGGACATACGGGCCACGGCCGAGCGCTATGGTGACCGCTCTTGAATCATGCACCTCTGGAAAAGGCGTTGGCCGATGCTTTGGTGTCACAGGTATGTCTACACTGACGTCCGTCATAACCTCAACTGCTCTATCATTCTTAACGAATGGGGTGAAAGACCACTGTCGAACCGCATCCACCGCGGCTTGCATCAACAGCGGGTGGCCCGACAGGGCACGAGCGTCTCTGACTTTGCCGTCTGTTCCCACTATTAACCGCACCAATACGCTGCCTCGGATGCGAGTCATTCTTGCGAGTGGGGGATACGCTGGCTCAATCCGCCTGGTGAGATGCGACATTACCTCCTCTGACGCAATCAGGGGGACATCCTGTTCGCCAGCTAGCAAGATTCCGCCTTCTTGGCTGGCAAGCGAACCCAGCGGTGGGAGGACCAGGAGGATCAAAACTACAAGACACAACCTACTGATTTGACGGGCAATCTTCATAATTCGAAGAATAACAGCGCCTTGATGTGACGACCCGACCATTTGGATGACAAGCCGCCGGGACAGGTTGGATTCATAGCCCAGGTTGAAGCACTACCTTTGGGCAGATTCGGCCTGATCGAACGCGTGATAAGACGAGCGGACTAGCGGGCCGGATTCCACGTGTTTAAAACCCATGGCTTCGCCGAGGATCTTGTATTCCGCGAATTCGTCGGGATGAACGTAGCGCACGACGGGCAAGTGCTCGCGCGTGGGTTGGAGGTATTGCCCCAGCGTAAGAATGTTCGTCCCCTGCGCGGCCAGTTCCTGCATGGTGGCCAGAACTTCTTCTTTCTCCTCGCCCAGGCCCAGCATCATTCCAGTTTTTGTGGGCACCTCGGGACGCGCTTCCTTGGAACGCCGCAACAACTCCACAGACCTTTCGTAGACCGCGCCCTTGCGCACCTGGCGATAAAGGCGCGGCACGGTTTCGGTATTGTGGTTGAGAACATCCGGCTGAGCCGCAAGCACGATATCGAGCGCGTTCCAATCGCCACGGAAATCGGGAATTAAAACCTCGACCTTGCAGCCAGGCACGCGCCTGCGTATCTCCTCAATCGTGCGCGCGAAAATGTGTGCGCCGCCGTCCGGCTGATCGTCACGATTCACGCTGGTGACCACCGCGTAGCGCAAGCCCATCTTCGCCACGGCGTCGGCCACGCGGTAAGGCTCATCCTCGTCGGGATCCCCTACAGGTTTGCCGGAAGGCACAGCGCAGAATCCGCAGGCGCGCGTGCAAATGTCCCCAAGAATCATGAACGTTGCCGCGCCGTGTTCCCAGCACTCGC
The DNA here is from genome assembly GCA_035280045.1 of Candidatus Acidiferrum sp. Lineage (GTDB taxonomy): Bacteria > Acidobacteriota > Terriglobia > Acidiferrales > UBA7541 > Acidiferrum. The sequence goes on from DATEGP010000114.1 coordinate 17,727, forward strand.
CCATGTTCGGGCAACGCGCGCTCTCGCACACGGTATGCAGGTCCAGGGTGCGCATCAGCCGCTTCAAGTCTTGGAAGCGCTCGCCGCCAAAGAACTTAACCCGCAGCCAATCCGGCCGCGGATGCGCGTCCGGCGGCGGCACGGGCGGCGCCGGCGAATTCGTGATGATATTAAAGGGCGAGGCCATGGACTATGCGCGAAACTCCCATTTTACGCGCATCCCCAGCAGCCTACAAACTCCCTGCGGCGCAGCCTATGGTACTTTCGTCACTTCCGGGGAGTCCCCGGATTGGTGGTCGGAAATCTGGAAGCGCAGGAACTCATGCACAGCCCGAAGCGCTTCCTGATCTTTCGTCGTAATGCGGATACGCCCGCCCTTTTCCGTAGATTCCAGCTTGTATTCGATCGCCTCGCGAAGACGCTTCATCGCCTCCGTGCCCGGCGGGTTTTGTGTGTGAATGAGCATGGGTGCCGAAAAATTCCCGGCCGCGAACATCGTAACAATGTGCCCAAAGTGGGATCGGATTTCCTCCCGGCTAGCCGTGTCCTTCGCGTCGTTCGCTTCCGCTTCGATGGCCCCGCCATCGGCGTATAGCCTGAAATGGTGCGTCGTCTTTTCGTGCGAGAATCCCATCACTTTATCCCCGCGCTGCACCACTCCCTCATGGTGCTGGTCTGGCGAAGAAGGCTTTTGCTGAGCCAAACTGGCGGAAACAAACACCGCGAGCATCAGAGCAATTCGGACTGGACTTTTCATCTTCGGAATCCTTTCCTTGAAGTTTTCAATGTCGAACCTAGGGCTTCGCGCCTAACTTGAATCTCATCGAGGGACTCAAGAAGCGCTGCTCTTCGGCCCCTGCCGGCCTCGGCAAGCCGCCGGTCCCACTGCCGGAGGACCTCGCGGATGTGGCGTCGCAAGGTCCGTAGCTCCTTCAGCGATTGCTCGATTCCCTTTAGCTTCTCCTCCGCCAAAGCCCGCACTTTCCGGCACGGGATTCCCCCGCGGTCCCGAGAGATAAAAATGCCAGAGAGTTCTGCAAGCGAAAAGCCAAGCGCCACCGAACTGCGAACCGCGCAGACACGCTTCGCGCTATCCGACGGGTACAGCCGGTATCCATTGGCAGCACGCATGGCGGCGGGCAACACCCCGATGCGCTCATAATGCCGCAGCAGGTCCGTGCTCACGCCAGTCATCCGCGCAAGTTGGCCGGAACGAAACAGTTTTTGTTCCATCGTGATCGCCTCAAGCAAAAGAAGTATCGACCCTGGAACGCGTTCCAGGGTCAAGCCCTTATTTAGACGGGCCAGCGAAGGGTTTGAATGAAAGACGGTTATTTGATTTTGGCGATGCGTCCCTGCGTGGGAAACTTCTGAAATTGCAGCATGTCGTGGCCGGGCACGACTCGGTCGGCGGAGCCGGCTAGCTCGATCATTCGCGCCTGATTTTTGACGTTGCCGGGCTGGTCCGCTTCCGAAAAAGTCGCGCTGGCCTTGTGCTCCGCCAGGTTGCGATAGAGATAGCAATTGTCCGAAGCCAGCACGAACGGAGGATTCCCTTCCACGCGCAAGTATTGCGAGGCGTAAGTATGCCGCGCGCCCGTGTAAGCGCGAATGCCCGGAAAAATTTCAACGTTGTCCCCATCCACCAGGTGAACGCGTCGCTCAGTATTCAGCTTGACTAATATCTGTACGTCCTCCGGATCGATGCCCCCGTGATTTCCCCCGGGCTGCCACGCTTCGCCCGTGTAATAGCGATATTCCTCCTTCTGAATCCACACCACCGCCTTGGGGAAGAGGTCGATTCCGCCGAGGTGGTCCCAATGGGAGTGGCTGATGACAATGTCCGTGATTTCTTCCGGCTGCACGCCGGCAAGTTTCACGGCCTCGTCCGGCCGAACGTATTCTGTCGACGGAAAGTATTTGAGGAACGTCTCCCGATGATAGCCGCTGTCGAACAAAATATTGTGCCCGCCACCGCGAATGAGCCAGATGACCATGGCGATGTTAATTTTTTCGCCCTTGGGAGCGCCCATCACGAGCCCTGCAACTTCATCTTCCGCGGAGGCGTAGCGAATGGCCTGGATGGAATACTCCGGCCCCGTCGCAGTGGGAAAAGCAAAGACAGCAGGCAAAGCCGAAGCCAGAATGAGCAGAAATAGAAGAAGGGTTTTCTTCATCGCGCAGCTCCTTCGAAACAGGGAAGGACAAAGAGCCGCCATTCTAGCCCTGGACCAACCAAACAGTCTAAGTCAAAAACGAAGTACTCTCAGAAGACTTTGGTTTCGTATGATCCCGTGCGCGGAGCCAGGGGGCAGCTCAAGGTCACGTCAAGAGTTTCGAGTGTCGTATGACCTGTGCGCAAAAAAATGGGGCAGATCAGCGCGAGTGACCCAATGGAATGGACCCATCGCATTATGTCAATTTCTCGACCGCCAAAATGGAGAAATGTCGCATGCTAAGGTACACGGCAGGTACGCCCTGTGAAGGGCGCACCGGCGACTGTCATGGCGCTGAAGCGGCCATTCTATTGGTCTGGTACAGTTTCCAAGCATCCTCAATACGAGCCATTTTCGCAGCAAACTGCGGGTGAAACGCCTCGGAATAAGGCGGTCCAAAATACGTGTATTCCCAACTCGGAAAAAAGGGATCTTGGTCCGTTAAGAATGTAATGAAGGCCGTGAATTCTGGGATGGCCCACTCCTGGCGCATTGATTTACCGACCTGCACGACCTTTGTTGTATTTTCGCTATAGAGAACATGAAGCATCTGCGCATAGTAGGCGCCTATGGTACCCGGATTCAGTCCAAAGTTATCGTTGTTGAATTGATCAGAAAGCTCGGCCCAAGTCGCGGCAGAAGTATCGCATTGGGGGCATTGTACCTTGACCTCGCCCCGAATGACGGCCTTGTGGATGTCTTCTATCGTTGATCGACCTAAATCTGTTTTTCTGAGACGAAAGCGATAGGCGTCTACCCCACGGATTAGACCCACTACTGCGGTCCTAACGTATCGGTCCCTATCGTTATTCAGCAAATTGCGTAGCGCGGAAAGTGAATCCGGCGCTCGTTCCACGATAAGACGCCCAAGAGTGTCTCGTAGAAAGCTCTCTGGCCGACCCTCCGCTCCTTTGGTTTGTGCGGCGAGATCCCTCCATCGCCGAACCTGTTCATCAATCGTGAGTCCTTCTAACTCCTGCTTTACCAAGCCCAAAGCATCGCGAGTGAAGAATTGGAGCCATTTGTCGTCACCAGCACTCGCTGCCCATTCCAAGCTCTTTCGCCCTTCATCCCCGATCCTTCGCCCTGTCACCTGCAAAAAAGGATTGGTTGCTCCACGAAGGTTTAGCTCATCGATAGCAAGCGTTGCCACTGCTCCTTTCGGAAGATCGGCTGCGGGCACATAGCGGTCCATGTCAGCGAGAATTTTTGCCGCCCAGAAACGGTAAAAGTACGGTTCATGTCGGTCGCGGACGATCGCTGCAAGTTGAGGCACGGTATCTGTGCCCTCGATCACGAGGAGGTCTTGAATCTCGTTTGCAATCCTGAATGCGACCGAATGGCTATATTTTTCGTCATTTGCCTGCTTCCAAATATTGACACGCTCCTCTGGAGGAAGGCTGCGAAATCGGTTAAGGAACTCCTTGTTTTCTGCCTTCTTTCGCTCTCGTCCCGCATTAAGCTCCGGGGCTCGCTGGTCAGCGGTGGTTCTATCCTGTAAATTGGAGTTGATAGAAGCAGGTAACGCCTGTGCAGGGGTTAAGAGCGCATGGGCTAGTATCGATATCGCGAGAACAGCCGGTCTATATAGGGCGGGTGGCCCGGAATCGGGAATTTGTTGACATGGCATCGCGGAGAGAATATCACCGCGGCAAATACTAAGGAAGAATGGTTGGACGACCTCGGATGGGGTGCCCCAGGTTTGGTTTGTAAACCTGGGTCTTGGTTTGTTTTAAGGGCGGGCGGGTCAGAGGTACTTTTTCTTCTTGACCGCATGGCGCGAGAAGAGCATACCGCTTTTGCAATCAGTTAACCTGTGGTGAACCGGCACGCGGGGTGCCGCACCCTGCGGTTTTCAGGGTGCGGGTTTTTCTTCGTTTGTGGAATTTCTCGAAAGCATACGCAATCCGCTCAAGCGCTACTACAGGCGCGGCGATCTCCATTTCGTCACGTTAGTTGTTATCGGCGTCGCCCGCTGTCGGGGAGCATGGCCCCACGCGAAGATGCGGAGTTTTCTATGTACCCGGGGAATTCCGGCGAGAAGCGGACATCTTGCTTCGCGCAGCAGTAAAAGGGGTTGGTGATAAAACAAATGTTACAGCGGGTGCCGCGAGGAGCGCACAAAATCGCGCAGCACGGTAACGTTTGGTTCGTAAGTGCCGATTCGTCCCGCATCCACCGGAAGGCCAAGCCGCTCGGCGAGTTCCAGATTTACTCCAGCATCATCAAGTTCGGAAAGACTGAAACCCTGCGCGGGTAGCACGCGATTCAGCCCCGTCGGATAAACGGGCCGCGGTGGACGATGCGCCTTCCACGGGCGCCGTGCCACCTCGTAGAATTGTTTCCAATCGCGTTTGTTCCAGTTCGTCATGCTTTTTCTTTAGACGTTCCACTCAAGCCATTGGATGCTGCAGGCGTCCAGAAGGTTCACCGGGGTTCTTTTCTGTGCCTTTTCCAGGACGCCGCTTCCGTGCCCGAACTATTCATATACATCACGGATTCCCCTGCGAAGCACTTTCCTCGCCTGCTGTATCAAACACGTTACGGGGACATTTGTTTCGAGTTTTCCCGCCAGCGGTTGGCAACGCTGCGATTCTAAGCGCTCCCGCAGATAAAGGCGCTGTAAGGACAAATCGCAACCGCAGCAGGCTGGCGAGCCCGTGTGCTATCCCAGTTTGTTCGAAAGATGAGCTTGGAAATACGCTCACAGCCTTCGCAGGGTCGCAGGCGTTCTCTTTCCTAAACACTTGCACCACGACCTCCGCGAGCAGTTTTCGCCGACGCCAACGAAACCACCGCGCGTTTGGGAAAGCAGGAAAAACAGCGTATCCCGCCGCCCGCGAAATCATTCGAACGCACAGACCTGCCCCTAAGGATTTTGGGAAAGAGAGTATTGGGCCTTGCTGGGTGCGGAGGCCCGATTGGATCAAACTGGAAGTGCTTGCGTTACCAGCGATTGCCGCGATCACCGCGGTCGCCACGATCGCCGCCGCGCCCGCCTCCGTGGCCACCCCGCCCCCCGCCGCCACCGCGACCGCCGCCTCCAAAACCGCGCCCACCGCCGCCGCTGCGTTCAGCCTGCGGACGCGCTTCGTTGACCACCAAGTTTCGCCCGCCGAAATTTTGCCCGTTCAAGGAATTAATCGCACGGTCCGCGTCTTCGTCGTTGGTTACTTCGACGAAAGCGAATCCGCGCGATTGGCCCGTGAAACGGTCCCGAATGAGGTTTACACCCGAAGGGGATACACCCACCTGAGAAAACCACTCTTGAAGCTGATCTTCCGTAGCCGAAAACGGAAGATTACCGATGTAGAGCTTCTTCACCTCTTACTCCTTCTGTCCGGAACCTGACTTGCGAGTCGCGGAGCGCGCCGAAGACACAGCTTCGTTCACCGGGGAGGCGAATCAGCGCTGCCGCCGAGGGAGCGAGGACCGATACTTCAGCGGTCTGCTGCATGGTCTCGGAATTTGACGCCATTTGCAACTAAATAAATGGCCGGATTGTGCCGGGGCGTCCGGATCCCCTCCTCCTCCCGCGTGCCGGAAATTCGTGCTAGGATTCGCCCAATTGGCGCCAAGTTCGAGAGGGTCTATGCGCGGCACAATGATGAATTTTCTGCTGACGCTCCCCACCATTTTGGAGCGCGCCGGGAAAATCTTCCCGCGGGTCGAAATTGTTTCGCGAAAGCCGGACAAGTCGATCGTTCGAACGTGCTTTGGAGAATTTTATAACCGGGCGCGGCGACTTTCCTCGGCCCTTTCGAAACTCGGACTCAAGCCTGGCGATCGCGTCGCTTCCATGATGTGGAATCATTCGAGCCACCTGGAAGCTTTTTTTGGAGTTCCCTGTGCCGGCGGCATCCTGCATACGCTGAACCTTCGCCTTCATCCGCACGAAATCGCCGCCATTGCGAAGCATGCGGGCGATCGGTTGCTTCTGGTTGACGATGTTCTTTATCCGGTTTACGAGAAATTCCAGCGGGACGTCTCTTTTGAACGCGTGATCGTGGTGCCTTACGGATGCAACGCTATTCCCGACGGCGCCTTGAATTACGAGGAGCTGTTGGCGGAATCCTCAGCAGATTTCCAATACCCGGCGATTGATGAAAATGATGGCGCAGCCATGTGCTTTACGTCGGGGACGACCGGGTTTTCCAAAGGCGTTATTTATTCGCATCGGGCGCTTGTGTTGCACTCCTTCTGCTGCGGCCTCGCCGAAGTCTTCAGCCTCAGCCAAGCCGATACGATCCTGCCCGTCGCGCCGATGTTTCACGCCAATGCCTGGGGCATCCCCTATGCCGCCGTCATGTTGGGCGCGCGGCTCATTCTGCCCGGGCCCAATGTTGACCCGGAAAGCATCCTTGGCCTCATTGCGAGTGAGCGTGTGACCGTCGCCTGTGGGGTCCCCACGGTCTGGATCGCCGTGCTTCAAGAACTCGAGAAAAATCCCACGCGCTGGAAATTTGACACTTCCGTGCGTGTTTTGGTCGGCGGCACGGCTCCTCCGCTGGAAGTGATCCGCAAGCTCGACCGCTTCGGCTTGCACATCAAACATTTGTGGGGGATGACGGAGACTACTCCCATTGCCACGTCCTGTGACCTCCGCGCCCACATGAATGATTGGCCCGAGGACAAGAAATACGATGTTCGGGCCAAGCAGGGCTGGCCGGCTCCGTTTGTGGAAATTCGTTTGATGAATCCCCAAGGTGAGGCTCCGTGGGATGGTGTGACATCCGGGGAAATCGAAATCCGCGGGCCGTGGATTGCGGCGAACTACTACGAGTCGCCGGATCAGGCGCATCGCTGGACGGAGGATGGCTGGTTCCGCACCGGCGACGTGGCCACGATGGACGAAGACGGCTACGTGAAAATCGTGGACCGCGCGAAAGACCTGGTGAAGTCCGGCGGCGAGTGGATCAGCTCCGTGGATTTGGAAAACACGCTGATGGGGCATCCGGCGGTGAAGGAAGCTTGCGTTGTGGGGATTCCGCATCCGAAATGGCAGGAACGCCCGCTTGCGGCCGTTGTCCTGAAAGACGGCGCGCGTGCTACTCCTGAAGAGTTGCGCGCGTTTCTCGCCAAGTCTTTTGCGAAATGGCAGCTTCCGGACGCTTTCGTTTTCCTCGACGCCATTCCGCGCACTTCCGTCGGCAAATTCAAGAAAATCGCATTGCGCGAGCAATTCGCGAACTGGAAGTGGGAGTCACAGTAACACGAGTCAACTGCGTGGAACCGTCGCATGAAAGGGAAGAAAAAATCGGCCTAAGTGGACGAAGAGTGAAGAGAGATTTCTCTCTGCGCAAGCCGACCATTTCACGGGAAGTGAAATGGAAGAAAAGGCGTCGGCCTGCTTCGTTCGAAATGACGGTGCGAGGAGGAGTCTGCGGCGGGCTTTAGGGGGTGGGGCTGAGGTCGTTCCAGTTGGGGTTGAGGGATTCGATCAAGGCGATTTTCTTGGAGCGGTTCCAGCGCTTGATTTCTTTTTCGCGGGAAATGGCGGCGCGGGCGGTGGAGTGCGGCTCGAACCAGATGAGTTTGGTGCAGTTGTATTTTTTGGTGAAACCGGGGATGAGCTTTTGTTTGTGCTGGCCGGCGCGTTTGGGGAGGTTGCCCGTAACACCCAGATAGAGAACGCCGGATTGGCTGGCCATGAAGTAGACGTGGAAAGTGCGGGGCATGGCGGGGATTATATGCGTTGTAGGGGCACGATACATCTTGCCTAACGTCACAACCTCGCGACCGTCATTTCGAACGGAACAGGCCGATGCTTTTTATTCCATTTCACTTCCTGTGAAATGGTCGGCCTGCGCAGAGAGAAATCTCTCTTTTCCTTGTTCCACCTTGTTGGGGAGGGCAGTCGGGCCCCAAAGAGAGGAAATCTTTTCCCTTCCCCTGTTCGTGCAACCAAAAAGATTTTCAAAAAAATGCAGATTCGGCTTGACTTTTTTTACTTTCTAGTATAGAATCTTTCTCGTACCGACTCTACAGGTCAACCACCATGTCCCCGCGCCTCCTCCTACCAAACAGCGGGATAAACTTCTGCCTTGGTGATTTTCAACAACGGAACTATCCGATGAGGATAGTTCATCCCGTTTACCCTGAGCCTCGAAGGGAGCGCACCGAGCGCACCGAGGGATCTCTCCGTCCCTCCACCAATTTTCAATCACTTACGAACTGCTCCAGGATTTCACCCCTCTTCGTCTCTCTTTGTTTTCATGCACTTACAACAGTGGCAATTTGCAAGTCCTCTGTTTTGATTATGTTGCAACAGTACCCGGGGGTGGGTACCCCCTTACCACCCATCCGTTTAAAGTTTTACTTTAACTTCCTAGCTTGCTTCTGCCTCTCAGGCTCGCTTTGTTTTCAACGGCTTCCAACCGTCAAGTTTAGTAATCACTTTGTTTTGATAACGATACGAAATGCCGGGGGCGGGGGTGGGGGCCGTTTCTTTTCCACTGCCTTCTGCATACCCGCCGAGGCGGGCTTTCTGCCTTCTGCCTTATCAGGTGCGGTAGCTGGCGTTGATGCGCACGTACTCGGCCGTGAAGTCGCAGGTCCAGTAGCGGGCGGTGGCGTCGCCGGCGTGCAGGTCCACGACAACGGGAACGTGTTCGGCAAGGAGTTTGTTGCTGGCGGCTCGCTCGTTGAAATCGAGCGGCTGGCCTTTGCGGAGAACGGGAATGCCGGCCATTTGGATGTCCACCAGGGACGGATCGAACTTTACCCCGGAACGCCCGGCAGCGGCGAAGATGCGGCCCCAGTTGGGATCGCCTCCGGCAAAGGCGGTCTTCACCAGGGGCGACGTGGCGATGGTTTCCGCGATGCGGCGCGCGGCGGCTTCGTTTTTCGCGTGGCGCACTTCGATTTCGATGACGCGTTGCGCGCCTTCTCCGTCGGCGACGATTTGCAGGGCCAGTGATTGGCAGACCTCTTCGAGAGCCACGGTGAATGCGCGGTGGGCCTTGCTGCCTTTTTGAATCGGAGGCGCGCCCGCTTCGCCGTTGGCGAGGACCAGCAGCGTGTCGTTGGTCGAAGTGTCGCCATCCACGCTGATGGAGTTGAACGTTCGGCGCGTGACTTCGCTCAGCGTCTTTTGCAGGAGCGGAGGCGAGATGGCCGCGTCAGTCACAACAAAAGCCAGCGTCGTCGCCATGTTCGGATGGATCATGCCCGCGCCCTTGGCGCAACCGACTAGATGAATCTTCTTGCCGGCCATTTTGAACGAGGCGGCGGCCGTTTTCGGACGCGTGTCGGTGGTGCAGATGGCCAGTGACAATTCCGCGAACGATCGCGCAGACGGGCGCCGGTCGCGTGTCAGCGATGGCAGTGCGCGAAGAATCTTTTCGACAGGCAACTGGACGCCGATGACTCCGGTTGAGCATACAAAAACTTCGTGCGGCTGGACGTGCAGGCGGCGCGCGGTTTCTTCCACTGTGCGCAGCGAGACGGTGTCACCTTGGGGTCCCGTCGCGCAATTGGCGTTACCGGCGTTCACAACCACGGCGCGCATGCGCCCTTTCGAGAGTTGCAGATGCTTTTTCGACAGCGTGACCGGTGCGGCCACCACAAGATTTTGCGTGAATACCGCCGCCGCAGAGGCGGGAACGTCGCTTGAAAAAATTGCCAGGTCGAGCGCGCCGGTTTTTTTCAGGCCGCAGGCGGTGGCGGCGAAGCGGAATCCGTTGGGCAGAGCGGCTTCGGAGGGAGCGTGGTTCATTTTTGGTGTGTCCGGGCGAGGTGTGTCCGGGCGGCTATCGTGCCGCTCCGCGAAGGGACCTCCAGCCGCCCGAAACGAGCGGCAGAGTGCCCAGGGGATTGGGGATGTGCAGGCTCATGGTTTGGCTCCTGTTTTACTGGCTTTTTTGTTGAGACGCGCTTCCAAATCTTCGATGGCGGCGCGAACGCTTTCCGGGGCTGTTCCGCCGGGAACTTTTTTCGCGGCGAGAGCTGCGTCAACGCTGAGGCTCTTCGCGAAGTCGGAATCGAATGCGGGTGAAACCTGTTTGAGTTTTTCGAGGGGCAGCGCGGTAAACGAGACGCCTTGCTTTTCCGCTTCGCGAAGGACTTTGCCCACGATGTCGTGGGCCTGGCGGAACGGAATGCCTTTGCGCACGAGGTGATCGGCCGCTTCCGTGGCGAGCAGAGCAGGATTGGAGGCAGCAGCGCGCAGGCGGTCAATATCGAACTTTGTGGCAGCAATCGCGCCGGCAGCAACCGCGATCATGTCCGACACTTGGTCGTGCGCGGCGAAAAGTGCTTCTTTGTCTTCCTGCAAGTCGCGCTGATAGCTTGTAGGCAGGCCCTTTAGCGTGGTAAGCAAGCTGATGAGAGCGCCGGTGATACGTCCTGTTTTGCCGCGGAGCAGCTCCCAAGCGTCGGGATTTTTCTTCTGCGGCATGAGGCTGCTGCCCGTGGAGTATTCGTCGGGAAGGATGACGTAAGAAAATTCCTGCGACGCGAAAATCACAAAGTCTTCGGCAAGGCGGGAAAGATGCGTGGCGATTCCCGTCAGCGCGAAGAGATAATCGAGCGCAAAATCGCGGTTACTGACGGCGTCGAGACTGTTTGCAGTGATGCGCGAAAAGCCAAGTTCGCGCGCGATGGCGTGGCGATCGATGGCAAACGAGTTTCCCGCGAGCGCGCCGGAACCCATGGGGCACGCGTCGGCGCTCGCGGCCGCATGCTGCAAGCGAGTGACGTCGCGCGTAAACGCCTCCGCGTGTGCGAGCAGGAAATGCGAAAGCAAAATAGGCTGAGCGTGCTGCATGTGCGTCATACCAGCCATGGGGACGCTAAGGTTTGCCTTTGCTTGCGTGAGAAGCGCGCTCAGCAACGCTTCCAGATCCTTTTGCAACTGAGCAACCGCGTCGATGACGAAGAGGCGAAAATCCGTGGCCACGAGTTCGTTGCGGCTGCGGCCGGTGTGGAGTTTCCAGCCGAGCGGGCCGAGTTCTTCGACCAGCGCTTTTTCGACGAAGTGATGAACGTCTTCGGCGCCAGTCCCGAGCCTCTCAAACCAGGCGGAATCGTTTTTTGCGCGCTCGGCAATTTTGTCGAGGGCGGCGAGCGTCTGTTTTACTTCGGCGGCGGTGAGAGTGCCGATCGGCTCAAGCGCCTTGGCCCAGGCGCGATCGACGTCAATCTCGTACGGCAGCAGGCGCTTGTCGAACGCAAAGGAACGCTGGAACGCATCGAACTGAGCGTTGGGCTCACGCTCGAAGCGTCCTCCCCATAATCGGTCGTCTTTGCGTTCGGTCATTGGTTATTGAGATTCACGTTTCGGTTCGTGAATGACATTTGCCGTTCACAGTTTGCCGTTCGCCGTAAGAGTCGTAATGGCGACATTAGGAATTCTTGCCTTCCGCTTTGGCTTTGGGACGCACGGTTACCGGTAAGGCAAACAAATTGATGAAGCCTTCGGCGTCCTTCGGGTTGTAGCGGCCCATGGTGAAGCTGGCCAGGTCCGCGCGGTAAAGCGAGAAGGGTGACGCGCGCTTCGTTACGTTGAGCGTGCCCTTCCAAAGCTTCAGGCCGACGGCGCCGGTGACGCGCTGTTGTGCGACGGTGAAGAATCCGTCCAAGGCTTCGCGCAGCGGCGAGAACCACAGCCCGTAGTACACAAGCTCCGCATAGCGACTCGCGAGCGCTTGCTGAAAATGCGCGGTCTCGCGGTCAACAGTGAGGCGTTCCAGTTCCTGATGCGCTTTCACGAGCAATGTGCCGCCGGGGGTTTCGTACGCGCCGCGCGACTTCATGCCGACGAGACGGTTTTCAACGAGGTCGGTGCGGCCGATGCCGTGCCTCGCGGCAATCTCGTTGAGGGTGTTGAGAAGTTCGACGGGGCCAAGTTTTGCGCCATTCACAGAAACAGGCGTGCCGGATTCAAATCCGATTTCAACTTCTTCGGCTTTGTCCGGAGCTTTTTCCGGGGAGGCGACCCACTGCCACATCGCTTCGTTGGGCGCGTTGGCGGGATCTTCGAGCTCGCCGCCTTCGTGGCTGAGGTGCCAGATGTTGCGGTCGCGGCTGTAAATGTTCTTCTTGCTCTGTTCGACGGGGACGTTGTGTTTTTGCGCGTAGGCGATGGCGTCTTCACGGGAATCAATGTCCCATTCACGCCACGGAGCGATGATTTGCAGGTTCGGGGCGATGGCTTTGTATGCCAACTCGAAACGCACCTGGTCGTTGCCTTTGCCGGTGCAACCGTGCGAAAGACCGTCGGCGCCGACCTTTAGCGCAACTTCCGCCTGGCGTTTGGCGATGACCGGGCGCGCCATGGAAGTGCCAAGCAAGTACGTGTGTTCATAGATGGCACCAGCTCGCAGCGTGGGCCAGATGTAGTCGTGGACGAATTCTTCGCGCAAATCTTCGACCTGCGCAGAAGAAGCGCCGGTCGCGAGAGCTTTTTTGCGAGCGGCTTCGAGGTCTTCCTGCTGGCCGACGTCGCCAATGACGGCGATGACTTCGCAGCTGTAGTTTTCCTTCAGCCAGGGAATGATGATGGACGTGTCGAGCCCTCCGGAGTAAGCGAGTACAACTTTCTTCGGTTTATTCTGTGGCGTTTTCACAAATCCTCGTTTGAAAAGAAATTTAAGAGTCCAAAGTTCAAAAGGTGAAAGTTCATAAGCTTGGCGGTGAAGTTCTGTGCCGCCCTTGTGCCGCAAGCCAATAGAATCAAAGTGGTCGCGATCATCGCGGATCAGAACAACGTGTGCAGAATGGCCTTCTGCACGTACATGCGATTCTCGGATTGGTCGAGGACCACCGACTGCGGGCCGTCGAGCACTTCCGGCGTAACTTCGAGGCCGCGGTGCGCCGGCAGGCAATGCATGAACACAGCGTCCGGTGCGGCGAGCGACATCAGTTCTGGATTGACCTGATAAAGTTCAAAAATCTTCGTGCGAGTTTCTTCTTCGGCTTCGAAGCCCATGCTGGTCCAGGCGTCCGTGTACACCGCCATTGTGTCGCTGACCGCCTCGCGTGGATCGTGCATCAACTCGATCTTCGCTTTCGTCTCGCGCGCCACACGCTTGCTGTCCGCAACGACCTCCGGAGCAGGCGCGTAATCCGGCGGAGTCGCGATACGCATATGAACACCGAGCCGTGCCGCGAGATACATGAGGGAATGGCAAACGTTGTTGCCGTCGCCGACGTACGTCAGCTTGAAGCCGCGAAGCTGACCAAAGCGCTCTTCGAGGGTGAAAAAATCCGCCAGCGCCTGGCAGGGATGGAATTTGTCGGAGAGCGCGTTGATCACGGGAATCGTTGCGTTCGCCGCCATTTCATCAAGCACCTTTTGCGAATACACGCGCGCAACGATGCCATGCACCCAACGATCCAGGTTGCGCGCTACGTCGGCAATGGACTCGCGCTTGCCGAGAGACGCGGACGCCTGCGTGTGATCGAGAAACACCACGGCGCCGCCCATGCTTTGAATGCCGACATCGAAAGTGACGCGGGTGCGCAAAGAGGGCTTCTCAAAAATCAGCGCAATGAATTTGCCGTGCAGCGTGGACGCATAACGAACGGGCCGCGCCTTGATGTCCGCCGAGAGATGAAGGAGTTCGCGCGTATGCGCGGGGCTCCACTCCGCTCCGGTGAGCAGATCGGTGGACAATGAAATAGGAGCAACGAGAGGTGTGGCAGTCATTCGGTTTATCCCCTTGCCGCGGCGTGAGCCAAGCGTCCCGGCCCAGCGGCTTTGCCGGAATCCGAGGCGGAGGCCTGCTTTGGAGTCTTTGCAAGAACTTCTTCGAAAAGTTTCAAGAATTCGCGAACCTGCGCCTTGGTAATGATGAATGGCGGAAGCAAGCGAAGCGTAAGGTCGTGGGTGCAGTTGATGAGCAAGCCGCGCTCCATCGCCTCGGCGACGAACGGGCCGCCTTCGATGGAAAGCTCGATGCCAATCATCAGGCCTTCCGCGCGGATTTCACGGATGAAGTCGAATTGCGAGCGCAGGCTTGTGAGTCCTTCACGGAGTTCCTCACCGCGAACGCGGACATTTTCGAGTAGCTCTTCGTTCTCGATGATGTTCAGAAACTCGAGCGCGGTCGCGCAAGCGAGCGGGCCGCCGCCAAAGGTCGTGCCATGCATCCCCGGAGAAACACGGGACGCTACCGCTTCAGTCGTAATAATCGCGCCAAGAGGCAGCCCTCCGGCCAGCGGCTTGGCGACGACGGTGATATCGGGCTTCGATGAGAATCTCTGATAAGCGAAGTGCCTGCCAGTGCGGCCGAGCCCGCACTGAATTTCGTCGGCAATCAGCAGCGCGCCATGTTGCGTAGCGAGAGAGCGCGCGCGGTTCCAAAATGCTTCGCTGACAGGGTAGATTCCGCCTTCTCCCTGAACGGGCTCTAGAAGAATCGCGCAAACGTTGTCGTCAAATTTCGCCTCGATATCAGAAACGTCATTGAGGCGAACGAATTCCGCGCCAGGAACGACGGGCGCAAAGGGTAAACGATATTTCTCCGTGGCCGTAACGCTGACAGCGCCAAACGTTCGCCCATGAAACGAATTTTCTAACGCCAGGAAGCGGTGTTTTTTCGCGGAGGTTCCGGCCGGTTCTTCAGGATTGCGGCCAAACAACCGCGCCAGTTTCAGCGCGCCGTCGATGGCTTCCGTGCCGCTGTTGGCGAAGAACACGCGGTCGAGCCCAGACCATTCCGCGAGTTTCCGTGCTAGCGGACCCTGAAACGCGTTGTGGTACAGGTTGGAAAGATGAATCGCTCGGGCGGCCTCGCGGCGAATCACTTTGACGATGCGCGGATGCGCGTGCCCCAGAGCGTTGACCGCGATGCCGCCCAGAAAATCCAGATACTTCTTGCCCGTCGAGTCAAAAACGTAGGCGCCCTTGCCGTGCGTCATGACAATGGGCTGGCGCTTGTAGGTGGGCAAGAGAAACTTCTCGGCGTCTATCAAGCGGGCGTCGGGCTTGGAGCTGGCGGCGGCAAAGTTTGCGGCCTTTGGCCGCGACTGCGCTTTCGAGTTTTTCTTGGATGAGTTGCGCATCATGCCGCCGTGAAAGCCGTCTGCGCTGCGGCACGGAAGTGTTGTAGCACGCGTGTGCCTGGAACTGAGCCAGCTTGTTCCGCATGGGAGGCAAGGAGCAGGGCTTCGGGAGTTGTGCCTCCCACGATGCGAACCTCCCGCACGCCGCCTTCGATCGCGCGCTTGGCGGCCTCCAGCTTCAAAACCATGCCGCCAGAAACGACTCGGAATTGCACCAGCCGGTCGATCTCCTGGCATGAGACTGCGGAAAGAACCTTTTCACCGTCTGACACACCAGCGACGTCCGTGCGATAGATCAGCTGGTAGGCGTTCAGGAACTCCGCGCAAGCTGCGGCCATGTGGTCTGCATTGATGTTGTAGATCTCGCCGTCCGAGCCGATGCCGAGGCAAGGCGCAACTGGAACTAACCCTTCGCGCCAGAGCGATTCGATGAAAGGCAAATTCAGTCCCGTCAGATAGCCGACGAAACCGAGGCTGCCTTCCACTTCGTTGTGGACCATGGGCTCGGCGAGAAAGCACTGCGAATCCGCGGCGGAGATTCCGACCGCGGGCTGGCCTTCGGAGGAAATCGCGGCGGCCACTTTCTTGTTGAGCAGACCGGCGAAAACCATGATGGCGGCGTCGCGCGTTTCGCGGTCGGTGACGCGCAGGCCGCCGACAAACTTGCTCTCGATGGCCATGCGCTTCAGCGTGGCGGTAAAAAGCTTGCCTCCCCCGTGCACCACGAGGATCTCGTGGCCTTCTTGCGCGAGCGCCCCAACTTGGCGCGCGAGTTCGCGCACCGTAGCGTCGTCTTCGAGCAATGCTCCTGCGAATTTGATTACGATTCTCATTGAAGTGATGTTTGCTCCTCGATGCCCAACATGTGGTTCAAATTTTGCACGGCCTGGCCAGCGGCGCCTTTCCCCAGATTGTCGAGACAGGAGACGAGAACCAGGCGGCGTCCGGAAGAATCCAGGACAAAACCGATGTCGCAAAAATTCGTGCGCGCGACATGCTGTAGCTCCGGCAGCGTCCCGGCGGGCCAGATGCGGACCATCGGTTTGCCGGCATAAAACTGGCGAAAGAGGGCTTCAACTTCGGCTCCGGTTTTCTCCTGATGGAGCCTCACGTAGATGGTCGAGAGAATTCCGCGCGCGAGCGGCAGCAGGTGCGTGGAAAACACAACCCGTGATTCGCTCAAGCCCGTATGCTCAAGGATTTCAGGCGTATGCCGATGCGTGAACAGGCCGTATGCCTTGAAATTTTCATCCACTTCCACAAAGTGGAGGTCGCGCCGCGGATCCTTGCCTGCCCCGCTCGCTCCAGACTTGCAGTCGCAAACGACTGAGGTATTCGGGGCAATCCAGCCGGAATCCGTAAGCGGCCGCAGCGCCAGAATCACGCTCGTCGCATAACAGCCTGGATTGGCCACTAGCCGGGCCGCCGCAATCTCCTTGGAATATATTTCCGGGATGCCATAGGCGGCTTCGTTCAGCCACTCCGCATGGGGCGCCGGCAATTTGTACCAGGAAGTGAAGGTCTCCGCCTCGTGAAAACGGAAAGCGCCGCTCAAATCCACCACGCGCAAACCCGCCTTCAAGAAAGCCGGCCCCAATTCCGCCGAAACTTCATGCGGGGTGGCAAGGAACACCGTTCCGGCATTGCTCGAAGCGATGGCTTCGACCGAAAGCGCGCGCAATGGGGCCTCGCCCCAGCCGCGAAACTGGGGGAAACGCTCGGACAGGCATTTCGTGCCGTTCGCGTCCCGAACGTAGAAAGTTGGAGTTTGGACCTCAGAGTGACGCAGCAGGATGCGCGCCAACTCCAGGCCGCTATAGCCTGTGACGCCGACAACGGCGATTTGTCGAGGATCCCTCATTTCACCAGGGCTTCTATCTTTCTTTGGAGGGATTCGCACGTCTTCTTGTTGGGAGTGATGATCAATACGGTGTCGTCACCGGCGATAGTTCCGGCGATTTCCGTGAATTTCGACGCGTCCACGGCCGCGGCCAGGGGTTGCGCGCCGCTGGGGGGAGTTTTCAGCACAAGAAGATTCTCCGCGGGGCGAATGTCGAGCAGAAACTCGGCCAGCGCCCGGGCCAGTGGAGGTAAAGGCGTAGGCTCTTCCGGCAAAGCCGAAGTCTGCTTATAGCCCTCTTGCGTCTTCACCAGGCGAAGTTCCTGCAAGTCGCGGGAAAGCGTGGCCTGGGTGACGCGCATCTTCTGCGCCGCCAGCCGCCGGCGCAGGTCTTCCTGGTTGGAGATACGCTCGCCGGTCACCAGCCGGAGGATTTGTCCGTGCCGAAATGTTTTCCCTGCGCCCATTGGCTGTTTTTCTAGTCCGTGTATATTTATACAGTCCGATGCATATTCTTGTCAACAAGAAATCGAAAGAATTCTTGGAAACGTTGCCGAAGGAGCGCCCAGAGGCTGAAGCCCGGGCCATGTAGGATTCGGCGCATCTGGCCCGATGGCCACTGGATTTTCAGAGCAGGGAATGTTACTTATCGTGCTGCGCCCACGGGTCCCATGGGAACAACCTGCCAAATCGCGGGATGCAAGAACGACTCGCCCCCGGCACTCGCCGAGCAGAAGTTGTGCGTGCTGCACTTTACCCTGGCTCTGGAAACGAGCTGCGGAGAGATGCGCCGCGAGACGGCGCTCGGAAATGCGCCGCCGGAACGCCAGCGCGAGATCATGCGCTTTATCACAGAACACGGTGAACGCCTGGCGAGGGTAGCAACGAGCGGTTTACACCTGACAGACGACTTGAAGGCCCGTATCCTGAGTACTTTCCTGACTCTGATGAACCTGCGCGAAAACCTAGACAGGTCGAGTATGCGAAGCTCCTTCGGCCGGTCCGGCCACCCCCGCTGAACCTCGAATTCCTCTAATCAGAGAGCCTCAAGCTCCCAGGTAGCGTGCGTAGAGCGTGCGTGCCACGGCAGGGTCCTTAGTACCCTTCAGAATGGCGCGGCCGTCCGCAAATACCGTCATTTCATAAGATGCGACGCGGAAGCGAATGAGAAAGTCGTTCTGTCGGACGTCCTTAACCACCCGCTGCAAGCGAAGGGCGAGCTCAGCAAGGTTAAGAGCGCGGCTGCGCTCGTGAATCTGCACTGAATCGCGGCCACAGAGCGTGATGTGCGGCTGAGCCTCCCCTTCAAGATAGGTGTAATCGTGCTTTGCGCAGGCCCGGCATTCCGGGTTCCGCGCCAGGCGAATCGACTGCATGCGGCCCGTCCAGACATCACAGGAAATCAACCGTCCGTGGAGCGCTTCGGGATGGCCAGCCAGAATCTTCAGCGCCTCCGCAACCTGCCAGGAGGCAACGAGGTTGACGATGGAACCGAGCACACCAATGGTGTCGCAGGTTTCCTCCAGGGAATGCCCGGACTTCCCGGATTCTAATAGGCAGGCGAGGCACGGGGTGATTCCTGGGCGGATCGTCATGATCAGGCCGTAGCTCGCCACTGCCGCCCCATAAATCCAAGGCCGTTTGGACTTCACCGCGAAATCATTGATCAGGAAGCGCGTTTCAAAGTTATCCGTCCCGTCCAGGATGAGGTCGCAGCCGGAAAGCAGTTCTTCGGCGTTCTGCGGACTAAGATCCGAAACAACTCCTTTCACATCAACGCCCGAATTAATGGAGCGCAGCTTCTGCTCGGCGGCAATGGCCTTGGGCAAGGCATCTCGGGCGTCCGATTCGTCAAACAGCGTCTGCCGTTGCAAATTGGAGGGTTCGACGAAGTCCCGGTCAATGATCTTCACGGAACCGACTCCCGCGCGAACCAGCAGGTTCGCGGCGGCAGCTCCAATCGCTCCGCAGCCTACGACGGTTGCCCGTGACGAAAGCAGGCGGCGCTGCCCTTCGGGGCCAATCCCCGCAAAGAGCACCTGCCGCGAGTATTTTTCAAGGAAAGAATCGTTCACGGATGGTGTGATCCCAACTGGCCTACCAGACAGGCCTCCCGAGTAACATCATAGCGCCAAATGGCAGAGGGGAGGCAACGCCCCTGTGCTACGCTTTCGTCTGAACCAAAGACAGCATGAAATTGCGCCTGATCATAGGGACGTGGGGAATTGTCGCGTTTGGGCTCCACTTGGGAGCGATGCCGACCCATTCCCAATCGCCAACGCAGCAGGTCACTGCTTCCGAAAAAGTGGCGAGCGAGCCTGTAGTCGTGTCCATTCGCATTGTGCGCGAGTCCGATAGCAAGGTCCTGGCGGAATCCCCTTCAGGCATCTCCGTGGAAATTGGCAAGGCACTGAGTCGAGAGAAAGTCGCTGAAAGTCTGCGAGCGCTTTATAAGACCGGAGACTATGCGGACCTGAAGGCCGTGGTGACACCAGTGACCGATGGCGTCCGGCTGGACTTCGTGGCCCAGGAAAACCTGTTCTTCAACCTGGTGCAGCTCGAGGGATTGGTGCCCCCGCCCACCGAAGCTTCCGCGGCCGCCGCCATGCAAATTGGCCTTGGGCAAACCTACCGCAAGCAAGTTGTGGACGAAGCGCTGGAGCGTTTGCTGGAAACCCTTCGCGAAGAGGGCCTGTACCAGGCGGAAGTTTCCGCAGAAACGCTGCCTCATCCCGATACGCACCAAATGGATATTGTCGTTCAAGTGAAGGCGGGCCCCCGGGCGCACGTTTCCGGCATCCAACTAAAGAATGATACGGCCTACAAAGACGCAAACTTTCTTTCGCGCTTCAAGATGAAACCCGGTCAGGCCATTACTTCGGCGCGCTTGCAGCGCGGTACTGATCGCGTCAGGAAATTTCTGGCGAAGAGAGGCCATCTTAGCTCGCACGTCACGGTCCGGCGGGGCGACTACGATGCTGCAAAGAACGCCGTCCCGATTTCCCTCGAAGCGACCCAAGGGCCACGCGTGGAAGTTTCCGTGACCGGTGCAAAGTTTTCCGACTCGGAACTCAAGAAATTGATACCCATCTACCAGGAAGGTGCAGTTGATCCCGACCTTCTTGAAGAAGGGAAGCGCAACATTCGCGAGCGCTTGGAGCGCCAGGGATATTTCGATGCCGACGTCAGCTACAAAATCGAAATGCACGATGTGAAGAACAGCGTTTGGCAAGGCACGCAGGAGACGATTACTTACACCGTCGAGCGAGGTGACAAGCACAAGCTTATTGGCATCGAGATTACCGGAAACAAATACTTCGACACAGAATTGTTGAAGAGCCGGCTGCAAGTCTTCCAGGGGGCCTTCGGCTCGCCGGGACGTTTCAGCCGCCGTCTTGTGGACGCTGATGCGCAATCCATGCAAACCCTTTATCAGGCCAACGGCTTTCTGGACGCCAAAGTCACGGCAGACCCAAAAGACGACTACAAGAACAAAGAAGGAGATGTGTTCATCATCTTCACCGTGCAAGAGGGAAAGCAGACGCGTGTTGCGTCGTTGGCCATCGAGGGAATCCAGGCTTTCAAAAAAGAGGAACTCCTGGGCGTAGTCGGGTCAACTCCTGGGCAGCCTTATTCCGATTTCGGCGTGACTGCCGACCGCGACAACATCCTCGCTCTTTACTTCAATGAAGGCTTTCCCGAAGCCACCTTCTCGGCTACTGCCGAACGCGTTCCGCCAAGCGCGCCGAGTACATTGGAGCTAGAAACGTCTTCCAGTACTCATAACGGGTCGTCTTCAGCAACTCAAAAAAAGGAAGAACAGAAGAAAGAAGCCAAGCTCCCTGCGGAGCAAGCGGACGCCGTACAGCTCGTCTACCACATTCAAGAAGGCCCGCAGACGCGCGTCCGCACCATTTTAATCAGCGGCTACGAGCACACGCGCCCTGGAGTGATTCGCAGGGAAGTGCGCATTAAACCGCAGGAGCCTTTGCGTGAGGGCGACGTCGTCGAATCCCAGCGCCGCCTGTACAACCTCGGCATATTCAACCGCGTCACCATCGAGCCTCAGAATCCTACGGGAACCGACGTGGACAAAGACATCGCGGTTCTCGTCGAAGAAGCGAAGCGCTACACGCTAGCCTATGGTGGCGGTTTCGAAGTGCAGCGCCTGGCCAGTACTACGAATCCAACCGGCGGACAGGTGGAAGCGGCGCCCCGCGGCATTCTGGAAATCAGCAAACTCAATTTGACCGGGCGCGCGGACACACTCTCCTTTAAACTTCGCGGCAGTACGCTCCAGGGCCGTGCCTTGCTCGGATACTCCGATCCCAATACCTTCGGCAATTCCCGTCTCAGTTTTCAGGCCACCGCCTTCGCCGAAAAGACCCGCGACATCAACACCTTCACCGAACAGCGCTACGAAGGCTCGGTCCAGTTGACCGATCAAGTCAGTCCGTTGACCACTGTGCTTTTTCGCTACGCTTTCCGGCAGGTGCGCGTCTCTGACCTCAAAATTCTTGCCCAGGAAATCCCGCTCTTCAATCAGCCCACCCTCGTCTCGCAATTCGGCGTAACATGGTTCCGCGATTCGCGCAACAATCCCGCCGACGCCTCCAAGGGCAGCTTCAACAGCGCCGATTTTGGCGTGGCTGATACTTACTTCGGCTCCAGCGCAAGCTTTCTGCGCTTCTTCTATCAGAACTCCACTTATCATCCCATCAAGCGCCGGTTCAGCTTTGCACGCTCCCTTCGCTTTGGGATTCTTGCGCCGTACCGTGAAACCGTCTCGCTAAGTTTTCCCGCTCCTACGTGCCCGCCTGCGCCAGCCACCTGCATGCCGCCGACGGTCATTCCGCTGCCCGAGCGTTTCTTTGCCGGCGGTGGCACGTCCCTTCGCGGCTTTGCCCTCAATCAGGCCGGCCCGCGCGACTCTATCACCGGCTTTCCTGTCGGTGGCCAGGCCATGCTTGTGCTCAACCAGGAGTTTCGCTTTCCCATGCGCTTGCCGTTCATAGGAACGTCTCTCGGCGGAGCCTTCTTCTACGATGGCGGCAACGTCTACAGCCGGTTGAGCCGCATCTCGTTTCGGACGACGCTACCCGCGCCGGTGTTCAGGGCAGCAAAGCCAACTGAGACTGCATGTCCCTCGACACAGCCGCTATGCAAGACGGACTTCGCTAACGAGCTGAACTATTTTTCCCACACCGCAGGCCTCGGCTTCCGTTACAAGACGCCCGTCGGTCCCATTCGAATTGACCTCGGCTATCAGCTCAACCGCCCTCTTTTCATCGTCCCCATTCCTTGCCCTTCGAATCCGCCCGGTTGTGTGGCCGGTTCGCTCGGACAAAAAAGCACGCGCCTGGGTGGGTTTCAAATCTTCTTCAACCTGGGGTCCACCTTCTGATGCCAGGCTTTCTCATTCGTGGAGTTTTCTTTGCGGTTACCATTGCCGCGGCGTCAGCATGTCTTGCGGCACAAGAAATCGTGGATCGGATCGTCGCGCGCGTCGAAAACGACGTCATCCTGCTGAGCGACGTTCGGGCTCTCAGCCGTTATCAGCAATTCCTCGATGGCAAATCCGAAACCAATCCTCAGATTCTCGAACGTCTCATCGATCAATGGATTGTTCGAACGGAGGCAGACGTCTCTCATTCGCCGCGTCCTTCCGAGGACGACATCGACCGCGGTCTGAGCCGCGCCCGGAACTCGTTTGGTTCCGAACAGGAATACGAAGCGAGAAAGAAACAGGCAGGCCTCAGTGAGCAGGAAGTGCGTGCCATGGTGGCCTCGCAACTCTATTTGAGCAACTACCTCGACTCCCGTTTCCGTCCCGCTGTGCAGATTGATCCCAAAGAAATTGAAGATTTTTACCAGACGGCGATCGTGCCCCGCGCCAAGGCCCGCGGTCAGGAACCGCCCACGCTCGATGCCGCGCGCGACTCCATTCAAGAAGCGCTGATCCAGAACGGCATCAACCAGCAGGCGGAGCAATGGCTGAAGGAAAGCCGCTTGCGCCTCCACGTTGAAAAATTTCTTGACGAGGTGGCGAAATGAACAGCAAGCGCCGCCACCCCATTTGGACCTGGGTCATTCACACACCCTGGGTGCTGGCCGTTCTCGCGATTTTGGGCGTGATCATCTTCTTCGCGAGCGGAGCCGGCAATCCCCTCATCCAGCGCCTTTTGATTGCCCGCCTGGAACACGCGACCGGCGGAAAAGTCGAATTTCGCGCCATGTCCATTCGCTGGCTCGCCATGCGCGTAACGCTCAATCATTTGGTGATTCACGGGAACGAGCCCGTCGGCGTCGAGCCTCTCTTTACTGCCGACGAAGTGCAAGCCGCGCTGCGCATCGATTCTTTATGGGGCCGAAGGGTTTCGTTGAATGAGCTTCTGGTTCAACAGCCGAACATCCACATCGTTGTCGCTAAAAACGGCGCCACCAATGTTCCGTCGCCTCCGCGCCCTGCTTCCCCCAAGCGGCCTTGGAACGATACTCTGTTCCAACTGCGTATTCATCGGCTTGTGCTCGCGAACGGCTGGGTTCTTTTCAACGATGTGAAAACTCCGATCACGGTCCACGGCGGAGACCTGCGCTTTTCTCTGGATGCAGGTGGCACGCAAGAGCGCCCGTTGTATCTTGGCAATCTGGAATGGCAGACGGTCGAATTCAATTCCATGCGCTATATGCCGCTTCCCATAGGCGTTACGGCAAAATTCTCGCTCTGGCCCGATGGTTTTGCGCTCGAGCAAGGCGTGTTTACTGCCGCCCATTCTCGCCTGGACGCCCAGGCCGAGATGAAAGGCTTCGCAGACCCGAAGTGGACTCTCCGTTACCGCGGATGGGTGGAACTCGCCGATATCCGCGACACTCTGCGCGACCCCTATGTGCCCGCCGGACGCGTGGACCTTCACGGCGAAGGGCAATGGTCCAAAGATCAACTCAAGGGCACCGGCAATTATTCTTCGGAGGACATTGCCCTGCCTTATGAGATTTTTCACGCCAAAGGCCTGATAAGCCGTGGTACCTTTCACATGGACAAAGCGGGTCTCGAAATTCCCGATTTCTATGCCGGCGCGTTTAGCGGCAGTGTGACCGGGCGCGTGAACATGGTGTGGGACGGGTTGAAATTCCGCGCGCAGACTCACGTCGAGGGTATGAAATTGGCGCCCATTCTGCCATGCATCGAACACCACAATTTTCCCGCGGACGAGTTGCACTGGGACTCGCGCATCTCGGCGGACTCCGTCGAAACCTGGACCGGCGCCTTCTTTCATTTCGAAATCTTTGCAAAAACCTCTTGGGACTATCCCGACCAGGTTGCCCAGCATCATCAGCCGGTGCACGCATCTTGGCAGCTTCACTACCGTTACGATGCTCGCACGCTTTCAATCGCCCCCGGCGGAGAATTCGAGACCCCGTCTTCCCACGGAACCATTGACGGCCTTCTTGCTCCGCATAATTCAGCGCTCAACGTGAAATTTGACGCCCAGTCTCTCGAACCCTACAAGGATTTTATAAACGGTGTGCGAGACGCTTCGCCATCGGAAGCTGCTCAGCCCATTTCCGGCAGTGCGAAGTGGGATGGCAAGATTACTGGCCCATCCTCCGGCTCCACATTTCAAGGTCATGCCCGCGGAGAAAAGGCTCGCTACGACGGGGTTTTCTTGGATTCCTTCGAAGGCGATCTGACCTACTCGCCCTCGCAGCTGATTCTCGCAAATGCCACCGCCCGCCGCGGACAGATGCAGGCTGCTATCGAAGCAAATCTGTCTCTGACCAAATGGAATCTCCGGCCCAAAAATAATTGGACCGCTGACGTAAGCTTCGAAAAAGTTCCCACCGAAAACCTCGAGCAATTTCTGGGCATGACCTATCCCGTGAAAGGACTATTAACCGGCCAGTTTCACGGGCGAGGCACCCGCGCCGAGCCAAACGTCTCCGGCCTGTTCGATCTTGCGGACGCCACCGTCTATGGCCTTTCTTTCAACCGCCTCCGCGGGCAACTCATTCTCTCCCAGGAGGAAGCGCACATCGCCAGCGCGGAATTGAGGTTTTTCCCGCCCGGCAAAGAGAAAGGCCGCGGCGCTGGAATCATTACTGGTTCGGCGAACTACCGTTTCGACGCCCAAACTTTTTCGGCTGATCTGGTAGGCGCCGGGCTGCCGCTGGAAAACATTGAAAAATTGCAGTCGCGCCGCTTGCCTGTAGGTGGACAGTTAAGTTTTCGGATCAAAGCGGGGGGCTCCGCTCTCGCGCCCACAGGCGAAGGAACATTTCGCGTCGTGGACCTCAGCGTCGGTCAGTCTGTCATTGGCAGTTTTGAAGGCAATTTGAAGTCCGATGGCGCCACCGCGCATCTCGAACTTTCCTCTGCCATGGCCACGGGAGAAATATCCGGTGGCTATACGCTCACTCTGGCAGAGCCTTACAACCTAAACGGAAAGATCTCCATCAAGAACATCGACTTGGATCCTTTCTTGCTCACGGCTCTCCACCTGAAAAGCTTCAGCGGCCATGCCAATGCCGACGGGGATATTGCGGTGAATGGCGCGCTTCGCCGCCCCGAGAGCATCATCGTGGATGCGAATTTCTCCCGCATGGCGATGGAATATGCCAATGTCCAGTTGCAAAACACGGGCGTTGTGCACTTTCGTTCCTCGCGCGACTCTCTCGAGATCGAGCCCGTAACCTTTCAAGGCAAGGACACGAACCTCCGGATTGCAGGCTCTGTCCAGTTTACAGGGCGCCGCACGGTGGGACTGCGGTTGAATGGCGGATTGGACCTTCGCCTTCTCAGCGGCTATGTCCCGGATCTGGACGCGCGCGGTCCCGCCCTAATCAACGTCTCGTTCGATGGCAACTTGGATCGCCCCCGCATTACGGGACGCGTCCACATTGAAAACGCCGCCGCTCGCGTCTCGGATTTTCCCACCGGGCTCAGCGCTATGCAGGGCGACCTGGTCTTCGACGCCACCCGCCTCTACTTTGAAAACTTCAGCGCGGAATCCGGCGGCGGGACGCTTCATCTCACCGGCAGCGTGAATTACGCCGAGACGCCTCTTCGTTATGACATCAACGTGCGCTCCGATCGCGTCCGTATCCGCTATCCCGAGGGCATGAGCTGGCTTGCTGGAGGCACGCTCCGTCTCACCGGCACGACCAGCAACGCCGTCCTTTCCGGCCGCGTCATTGTCGAGCGCGTCACTCTCACTCAGGGCCTTCAAGTGGCCGGTCTGCTCGTCTCCGCAAAAGAAGGAATCACCGGCCCTTCGACCACCTCTTCCTATCTCCGCAATTTGCAGTTCGACGTCGAAGGGCTCTCCGCGCCTGACGCCCGCATGGAGTGGCCCGGCGCGCAACTCCAGGCCGACGCCAATCTTCGCGTGCGTGGAACCTGGGAGCACCCCATCCTGCTCGGACACATCCACATCCTCTCCGGCAATTTGAATTTTGCGGGTAATCGCTACCGTGTTTCGCGGGGCGATTTGAATTTTGCGAATCCCTTCCGCCTGGATCCCGTCCTCAACGTCGAAGCCACCACGACCATCGAGCAGTATGAAATCACTTTGAATTTCAACGGCCCTGCCAGCAAGCTCACCCTCGCCTATCGTTCCGATCCTCCCCTGCCGGCGGATGACATCATTACCTTGCTGGCGTTGGGACAGACTACTTCGGAGGCCGCCGCAGCCCGCGGCGGTGGAGCGACAGCGTCAGGTGGAACAGCCAACGCTTCCGCGATTCTTTCCGAAGCCATTTCCAGCCAGCTTGGCGGACGCCTCGAGCGTTTATTTGGCATCACTCGTTTTCGCGTGGATCCCGGGCTGACCGAAGTCGGTTCCACGAGTTCGGCACAAAACGCCGCGGCGCGCGTCACCGTCGAGCAGCAAATCGCGCGCAATCTCACCGTCACTTACGTTTCGAATGTCACTTCCACCCAGCAGCAGGTCATTCAGGTCGAGTACAACGTGGACCGCAACGTCTCCATCGTCGGCCTCCGCGACCAGAACGGCACCTTCGGCATCGACATCAAAATCAAAAAGCGCTTCTAGCCAGCTTTGCTGTTGGCGCGTCCCGGTTAGAGTCCTTCTCTGGACTGAACAGGTGCGGGAGCCTCCGCTCACAAATCTCATGCTTCGTGCAGATTGCGGACGGCGTCAGTCTTCGTCGCGCGCCAGACGGGAAGGCCCGCGGCGGCCGCGGCGATCAGCATTACCGACGCTCCGGCGACCAGCAGCATCAACGGGCTGTGTGCCTGGACGCCAAAGACGAGGCTCTCCAGCCAGCGTGCCGCGCTCCAAGCTCCGATGGCGCCTACTGCAATGCCAATCACGGCGAGCCGGGTGGCGTGCAATCCGGCCCAGCGCAGAATCGCGAAGCGGGACGCCCCCACCGCGAGCCGTATCGCGATTTCTCTTTGTCTGGTGCTTACCCAATAATTCAGCACGCCGTAAATTCCTACTGACGCCAGCACAATCGCAAGCGCTCCGAAAAGTCCCAGCAGGAGCGTCGAAAAGCGTCTGTGACCGAGCGTTTCTCCCAGCCAGTCGTCGGCAGTTCGTAGCGATTGAATGGGGATGTTGCGGTCCAGTTCAGAGACACGCCGGCGCGCCGCGTTCATCCATTGCGTCGGGTCGCCTTTAGTACGCGCCATGACAACCATGGCGGAATTCGGACTCTGCGAAAACGCGTAGTAAAACATCGGCGCTTTTCCCGCGTCGAGACCTTCTTGGCTGGTGTCCGCTACGACTCCCACAATCTCCAACGTGGGGCCGTCATTGTACGGCCCGCCCACCTTGAGATGCTTGCCCAACGCAAGCTGCGGCTTGCCAAACGCGTGGAGCGCGAGGTCTTCGTTAATGACCGTGACTGGTGTCGTGCCGGCCCGATCAGCATCGCTAAACACTCGTCCGGCAATGATGCGGATACCTGCGGTGTGAAAATAATTCGCGTCGCCCGCGTTGAAAAGAGAAAGCGGAACGTCGTCACGAGGCGGAGTTGGATTCTCGAGGATCGAGTACCAATAATCGCCGCGATCACCAGCTCCGGGAGGAGCCATCACAAGCCCTACATCTTCGACAGTCGGCTCGGCGCGGAGGCGTTGTGAAAGCTGCCCATAGTAATCGCGGATGCTGTCATCGCTCTGGTAGCGCAGTCTAGGCAGTTGCAGTTCGATGGTCAGGAGATGCCGGGGATCAAACCCCGGATTGACATTTTGCGCGATGACCAGGCTGCGGACGAGCAGCACCGATGCGAACGCCAGAACCAGAGTGATGGCAACCTCCGCGACGACCAGCGTGTTGCGAAACGTTTGCCCGCGTTTGCCGGTGCCGGACGTCGGCGAACCTTCTTTCAGTGCGGTGATGAGATCCACTTTTCCGGCGTTTAAGATAGGAGCGAGTCCTGCCAGCAATACGACGAGGATGGAAATCGCGGCCGCGAAAAGCAGCACGGGAAGATCGAGCGTTGCGTCGGAGAGCCGAGGAATATTGCGCGGGCCGATCAAAATGAGCGTGCGCAGGCACCAAGCAGCCAAAACAAGTCCGAGTGCACCACCCATCACCCCGAGAACGAGATTTTCCGTAAGGAGCTGGCGAGCCAAGCGCGCTCGGCCCGCGCCGATAGCGATGCGCACAGCGATTTCGCGTGCCCGTGCCGTGCTACGCACAAGCAGTAGGTTTGCAATGTTGACGCACGCGATGAGAAGCACGAGGCCGACCGCGCCCATTAGAATAAGCAGCGTTGTCCGCAGTTCACCGCCTGTTATCTCCTCAACTAGGTAGGCCACGTAGCTGCGGTGATCATCCTCGGGGCCGGGATCGCTGAGCGCCAGCCGCTGCATGATGGCGTCGAGATTGGCTTTTGCCTCGGTGGCCGTCACTCCCGGTTTGAGCAAGCCGAGTCCCCCGATGGAACGATGCTTGCTTCGTTTCTCAGTCGGGTTTTGCGTCCGCCCGAGCGGCGAATACACTTCCGCGGATCGCCACAAGAATTTCCGCGCAGGACTTAGCACGCCGATGATTTCGTAGGCGGTACCATCCAACTCGAGGGATTGGCCAATCACATGGGGATCGTTGCCCATCCGGCTCTGCCAGAACTCTGGCGTCAAGACCACAGTTGGCGCAGCACCCGGCTTGTCGTCGGCGTCGGTGAAAAGACGCCCCAACATTTGTTTCATGTCAGTGAGTCGAAACGCGCTGCTCGTCACCAGACGCATGTTCACAACTACCGCATCACCGCGGCCTGTGAGAGTCATATCTGCGCCGCTAATCGCCACCATGTCTTCGAACATGGTGTTCTCCGCTCGCCAATGCAGAAAATTGACCCACGTAACTGCGATCCCTTGTGCTTGTGCGGTAGATTCACCGAGTCTTACCAGACGCTCGCCGTGTGGATACGGCAGAGGCCGCAGGAGCACGGAATAAACGACGCTGAAAATGGCGGTATTCGCCCCGATCCCCAAGGCTAGGGTCAGAATGACGAGGAGGGAAAAACCTGGAGACTTGCGGAGGCCACGCAAACCGTAGTGAACGTCTTGCAGAATGGTCTCGAGCCTCGGGAATTGCCAGGCTTCCCGCGCGTTTTCTTGCACGCGCGTCAAATTGCCGAACTGGCGTCGCGCCGCACTGCCAGCCTCTTCCGGAGCAATGCCGCGTTTGATGTTCTCTTCCGTGATGAGCTCGAGATGAGCGCGCATCTCCTCGCTGACTTCACTATCCAGACCGCGCCGCGCATGCAAGACTCGCCTAATCTTCGACCACCATTCGCGCATGGTTCACCTCTGCGGGGCCAGGATGCGGCTCATGGCTTCCACGAAGCGCATCCACTTTGATTTCTCAGCAAGCAATTGCCTGCGGCCAAGAGGCGTCAGGCGGTAATACTTGGCGCGGCGGCCGTTTGGCGTCTTTTTCCACTGCCCGCCAATCCAGCGCCGTTGCAGTAGACGTTGCAGGGCGGGATACAGGGAGCCGTTGTCCACAAAAAACTCGTACTCGGATTGCTGTTCGAGGAATTGCGAGATTCCGTAGGCGTGGTTGGGAGAGGCCTGCAAGCTGCGAAGAATCAGGACTTCCAGTGTGCCTTGCAGGAATTCAAGCGCTTCCCGTTGGCTATCTACCGTAGACACTCTACCTATTTACGCTCAATGGCCGTTCTTGTCAACTAGCGTGTGACTCATGCACAGGTTGCCATGAACGCTCTAAGGCCGCCCTCTCCCGGAAACGACAAAGACAGGGAAAGCGAGGACCAACAAGTAGGCGTTCCGCTAAATTCCCGCGGATGTCGTAGGCAAGCTTGAATATAGCGAGCGAGGCGCCTCTTGAGTAAGGTTGAAGCTTGGCTTGTTACTGCGGATCCTGTGCCTGCTGCGAGGCCTGGAGTTGCGGACGCTGCGCGCGGTGCTGCTGGAATCGTCCCTGGCCGTTGCCGAGCCGCGCCGACTGCCCCACTTCCGGATTCTGCTGCTTCACTTCCGCCAGCGCCTCTCGCGCAGCTTTTCCGCTCGTTGAGCGCACGGTGGCCTGGATTTCCCGGTTGATCTTCGGCATCTCCCCCGCCACCCTCTGGCCTAGCGGCGACCCATAAAACTGCAACAACCCTTTGATTTCGTCATCCGTAAAGTGCTTGTCGTAAATTCCCACGAGTTGCTCGGTGACCTGGTCGGTGTCGACTTTTTTCTGGTAGCTGGTCGCGAACGCATTCACAAATGCCTGCCCTTTTTGGTTATTCGGCACGGTGGCCAGAAGCTTCTCTCGTGATTGCTGAATAGCGTTGTCCACGCCGTCCTGCACCATGTCACGCGCGCCCACAAGTTCCATCAACGAGCGAATGTCCGCTTCCTTGGCCCTATCGATGCTCGAGTTCGGCTGCGCGGAGGCGTTTTGTGAACTCTGCGATGCTTGTACGGAATTCTGCGATGATCCCTGAATAACCAGGAAAAACGTGCCGATGTAAATGATAATCAGTGCAACCAGGGCCTTCATGACCGCCTCCGTGGCGCCGCTTGCGGTCCCGCGCCACGACTTTGATTCTAGGAACGCCGTCGTAACCGCGCGAGCGATTCGAAGGACAGTCTGTGCCCTCGTCGTTCACTGTCCCATCGTTCAGGTCAGGAGGTCACGTCAAAGAAGAACCTGGTGCGAGTTTCTGCTACGATGCCTCGCCATGAACGAACCCCCTCTCTGCATCGCTCCAACTGCGGAAGACTCGCGCTCCACGACGATCGTCGCGCGCGAATCGGGCCTACAGCGCAATCTTTCTCCCGCGCAGCTCGCCATGCTTGGCTTGGGAAGCACTATCGGCACCGGGCTGTTCCTCGGCAGCGCCATCGCCGTGAAACTCGCTGGGCCCGCGGTGGTTCTGAGTTTTGTCGCCGCTGCCTTGATCGCGCTTCCAATGATGTGGGCGCTCGCGGAAATGTCCGCCGCGCATCCCACCGCCGGTTCCTTCGGGCTTTTTGCCGAAATGTATCTGCATCCTTGGGCGGGATTTGCGATTCGCCTCACCTATTGGCTCTGCATGATGGTCGTGGTTGGCAGTGAAGTCGTCGCCGCATCCATTTATTGCAAGTTATGGTTTCCCAACGTGCCTCCGTGGGTGTGGATCAGCCTTTTCTCTTTTCTCGTCCTGTATGTGAACACGATCAACATCGAAAACCTCGGAACTTTCGAATACTGGCTCTCGATGATCAAAGTCGTGACCATTTTTGCGTTTCTGCTCTTGGGCTCTGCCCTGCTCTTCGGCTTCGGGTTTCCCAAGGTCGGTCTCGCGAACTACGCCACGCACGGCGGATTTGTCCCGAACGGATGGGCAGGCGTTGGCCTCGGCGTTGTCATTGGGCTCTTCAGTTTTTTTGGAATCGAAGTGGTGGGAAGTTCCGCCGGCGAAGCCGCCAATCCCAAAGAGGCCGTTCCCAAAGCTTTGCGCAACACCGTTGCCGCGCTGGTCCTTTTTTACGTTGCGGGACTCGCTTTGGTGGTTGGCATTGTCCCTTGGACGCAGATTGATATGGGTGCGAGCCCTTTTGTTCGTGTATTCCAAACGGTGGGCATTCCTGCCGCCACGCACATCATGAATTTCGTGGTCCTGACGGCCGCGCTTTCCAGCGCCGTTGCGAACTTATATTTCACTGCACGGCTCGCTTTTTCACTCTCGCGCGGCGGCTATCTTCCCGCAGCTCTGGGCCGCCTGAGCAAAAAAGACATGCCCACGATCGCCGTGCTCGCGTCCGGCGGCGGGATGGTCGCCGCGATGTTCCTGTCGAGATACTTCCAGGATTCCTTGTTCGTTTTCATGATCGGCCTCAGCACTTTCGGTGCACTCTTCGCCTGGCTCATGACACTTCTGACGCACCTCGCGTTTCGCCGCCACCATCAGCGCCACGCGAAACTGTATCTGCAGCTTGGCCCTGCTGGTCCTTGGGTTTCTCTTGCCGGACTTATCGGTGTCCTAGCGGTGATGCTCTCCACCTGGTGGGTCCCCGGTTTCCGCATCACTCTGCTCGCCGGCGTCCCCTGGCTCGTGCTCCTCACGGTGTGTTACTTTGTTTGGAGAAGGAATTATCCCCGCACAACTGACCGTGGAGAGTAGTCGTGGACGACCTTCTGAAATGGCGCGGCGAATTTCCGATTCTGGACCGCACCACGTACATGATCAGCAATTCGCTCGGAGCCATGCCGCGCGGCGTGTACGACGAAATGCGCGCTTATGCCGATTCCTGGGCCGAGCGCGGCGTGCGCGCCTGGGAAGAAGGCTGGTGGGAGATGGCCGTCAGCGTGGGCGACAAAATCGCTCCCCTGATTGGCGCGCGCCCCGGCGAAATCTCTTTGCATCAGAACGTCACGCTTACGCAAGCCGTCATCTCTTCCTGTTTTGACTTTCGCGATCCGCGCAACAAAATCGTGATGACTGATCTCGAATTTCCCTCGATCCAATACTTCTATCACGAGCAGCGCCGCCACGGCGCCCATGTCGAAGTCGTCCCCGCGGAAGATTCCATCCGTTTCGACCTGGAAAAGTTTCTTGCGGCCATCGACGAAACCACTCTCTTCGTCCCGATTTCTCTGGTTCTCTTTCGCAGCTCGTTCATCGTCAACGCGCGGGCCATCATCGAGCGCGCGCATCGTGTTGGGGCGCACGTCATTCTCGATGCCTTCCAGGCTGCGGGAACCATCCCCGTGGACGTTCGCTCGCTCGGCACGGATTTCGCCGTCGGCGGCGTGCTCAAGTGGCTTTGCGGCGGCCCCGGCGTCGCTTATCTTTACGTCCGCGAGGATTTGCGCCCCAAACTGAAACCTTCCCTCACCGGCTGGATTGCGCATCGCCGCCCGTTTGCGTTCGAGACCGGCGCGATCTATCCGCGCGAAGATTCTTACCGCTACCTTAACGGCACGCCGCACATTCCCGCACTTTTTGCTTGCCGCCCCGGCCTGGACATTCTCAACCAGGTCGGAATCCAAGCCATTCGCGAGAAGTCGGTGCGAATGACCTCGCGACTCATCGAGGGCGCGAAGTCGCGTGGATGGCATGTCAACACGCCAGAGAATCCCGCAGAGCGTGCTGGAACGGTTTCTGTCAATTGCCCGCACGCCTACGAAGTCTGCCGCGAACTGCTCGCGCGGGAAATCTTAGTGGACTACCGTCCGAAAGCCGGCGTGCGCCTCTCTCCGCATTTTTACAACCGCGAGGACGAATGCGACTTCGCGCTCGCGCAGATGGAAGACATCCTGAGAACCGGGGCCTGGGAAAAGCACGCCGCGGCGGTCACGCATGCCTGAGAGCAAGGATTTCGCGCCCAAGCGCGCCGAAATGGTCGAGAAGCAGTTGCGCCGGCGCGGCATCGAAGACAACTGCGTCCTTGGCGCCATGCTGGCGGTTCCGCGCCACGAATTTGTAGCGGAAGAGCTTCGCGCGCGCGCTTACGAAGACGTCCCATTGCCCATCGGCAGCGGGCAAACGATTTCGCAGCCTTACATCGTTGCTGCTATGACGGCAGCTTTGCGTCTGAAGCCAACCGATCGCGCGCTGGAAATCGGCTCGGGCTGCGGCTATCAGGCCGCGGTTCTCTCGCTCCTGGCCAAAGAAGTTTTCACCATCGAGCGCCGTCACGAACTGGCTTCCGCCGCGTCGGAGAAGCTGGAGCGGCTCGGCTATCTCAACGTGCACGTGCATTGCGGCGATGGCACGCTCGGCCTTCCGGAATTTGCGCCGTTCGATGCTATCCTCGTCGCTGCCGCAGCTCCCGCGGCGCCTCAGCCGCTTCTCACGCAACTCGCCGAGGGCGGCCGCATGATCATTCCCGTGGGCGACGCCGATAACCAGGAGTTGCAACTTATCGAGAAGCGCGCCGGCAAACTCTTCACGAAAATGCTGGAAGGCTGCCGCTTCGTGCCGCTTGTCGGCTATCACGCCTGGCAGAAGCCTCCGGAAAGATGAACGCAACCTCTCCTGAACTCTCCATCGTCATCCCCGCGTTCAACGAAGAGTTGCGCCTCCCGGCTACTCTCGAGCGCATCGCCGCGTACCTGAAGGATTCCCGCCGCGAGGTGGAAGTCCTCGTGGTCGACGACGGCTCGAAAGACCGCACCGCCGCGGTCGCCGAATCCTTTCGCAGCAAGATCCCCACGCTGCGCGTCGTGCCGAACGGCGTCAATCGCGGCAAAGGCTACAGCGTGCGCCACGGCGTGCAGGAAGCGCGCGGCCGCATCGTCTTGTTCACCGACGCCGACCTCTCCGCGCCCATCGAGGAAGCCGACAAACTCGTGGACGCCTTGCAGAATTTCGACGTGGCCATCGGCTCGCGGGCCGTCAACCGCAGCCTCATCACCGTCCACGAATCGCCCTTCCGCGAATTTGCGGGCATCATTTTCAATAAAATCGTGCGCGTCATCCTGCGGCTGCCGTTTGTAGACACGCAGTGCGGCTTCAAAGCGTTTGTCCGCGAACGCTGCCGGATTATTTTCGAGCAGCAGACCATCGAGCGCTTTGGCTTCGACCCGGAACTTCTTTATCTCGCGCGCCATCACGGTTTGTGCGCGGTGGAAATTCCGGTGCGCTGGGGCCATTCTCCCGCCACCAAAGTCAACATGCTCCGCGACAGCCTGCAAATGTTCCTCGACGTGTTTGTGATCCGCTGGAATTCGCTCTGTGGACGCTATCCCCGCAGGCCGGAGTGATCTGAGACCAGAGATCAGAGATCGGCAGGAGTTCAAGTAAAGCTTGAGCCTAATCACCCTCGTGCCCCCTACCCACCCCCCGGCAACGATGCAAATGCATGAAGAGAAAAGGGTTGCGGGAGAAGCATCCTGCAAGCTGTTGAAAATAAAGGGGCGAAGTTTGCAACGAAGATTGCAAGGCCGCAGATTTCGCGGATTCTCGCGGATAAGAGCGCGTGTGCAGACCCCTCCCCCCGCCGTTGCATGAGAGAGAGTGCGGAAGTGATTGATGAGAAAGGAGTTGCGATGGCTCCGTTGCGCCAAAGAGTGCGCATGTGATTGAAAGCAAGGGAGATGGCAATCTGACGCAGTTCCTAAGTGATTGAGGATTCGTGAGGGGAAAGAGAGATCCTCGCTGCGCTCATCGGATAGTTCAGTTGTGGGGCGAATCGAACGTGCATATCAATGCCTCACCCTAAGCTAGTGGCCGCCCCAACGGTGAAGCCCATTATACTACATATCTACTTTTTGTCAATAGGTAAACAAGTCGTTTGGATTGTGGGAGTTACAGAGGAGAAATTTGAGGCTTGGGCGCGCGTTAGAAGAAAACAAGTAAGTGGTTTGTTTCCTGCGGGATAGCGTGGTGGCGAGAGCGTCCGGAGAAACCCACGTCCCTGGAATAAGGGAAACGTCCCATCCCGACTTCCCTCCAGTCATTCGTCAACCCAAGACCCAGGTTTACAAACCAAACCTGGGGCACCCCATTCGTGCCGGTTCATTCGTTCTTCCTCACGCTTCGCCGCAGTGATATTCTCTCCGCGACGCCATGTCAGCCAATTCTAATTCCCATCTCCGGGCCACCCGTCCTGGGCAGGTGCTGCCGCAGGCGCCGCCGCCGGAGCTGCATACGGCGCTTGCGGGAACTTATGGAGGCATTCGCTTTTTCTGTAAGTATTGAGTGCGAATACGAACCAGCGCTAGACTCATCCTATGGTGTAACTGCATAGCGGAGCATGGAAATGACATCAAGTTGGAACGCGGTTTTAGAGATGGGGGTTCTCTGGGGAGGCT
>DATEGP010000115.1:0-17052 GCA_035280045.1 Candidatus Acidiferrum sp.
TCCACTGAAGTCGCGCCTGTGCCGCCCGACTCAGCTTCTTTCCGAAGCGCGCCAGCTGCCGCGCTTCGGAAAACTCATCCCATCTGATTTGGCTCATCCTGACACTCTACCGAGTGTCACCAATCATTCTGAACGAGCACAGGCGCGTGAATGAGGGCGTACACGGATGGCCGAAAGCTCAATCCGATGAGAGCGATTCTAGGCAAGAGGAAATTGATACGCGCGATGTTCTTACTGCGGTAGGCTCTGAACATAGTAGCCGGTGACGATCTTCGCTTGACTGTCGAAAATGCGGTAGTTTGTGAATAGGCCGCGACACCAGTAAATCTTGTTCTTGAATTCAGCCTGCGTTGAGATCGTCATGGGAACCAGCCGAGGAGTGTTGTCTGCCAGTCTGATCCAGCCGTAATTCACGACGGACTGGTAGTCTTGCCACTTTCCCGGAAGTTCCAGGTGTTGAGAGATGCGGAGAATGTTCATGTTCTCGTCAGTCCAGACCTCTCCATGGCACGGAATGGTGACAATCTTGCTGGCTTCGAAGAAGCCGTAGTCTCGGACGGATTTGAAGACGCACACGCCGTCTTCAACGTCGGCCACGTACTGGAAGACGCTTACGTGACGCCCGTTTACGGCCTTGTCGGCAGCTTGGTGAATTTTCAGATGGGTTTCCGACCCCACCATTTGCGGAAGCTCGGACCACTCGCCACCGGGATTCACTACTATATTGATCGGTGGAAAGGGTACGTCCCGCATCTCTTCCTTACCACCAGGGTATTCGCGGAACCGCTGGAATCCTTCTAAGACTTGAACCTCATACTCGGCCATTGCTGCTGGTGGTTGGTCGCCGCGTCCCCAAGAGAAAGTCTGCACAGCGACAAAATTCCTCATACTGTCGGCAAGAGTTTGGGCCCTTGACCGTAGCGCCTTTACTTCGGGCGGTTCATCGGGGCGGTGCTGTAAAGAGCCCGTGGTTCTGGGCCACTGGAACTTCGGATAGAGGTCCGCTAACTCCGGTGATATGAACTGCTCTTTAGCGTTGGAAAAAATTCTGCCAACCAACCAAGGTTGCACCTTGCTCACGAAATCGGATAAAGATGGCACGGGCACTGCCAGGGCAACGTCTTTTCCGTTCTTGCCAAGTCCCGCTCTGCTCAAAATGCCTACGACTTGGTGAGTCTTGCTATCAACTACAAGCCCGCCGCTGGAGCCGCCGTGAATTGGCTTGCCGTTGGCACTGCTGTACTCAAAGGCTAGAAGTCCTTGCGTAGTCGTGCCCTTAAAAGAACCGTGGAACCGTGCGAGACGGCGAATCGGATTGATGGAACCTGCGAGATAGGCATAAATATCCACTTGTTGACCTAATTCGAGTTCGTCCAGGCTGAATTCAATGCCGTGGTAATGCGAAAGCGGGTGGCTTAATTCAAAGATGGCGAGGTCTCGACTCAATTTGTATCTTAGGGGCTGCTCTGAGGTGTAATCGTTTAACGTAGCGCCATCGTCTTCCGGTCCAGTAGCCAGATACCGGTGGATAACTCGCTTTCCCATGATTACGAGCGGCCTGGCGTTTGCGACAACGTGATAGTTGGTTCCGATGAGCCGACACTCGTGGTCTATACAGAAGCCCGTGCCGAAGTCTTGCTCAATTGCCGGGGCAATCTCAGGTACAAGAGCTGTCGAGCCCAGTGAGGATGGAATGGGCTTTTTCTTCAGCTTCAACTTGACGTCTGCGATGGGAAGGACGGTGTTGCTCAGGTCTTGGGCAGAGACGACGGAATTGAGCGAAGACACGCCTGCGAAAACCAAAAAAGGAAGGGTGGTTAGGATTGAAGGAGCTTTGTGCAAAATCTTCCCATGTAGCCCAGCACGGCGTCTGGCGCGCTCCGATGTTTTGCATATGCTTGTCCACAGTGTTGAGGCTGGGTACAAACGACTTAGGGGCGTTTAATTGGCCGGGACTGACCAAAATGAAACGGATAGGCTCTCGTTCCGGGAAGTAGTGCCGATATGAACTGAGGTGGTGCTTACAACGCACTCTTGTGCCTCCTTCGGGCCAACAGTAGAATATTCCGTCTCTGCTTCCCGTTTTTTTTCATTGAGTCATACCGGAGCCAAACTGCATGGGGCAGCACTACGACGCCATCGTCATCGGCGGCGGCCATAATGGGTTAGTCAACGCGGCGTACCTCGCCAAAGCGGGAAAGAAAGTCGTCGTTCTGGAGCGGCGGCACGTGCTGGGCGGGGCGGCGGTGACCGAGGAGATCTTCCCGGGCTTCTTTTTTTCGGAATGTTCGTATGTGGTTTCCTTGCTGCGCCCAGAAATCATCCGGGAGCTGGATCTGCCTCGCCACGGGCTGGAAATTCTTCCGCTGGACGGCACGTTTACGCCGATGCCCAGCGGCGATTACCTGTGGCGAGTGAATGATCATGGCAAGACGATTCGCGAAATTCGGCGCCACTCACGCGTGGACGCCGAGGCTTACGAGGAATTTTCAAAGATGATGGTGCCGATGTGCCGGTTCGTGAAGCCCATCCTCTCGATGATTCCGCCGGACCCGACGACGCTGAATCCGCGCGACCTGAAGCAGCTTCATTTTCTTCTGCAGCGCTTCCGCGAACTCTCCTCCGACGAGCGCTACACCCTGGTTCAGCTCATGACCATGAGCGCAGCAGATTTTCTCGACCAGTGGTTCGAGACCGACGCGCTGAAGGCCACGATGTCGGCGTCGGGAATTATCGGCACGTTTTTGGGGATTCGCTCGCCGGGGACTGCCTATGTTCTGCTGCATCACTACATGGGCGAGATTGACGGCGCGTTCCGGTCTTGGGGTTTCAGCCGCGGCGGCACAGGGGCGATTTCGAACGCCATCGGTTCTGCCGCACGTGAACTTGGCGCGGAAATCCGCACAAAAGCACCGGTTGCAAAAATCCTGACAAAGAACGGGCGAGCCAGCGGCGTGGCGCTGCAATCCGGCGAGGAAATTTCTGCGGACGTGGTTTCGTCCAGCGTAGATCCCCATCTCACATTTGAAAAGTTTCTTGAGCCCAGCGAATTGCCCTCGGATTTTCTGGAAAGTGTGAGGCACTACAAATTCCGGGGTTCTTCGGGGAAGGTGAATCTCGCGCTCGATGCGCTTCCGAATTTCAAATGCTTGCCCGGCCCCGGCGCGCATCTTCGCGGAGCGGTTTCCATCTCTCCCGGCATGGACTACATGGAGCGCGCGTATGACGACGCGAAGTACGGCCACTATTCGCGCCGCCCGTACATTGACATGGTGATTCCGAGCCTGACGGATCCCAGCGTTGCGCCTCCGGGAAAGCACGTTCTTTCGTGCTTCGTACAATATGCCCCGTACAAACTCGCGTCCGGCACGTGGGACGAGCAGCGCGAAGCCTTTGGCAACAACGTCATCGAAACGATTGCCGAGTACGCGCCGAACATCAAAGACATCATCATCGGCAAGCAAGTGCTGACGCCACTGGATCTCGAACGCGAGTTTGGCCTCACACAGGGAAATATTTTTCAGGGCGAACTTTCTCTCGAACAACTTTTCTTTCTTCGGCCTGTCGCAGGGTGGGCGTACTACCGCACGCCGATTGAAAACCTCTATATGTGCGGTTCAGCGACGCATCCGGGCGGCGGCATCATGGGTGCGAACGGCCGCCTGGCGAGCCAAGTCATTTTGAAAAACTGGAAGTCTGGCGCACTTCGTTCGAAGGCGGCGAACTAAGATGCCGCTCGGACAGCGCGTCGTTCTCATCGGCGGAGGCCACAATGCTCTGGTCGCCGCATTTTATTTGGCCAAAGGGGGATTCAAGCCGCTGGTTCTCGAACGCCGGGAAATGATTGGCGGTGGCGCCATCACCGAAGAGTTTTATCCCGGCTTTCGCGCTTCCACTCTCGCGCACACCGTTGGGCCGCTGCGCGCGGACATCGTCCGCGACATGCAGCTGCAACGGTTTAGCTGCGAGATTCTTGCCCCCGACCCGCGCGTCTTCGCGCCCTCACCGGAAGGCAGGGCGCTGTTTTTCTATAACGACACGGCGAAGACGGCGGAAGGCATCGCTCACTTTTCGGGGAAGGACGCCGCAAAATACGCGGAGTTCGCCGAGGCTCTCGAATCCTTTAGCGACGTTCTCGCGCAAATTATTTCGATGACGCCGCCGGCAATTGACAAGCCCAGTCCGGAAGACTTCTGGAACCTCTTCAAGACCGGGCGTGGAGTCCGGCAGCTAGGCAAAGAGGGCATCTTCAATCTCTTTCGCTGGTCGCCGATGGCAGTTGCGGATTTCGTCGCTGAGTTTTTTGAGACGGAATTGTTGCGGGCCGCGATTGCGGCGCGCGGAATCTTTGGGAATGCCTTAGGACCGTGGTCTGCGGGGTCGACGGCGGTCTTGCTGCTTCGTGCCGCGGCAGATGCTCATCCCGTCGGCTCCGCAGCTTTTCCCCGGGGCGGACTTGGGTCGCTCGCACGTGCGCTTGCGGAGTCCGCCAAGGAAGCAGGCGCGGAAATCCGAACGGACGTGGAAGTGGAGCGAATTCGCGTCAAGGATGGAGCGATCGCGGGAGTGGTGCTCAAAGACGGGGAAGAAATTGCCGTGGAAGCCGTCGTTTCCGGCGTTGATCCGAAGCGTACGTTCTTTCAACTCATCGATCCGTCACAGCTTGACCCAGTTTTCGCGAATCGCATCAAGAATTTCCGCGCGAAAGGCAATGTCGCTAAGGTGAATCTCGCGCTGGGTGGCCTACCGAGTTTCCATGCGCTCGAGGCCAACGAGAATGCGCTGCGAGCGCTTTCCGGCCGCATCCACATCGGACCGGATATCGACTATTTGGAGCGCGCGTTCGACGATTCCAAGTATGGTGAGTTGTCGCTCGCGCCTTATCTGGACGTCACAATTCCCACGATTCTGGACCCGGCGCTTGCGCCTGACGGCAAGCATGTTCTCTCTGCCTACGTGCAGTTCGCTCCCTACAAGTTGAAGGAAGGGAGTTGGGATTTAAACCGTCGCGAACTGGGCCTCCGAGTTATCAACACGCTTGGTGCTTACGCTCCAAACCTTTCGAGCCTCGTGGAAGGGATGCAAATCATCACGCCCGAGGACCTGGAAAATTGCTACGGGTTCACGGGCGGCCATATTTTTCACGGCGAACTGGCGCTCGACCAGCTTTTCACGATGCGGCCGGTGCTCGACTGGGCACGCTATAAAGCGCCGATTCGCGGACTCTTCCTTTGCGGCTCCGGCACGCATCCCGGCAATGGGCTGACAGGCGCCAGCGGCGCCAATGCCGCCCGTGAAATCATCCGCGAATTGCGCTGACCTGGCCGCTCAAGAATTCGTGGGGCTGCAATTCATTTTGGCCAAAATTCGCTACGGTTTGCGGCCGCGGGCGCCGGATTGCCAGGCATCCCAGTAGCCGAGCGCTTTCATCTGCTGGTCGAGGCCGGTTTCTTTCATCTGCGCTTCGATTTCCGAGCGCGTGAGCCGCTTCCCTAGCGGGTCCGTACGATCGGCGATACCCCAAGCCGTGAGTGCAGCGAGCACGGTATGGAGCTTGAGTTCGCGGATGTCTACTTTGTCGAGCGTGTCCGAAGCGGCGTGGTAGTTCGGCAAGTAATTCGCCTCCTCCTGATTTGCCATGAGGGTTGGCACGCCTTCCAGCAGAAAATCAAAATTATCGCTGCCGAAAGAAGCGTCGTACGTATGGTTGTTCGCGCCCCACGATTCGAGGGGCTTCAGGACTTCGCGCACACTGGCTTCGATATCGCGGCGCCCGCCGAGCGAATAGCCAGTAACTCGTCCCACGCCTTCGTCGAAAGTGATCATCGCCCGCACCTTGTCGAGTTCGGCGCGGTGCGCTTTCACATATTCCCGGGAGCCGATGGTGCCTTGCTCTTCGCCGCTGAAAAGTACGAAACGGATGGTGCGGCGCGGTAGGAGTCCCGTGGCTTTGACTGCCCGTGCGGCTTCGATGACCAATGCAGCGTTACAGCCGTCATCCAGGGCGCCGGTGCCCAATTCCCAGGAATCGAGATGCGCCCCAAGAATTACGACTTCGTCGGGTTTTTCGTAGCCGCGAATTTCACCGATGACATTCTCCTCCTCCACCGGCCCGCCAATTTTGTTCGGCATAGCCAAGTGCACGCGAACTTTCCCCGGATAGGCTGCGATCGTCCGCGCCAGACGCATCGCGTCTTCTCTTGCGACGACGGCCTGCCGTATTTTGTCGATTTCTCCGTCGAGGGCATTCGTATCGCGATAAAGCAGCAGCCGCTCTCTCGCGCCCATCCACAAAATGCCCGCTGCTCCCCCCTTAACCGCATGTTCAAGGATCCCGGGATCTCGCATGTACTCCTTGAAGAGGTCCGCCCAAGTCGAACTAATATCGGTGTAGACCAGCAGAGCCGCTCCCTTGAGCGGTCCCGCCTTAGCGAAGTCGTCCGCAGTGCCGTAGCCCACGTCGATGACGTTCGCATCGATTCCGCCCGGCGGCGTTGCAGGCGACCAGCCCGTGGATTTCAGGCGAATGGGAAACTTTACGGGGCCAAACAATTCGAGCCGGGTGTCACCTTCGCTCCAGGTTGTCGGCAGTGTGTACTTTTCGGTGTGGACGTCGATATTGGCGGCGCGGAATGCCGCGACGGCCCACTCCATGGCTTTGGCCATTTCCGGCGAGCCGGTCACGCGGCCTCCGACTTCGTCGGTCAGGCGCCGCAGGTTTTCCTCCATCGGCGAGGGGCCCATGATGATGGGCAGCAGCTTCGCGGCAACTTGCGCGCAGCTTGAAGCCTCGGTGGTGGAGCAACCCGCCGTGGCGGGATTCTGCGCTGTCGCGAGGGGATTCTTGACGGGAGGCAGTTGAGCAAGGGTGGAAGACGTAATGACAAAAAGAAGCAATGAAGTAACGAGAGAAAGCTTTCGCTTCATGAGGTCAGGCTCCGTCAAGAGATGGCCGTTCGACACAAGGAATCCGCGAAAAACAACAGCGAGATTATATAAAAGTCAGGAGAAAAAGACTTTTCAGCAGAGCGCGCGGCGAAGGCGAGGATTCGCGAGGCAGTCTGCGACGCGGGCGACCTGAACCATTTCGGCAACGTCGTGGACACGCACGATGTGCGCACCATTCAAGATAGAGGCAGTGACGGTCGCAGCGGTGCCCCAAATGCGGTCTTCGGGCGGCGCAGGCTTGCCGGCGCGAGCGAGAGTCGCTCCAAGAAAACCCTTGCGCGAAGTACCGACGAGCAACGGATAGCCCAGCTTCGCGAGCTGCGGAAGCTTTTCGAGCAATTCGTAGTTTTGCGTGAAGCTCTTGCCGAAGCCGATGCCGGGATCGAGGATGATTTGCGATTTTGCCACACCGGCTTGCCGTGCAATCGAAATGGATTTGCGCAAACCTTGCGCCACATCGCGCAGAACATCGCGTGCGAATGCGGCTCTCTGCATGGTGCGCGGCTCGCCGCGCATGTGCATCAGGATGAGCGGGACCTGTTGCCGCGCAGCGACTTCGGCGATGCGAGGATCATTCTTCAGCCCCGAAACATCGTTGATGATTTCCGCGCCCGCACGAAGAGCAAGTTCGGCGACCGCAGCCCTGCGAGTGTCCACCGAAATGGGAATTTTGAGGCGGCCGCGCAAGCCTTGAATAACGGGAAGAATGCGGTCGAGCTCCTCGGAAGCTTGCATTTCCTGTGCTCCCGGACGCGTGGATTCGCCACCGATGTCCAGGAGATCAGCGCCAGCGTATTCCATTGCGATTGCGTGTTCGGCGGCCCGCGCGGGATCGAGGAACTGGCCGCCGTCAGAAAAACTGTCCGGCGTAACGTTCAGCACGCCCATGACGAGTGTGCGCTCGCCAAGCACAAGCGTGCGCGAA
Organism: Candidatus Acidiferrum sp.; assembly: GCA_035280045.1. Classification (GTDB taxonomy): domain Bacteria; phylum Acidobacteriota; class Terriglobia; order Acidiferrales; family UBA7541; genus Acidiferrum. The sequence continues at coordinate 7,874 of DATEGP010000115.1, forward strand.
GGCAATTTCAGGCGAAATGTTTTTCGGCGCAGGGCCATAGGCGCAACAGAGTTTAGCGCAGGTGCCTTGCGCGCCGCTCAAAACGAAAGGCGCTCGGAGAACATCCATCGGTGATCGTAGGTTTGAAATCTTGTGACGGCAATTTGCATGCCCGCCGCAGTGGAGAACCGAAATCCCTTGCCAAGGCGCACTCGCCCAAATCCGAGTCCCGGAGTCAGGAAAACTTGCTGTTGGCCAGAGTGCGGTCCGGTTTTATAGAACGTGGAATTCACTTCCAGCTCCGGCCAGAGTTTCCACGCGGCGCGATATTGGAAAGCCGTGTTCCATTGGAGCTGCCAGCCCAGTTTGGTTGTGCTCCCCGTCGGCAGGTTCGCGCCAAACGTCGATTGAACGTCAAATCTACCCCAGCCTTTGCCCGCTGCAATGGTTGGCATGAGCACGCCGTCGCGCGCGCCGTAACGGTGCGATCCCGTTGGAGCGGTGGCGGCCAAGATGAATGTCAGCAAATAATTGCCTTCGTGCTGCTCCGCCGAGGCAATGCGGAGTTTCAGTTGCAATGGAAGATCGCCAAACCCGCCTGGGGGGCCGTTGGGAGACACGAGCGTGTAAATCGGCGCACCCAGCAGGATTTGCGTCCGCGGACTGGTAATGAACTCCATCCCTTTGTTGCCGCCAAATTGATAGGTGCGGTTTCCCAGAGTGGAAGGCTGGTCCCAGATGTCGTAACGGAATTCCTGCTTCAGCCGGCCCGATGTGGTTGCCAAAGGAGAAAGCCAATCCGGCTGGCGCGTCTGCGTTTCATCGGCCATGCGAAGCCAGGCCTGAAAGAGACCGCGTCTTTTGTTCTTTTCGGCATCCGCGGAATCCTGTGCTGCGGCTTCCAGTTGCAGTGAGGAGCAATTCTGAAGCACTTCTGTCTCTGATGCTACGCAGGCGATTTCTTGTTTTTCCTTCGAGGTTTCATCCGCCCGCGCATTTGCAGGCAGAACTAGAAGTAACAGGGGGCCTCCCATCGTGAGCATCCTTACAGCGAATTTCATTCGATTCTCCCTGAACTCGGACTCTTCCAAAACAAAAACGGCCACTGCCAGAGATGAAGTTGGCGGTGGCCGTCTGAAAGAGCCTAAAACTCTAACTCTACTGCATCAGCCTCCATGCGCCGACTCGTTGGGAATAGCAGCAACACAAAGTGTTGCAGTCCGTTTTCGAGCAGAGTTGGCGCATATGTTTCATAGGACTCGTTGGATGTTCAGAAACCGAGTCAGGTTAGACAGGACCAAACCCCAGGTCAAATCAATTCTGCGAATTTCATAAAACGGAAAACCGGAAAGCTCGTCGCCCATCAGTCCAGGTCAAAATCGCGGATGGGTTTGCCTGCGGGAGCGTCCTTGGCCTTTTTCATGGCTTCTTCGAACTTCTTGGCGAGAATGTCTTCCTTGTGCGTCTCCTGGAAGAAGGAGTCGGCGAACTTATCCTCGCGCTGCCGCTTCTGCTCTTCGAGGATGCCGTGCGCGTTTTCCAGGTCTACGTTCGACCCAGGCTTTACGTGCGCTTCGTGAGACAGAACCGCTCCAAACACTGGATCAATCACAAGTTTGGCCTGGCAACACGGACACGTCACGTGAAGGTTTTCACTGGAGCGGTTTCCCATGAGGGCATTCTACACCCCTTCTTGGCGGGAGGGCGAATTGCCCATGGGAATAGGCGCATTGTTCTCTGGAAAAACCACACGTCCCCGCAGTTAGACTCAGGTTACACTCCCTTTGACAGATTCGTTTGGCACGGCGATTCTATTAGAAACAATAGCTTCCCTGAGGTGCATCCATGTTTATGTCGCCCCCGCGAAACACGTTTCGATATACGTTCAACTGGGTCATCTTATCGGCATTGTTGTTCGTACCCCTGTTGGTTTGGGCGGTCTACGACTACTACCAAAGCCGCAACGTGGAGCCGGGACTGGCCTTTTTTGCCGTAATATCCGGACTGCTGTTTGCCTACGCCTGGTGGTGGACCAAAACGAGAGTGACCGTTCATGATGAGGGGATCTCGTACAAGTCTCCGTTCAAGGAGAAGGACCTTCGCTGGGACGAGATTACGGAGACCCGCTACGGCCAGCAGCCCATCAATGCGGGCGCACATTTTGGGCTCATCGGATGGCTCATCGCGGCACTGGCGAGCGGCAGCAGTAAGGTGAACCGTTCGTTCGAATTGATCGGTGCGCAGAAAATCGCCGTCAATTCAAATATTCGCGATGTCGAGGAAGTCGTGCGGCTGTCACTGACGGCCGTCAACCCCCGGCTGCGCCAGGAGGCCGAGCGCATTCTCAACTCTGCCGGAACGGTTGAGTTTGGGAAGATTTCGTTGTCGCCCTCAGGCGTTATCTGGAAATCGAAAGAGCCGATTCCTTATGCGTCGCTGGTGAAGTGCAAGATTGATGGGGCGATGCTGCGCATCAAAGCCGAAGGGAAATTACTGGACAACATCGCCGTGACGGCCAAGAAAGTGCCCAACATATTTATTTTGTTGGATCTGATCGAGGCTAAACGTTCAGCAATGACGGGAAAGCCTGCACTCGCAACCGCAGGTTCCTCAGCCAATCAATATTTGTAGTTCAGGGTTGGTTTGCCGGCTCAACGACGAGCAGTCACGCCTTGGCGGGGTTTTCGCCGCGGGTGAAGCCGGGCGCGGGCCGTAATTCGGGCCGCACTGTTTTGGGATCCACACTTGGCGCCGGCGGCGCCTGCGGTGGCGGCGTGCGCGGCTTTTCGGGGAGTGGCTTGCCTTCCATGAGCAGCTTCACTTCAGCCGCGTCAATGACTTCGCGTTCGAGCAAAGCCTGCGCGATGCGCTCGAGAACATCTCTATTGCTGGAAAGAATGTTGCGAGCGCGGTCATACGAGGCGCCGACGATGCGCTTCACTTCCTTGTCGATTTGAATGGCGGTGTCTTCGGAGTAGTCGCGGTGCTGGGCGATTTCGCGGCCTAGGAAGATGGCTTCGTCTTTCTTGCCAAAAGCCAAGGGGCCCAGTTCGCTCATGCCCCATTCGCAAACCATGTTGCGCGCGATATCCGTGGCCCGCTCGATGTCGTTGCCGGCGCCGGTGGTGATGTGGCCCAGGAAGATTTCTTCCGCGGAGCGGCCGCCCATCAGCACAGCAAGCATGCCTTCCAAATATTCGCGCGTGTAGGTGTGCTTGTCAGCTTCGGGCAACTGCATCGTAAGCCCCAGGGCCATCCCGCGCGGAATGATGGTGACTTTGTGTACCGGATCAGCACCGGGAGTCATGGCGGCGACGAGCGCGTGGCCGGCTTCGTGAAAGGCCGTGTTTTTCTTTTCCTCGTCGGAAAGAATCATGGACTTGCGCTCGACGCCCATGAGGACTTTGTCCTTGGACATCTCGAAGTCGGCCATAGTGACGAACTTGCGGTTCTGGCGCGCGGCCCAAAGCGCGGCTTCGTTCACGAGATTCGCGAGATCGGCGCCCGAGAACCCCGGAGTGCCGCGCGCGATGATCGAAAGATCCACATCGTCGCCGATGGGCACTTTGCGGGTATGCACACGGAGAATTTCTTCGCGGCCTTTTACGTCAGGGCGGGCAACGACTACGCGACGGTCAAAACGGCCGGGGCGCAGCAAAGCGGGATCGAGAACATCGGGGCGGTTGGTTGCAGCGATTAAAATCACGCCTTCGTTGGATTCAAACCCGTCCATTTCCACGAGCAGCGCGTTTAAGGTTTGCTCACGCTCGTCATGACCGCCGCCTAATCCCGCGCCGCGGTGACGCCCGACAGCGTCGATTTCATCGATGAAAATAATACAGGGCGCATTCTTCTTGCCTTGCTCAAAAAGATCGCGCACGCGGCTCGCGCCTACGCCAACAAACATTTCCACGAAGTCCGAGCCGGAAATGGAGAAGAACGGAACGTTCGCCTCGCCGGCGATGGCCCGCGCGAGAAGAGTCTTGCCCGTTCCCGGAGGGCCAACCAGCAACACGCCCTTGGGAATGCGTCCGCCAAGTTTCTGGAATTTCTGCGGGTCTTTCAGGAACTCGATAATCTCTTGAAGTTCTTCCTTGGCCTCATCCGTTCCAGCAACATCCTTAAAAGTGGCTTTTTTCTGCTGTGCAGACAGCAAACGCGCGCGTGACTTGCCGAAACTGAGAGCTTTGTTTCCACCGGCTTGCATCTGGCGCATGAGGAACAAGCAGAATCCAACGAGAAGCAGAAGGGGAAGACCGTTAAGGAGCAGAAGAACCCAATCCGCGTTGCCGTGCTCTTGGACCTTGATCTGTACGGCCTTATCCCGCAACTCCTTCGTCACGTTAGGAGAATCTTCCTTGGCAATAGTGACCTGGAACTTGCGATTGGGGGGATTCTTGTACTCACCCTTTAGGTCGTAACTCAACTGGCCGAGATACATGGTGACTTCTTTGATGTCGCCCGCCTCCACTTTTACCATGAACTCGCTGTAGCTTGGCTGGTCTTCGCGGGCCTGGCCGCCGTTGGCCGACACCAGTTTCCAGAGCATGACGCCCAGCAAGACGATGGACATCCAGAAGAGAATTGTTTTTACCGTCGAGCTAGAATTCACGTTTCCCTCTCTGATTCCGCAAGCCGCACGCTGCCTCTATAATGCTTTCTTTTTCCGCTCTTTTCCACTCTTTCGGGATGAATGGTTCGTTCCCGAAGAAAGCTGTTCGTGGTTCATTCCTGTTCCGTTTGGAGCGGCTAAACCGTACCCTACCCATACTTGATTAGATGCTGTCCGGAACCCAAAGTAATCCGGCTCCAGGGCCACGCGGCGCTTGCCGGGTTTGTCCAGCAGGACCGCCAGCCGGATAAAGCGCGGCCGGCTTTCGCCCAGGCGGCGCAGAAGAAAATCCTGCGTCACGCCGCTTTCCAGCACTGCATCCACAACCAAAACGTCCCGCCCCTTCAACTCCGGGCGCGAGCCAAACAAAACCTCGCGCCGCGCCTGGCCGTTGTGATCCACGTCGCGAACATCTTCGCGAACAAAGTGGCAAACCATCGGCGTATCGATGTGACGGATCAAATCAGCTGCAAAAACAAAACCACGATCCATGGTCACGACTACGTCCAGCCGCCGGCCGCCGCATTCGCGCGAAATTTCCTTGCCCAACTCAGCGACGCGAGCCGCGATGCGCGCTGCGGAATAAGTTGCCCCTTTCCGCTCGCTCAAATCTTCTCCTCGGCAATCACGATCCCCGTCCGGGTTTTTTCATTCGCCGCAAAACCCGCTGCCACCGGAAAGCCGCGGGCCCAAACGAGAGTTTCACCGCTTGTCAATACTGGCCAACCTTCCCGCTCCCAGCGGCTGATGTGCTTCTCGTTCAGTAAGCGTTTCAGCTTGTGGGCGTTCTGATGGCCGGAAGGGCGCAACCGATCTCCGGGACGCCAGTTGCGCAGGACCAGGGCTGTACGCAGGCGCTCGCGGTCCAGGACCATCTCCCTCTTATTATCTTCCTCTCCCGCAGAAGGCCAGTCAATCACTCTGAAGTGGAAGACACAACCTAATTCCGGAACGTTCACATTCAGCGTTCCATCAGACAAATCGATGTCGTACGCGAAGATGTGTTTCCTTGTGTGCGCTGTGTTCGAGCCTGATTTCTGGGCCGCGCGAAAGAGGATGGAGTCCCGGTCTTTTCGTACCTCTACGCCACCGGGCAGCATAAGCGAGCTTCCGTTCTGGCCGCTTAACGCCAAGTCCATGACCGAATCCACGTGCCTCGCGCTAAGCTCGCCCCGACGGGTTCTCGCCGTTTTCGCCAGCCAGCGGACCATGCGCGAAGAGATTGCGTGACGCAATGGTTTGCCTTCAAACTCCGTGTTCTCAACGTTGAAGAGCGTTCCCGCGAGCGGTCTCAGCAAATTAGCGATGGTAATGCGCGAAGCATTTGTTTCTTTTTGAGCCAGCGCCTCGCAGCGCATTCGGGCCAAGGCGCTCAAGAATGCGTCATCCCGCCGAGCCAACTCCGCTAGATTCCCGAGATGGGCCACTGCATTCGAATTAAATTGTTTTTCCAGAAGAGGAAGGAGCTTCCGCCGCACTCGCGCTCGCATTCGCGATGTGTCTTTGTTGGTCATGTCTTCTCGCCAGGGCTGTTTGCGGGCCTTGAGATAGGCGCGCAGTTCAGCTCGGCGCATGTTCAGTAACGGCCGAATCAGGGGATAGCGATCAGCATAAATTCCGCCAAGTCCCGGGAGGCCAGCGCCTCGCAGTATGTGGTCAAGGACAGTTTCTGCCTGGTCGTCAGCGGTGTGCGCTACGGCCACGCGGTCCATTCGATCATCCTCCACCAGAGACTTGAAAAACTCGTATCGGGCGCGGCGGGCGACGTCTTCGAGATTCTCTCGTTCCTTCTTTGCTCTTGCGGCAACATCAGCGGAAGCGGAGCGAAACTCGAGTTTGTGCTTTGCGGCTAGCTTGGCGACAAATCTTTCGTCCGCGTCCGAGGCCTTTCCACGCAATTTGTGATTGAAGTGCACAACACTTAGAATGATGCCAAGCTTTTCACGCAGTTCCAGCAGCAGCATCATCAGGGCCACTGAATCCGAGCCTCCGGAAACGGCGACGCCGATGCGATCGCCGGGGCGGAGCAACTCACTCTTTTGCGCATGCACAAGCAGCGACGCAATCAGTTTCGAACGGCTAGCCAAGGGCGCCTCTTCCCGTCATCCTAGCAGCCGCGCATGCAAAACTCACGCAGGCTAGGCAATTCCATGCAACGTATTGACGACTAATGTGCTTGACCGGGGACGTCCGGCCGCAGATTAGAGGAGTTTACTTATCCGACCGCACTGGCATATATAAGGTGTGTCTTGAGGGCAGCGTCCGACTCCGGGAGGTTCAAGCAGCCAGAGGAAGGACCCGCGAAGGAAAAACCGGAGAAGCCATCAGTCAACGGAACTCAGAAACCCTACTGAGATAAACGTCCCCCAAGTCCATGCCTAGAAGGGGGTTCTGAACCTAATTAGACATTCTAGGGTTTGCTCGCTGGGGGCTGCGCTTGTTTGGCCTTGCTCACCATCTCGCGCACGTCGCGCAGCAAGGCTTGAGAATCGAAGATGACTCCGTCGCGAATCGTATATTTCACGCACTGTTCGCGCACTTCTTTGCGGTCCGCGCCGACTCGTGTCACCCCGTTTCCATAAAACACTTTCACATCGGCCAGCGGGTTTCAGACAGAACCACCAAATCCGCCAGGTATCCGCGTCGGATCAGCCCCAGTTCGGGATTCTTCACCACCTTTGCTCCATTCTCCGTGGCCGCATGAATCGCTTCCAGCGGAGAAAATCCCGCTTCTTCGAGCATCTCCAGCTCTCGAATCGTCCCAAATCCCCACAAGCTAAAAAGGAAGCCGGTATCGGACCCGACCGCCACGGTTCCGCCCTGATTCTTGTAGTCGTTCACGAACTCCATCCACCGCCGGTAAGCTATCGCCCAATCCGCTTCTTTGTTGGAAGTCCACTCATAGAAATACGAGGCATGATGCGTGGGGTTGGGGAGGAAAGAATCCATCACCACGGGCAAAGTAAAGGCCGAATGCCACGGCAAATTGGCCGCGCGCGTGACGTCTCGATTCGCTTCGTAAATGCTGAACGTGGGCACCATGATGAATCCTGTTCGGTTCATCGTGTCCAGCAGCGAATTGATGACGTCGCCATGCAATTTTTGGAGGTCCGCCTGCAGCCACGCCCGACCCGTTTCCAGGAAGCGGTCGGGTTCGCTGGAATAGTTGTAGTTGGGCGGCAAATCTTGAATCGTCTCTGTCGTGAACGATGATTCCGGATAGCCGTAGTGGTGCTCGATGGTCGAAGCGCCTTCCTCAGCCACACGCACAGCATTCATCGGGTAAACGCCGTCCTGGCCAATATGCACGGCTACACCCATGCCATTCTTGTGCGCCTCGTCGGCAAGCGCGTGAAAAACGTCGGGCCAAAGCCCGGGCTTCCCGATAACCTTGATGCCATCTACACCGAGGGAGTGCCATTCGTCGACAATTTGCCGCGCGCCTTCCGGGCTTGAAAAGCGCGGATCATCGCCGCGGCCCCAAAAGGGATAAACGTACATTCGTGGCGCGATAATCTGATTCGCCGCGATCTTTTTCTTCTCCGCCACCATGCCCTTTGGTTCTTCGCGCCCCACATTGAATGCTCGAACCGTAGTGACGCCGTGTCCTAAGAGCAGCTTGTAAATGTATTCGGCCGGGACGTCCTTGGTCTCATTGATATGGATGTGCGCGTCAATCAAGCCCGGCATCACATACATGCCTTTGCCTTCGATGATGCGATCGGGCTGCTTGGCTTCTTTTCCGCTCGCCTTCTCCTCACCTGTCCGTGCACGAGAGATCGCGTCGCTGGTTGCCACCCAGTCGATGCGATTGCCTTTGATTCGGATATTCGCTGGGCCAAACGCCGGCGCGCCCGAGCCATCAATCACGGTGACGTCGCGAATCTCAAGCGATTCGTAGGGACCGGCCTGCTCCGCGGCATTCGGGTTTTGGGCGCGCGTAAGCGGCCCCGCCATCAGCGCCATTGCGCACACAAACAAGATCAAGAGTGCCCTCACCTTCGCAACATGCGCCATCATGCCCCTCACCTCGCGGTTGTCCTGCTATCGCGCTTTGGTCTCCGCACGGCCCGCAAGGCTAGTTTTATTGCCGCGGGAAGTCCAGCGCTGATTTGTGCGCCAAAGCTGCGAACCAAGACCGGTTGCCGCTGCGGCCGGTTTGGTGGATATTTACCGTGTGAATCCCTGTGGAAAACGAGAAATTTATTTGTGAAAGGGTGTTGACAGAAAGAAGCGGCTTTGGCATACTCATTCGGCTGTGGTAGTGCCTTTCTGCTGGACAGGGGGGTACCGCTCTTTGACAACCGATACGATGTGCCAGAATCTGTTCGAAACCATCCGGGTTTTCGAGCGCGGATGGATTTGAGTAATTTGAGCGATCAACAATTTGCTTGAGCAAGGCTGGCCTCGGTGCAAACCGGGGCTTTTTCATGCCTGCCGCAAGGCGGGCAAGCTCAAGCGACAGGTTTCAAACGAGAGTTTGATCCTGGCTCAGAACGAACGCTGGCGGCGTGCTTAACACATGCAAGTCGAGTGCGCGGTTGTAGCAATACAACTGGCGCACGGCGCACGGGTGCGTAACACGTGG
>DATEGP010000116.1:0-18069 GCA_035280045.1 Candidatus Acidiferrum sp.
GATGCTCTGGTTGTGGAACGTGCCGGCTCCGAAGTCAGGATGCAGGGTTACAGTAGAACCAATGAAGTTGATGATGTTCGCTGAGTTCGGGTCGACTTGAGCCGTCGAGATGTCAGTATTCCACAGGCTCGAGGCCGGGAATGGAACGAAGGCATTGAGATTTGCTCCTTGGCCGAGGCTCATGCCACTGCACGAGCCGGCCTGGCCAAAGGCGGTTGTCACCGCCACCAGAAGTATTGCCATCAAGAGCCAGGCTTTGAAAAGAGTACGCATTGGTTTGTTTCCTTTCGCCCGCCGAGCGCGGGGCTGCGAGACTGCTCGACCGGGACTCTAATGTGGGGTGCCAACTTATAGCTAAGGTTTAGGAGCATCGTCAATCGAGGAAACACCTGGTACCAGACCAACTTGTTCTCTTCTGCTCTCTGATTCTGCTTTCTGCCTCTCCCTTTCCCCCTTACTCTAGGGACATGAGGTCGGCGCGAGCAACATCGGTCGGCAAGTGCGCAGCCGTCATCCTCGTCCTCAGCCAAAGCGTCGCGGCTCCCGTCTTTGCGCAAGCCTCCAATTTGTCGGCAAGCCCGCGTCCCGATCCCAATCGGGCGGCGCGAAACCTCTTCAATAACGAAATCCAAGCCCAAATCCGAGATCAATCTCTCTGGTGTTTCCACGAACTCGACCAGGAACACGGCCAGAAAAAGCTTTCAGCCGTGTGTCAATCCAGGGATGGCGCAATCGATCGCCTGCTGGAAGTCAACGGCCAGGAACTGAGTCCCAGTCAGCGCCAAGCTGAGGGACAGCGCCTGCAGAGATTATTGAGTCATCCCGACGAGTTGCGGAAAAAACAAAAGAAAGACCAGGACGACAGCAGACAGGCCCACGACCTGATGAAAATGTTTCCCGACGCCTTCCGATTCCAGTACCAAGGCATGCTGGACAACTTAATCGAACTCAAGTTTTCCCCCAATCCCGATTTCCATCCTTCGGGGCGCGCTGCGCAAGTCTTCCATCACTTGGAAGGAAGCCTGCTCTTTGACCCCGAGCAGCAGCGCCTCGCGGAAATAACCGGGCGATTGACCAGTGGCGTGAAGTTTGGCTGGGGTCTGCTCGGTCATTTGGACCAGGGCGGCACATTTGTCGTCAAGCAGGAGGATCTGGGAGGGGGACGCTGGGAGTTGGCCGAGTTGAATGTCCAAATGAGCGGTAAGGCGCTGATCTTCAAGACCATCACTGTGCAGCAACAACAGGTCTACTCCGATTTTCGCCCGGAGCCGGACGGCACCACTCCGCAACAGGCCTTGGCGCTTCTCGACCAGGATTCCGCAGCCAAATGAGCTTCTAGAGACAATCTCGATCCTCTCCGTGTGCCGTCTCTCTCCAACCGCCCTCGGTGTTGAATCTTGCTTCTTCATCCCACATCGAGCGCCACCTTCAGTGCTGCATCGACTTCAGCCAGTTTCGTGGCGCTAAGCGATCCCACATAGTGAGTCAAGTCGGACTTTCGCAAGCTCACCAGGTTGTCGCACATGATCCAGCTTGCATGCTTCAACCCTTCCTCTAGGCCGACGGTTACTTGCGTGGCTAGGCCCTCGCCACTGCTGTAGATTGGGGCGCAAATGACCGTGGAAAACTTGGAATCGATGAGTGCTTGGCGACTGACGACCACGAATGAGCGGTACAGTTTCGGATCTCCGCCCGGTTTGTAGACCCGATAGAGTTCCCCCCGTTTCATGAAGGTTCTCCAAACCAATCGCGTTCTTTGAGGCTTATGATGAAACGAAATAAAAATCTGTCATTCGGGGACCGCAGTTTGGTTGTTTTTCAGATTACTCGCCTGATGATTGGTACTCCAGCACTTCATCGGCTTCTCGATTGAGCCGCTCTGCAGCTTGATTGATTAGATTCAGGTCTCGCGCATGGATTCTTGCACGCCGCCGTTCCCGGAAGTATTTGCGAAGCACTCGTTCGATGAAGGCAGAACGCGACTGCTTCGACCCTGCCAGCCGGTCCACTCTTGCTAGTAGATCCTTCGAGAGTGTGATGGAGGTCTTTTCCTTCATACCAGCATTATACTACTTTAGTCGCCTGAGTCTGACTCCGTCGCCCGCTCGCCCCGAGCTTAACCTCACCGGCGAAGCCAACGCATCCCTCGGTTCACCACTTCGCGCGCTTCGGTCAATCCAAAAGCCATCGTGAAAACGAAATAAAGCACGCCATACGGTCCAAGCACCAAAACCGCGCGAAGGATCGGTGATCGAAAAGGCAGGAAGTGTTGAATTCCCAAGCCTGCACCGGCAGCGAGCAAAGCGGCCGCCCAGAGACTAATCAGGTAAGCCGGTGGCGCTCCGGAAGGCCCGATCCTGCGGTTCAGCGTGCGCCGCAGCAGCACAAATTCCAGCCACGAAGCAATCCCCGCGGAGATCGTCAGTCCCGCGACTCCCCAGCGTGCCTCAATGCCCAGCGCCGGCGGCAAAGGAACCGCAAAAAGGTAGCCAAGAATTGTGGTCAGCACCACGCGCACTACGGCGTACTTTAGCGGCGTGCGCGTATCGCGAAGTGCATAGTACGTCGAGGAGTACAGTCGGCCAAACGTCGAGGCCACCAGTCCAACACTGGCGCCGGCAAGAATCCCCCAAACATAAATCGTGTCCGCGTGCCGGAATCTCCCCGACTGGTAGATCGCAGCTACGATCACGTCACCCAGAACGAGAAACCCCGCCACTGAGGGCACGACAAAAAACGCAATCCGCCGCAGACCCGAATTCAGTCGCACGCGCAGCGTTTCTGCTACCACACTCTCTTCGCCCAGAGTGCCCGACATCACCGGCAGTTCTGCAGCGGAGATGGACATCCCGAACAAACTCACGGGAAGCGTGTAAAGCGTTTGCGCGTAAGAAAGCGCTGCGACGGCACCGGTCGGCAGCAGGCTCGCCAAGAGCGCATCAACATAGGCGCTGATTTGCAAGACACCGCGCCCGACAAAAACGGGCACGAAATTTCGCACCACAATGGCCACGTTTCCCCGTGGATCGGCCAGGGAAAGATGCAGTCCTTGAAGAAGGCGCAGCACTGCGGGCAGCTGCACCCCAACCTGCAGCGCGCTGCCCACCACCGATCCCCAGGCCAGGATCACGGCTAGTTGACTCTGCATGTGGTTGCGGCCGAACGCCCACAACGTAGTGATCATTGCCACGTTCCAGATCACTGGTGCCACGTAGGGAAGAAAAAAGCGGTGATGACTGTTGAGAATGCCGAGGCACCACGCGGAGAAGACCAATAGGCCAGCACCGGGGAAGAGAATCCGCACAATCTGGATTGTCAACTGCCGCTTTTCTCCCGAAAAACCGGGTGCGATGACGTCAATGAGGTAAGGAGTCGCCAGCACCCCGACGAGCACGAGAAGGGAGATGGTCAAACCCAGGAGTGCCGCCACCGCGCCCGCCGTGCGCCGCGCTTCTTCGTCCTCTTTTTGCGCGAGCAAGCTTGCGTAAACGGGGATAAAAGAAGCAGAGAGCACGCCTTCGCCAAACAGATTCTGCAGAAAATTTGGAATGCGGAAGGCGGCGCGGAAAGCGTCCGCCGCGTCAGAATTGCCGAAGTAGTGCGCAAAAACGCGATCCCGGACCAGCCCGAAGATCCGGCTCAGGAAGATTCCCGCCGCTACCAGAAACGCGAAGCGGGCGGATGGCGCGCGATGTGTACCGTTAGGTTTAGATTGAGCCACGATCGAAGGGAATCGATTGCCCCAAGAGTTTCAAAAGGTTCGATTAGAAATGCAGCCCGCCCAAATGTCAATTTCCCCGACAGCGCTTGGTCAGCAATGAGACATTCTTGCTTGCCGCAATTCGAATTGGCCTGGGTGCGGGTAGTCGCAAAGCTCCCGGATACTTAAGCTTTACTTGAACTCCGTTAACACCTGGAATGCTATTCCGTTCGCAAGGCAGAAACGGGTTCCCGCAGCGCGGCCCGTCGTCCAGGCAGGTAGCCGGCCGCGAGTCCTGCTACCAACAGCACGCCAATGCAGGCGACCGCCGTAATGGGGTCCTGCGGTTCCACTCCAAATAACATGCTCTTCAGGATGCGTGTACATACAAACGCGAGCGGCAAGCCCAGAATTGCTCCCGCCCCAACAAGCGTGAGCGTCTCCCGCACAATCATACCCAAAACGTTGGCTGGCGTAGCCCCTAAGGCCAGACGCACTCCAATCTCTTTCGTCCGGCGTCCCACTCCGTAAGCAATCACTCCGTAGATTCCCATCGCTGTCAAAAGCAGCGCCAGCGAGCCAAAAAAACTCGCCAGTATCGCCATCATGCGGTCCGGACGCTGCGCCAGCGACAACCGCTCAGCCAGTGTCATCACGTCACGGACCGGAAGGTGCGGGTTCAGCGCTCGGATCTCTCCTCGCACTCGCTCCATCATCAAACTCGGATTTCCCCTTGCACGCACATGCAGCACTACATCACCTGCTGCCGGCAGCTCGTCTTGCAGCAAGGGCTGGTAAAAAAACGGCACAGCGGCTTTCTTCAAAAACATGCTTCGCGTGTCCGCCGCCACGCCGATGACTTCATACTTAAACGTAGACTTTTCCCCTTGATCGCCAAAGTGCCGCCCAATTGGGTTTTGCTCCGGGAAATATTGCTTCGCGAAGGCCTCATTAATGACCACCACTTTAGGCGCGCCCACGGCATCACGCGGCGAAAATTCGCGCCCCTGGACCAGCGGGATTCCTACAGTCGAAAAGAAGCCGGGCCCCACAACATTGAATCCGGCCATCTGCCCGTTCTCAGGCGGCTGCCCTTCTACCCAAACGTCCCTCCACCAGCCGCCGGATGAGAAAGCGAAATCCGCGCCTAGAGTAGCCGCCATCACCCCCGGCACGCCCCGGACGCGCTCCACCAGTTCTTGATACACAGATGTGGGGTACGCCTGCTGATGTTCCCGAGGGCTCAGCCCAATCCTCATGACCAGCATATTTTCCACGGGCATGCCGGGGTGCAGAGCCGTCAATTTGATGAAGCTTCGCACCAGCAAGCCCGCTCCCGAAAGCAAAAGCACCGACGCGGCCACCTGGACCACGATGAGCCCCTTCGCCAAACTCAAGCGCGACACGCGCGTCCCGCTCGCCTCACTTTTCAGCAAGGGCAGCACGTCCACTTTCGTAGCATGCAGCGCAGGCACCAGCCCAAAAAGCAGCAGCGTCACAATCGCTGCAGCCGCACTGAACGCCAGAACGTGGGCGTTCAGCGTAAAGTGAATCGCTTGCCGCGCTTCCTCGTCCATCAGCAGTACAATCAGCGCCCGCTGCATCCAGAACGCAAGCATAATCCCGGCCACCGCTGCAATAACCGAAAGCGAGGCCGACTCCGTAAGAAATTGCCGCACTAGGCGTCGCCGGCTCGCGCCCAGTGCCAGCCGAACTCCGATTTCACGCGTCCTGGCCGTGAATCGCGCAAGCAGCACGTTGGCAACGTTCACGCAAGCAATAAGCAGCACTACGCCTGAAAGCAACATGAGCGTTCGCAGCGGAGTGGTATATGCATCCAGTGCGTAGCCCAAGCCTCTCTCACCACGAGTCAGCTTCGCGCGTTGCGTCAATATCTCTTCGCGCTCGCTCGCCCGATAGTTCGCCAAGCCCGGGCGCATCAACTCGAGCGCGCGTTGCAAAGCAACATTAGCCTCCGCTTCCGCCTGCGCGTCGCTGACACCCGCCTTGAGCCTTACTGTGGCCCAAACATCGGATAACTCAATAGGGTTATCGAAAGGAACAGTGATGTCCGGCGAAGCGCCCTCATCCGTGCCAAAAAATCCCGGTGGCGTCACGCCAATGACTTCCGTCGGCACGCCACTTATGTAAATGGTCTTGTCGATAACAGCCGGATCGCCACCAAACCGCTTGGCCCAAAACGAATAGCTGAGCACCGCAACACGTTGCCGATTCTTCTCATCCTGGTCGTCAATCGTTCGTCCAAGGAAGCTGCGTACGCCGAGCGTCGAATAGTAGCCGCCCGAAACCGTCTGCAACGGAACCTGTTCGATGTCCCCGCCGGTGTCGAAATTCGTTTCGTCCCGGTAGAACGCAAAAACGCCGGAAAACGATTGCGTCTCCTTGCGCAACTCATTGAAAAGCTCAGAGGGAATATTGGAGATCCCGATGCCCGAGCGCATAACCACCCGGACGGTTCGCAAACTCTGCGGGTCATGCACCGGAAGGGTCTGCAACAACGCGGTATCCAGCAAACTGAAAATCGCTGCGTTCGCGCCAATCCCCACCGCCAGCGTGAGCACCGCAACACCCGTCACCACGCGCGCGGCGGCAAACTGTCGCCAACTATAACCGACATCCCTTATGCAGTCGCGAAGAAACATATTCCTGCTTTGCCGACGTGGCTCCTGGCTTTTAATGCCTTAAAGCCAAGCTGCAAACCCTCAATGCATTTTAGACAGAGTCGCTCGACTTGGGAACAACTGTCAGTCACAGTCATCACGGACTTCTGTTTTCGGGCTTGGTGCATTCGCCGGTCTTGCATGCCTGCAAGCAGGGCAGGCGGGCGTGCGCGGATTTGACTCCTCTCACGCTTTTCCTACGGCACACAATACAAACCACTTACAAAATTCCCGCAAACGGACAATTCAACGGAAAATTTCTTCCGCTCCAACGCGTTGCATCCAAAAGACTTATTTATTTATTGACAAACAGTAAGAAGGTAGTATAATGGCTTTTGATTGGGCAAGATTCTCTCCTTGTCCGCCCCGATCCTCCGGGGAACCTTGAAGGGTTGTTTCCTTGTCCCGCTTAGTCCAAATGAACGCCCGCCAGCCTTTCTTTCAAAACTTCTCAAGAGGAGTGTGTTCATCTAACGTCTTTTTTTTCATGAGCTTCCGCACTCTTTACTCGCCACGAAGCATGCCCAACTCCTTTGTAGTCAATCGTTTGCGCACTCTTTCCCATTCAATGGGGGGTGAGGGCTTCAGCAGTTGGCAGATCTCCAGTTTTCCGTATATTCTTCCAAGTTCCGTATCCTCTAACTCCTTTGTTTGCCACTCTTACGAAAACTGCCGGGGTGGGGGTGCTCCAGCGGCTTGTCACTTAAAGTTTTACTTGAAGTCCGCAGCCTTACCGCCTCGCTGTCACGGGGCATTTCACCCACTCACTAATTCCTCTTCCTTTCTTTTACCGCGAGCGGCCAACGGCAAACGGTTAACCGCCTTCGTGTCGCTTAAGCTGTTCGGCCAATGCACGGACTTCGGCTTCAAAAGTGGCAAAGTCGCCGGAGGAGTAAGGGAGGATGGAGCCGAGGCCGGCGTGGAATTCGATAGCGCCTGTTTTCTGCGCGACCTGTGCGATGTTGGAAGAAGTGATGCCCGCTCCGGGGATAATAAGGATGCGGTCCGGCTGCACCGGATTGCCGCGACCGGAGACGCGGTCGCGCGCCGCTGCGACGAGTTCGGCCAGTTTCGGGGCTCCTTGCAGAGCCGTTTTTGCGCCAGCCGAGGTGAGAATTCTGGCCGCGCCGGTTTGGATCACGGCTTCGAGCGCGCGCATAAAGTCAGGAACTTCGTCGAACGCACGATGGAACGTCGTGGGCAGGGGCCGCGCGAGGTCCACGAGTCTTCTCGTGCGTGCCATGTCGATGCCGCGATTCTTTTTCAAGATTCCGAGAACCACGCCATCCATGCCGCATTCAGTGGCCACGGCAATCGAACGCTCCATCTCGGCGAACTCCGTATCCGAATAAGCAAAGTCTCCCGCGCGCGGGCGAATCATCGAGTAGACGGGGATATGCACTTTTTTGCGGACGGCGCGGAGCAGTTCACGCGGCGGCGTGAGGCCGCCGACGGACAGGTCAGCGCACAATTCGATGCGGTCGGTGCCGCCGCGTTCGGCGGCGACGGCCTTTTCGACGCCGTCCACGCTAATTTCGAGGAAGTATTTTCGGGTCATCGGCTAGAGGTTGTGTATAGGATTCAAATGCGTGAGCGTGTTCTGAGTCCAATTCCAAACGACGCCGAGGACGGAAGCGAGGTTCCACCCCCATAGGAACAGGCGCATCTCTCGCGGCAGATATTTGCGATCGCGCCAAAGCACCGTTGCGTCCAGGACAAACCAAACGGCGCCGACGGCAAGGAATCCAGTGACGATCCAATCGCGAAAGTAGAACCACACCAACGCCGTCTCGATGGCAAGAAACGCCGCGATGAGGAATTTCGCGGGCACGCGACCGATTACTGTGGCGGTGGTTTGACGCCCGCTCAATTTGTCAGGCTCGATGTCCATCACTTCACCGAACACGTGCGAGTGCATGGCAAAGAACGCGCCAAACAGAAACGTTTGCCAGGGAAGTTGCGGCACATGGTTCAGCCAACTGCTCAGCACAAACACAAGCAGATAACTCGCCTGAATGGCTATGTCGAAAGGCGGATGTCCTTTCCATCCAAAACGCGGGGCATTGTAGACGCCTACGGCCAGAAGCAGAATCGCGTACCACCACAAAATGCGCGGGCCGACGAGCCAATAAAACGCGGCGAGGAAGGGAAGTTGCGCGATAACGATTTGCCATTTCAGAGCGGCGAGCTGCTCGCGGGCCCCGCGCGAGCCGAACATGTACGTTCCTTTGCGCGGATTCAGTTGATCGGCTTCAGCGTCCGCCAGGTCGTTGACGCCGTAAATCATCAAGCCTAGTGGAAACAGGATGAAGAAAAGTCCGAGCCAGAGCCTGCCGGAGTGAAGGAAGTCCGCGCGGACCAGCGGAAGAAGATAGAAAAGCGCCGTGGTGCTCCAAAGACCTGGCCGCGATACTTGAATAAGAAATCGCACGTTGTCTGCGAGCTCTCGCGGCTTCGGCAAACCTTCGACCGCCACGCTTGCCTCAGTCATCGGCCTGGTCCTTTCCATCGGCGTGAGGCGACAAGATGCTCCTTCGGGCCGAAGCTGTGGTAGGCTACGCACCGAAGAACCAAGGATTGTACCCGGATTCAAGTCCGCGTTTTGGTCCGCGTCCCAAAAACTTCTGAACGGAGGCCCGCCCATGAAGATTCGCTTTACAAAAATCTTGCCAGCAATTCTTGTGGCTGGCGTGCTTGTATCTTGCGCGCCGTTCTATCATGAGAAGGACGAGCGCTACGTTTTCGTGGCGTTTAACACCAGCTTGCCGTACTGGCAGGAAGCAGCGGCGGGCTTGGAAGATTCTGCGAAACAATTGGGCGTCAAAGCCGAGCTGACAGGACCGGCGAATTTTTCCACGAGTGAAGAAGTGACGGCGTTTCAGCAAGCCGTGGGGCAAAAGCCGGCGGGGATTTTGCTCTCGGCCTCGAACCCGGAAGCCTTCCGCGACGGCGTCAATTCCGCGATAGGGCAGGGGATCCCGGTGATTTGCGTGGATGCGGATTCGCCGGAGTCCAAGCGCATCACGTTTGTGGGGACAGACAATTTTCGCGCGGGCCAGGAGAGCGGGAAGCGAATGGGCGAGTTGTTGAAGGGCAAAGGGAATGTGGTGATCATCACCATCCCCGGGCAATACAATCTTGGCGAACGCGTTCGCGGAGTAGAAGACGCGCTCAAGAAGTATCCGGGAATCAAAATCACCAAAACCCTTGATGACAAAGGTGATTCGCGCAACGCCTATGACGGGATTTCAGCCCTGCTCCAGGGCAAGGAAAAACCCGACGGCATCATTGGACTCGAGGCCTCGGGAGGCGAGGGCGCGGCCGATGCGCTGCACCGTATTGATCTGGACGGCAAGATTCCCATCGTGGCGTTTGACAAGGATCCCGAAACCCTAGATTGGATTCAGCGCGGCGCGATTACCGCGACGGTCGTGCAGAAGCCGTATGTAATGGCCTACTACGGACTGAAATTTTTGGACGACCTCCACCACAACGCCGTTCATGATTTCAAGGATTGGAGAACCGCACCTACTCCTCCCATGCCCGCCTGGGTGGACACGGGGACAGCTGTTATAGACAAGAATAACCTTGCAGCCTTCCGCGACGCGCTCGCGAGCCACACGAAGCCGCCAATTTAGAAATGAGCGTTCCGCAAGGTTTCACGCAAGGCCCATCGAGGCGAATGCAGTAATTGAGGCGACGCCCAGCGCGACGCCGAGGATCATTCCCGCGAGAACATCGCTGAGAAAGTGCATGCCCAGCACGATCCGCGACACGGCGATGTTCAGTGCGAGGAACAGCAGAATGCCTTCCAGCGACGGATAAAAATAGCTGATGACCAGCGCGATAGAGAATGCGGTCATCGTATGACCTGATGGAAAGGAAAATTTATCCGGTGGCAAGATTTTCGACCAGCAGTGCGGCTCGATTTGGCAGGGGCGCGCACGTTGACTCAAATGTTTCAGTGTCTTAAAGACGAAAATTCCTAGAACGGCCGCGGCTCCCGCTGCGCATACAGCAGAGAAGCGCTGCGGGCCTCCGAATCCGAGGAGCAGGAAGCCCAGTGCGTACCAAATCCAGCCGTCGCCGAGGCGCGTGACGGTAATCGTCCAGATGCGGATCCAACGCGGGGCGGGCCACCGGTTCATCCGCTGCATCACCCGGTGATCGCGGCGCTCGATGCGCGTCCAGAGGCTGCGTGCTACTGCCATTGCTTACCTCAGAGTTCGAACGGACAAGAAGACGAAACCTGCCATTTCAGCTCGCCCAATTCGCTTCGAAGCTGGGATCGATGTCCCACAGCTTGCGTTTCCTCGCCACGCCGTTTTCCGTGGCGGCGGCCCATTTCTTGCAGAAGCGAATCTCGTTGAGCCAGTGTCCCGCCGAGAAAATCGGCACTAGGGGAACAATGGGGGCAAAAACGGATGTCCAACGCTTGTCTGCAAAGAGCGATCCGATGATGGTGAAAACATCCGCCGTGATCCGGCGGTAGCTGCCGTGGTCGCCCGCTACTCGCCCCCAGCCGGAGCGCAGTCCGACGAAAAACTCATCGGCATTGCGCGCGCCGGGAACTTCGGTGTAAGTGAGCCCCACACCGGCAAGCGCATGGGCATCGCTGCCGGCGACAGTGATCTTGCCGAGGCGCGCGGCCATGTGTGCTGCACTTTCATTGCTCTTACGCCACATCTGGCCGTTGCGCGCTTCGTAAGCGGGAACGTAAGACTCAAACCAGGAGAAATCTTCAGCTGCGCGGCGGCCGGTGAGTCCCGAGAAAACGTGATTGACGCTGAAGAAGAGCTTCCGCTCGGTAAGGTACATCAACAGCGAGACGAAATCTTTGGCGCGGCGCTGAATTTCGATATGGTCGCGTTCAGTGATGTTGTAGACGCCAAGGTGTGCTTCCGTTCCGCTGGGCATCCGTACTGTTACTTCTTCGCTGAGGAAGAAGTCCGGCCGGGAACGCAAGGCTTCGGACCCTTCGATCGAATCGTGGTCGGTGATGGTAATAGCGGTCATCCGCCGGCGCTTCAGGAGGTCGTAAACTTCAAGGGGCTCGCTATAGCACTCTTGGCACAAGTGCTTGAGCCCGGCGAGGTTGAACATTCCGGAAGCTTTCGTATGAACATGTAGGTCGGAGCGCATGGATTCGATTCTCGACTTTGAACATGAACAACCTGTGAAGAAGGGACAAAATCTGCGTAAATGTGCTCATGGAACTTATTGAACACAAGTGAGTTACGCGGTTATCCACATGGCATGCAGGGTGCTCTGCCGCGCAGCTTTTCCTTTGTGGCAGAATCGGGGCGATGAGAAAAATTCTAATTGTCTACCACGACGCCGGAGGAGGACATCGAAATGCCGCCGTCGCTTTACAGACGGTGATTGCCGAGCAGCGGCGCGATTGGCAAGTGGAACTGGTTCAGTTTCAAGATGTGGCGAACCAACTCGATGTTCTGCGAAAGCTGACTGGGATTCGGATCCAACAGCAGTACAACATTCTCCTGCAAAATGGCTGGACTCTTGGCAGCAAGTATCTACTGCGTGTGTTGCAAGCCACGATTCGCCTTTATCACAGGAAGCTGGTGAATTCGCTGGAAAAGGTTTGGCGCGAGAAGCCGGCGGACCTGCTGGTTTCGGTGATTCCTCATTTCAACCGGCAGATTTGCGAAAGCTGGACGCGCGTAAATCCCGGGCGGCCTTTCGTAACGATCATTACAGACTTGGCGGATTTTCCGCCGCGATTCTGGATTGAGCCGATTCAAAAACAGTGCGTCGTTGCGGGAACCGAAAAGGCCGCGGAGCAGGCGCGCGCGATGGGACATGACGAGGCCCACATTTTTCGGACCTCGGGGATGATTGTGCGGCCGGACTTTTACGCGGTAGATAACTCCGATCCTGGCGAGTTGCGGAAACTAATGGGTTTGCGGAACGACCGCACGACCGCGATGGTTCTTTTTGGCGGCCACGGATCGAAAGTGATGCTGGATATCGCGGGGCGCCTGGACGCGGAAGACCTGCCACTGCAGATGATTTTGATTTGTGGGCGCAACGAAGCACTTGCAGCGAAGCTGCGCTCGCGCAAATGGAAAATGCCCGTGCACGTCGTTGGATTTACAAAAGAGGTGCATCGCTTGATGCGGGCTGCAGATTTCTTTATTGGCAAGCCCGGGCCGGGAAGTATTGCAGAGGCAATGATTCGCAAGCTGCCGGTGCTGATTGAATGCAACGCGTGGACGCTGCCACAGGAGCGCTACAACGCGGAATGGGTGAAAGAGAAAAACGTCGGCATCGTGCTGAAAAGTTTCAAGGATGTGGCCAGCGGAGTAAAGCAAATGCTGGAGCCTGCGAGGCTCGCGGAATTTCGCAAAAGTGTTGCAGTGCAAAACAATCGCGCCATCTTCGAAATTCCGGAGATTCTTGGAAATCTTCTTGGCGAGGCGGGCGGAGCTCCTCGCTCTGCGGTTTCTATTTCAACAGCCAACACAATCTAATCCCTGCGAAGATAATTGAGCCGGGAACTAAAGACTACTTCAGGAGTTCAGCATGTTCAGCGCGGCCGGGATGGGGGAAGCGGGGGCCGGCGTGGGAATCGTGGCGTGGAGTGCTCATGTGAGGCTTGGCGCAACTGGCGGCCCACCAGCGGTACGCGTATTTCTTGGATTCACACATTTTCACGCAGCCGCCGCGCACTTTGGACTCCGCGCAGTGGCAGTAGCAGCCGCCCGTGGGTGCGGACCGCACCAAGGAAGGTGTGTCGGCAAGAAGAGGCAGCGCGCAAGCCAGAAAGCAGATTGCTGAAGTGAGCAGTTGGAATGAAAACCTGCGGCGCAAGAGTGTTCCAATGCGAAAAGATCGCATGCGCCATTCTGCGCCAGCATTCTGAGAAAACCGATAGCGCGGGACGGTTGGGAGTTCTGTTACCCGGGTTCTGGAACTGGGGTTGGCGCATCGTGGCCTACGCGGTGAGTTGAGCGAATCAGCTCGTAATCCCAAAGTGGGTTCCGATTTGAATTGGGAGTCCATTTTTGGAGCACATCCCGGCGAAACTGTGTAAACGTAACTTGTACATAAAAATAAACTTAGATGCTCCGTATCCCCTGCTCCAAGTTGGTCGGAGCCGTGCATTATATGGGTGCGTAGGCGCGTTTCGTCTGACGAGCTGTTGAGAACGACAAGCGAGGGGGAAGGGGCTTGCTTGTTGGTCTTGACAGATCGTTCCCACCTGCCTCTGAGAGGGAAGCTAGGATGGATGACCCCACGCGCTGGCGTGAAAACGACGCTAGCAACTGAAACGCGCCTTACGGGGCCCCCGATCCCAAGCGGGGGCCCCATTTTTTTCTGTCGAATAATCAATTTCTTAGCATCGGGGATTGATGCACGATCCTAGTCGTCCGGAGATTCAGCCCAAATTGGCAACTGGCAGTGATGGCAGCGCTTTGGGAAAAACGGTTGATGTGGTCCTTTGAAGGCATAGCCGCAGCGCGGGCACTGCCAGAACGACCATTGCCAGCCGAATATGGGGATCAGCGGAATCCAAGCTAGGATCATTATTCCCGCGACATATCCATTCCAGTTTAAAAAACGGAATGCCGCACCGAGAAGATAACCGAAGGGAAGCCAACCAAGAAACGCGACCGGAAAAGCGACGCGCAGCCTCCGATACTTTTGCCATGCGGCCCTGTACCGGACCTTGGCCTCCCCTTCCGATTCCGGCAGAAGGTAGCGACGGTTCGCTTTATCCACTTGTGTCCGTTGGTCGAGTTTTGACGTGAACAGACCCGCAAAGTGGTATCCAAGAAAAGCAACTGCGGCCACACCAAAGGCGATCGAGAACCAACGCGTCATCGACCCGCTATTCGAGCTTTTTGCCCTAAGTTCCCAGTGCATCACCTGCATCGAGAGGAGGAACATGCCGAACAGGCGGAGGAGGAAGCGGTTTAACTCGGAGACCGGTATTCGGCGTGCAGTCCATAGATTTATCAAGTCGCTCGGGCGCGCAACCAACCACACACCGAGAACGTCAAAGAAGAGCAGGATCCACGTCGAAGTGTTCAGAATCGCCATGCCATTCACGCAGCGCTCATTAGAAGGCACTTTGCGCGGCCAACATCATAAGTCCTAGGGGACCGTTACCAACGGCATTTCGATGAAGCTTGTCTGACCGGGCGCGTGGTAAATGCGCTGCGCTGCTTTTCGATAGTCGCCTAGCTTGGCCCAGAAAATATTTGGCACGAACGTTTGCGGATTGCGGTCGTAGAGCGGGAACCAGCTCGACTGGATTTGTACCACGATGCGATGGCCCGCCAGGAAGACGTGGTTGGCGGTGGGCAGATTAAATTTGTAGAGCAGAGGCTTGTCTGACGCGATGGCTTTGGGAGTTTCCAGGCTTTCGCGATAGCGGCCGCGGAAGACGTCGGCGGAAATCATCAATTGATAGCCACCCATTTCTTCCTGGCCAGCCACTTCGTCGGGATAGAGATCAATCAATTTCACGACCCAGTCGGAATCGGTGCCGCTAGTGGAAGCGACGATGTTAGCGATGGGCTGGCCACTGATTTTCACCGGCTCGCGCAATACGTCGGAAACGAAAGCTAGGACATCAGGCCGGCCGGAGGCTTCGCGTTGATCGTCCACGAGCCACTGCGACCAAGTGAAACGGCCGCTGTAGCCCACAGGCTGACTGGGCCGCGCGCGGAAGGGCACGGGTTTTGCGGGATCGGAAATGTATTCGTCGAAAGGAGCGTCGTTCGGCTTCGGCGCAGCAAAATTGAGTTTCAATCCTGCGGACAAATAGAGCGGAGTCGGGTGGATCGCGCAACCGCTCGGGCATCCAGCCGGCCAAGCGGGCAACCGCTCCCACTTATTTGCGCCAGTTTCAAAGGCATTCACTGGAGCGACGTCGGCTTTCGGCGCTCCGTCCTTCAAATACTGCGCGAGGAAAGGGGCCAAAATTTCTTTGCGGAAATAGAGTCCAGTGTCGCTTGAGAATTTCAATGCGCCGAGCGAACTTGCATCTTCAATTTCCTGGCCATGATGCCACGGGCCCATCACGAGAAACACTTTGTCATTGTTGGTGTCTTTGGGCTTGATGGCTTTGTAGACTGCGATGGCGCCGTAAATATCCTCCTGGTCCCATAGGCTGTGTACCAGCATCACGGGAACTTTCAGCGGCTGCGCCCCGAGAATTTTGTCCATCGCCTGCTCCTGCCACCAGGAGTCGTAGCTGGGATGCTCGAGAATCTTGCGCCAGAAGCCGACCTGTTCAAGGCCGTGTTCGCGGCCAAGTTCGCCAGCCGAACCTGCGTGCATGTACTCGTCGTAGTCATCGAAGTGGCTGACCCACCATTTGGCTTTGTTGTCGCGCGTGGCTTCCTGTTCGTAGATGTAGGGCATGTTCTGCTGGCGGAAGGCGCCGTTGTGGAACCAGTCGTCGCCCATCCAGCCATCGACCATAGGATTCATGGGAACGGAAACTTTCAGCGCCGGATGCGGATTCACCAGCGCCATCAGCGGCAAGAAGCCGTCGTAGGAAATTCCGAGAATGCCGACTTTGCCGTTGCTCTCGGGAAGATTCTTCACCAGCCAGTCGATGGTGTCGTAGGTGTCGGTGGAATGATCCACGGGCGTGGGATTCAGCGGGCCGTGGAGCGGCCGGTTCATGACGTAGTCGCCCTCGGAGTCGTACTTGCCGCGAATGTCTTGCACCACGCGGATGTAGCCTCCTTCGACGATGACTTCGGTGGCGTTGTCATAGCCCCAGAGGATGGGGCCGAGATGAGCGCTTGCCGCGTGAGAGGTGAGTTCGGTCGCGCTGTAAGGCGTGCGCGTGAGCAGAATGGGAGCGTTCTTCGCGCCTTTAGGAACAAGGATGACCGTGTGGAGCTTTACGCCGTCGCGCATGGGAATCATCACGTCACGGCGGGAGTAGTCCCAAGTGCTGTCGGCGGTTTTGAGTTGCGCGGGCGTTTCGTTGGCCAGGGTCGCCTGGCCCGATTGCGCCGAAGAACTCTGGGCCGCCGCGGTTGCTGCCAGGAGAAACGCAGCGCCGATATCAACAAGCAGAATAAATGCACGACGGCTAAAGGTTGGTGTCATTGGCGCTCCTCAGCGAGACCGCGTAAGTAAGTTACTCACAGCGAAGTTACTCTTAGGGACCGGCGGATTTTAACACACGGATCACAGAGTACACGGAGAGTGGAGGGATGCGACGCGCTAGCGCGCTCGATTTTCTGCAGGTCGAATCTAAAGTTAATTCAGGCGGCGGGCGACGGCGATTCGCGCCTGGCCGAGGGCGTGGGACACTTGCGTCTCGCGCAGGCGCGAAGCGTCATATTCGAACGACAGTTGCTTTCGCGAATCGTCGAGGCGGAAGCGGCGGAGGCCGTAAGTGTTAGCGAATTCGCCGAGGCGGTTCAACTGGTCGTCGCTCAGCGGGGATTGGAGTTCGAAGGTAACTTCGACAAGTGTCATGGCGGGATTATACCAGCCGTGGGCGAAATCTTGATGAATAGGGATGTAACCAGGAATCATCTAATATAGCGACATGTCCGACTTCCCAATGAACCCGAAACCGCCCGGCGCGAGCCTGCCAATTTTGTCAGGCCCGCAGAAGGTAAAAGACCCGGTGTGCGGGATGTCTGTCGATCCTGCGAAAGCGGCGGGAAACATCGAGCATAAAGGGAAAACCCATTATTTCTGCTCGAAGCGTTGCGCGGAGCGGTTTGCCCAAGATCCAGAGAGGTTTCTGGCGGCGCCGGGCACGGCAGGCATGGAGCATGCCCACGGGCATGGGCACGCGCAGGTCCAAGCTCCTTCGGCGGCGCATGCTCCGATGCACGCTGGGCACCAAGCTATGCATGACGCGCCAGTTGCCACGGCGTCTTCTGCGACCGCTCCCTCGAATGCGCAAGGCGTACGCTACACCTGCCCGATGGATCCCGAGATTGTGCAAATTGGCCCGGGCGTGTGCCCGAAGTGCGGGATGGCGCTCGAGCCGATGGATGTTTTCGCGGAGGTCGAAGCCGATCCGGAGTACGACTCGATGCGGCGGCGGTTTTGGGTGAGCGCCGCGTTGTCAGTGCCGGTGTTGGTTCTCTCCATGCTTGGTGACGCGCTCGGCTTGAAGGTGACGCACAGTGTTCGCAACGTGATCGAATTTGTCTTGGCTACACCAGTGGTGCTGTGGGGAGGCTGGCCATTTTTTCAGCGATTCTGGGCGTCGCTCGTCAATCGCAGCCCGAACATGTTTACGCTTATTGGCTTGGGAACGGGCGCGGCGTTTGCCGAGAGTGTAGCGGCAACCTTCTTCCCGCACGTATTTCCTGCTTCCTTCCGTGGAATGGAGGGTGCGGCTCCGGTTTACTTTGAAGCAGCGGCGGTCATTACGACGCTCGTGTTGCTGGGGCAAGTTTTGGAATTGCGCGCACGGCAGCGGACGAGCGGCGCGATTCGCGCGTTGCTGAATTTGGCTCCACAACAAGCGCATGTGTTGGCGGCGAATGGCGAGAGAGATGTAGCGCTCGACCAGGTGAATCGCGGCGACCGGCTGCGAGTGCGTCCGGGCGAGCGCGTTCCCGTGGACGGCGTGATTCGCGAAGGCGCGAGCGCGGTGGACGAGTCGATGGTCACCGGCGAGCCGATGCCGGTCGAAAAGAAGGCGGGCGACAGCGTTACCGGCGGGACGTTGAA
>DATEGP010000117.1:0-32042 GCA_035280045.1 Candidatus Acidiferrum sp.
GTTCGCCCGCCGAGATGCAGCGCTCCGGTCGCCTACGGCTCCCTGCGCGCCGCATCTCGCCCCACTGCCGGAGGCAGAAGCTAAGCCGTCAGACGATCGAGGTGTCGTATGATCCCGTGCGCGGAAAATGGGGGCAGGTCAGTGCCCGAATGGTCGATGACCGTCCCGGTTTGCAAGCTGGACAGAATCCCGTGATTGTTGGCTGGGCTTTTCACATTGTTAGGCGGCGAGGGGCAGTAACCTTGCTGCTGATTGTTGGGATCTGGGAAGACACTTCCGAGCGGGAGCGAATACTGAACACCATCAAGCCCGCGAAAAACGTAACTGTCCGTACCGTAACAATAGTTGGTGCTATAGGTACAGACTCCATTTGGGCAGCCATTATTGGGGATGGTGGCTGACCAAAAGATCGAGGTCGTAGGCTGTTACAACTGGTAGATCGTAGCTCCAAGCGCCTACTTGCCAGGGAGCTTGCCCGGCTGGATCCCAGTTCGCCGTCCAGACGAGATTCTGGTTGGCTGTGGTCCGATTGCTTAGATAGAACTGCTCGGTGCCGCTGAAACGAATGCCAAAACTGGCAGAGAGCCCTCTGCCTGCCGGCGGCTGCAAGGGAAGGTCGAAACTGAGGGAACCGTCCGCCGGGTTCACGGTCTCGGTGCCGTTGCCGATGTAATGATGTCCAACACCTGGTTGCGGTGCCTGCGCGGCAATGGTTGGGTCGGGGACTTGGGCAAGGGTTAGCGGAGTGCAAACCGTGAGTACGACGACTGCGGACGAGGCGAGTAGGAATGAGCGCATGAAGCCTCCGAGGGCGTTGTGGTTCAGAATGCGTGGGGGTGCGTATATGCCAATTTGGGAAGGAGTGGGCAAGATTTGTGGTGTTTGGTTGGGATACCGACCAAAGCTGTGGAAAACGGTTCGGGAACGTAGATAGTTCGATTTACCTAGGGCGGAGATTTCCACAGGCGAGGGACGAGGGTGGGAATTTTGGTTGGGAAAGCAAGCAAGAAGGGAAAAGCAGAAAGCAGAAAGCAGAAAGCAGAAAGCAGAAAGCAGAAAGCAGAAAGCAGAAGGAAACCTGAAGAGAGATCCCTCGACTACGCAGGCCGACGTTCTGCAGGAGCAGAGCGGAATAGGAGTTCGGCCTGCTACGCTCGGGATGACAGCGGGAAGGGAAGAAAGACGGAGGAGGGCGGGCGGGGCATAGCGAACTAGTTAGGCACTGGTATTTGTACTATGAAGTTACGTATTTTGCGAACTATTCAAGTCAAGCATTTCCAGCAAGATACGGTGGTGAGGTGGAAGAGAGGAGGTGGAAGAGAGGAGGTTGAAGAGAGGAGGTGGCGACGTAAAGTCGCCGGTACAAGAGAGGAGATGGCGACGTAAAGTCGCCGCTACAAGAGAGGAGATGGCGACGTAAAGTCGCCGGTACAAGTGGGGATGCTTATTCATCGCTGAGGTCCATTGCGGGTGGGGCGGGGCGACGGTATACTCCATGCCCAAGTCGCGCGATGCGGCTCACAATTCAGGAATGCAGTGGTGTGAGTCGCGCCAGGCAGCGACATTTGTGTTCCATAGCGCTCCGTGATTTGGAGCGCGGGTCCCCGAGGGCACGCGTGGACTTTTTTCGGTTTGATAAAGGCTATTTGGACAGGCTCAGGGCAGGCGACCCTGAGACGCAGCGTCACTTTGCCATGTATTTTGGAAGATTCCTGCGCATTCGCTTTCGAGCCCGAAGGCTGCCCCCCGATGTAATCGACGACCTTGTTCAGGACACCCTGCTAAGGGTCATAGTTAAGGTACAAAAAGGGGAAGTGAGGCAGGCGGAGTGCTTCGGGGCCTTCGTCAACTCTGTTAGCAACCACGTTTTGCTGGAATATTTCCGGCAGGCCTCCAAGAACTCGCACGCAGAGGATGATGCGGTGGAAGTGGCAGATAAAGTGTTGGATCTAGAGGGTTTACTGGTGACGCAGGAGACGGCTGAGCACGTTAGGAAAGTCCTGGGTCAACTGCCGGAGAAGGACCGCCGAATCCTAAGGCGATTGTTTTTCGATGAGGAGGACAAAGACAGGATTTGCAACGAATTTGGGGTAAACCGGGACTACTTAAGGGTGCTGGTGCTCAGGGCCAAGGATAAGTTCCGTGTTCTCTATAAGTAACGAGCAAAACGCGAATGGCGGGCGAATAGATGGGCAAGTTAGTGAAACGATTCTGTGGCTGCCGGCACTAGTCAATGGAAGGTAGAGAAAGGCACGGAAGGCACAGAAGGTAGAGAAGGCACATATGAATTGCAAACAGGCGGAAGACCTGCAACTCGCGGTGAAGTATGTGCTCGGCGAACTCCCCCGCGTTCAACGAGATGAATACGAAGACCATTATATAGATTGCCCGGAGTGCGCGAAGGACGTTTACGCCGCGTCAACGTTGGTCGACACGACACGAGAAGTGTTTCGTGAAGAAGCCCGTAACGAGGCGCCGGTGCCGGTTCGAGCGCGAGGAGGCTGGTTTGCGTGGCTCAAACCTGCTTTTGCGGTGCCCGCGTTTGCGGCGCTCTTGCTGGTCGTGACCTATCAGAACGTAGTTACGATTCCACGAGTGAAGCAAGAAGCCGCACGCGGCGCTGGGCAAGTGTTTACGTCGATTTTTTCGTTGCAAATGGCCAACACGCGGGGCGGGGAAGAGGTGAAGGTACCCGTTCATCCTGACGAAAGCTTTGCGCTGAAGTTTGATTTCACGCCGTCAAAAGCTTTCAGCAGCTACCTTTGCCGGTTGCAGGACGAATCGGGGCGCTCTGTCCTGGAGGCCGTGGTTCCGGGGAGCAGTATCAACCAGGAAGCCCAGTTTGTAGTTCCGGCTAAGCGAATCAAGCCAGGCAAGTACGCGCTGGTCTTCACCGGTTCGGGCTCCAGCGGCGAGGGAACTCAGGAAGAAGTCTTGCGCCTTGGTTTTTCTGTTGAATTCCAGCAATAAATGAGTAAGTATTGCGCTCCAATCCAACTGACTGAGGTGTCTAATGAGTCCCCAGCCCCGCATTCCTTTTCATTTTCACGCCGAAGGCCACGCCCTAAGCGCTGAATTCCGACACCCGGGCCGCGTCCTGATCAAAGCCCAGGCTTCTGCGTCACTTCCGACGATTGGTGGTCATGCGCGAGCTCATGCGGATCATTTCTTCCACTCAGACTTTGTCTCGTTCCGTACGGCCCACACGGAAGTCACCGGAAGATGGATTGATGCTGATACCGTCTTAACCACTGCCACCACAACAATCGAGGACTTGGATGTCTTGCAAATTGTGACCGCTGATCGCATCGTGTCGCGGCTGGTCTCGACACACAAGAGGCATAAGCCAGAGGGGCACATTGTCTCGGTGGGAAGCGAGTTCCACAACCTTAGAGTTCATGGACACTTGCTGACGGTGGCGCTGCGTCATAAGTTGCTGAGCGATTCTGAAACCTTTGACGACCTTCGAAAAAAAGTTGAAAGTAGGGAAGAATCCGAGAGAATAAGGTACATCAGCGACAACAAGGGCGTGGCCATTTGCTCGCTAGTGGAAAATATCCAAACCGATTTAGAGGGCGTGGATCCGAAGAAGCACGTCTTTCGAGTGCCAAATTTTGGGAAAATCGCTCTTGCCGAAGTGTTTGCCGAGCCTGGGAGACGCGTTCTGACAATGCTGCGCCTCGAGCTCGGTTCGCCGCACGTCGCGGACATTACAGCGGCGGAAGCCAGCACCAACGGAAAACCCTGGCCTCCGAGCCCCTTGAGCTCCTAACCCCATACTGTTTGCGAGTCGTATTAGCCTTAGTGGCTCTCCTCGTAGGCTACGGCTGTCAGCACTCTGCTTCGCCTGACGCAACACTCCTTAGGATCCGCGAGGCTGCGCGGCGCGGACAACTCAACTCTGCTCTTCACGAGGCGGATGCTGCATTCACAAGATTTCAGAGTAATGCAGAATGGGCCGCGCGCTTCCGTGTCCAAAAAGCCCACATACTGATGCTGCGCGGAGCCTACTCTGAATCCCTTCAGTTATTGAATGAGTCCTTGCCGCTATCACTGAGCCGCACGGACACCGAAGTGCAGAGGAAAATGGTTCAGGGGCTAGCTCACGATTTCTTACAACAATTCGAGGCTGCGGACTCCTCTATCTCTGAGGCGGAAGCACTTGCTACGACTATTCATTCATCAATGCTCGGAGATGTGGCGCAGGCGCGAGGCACCCTCGAGCTTGACCAGAAGAAATACCCAGAGGCCGCCACCGCTTTCCGTAGAGTACTTGGCCTCGCGCGCGCTCAAAAGCAAGGTTCCCTAGAGGTTCTCGCTCTCGGCAGCATGGGAAACGTCGCTATGTGGCAGGAGCACTATGACGAGGCCATCGATTGGTTTACGACGGCGTTGCGCAAAGCGCGAGATCTCGGGTCACTCTCTTCCGAGTCAAGAGCCCTTGGCAATATGGGCTGGAATTATTCGGTTGTCGGAGACTTCCGGAGCGCAGAGGAATCCTTGACTGAGGCCGAGAGCAAGGCGGGGCAGGCCGGCCTCGTGGACAATCAGATTTTCTGGTTGACCTCTCTGGCGGGTGTTTATTCCCAACAGCATCGCTACACTCAGGCGGACGCGACTGCACTGAGGGCTCTTACCCTTGCCAAAGGTCAAGACGACCAATACACGTTGACAGCATGTCTGAACACGCTATCGGATATTGCACTTGCCGTCGGTCGCCCGGACGAGGCCGAAAAGTATAATGGAGAGGCGCTGAAGATTGAGCGTGCGGGGCGCGATCAGTTTGGGATGGCGTCTTCGACGATCATCTCCGGTCGCATTGCGGCGACCAAAAAACAATATATAGAGGCCGAAACGGCCTTTCAAAAAATAGTTGGAGATTCGAGCGTAGAAACACCGCTGCGCTGGGAAGCCCAAGCGGACCTTGCCCAAACGCACGCCGCCCAAGGCGACGCGTCTCTGGCCGAACGAGAATTCAAAGAGTCAATCCGTACAATCACCAAAGCCCGAGATACTGTCCAGCGCGAGGAATTCCGGTTGTCTTTTTTATCTAGCGCCATCGAGTTCTACGATGCGTACGTGAATTTCCTTATTGGGCAGAAACGACTATTGGACGCCCTGGGGGTGGCCGATCTTAGCCGGGCGCGCACGCTGGAAGAAGGGCTGGCCACGGCGGCAGATGAGACCAAGGCAAATTCCTCCTTGCTGCGACCACAACAGTTGGCACGGAGTCTCAAGGCGACGCTTCTTTTTTACTGGATAGGACGCAGCCAGTCTTCTTTGTGGGTGATTACGCCAGCGAAGATTGCTTATTTCACGTTGCCGAAAGCGGAGGAGATTGAGCCGGTAGTGAAGTCGTATCAGAAGACGATTTTGGGGATTCGCGATGCGCAGGACGCTGGCAGCGGCGACGGGAAACGGTTATACGCCATGCTGGTTGAGCCGGCGAAGAAGCTGATTCCTCAAGGATCGCGCGTCATTGTGCTGCCGGACGAGAGTTTGTACGGGCTGAACTTCGAGACACTGGTTGTGCCGGAGCCGCAACCTCATTTCTGGATCGAGGACGTAACCCTGACCACGGCCAGTTCGCTTACGCTTTTGGAGCGTTCCGCGAGGGAAAAACTGAGCAAAGGGAAGAGTCTGTTGCTTGTCGGCAACACCGAGCAGTCGAATGCGGATTTTCCTGCGCTCGCGCAGGCACCCGCGGAAATGCAGAAAATTGAGCACTATTTTCCCGAGTCGCAACGGGAGGTTCTGGAAGGGAAGCAGGCGACGCCTTCCGCTTATCTCCGCAGCAACCCGGAGCGCTTTTCCTATCTGCATTTTGTTACGCACGGGACGGCCAGCCACACGCGGCCGTTGGAATCCGCCGTGATTCTCAGCAAGGAAGGGGATTCTTACAAACTGTATGCGCGGGACATTGTGACGCATCACTTAAATGCCAATCTCGTGACCATTTCTGCTTGCAACGGTTCCGGAACGCGCGCGTATTCGGGAGAAGGCTTAGTGGGGCTTTCCTGGGCGTTTTTGCGCGCGGGAGCGCATAACGTGATTGGTGCGCTGTGGGAAGTGAGCGACGCTTCCACGCCTCAGTTAATGGACACGCTTTACGGTGAATTGAGCCAAGGCAAGGATCCTGCAGCGGCCTTGCGCGATGCCAAGCTAACCCTCCTCCATTCAGCTGACACCAAATCCGTTTTCCGGAAGCCTTTCTACTGGGCGCCATTCCAGCTTTATGCGGGGTCGTGAATTGGCGACGCGGGAGCGATTGACCGTTTACAGCCCGTCTCTAAAGTAAGGCCACTGTCATGTGCCGCTGCCCTTCGTCCTCTGCATAGCTTTCTTTTACTGATTGGGTTATAAGAGATGCTGCAATACCCAGCCTAGACATTGCGTGAGACATTGCGTAAGCCGTTGAAACGCTTCGGGTGTCTCGTGTCACTACTCCAAGAGAATCAGGCAGATCTTCGACAGCCGTGGGGGGACTATGCCGCCAGCGGGATTGGATAACCTCAAGCACATCGTCGTGCTGATGATGGAGAACCGTTCGTTTGACCACATGCTGGCTGGTTTGAGTCTGGTGCTAGGGCCTCGACGGACTAAAGACTGAAAGGGTTTGAGGAGGAGCCATGGCCTTTGATTTCGAAGTGATTGTGATTGGGTCGGGATTTGGAGCGGCGGTTGCGGCGATCGACCAGGCCCAAAAAGGGAAAACCGTCTTCATTCTAGAGCGTGGAGTGTGGTGGCTCACCCCGGAACTGTCGGCCGAGAATCCGATGAATCCGTTCTTGAAGACGCAACCCGTGCAGTACTGGCCGAGACCGGATCACCGGCGGGGAATCATAGACTTTCTGGGCATAGTGAAAGCGAATGGCGTAGCCGGCGCGCTACAGGACTTTGCCAACGGCGTGGCTGAGTTTTTCACAGGGAAAGAGAGACCACGGCCGCTCTACCGCTATAACACTTTCGATGAGGCAGATGTGATTGCGGCGAGCGGCGTCGGCGGTGGCTCACTGATCTACTCCAATGTGACGATTGAGCCATTCTTTGATACGGACAAAAATCAATACCCAGCCATGGCGAGCTGGCCCGACAAAGCGAAGCTCCTTCCGGCGAATTATGCCGAGGGGCTGAACTGGATGATCGTCAATCGCGGGGCGCCGAATCAGGTCGTAACGAAGTACCCGCAGGCGATTCCTCAGAACCAACTGAATGCGGTCAATAGCAGTGATCCGAGGCTGCTTGGGCGCTCGCGGTTTTTGAGAGACGCGTCCGCGAGCGTATCTCCGCCACTGGCGGGGCAGGTTGTCGAGCAGTGGGCACCCTTGAAGCTGCAGATTAAGGAAGCAAATCCAGGTGATATGGCCACAAACAAGAATTTCTGTGAGCGGCAGGGGCGGTGTTTTCTCGGGTGCCTGCCCGCAGCACGGCATACGCTGAACAAGACATTGTTGAATCAGCTTCCGTTGGCAGCCCAAGACAAAGTCTTGATACGGCCCCTTGCGAATGTGGAATGGATCGAGCCGATCCCGGGCGGGGGTTACACAGTGCATTACACGGGCCTCGAGGATGGCAGCGAATATCACCCGACGGCCAAAAGCGTGATCATGGCGGCTGGATGCCTGGGCAGTACGGAGATAATGTTGCGCTCGCGGGACAAGAATAAGGGGAAGCTTGCGGTGAGCAATACACTCGGGTCAAGATTTTCGACCAACGGAGACTTCTCGGGCTTTGTTACGGTGGACCCGGCCAAGCTGCAGTACCCAATTTATGCGACGCGTGGGCCGATCAACACGTCACACGTCACGTTTCGAGACGGGAAGTTGTTAGTGAATGTGGAAGATGCAGGCATCCCAGCCATGTTTGCATCGCTGGTCGAGAAAACATTAAAAATGCTGGAACAAGACAATGGACAAGCTGATGTCATCGACATGCTGGGGTTGCTGTGGAATAACGCTCAACTGCCCGATTATAGCGACCCCAATACCATGCAGACAGAAGCGGAAATGCTGATGAACACTTGCTGGTTCAATTGCATGGGCATTGACGATGCGACAGGGGTCTTCACGCTGGACGGGGACGACCTTAAGCTCAAATTCACCAGCGCGATCGCCAAGCACCCAACGTTTCAAAAGGCGGAAGCGGTTCTTCAGGAGTTGGCCAAGGCGATGAATGGAACCTATCGGGCGTTTCCCTTGTGGCACGGATTGGAACCATTTGTCTCGAAGAAGCTGGTCGTCGTGCATCCTCTGGGAGGCTGTCCCATCGGCGGCAGCTCAACGGACGGGGTTGTGAACAGCAACGGACAGGTTTACAACACGGCGGCCGGTGCGGAGACGGTGCATGATGGGCTCTACGTGCTAGACGCATCGATCATTCCAGGAGCCGTGGCTGTCAATCCCACGCTAAGTATCGTGTCCATGGTGGCGAGGGCGGTGAAATCGATCGCCTGAGAAAAGGGGCTAGAGTTCGGATTAGGTTAGCGAACCGCAGAGATTTCTAAGGAGGAGGCTATGGCAAGCCCAGCAACGATAGGAACAAATGACCAGGCCACTATTCTGCTGAATCTATTCGATGGAACGCGACAACCGATTGGACCAGGAGTCAAGAATCTTCTCCTGCGAATCATTGATGGGAATCAGAAGCAGTTGCTCAGTGACTTTCGCCGGGGTTCTAACTTTCAATTTCAGGTTCCTTTCTACGACAATTTTGGTGACAGCTATACCGTGATTGCCTCGGCGGACAACTGTAAAGACGCAGGCTTCACACCTGTCAAGGTCTCAAAAACGCTGCCGCAAACTCTTGATCTAATGCTCTTGCCGAACGACGCGAGCTTCCAGTTTGCAAATGCGAGTTGGGCGAACGTTCAACAAACGTATCCCGAGATCCACGCCATCCTTTCGCGCGGAGCTACTTCAGGTGCAGATGCGAAGGAGCGATACGAAAACCTAATGGAAGACAAAGCACCTGCGCTTGCCTGTCTTTGGAATCTGATGACCGCAATGAGAGACATTGATTTGCCATCCGGTACTCCGTTGACTTATTTGAAACAGCTCGTTTGGGAGGACATTCCCGATCGGAGCATAGGTGCGCCAGCTCAGGATCGTTTTTATGCGTACGCAGACAAGAACCTGGTGACCCAGGTCAAGCTTGCGGCTCAGCAAGGTGAATTTACGCCGGAACTGGATCCGCATTTGTTCCACAAAGGGGCAACCAGCAGCTACAAGCAAACCGAATTCGGAGAAGCAAACGTCCAACTAACGTTTCACGAAGAGGACACGCGAACCATCGATGGCGTAGAGTGCGTCGTGGTCGAGCCGGATATTGATTACTACAAGGATCTAGCGGCGCATACGTTGTTGGAGGTCTTAGCAAATGCCTTGACTGGTGACCTCACGGACCCCAAGAACGTTTATGTTTTGCGGTGGATTGCCGGCCGACGCGCCGGAGTCCCTGAGTTCAATCCGCCGTACACGATCGCCTAGGTGCGGAAGAACGCCTTGCAAAGTGGACTACAACCTTATTGGAGCAACTGTTCAATGCTATAGCCAAAGGGGCAGTTGCGAACC
This sequence comes from Candidatus Acidiferrum sp., assembly GCA_035280045.1. GTDB lineage: Bacteria > Acidobacteriota > Terriglobia > Acidiferrales > UBA7541 > Acidiferrum. The sequence continues at coordinate 9,570 of DATEGP010000117.1, forward strand.
GATCTATACGTTACGGAGATCGGCAGTCTCACTTTGGAGATTCGCTTGCGAACTCCCGTGAAGCATCCTCGGAGTAACCAAAGCTGCGAAAGATCTCGGCGCTGTGTTCGCCGAGGAGGGGCGGCGGCAAGCGATAGGTAACAGGCGTCGCTGAAAAACAAACTGGGTTGGCGATGCTTTTGGCGGTGCCTACTGCTGGATGCTCGAGCTGGATAATCAAGCCTCGCGCTTGAGTTTGCGCGGTGCTGACCGCTTCGGCAACCGTGTTGATGGGGGCGGCGGGAATTCCTGCGGCGGCAAATTTCTCGAGCCAGGTTGCAGCAGTCTGTTGCGAAAAAATGTTTTGCAGCTGAGGCACGAGGATCGCACGGTGCTTGATGCGGTCCGCGTTGGTTTTGAACCGTAGATCGGCCCCGATTTCTTCTTGCAGTCCGAGCGCGTCCACAAACTTTTTCCACAGCGCTTCGGTTCCCACCCCCACGACGAAGTAGCGGTCATCGCCTCCACAAAAAACTTCATAAGGGACGATATTGGGATGGGCGTTGCCCCAGCGCTGTGGCGAAGCGCCCGCATTCAGATAGCTGCTGCCGATATTCGCGAGCCACGTCAACTGCGAGTCAAAAAGCGCCATGTCGAGAACCTGGCCGCGGCCTGTTTTCTCCCGGTTGAAAAGCGCCGCCAGAATTCCCATGGCAGCGTACATTCCACAAGTCATGTCCGCGATGGCGATGGGGTAACGCAGCGGGCCGCCGCCGGGCTCGCCAGTAAAGCTCATCACGCCCGTTTCGGCTTGAGCGAGGATGTCGTAGCCGGGCATTTCCGCTTTGGGACCGCTGAAGCCGTAGCCTGTAATACTGCAATAAATGATCCGCGGATTTTTCGCGCAGAGCGTTTCTGCGTCCATACCCCGTTTTTGGAGCGATGCGCGCGACGGTTGGTTGTGAAGGAAAACGTCGGCGCTGGCGAGCAGCTTTTGAAGCGCTTCCGCGGCGTGTGGGTCATCATAGTTCAGTACAATCGAGCGCTTGTTGCGATTGGTGGCAAGAAAATACGCGGATTCGCCGCCGACAAACGGAGGTCCCCAAGACCGCGATTGATCGCCAGTGCCGGAGCGCTCGACCTTGATGACATCGGCGCCGAGATCACCCAGCAGCATGGCGCAATAGGGGCCGGCGAGAGCCTCCGTTAACTCAACAACGCGGATGCCATCGAGAATGGTGTTCACGGGCGGGAATTATAGCCGAGACGTGGTGGCTTTCTGGTACGGAGCGTCGGATAGTGATGCGGAGTCAGGCCCTTCCCTTCTTCGATGGTGACAATCTGGTCTGCGGGGAAATCGCGAAGGACTTCGCGCGCGCCACTGGGCCAGGTTATCTCGAGCAAATCGACGTGCGCGTGGCTCCCGAGGCCGAAATAGATGCGGGGATCCTGGGCGGAACAGTAGCTCATGCCCCCTTTGGCCTGGTCGTAGCTGGCGAAATCGCCGGCCACTAATTTGAGCTGAGCACCAATCGCGTCGCGGTTGCTCTTTGTGCCGACCAGGTGGACTCCCAGCCAGTGATTGCGATTTGGCACTTGCCGCGATCCGCCGTCGTTGCGAAAAAGCTGCGCCTCTTCGCCGTTGTTGCTAACGAGAAAATCCGGCCAGCCGTCATTGTCGTAGTCACCAACGGCGAGGCCGCGGCCCACTCGTGGCGCGCGAAAGCTGGCGTCCTGTGTCATTGTGGCGTCGACAAACCGACCGTTGCCAGTGTTGCGGTAGAGTCTCTTCTCCTCCGCGTATGTGACATCGGGATGATAAAGCGGAATGTTGTCGAGGATGTGACCGTTGATCACCAGGAGATCGCGCCAACCGTCGTTGTCGAAATCAAAGAAGCGGGCGCCAAAACTGCTGTTGAGATAGTTGGTTTGCGCCAGGCCCGAAGGAATCGTGGCGTCGGTGAAGGTGCCATCGCCGTTGTTGCGGTAGTAGCGATTGAGTTGGAAATCGAGGTGGCTGACGTAAAGATCGTAGATGCCCAGGTTGCGAACATCGGCGGCGTCGGCGCTCATTCCTGCTTCAGGCAGGCCTTCTTCGCTAAAGCCGGCGCCACTGGTGTAACTGACGTCGCGAAATGTTCCATCGTGGTTGTTGAGGTAGAGAAAATTACGCTGCGTGTCGTTGGCGATAAAAATATCCGGCCAGCCATCGCCATTCAAATCCGCGAGGACGACGGCAAGGCTCTTGCCATCGTTGTTCACCAGACCCGCGGATTTGGTGACGTCGGTGAAGGTGCCGTTGCCATTGTTGTGATAGAGGCGGGCGGAGGTGCCAGAAAAGCTGTCAGGATGGCAGTACGCGCGAAAACCAGGTTTGTTCTCGCCGCAGGAAACCGGGTGGTCCACGTCGAACTGAACGTAGTTGGTGACCAGAAGATCGAGTTTGCCGTCGCGATCGTAGTCGAACCAGCCGGCGGCAGTAGCCCAGGCGCCGTCGTCGCCGACGCCGGCCTTGGCGGTGACGTCGGTGAAGGTGCCGTCGCGATTATTGTGATAGAGGACGGAGTGACGATAGCCGGTCATGTAGAGATCTGGGTAGCCGTCATTGTCGAAATCAGCGACGGCGACACCGAAGAAGAAGGTTCCGTCGGCGGAGATTCCGGCTTTTTGCGTGACGTCGGTGAAGGTGCCGTCGCCGTTGCTGCGATAGAGCGCGGGCTGCGGGGGCTTCGCGGGATGAAAGAAAGGTGTGTAGCCGCTGTTCACAAAGAAAGCGTCGAGGAAACCGTCTTGATTGTAATCGAGCCAAGCGACGCCGGCGCCCATAGTTTCGAGATAGAGCTTTTGGTCCGAAGCGGCGCGCTCGTGATGAAAGTGAATGCCTGCTCGCAGCGTGATGTCGTGGAATTGGATTCCGAGGGGATTGGCGTCGTCGCCTTTCTTTAAACCGAGCACTCGCGAACGCTTCGTTTGAGAAGACTGCGCAGCTCGAAGCCTCGCTAGCCCCGCGCCGTCGAGGGCAATGAAAAGCGAGGCGAGAGCCGCAAGGGCCAGCAAAGAAATTGGTTTATTGGGGCTGCTCATTTGGACGACGCCCTCGCGCGAATAGTACCATCCCGTTTTTTTTTCATGACAGAGTGGCGCGGAACGACAGGGGAAGAGCCGAAGTCTGAGTGTTTTGAGACTCTAAGAATTGCTGAAACTTTTTCCACTGCTGTAATCTTTCAACTTTACTTTTGTCTTGACACTTCGCTCAGCCGGAGGCTAGCCTACCGCCAACTGGTGCGTCTGGGGGATGTTTGTGGCAAGGTGCTGTCTTCACATGCCGCGCCGGACATTTATTCTTCCCACAAGACTTTTTGGTCGGAGCTGCGCCTCTCTTAGCGGCCGGAGGGGTCGGGAAGCGACGAATTTCGCCTGGCTGGGATGACTGGGCATACTTTTCGATTGTGGAGGGATAGCATGAAGCTGGCAAGGCTGAAATACGTCGCGGTAGGGATGTTCTTGCTGTTGCCCGTGGTTGCGGGAGTTTCGGCCCAGACGCTGGAACGCGGGGCCGTTCGCGGTACCGTGTATGATGCATCCAAGTCAGCCGTTCCTGGCGCTAAACTTACACTGACGCAGACGTCCACCGGCGTAAAACGCGAGATCACCTCGAATGAACTGGGTGCGTACACCTTCGACGCCGTCACGCCAGGTGAATACAATCTCGTAGTTGAAGCGCCCAACTTTGCTACATACACTGTGACAGGAGTCGTGGTGAGCGTCGGCTCTTCGATCGGGCTCGACATTCCGATGCAGCTCAAGACAGCCACGCAGAGCGTCGAAGTCACCGCGGAAGCTGCAGGCGCTGTGGACACCACTACGGCGGGTGTATCGCAACTCTTGGACTCTCGGAGCCTGGAGAACCTGCCATTTCCCGGGCGCGACTATCGTGACCTCGCGCAACTGACCGCTTCGGCTCAAGTGGTTCCGGGTTTGCGCGGCAATATACGTCTCGGTGGTCAACAGAGTGATTACACGGGTTTGGTTATCGATGGTGCGGATACGACCAACAATTTTTTCGGCGAGAACTTCGGTTCCCTTGAAACCAAGAACCTCACTGTCCCCATCGAGTCGGTGCAAGAATTTCAAGTTGTGACCAATGGCTTTGCTCCGGAGTTTGGGCGGGCAACGGGCGGGCTTCTCAACGTGGTGACCAAGTCCGGCACCAATCAGCTCCACGGCGAAGCCCACGAATACTATCGTGGCGGAGGCTTGACGAAAAACGATGCCCTGAACAATCCGTCAAGCATCGATTGGCAAAATCAGTTTGGTGGCTCGGCCGGTTTCCCGATCCACCAAGACCGCCAGTGGCTCTTCTTATCAACGGATATCCAGCGCAACAAGGGTCCGCTCACAACGAATCTGTGTCATGGCGATCCCGCTTGCCAGGCTGACGCTGGGCCGATTATTCCAGCTGTCGCTGCCGGAAGCGGAGAAGTGCTTGGAAATGCTTGTGTATCCGGTGCAGTTGGGATGCACCTTCTGCCGGCGTGCTACGGTCTGGCCAATCTAGGAGCGTTCGATGGGCCGCATACTCAATTTCAAGATTTCTTCACTCTTCTGGGGCACTACGACTACCAGATCACTCCTACGAACCATTTCAGCGTCCGAGGACTCGGAACGCGGAACCACACGCGTGGGTTCACCGGCGGACATGGACAATCGGAGACGTCCGACGCTTTTCAAAACACTGAAGACTTCATCAACCAGGGAATCAGCGGGGTCTTTTCGCTAACCACGACGAAAGGGATGAAGGTCAATGAGATCCGCGCCATGGTTGAGGGAGAGACACGCAAGCGGCATCCCATTCAGGGCGGAGCACCGGAGATCCATATCCTGGGTTTCGGTACATTCGGCCAGCGTTTCTATCTTCCTGCGAACAACGACAACGGAAAACTGCAGGTCCAGGATAACTTTTCCTATTCGTTCGGTAAGCACGACTTGAAGTTCGGTGGGGACGTCAATTCGTTCGTTGACCGCAAAGACGTGTTCGCCGGCTGGACTGCTGGCCGGTACGAATTTGCGACACTGGCAGATTTCGACGGTGCGAATCCTTTCTTCTATTTTCAAGGATTCGGTTTGAACGGACAGGATCCGTTTATTGCCAACACTTTGAAACCGAACTACCAAACCGGCATAGGCATCTATGGACAGGATAAGTGGCAGGTTACGCGGACGTTCACCCTCACTTACGGCTTGCGCTGGGATGGAACTCACAACCCACAGCCGCAAACGCCCATTCCTGGGCAACAGGTTTACATAGGCGTAGGTCCTCTCGGGAACGGTAGCAAGGCTGTTCCCGTCCCTCAACACACGCCCAACGACTATATGCAGTGGGGCCCGCGTGTTGGCATGGCGTGGAACACTGGCTCAGCGTCCCATCCGACAACCATCCGCGCGGCGTGGGGCTTCTATTACGCACAGACGCCGACAATTTTCTTTCCGCAGGCGTCTAATGGAGGAGGCTCGAAGTCCACGACCTTGTTCTGCCCCACGGCGTTTGGTTGCGCGCCGTCGAGTGGCTTCCCGTATAATTTCCCCGGGGCATTAAACGTGACCTCTGCTGGTCTCTGTGCTTTCGGACCGCCCTTCATCGGTTGCCCCGCGATCAGCTATGCCGACCCTGCTTTGCGCAATCCCCGGGCCTCGAACGTCACGGTTGGCGTCGAGCATGAAGTAGCCGGCGGCTGGACGGCCTCCGTGAATTACATCTATATGCATTCCACGCATTTGAAAACCGGCGGATTCAGCACATCCAACTGGCAAAGGAACCTTGTCGGGCTCGGGACGGATCAGTTTGGGCGCACCATCATTGGCTCTACTGGCGCAGGTTTTACGTGCCCCGCAAACGGGGTTTTTGTGTTCGGCGGCGGACCTATGCCGCTTGACTGCACGCTCACTGCTTTTTCAGGGGCAGAAGAACTCGCGAGCTTTAGCCGCGGCAACTACCATGCCGTTACAGCGAGTATCAACAAGCGCTTCTCTCGTCGCTACATGATCTTCGGGAATTACACCTGGTCTAGAAATTTCAGTAACGACTCCAGCGAGCGCGACACCGACACGTTTTTTGGAACCCAGGATCCCTTCAATATCGATATTGACTACGGCCGCAACGGCCTGGACATCACCCATCAATTCAAATCCGGCATTGTTGTGGATCTTCCTTACGGCTTCAATTGGAGCAGCAACTTCATTGCGCACAGTGGGCTGGCATATCCAGCTTATTCCTCAGTGGACATTAACGGCGATGGCGTTGTTAACCAGTTCTCGAACAACGACCACCTTACTGTGCAAATCGGTAGCGGCAAGCCCTTTCTTTTGACTCGCTATCCCGCCCGTCAGCCGGATTTCTTCACTTGGGATATGCGCGTTAGCAAGGACATCAAGCTCCGCGAGCGCTATCAGCTCCGTCTTACAACTGATCTCTACAACGTAACGAATCGTGGCAATCTCTATTCCAATCCGGACAACAGCGGCTTCGTCAGCGCACCCGGGGCGTGTACTCCTATCGCCAACAGTGTCTCGGTAACGTGTCCGGCGCTCACAGCGATTCCGACGCCGACCAACACTGCCGGGTACCGCATACTTGACGAAATATCCCCGGGCAGCACGTCCTTCGCCGCGCAGTTTGGTGTGCGTTTCCAGTTCTAAGGCACTGCAACGGCCAGCATTTGGGAATTCGTGGTCGAGGCGAGGCAAAAATTGCGCCAACAGGGAGACGCACAGGGCAGGCCCTTTCCCCTTATTCTCTGCATGTAGAATCGTGAAGGCCTAAGGCCGAGGAGGGAGGTCAGAAGAGGCTGCGTCCAAAGCGCGCTTGTAATCGGGGTCGCTGGGGTCTAATGCGGCTGCTTTTCGAAATGCGGCCACCGCGCGCGCGCGGTCCTTGCGCTTGGTGAAGATGCGCCCCAATTCATAATACGCGTCGGCCTCCTTGGGATTGATTTCCGTAACCTGTTCAAATGCCGCGATGGCCTCATCGTCGCGGTCTTCGCTTTCACCAATCATTCCAACAACGTAGAGGAAATCCGGTTGATACGGCTGAATTGAGAGTGCCTTGCTAATCGCGCCCCGGGCACTTTCGGTGTCATGCATCGAGAAGAAGATTTTGGCCTGCTGCGAATAGGCGAATGCGTTCTCGGGGTTCTTCTCCAAAGCTTGTTGCAGGTAGTCGAGTGCCTCACTGAATTTGCTCTGCCGTGCCAGCTCATTTGCCTGCTCGTACAGATGCTTGGACTGCACTTCGTTTTCGGCCCGGCGCCGCTCATTCTCCGAGGCAGCAGCGAATTGTTCCCGCGCGAGTTTCGCCGCATCGGCTTGGCCGGCGCAATCGTAAGCATTCCCAAGCAAAAACAATCCTTCCGTATCGAGCGACTGGCTCTCTAAAAGTCGAGATGCCCGTTCGCATTGCTTTAACCTCACCATTATTTTCGCCAGCAGATTGCGTGCCTTCGCATTCATTGGTTGCGAGACCAACACTTTTTCCGCGTCAGCAAGTGCTTTTTCATTCTCGTTCCTGTCAGCGTAGATTTGTCCGCGCATGAAGAGTGAGGCAAGGTCTTCCGGTTCGTGCGTTAACACTTTTTCGAGCGCTGCAAGGGCACTTTCCTTCTGCCCTTTTGCGAGATACGCAGTGGCGAGGAGGAATTGCAAACTCGTATCTGCGGGAGCGATGGCCACCGCACTTCGTAACGCTTCGATGGCCGCGTCGTTGGATTCTGCTTCGATCTCGAAGCTCGCGACAGCTCTTAGCACTCCCACGCTTCGAGGGTGATGCCTCCGGGCAGCTTGAAGAACAGACCGCGCCGCCTCTGGATTGTGTACCAGCCGGTACGCTTCCGCTAATCCGAGCTCTACCTCCTCCTTCCGCGGGGTGAGTCGGAGGCACTCTTGGTACATGCCGATTGCTTCAGGATAGCGTCCTATTGTTGTCAGGTACCGGCCGAATTCGAAATCCAGGGCCAAATCGTGTGGTGTCTTCTGGATCGCTTCGCGATATTTCTGAATCGCCTCTGTGGTGTTGCCTCTGGTTGCTGAGGCCCGGGCTTCGGCGCGTTCAGGAAGCACCGCATTTGTTTTTTCTTGTTTTGCGGCGGCCACACACCATGAACAGAGAAAAATCCACCAGGTAGCCAAAGAGCGCTGAAATATCAAGTTTCGCTTCACCTGTATGCTATGACTGAAGAAAACCGAAGCTGACATTCTAACTTTCACGCATTACGATACAAGCTTGATGTGAATTCCTGGCTTGGCTGAAAGGACTTAAGCATGAGACTGGTGCGGAAGCTGTGTGTCTTCGTGATGCTCGCTTGTGTCTGCGCGGAAACGTTACAGGGACAAGGCAAGCGTAAAGTCATCATCGATCAAGACGCCGCCGGGCCCGGCGGTACCGACATGCAAGCGATTCTCGCGCTGGTCAACTCGCCGGAGACGGACGTTCTCGGCATCACCGTTCTCACCGGCGACGATTGGCGCGACGAAGAGGTCCAGCACACGCTGCGCCTCATGGAAATTATTGGCCGCACGGACATCCCCGTTGTTCCCGGAGCCGCGTTTCCTCTGGTTAGCTCCAAGGAGTACATCGCGAAGTGGGAAACGCTTTACGGCAAAGTGTCGTATCAGGGGGCATGGAATTTTTCGCGGCGCCATGCTCTCCACGGTCCGTATGAAATTCCCCCGCTGCCCGAAGGCGCTCCCTCAACCAAGCCTTCTACTGAAGACGCCGCTCATTTCATGGTTCGCATGGTCCATCAGTTTCCGCACGAGGTGACCATCTACGCCGCCGGCCCTATGACCGATCTGGCCCTCGCCATCGCTCTCGACCCCCGTGTCCCGGAGCTCACAAAAGAACTGATCGTCATGGCCGGCAGCATCAATCCTGTGAGCGATGATCCTGAATTCGCACTGTCACCGCGGCGAGAGTTTAATTTCTGGATGGACCCGGAAGCTTCCCACGCCGTGCTTCACGCGCACTGGCCGCGATTCGTTCTCACCACCGTGGACATATCCGTTAAAACAAAAATGGAAAAGGCGCTTATCGAGCAAATTGCCAAGAGTTCCACGCCCGCCGCGCAATATGTCGCCAAGTATGCCGAACCGAATATTCTTTGGGATGAACTGGCCGCGGCTGCGTGGCTCGACCCGAGCATCATTACCAAATGGCAGAAACTTTATATCGATGTCGAGGTGGACCACGGCGCTTCTTATGGCGACACGCACGCGTGGGCCCCTGGGCAGCAACCTGGAATGGGCGAATCGCTCGTCGAAGTCCAGCAAGATCTCGACAAGGGGAAATTCTATAAGGAGTTCGTTGAGCTGATGTCTCGCGCGACACCTCCGGCGCATTCCGCTTCCACAAAGTCAAATTGACATGTGGCGGCGCGTGACGAAACTTTCTGGAAACCGAAAATGGAAAATAGCCAGCCAACCCTTGCGGGAGCCGCGCTTATCCTCGAAAATAGAAGTTTTACGAAAGGGTGATTTTCGCGATAGGGCGCCTGGCTCATTCCTGACCAACTGGCCCCGACCAAGAAGCGAGTGAGATGTCGACTGAGCCGAATTCAGTAAAACGATTCATTGCTTATTTTTCGATGGAGATTGCGCTGGAGAACGCCATGCCCAGCTACAGTGGCGGGCTCGGCGTGCTTGCAGGCGATACCATTCGCGCCGCCGCGGACTTGCGGCTTCCGATGGTTGCCGTGTCGCTTCTTTACCGGAAAGGGTACTTCACGCAGCGCCTCGCGGATGACGGCTCGCAAACAGAAGAACCCGTTGCCTGGCGAGTGGAAGATTTCTTGACCGAAGAAGCGGCGCGCGCCAGCGTTCCGATCGAAAACCGCCGTCTCGAACTGCGCTGCTGGCGTTACTCCGTCAAGGGCGTTCACGGGTTCGAGGTGCCCATATACTTCCTCGACGCCGACCTGCCTTCGAATGCGGAATTTGACCGCAATCTCACGGGCTCTTTGTATGGCGGGGATTCTTACTACCGCCTTTGTCAGGAAGTGGTGCTCGGTGTTGGTGGAGTGCGCATGCTGCGCGCGCTCGGTTACAACGATCTCACGCGGTTCCACATGAACGAGGGCCACGCCGCGCTGCTTTCATTGGAATTGCTTGGCGAAGAAGCTCAGAAGGCCGGCCGCACTTCGATTCGCGGCGAAGACATCGAAAAAGTTCGCGGCAAATGCATCTTTACCACGCATACTCCCGTCCCGGCAGGGCACGACCGGTTTCCGATGGAGTACCTCACTCGTGTATTCCCAGAGCAGGTTAACTTTTTCGACTTGAGCGATGCCTCCGCGGCCGACCTGGTGCAAAGGATTCTGCAAGCAGAGCAAAAAGTCTCGGGCTTGCTGGATGCGGCTCGCAGCGGCGCTTCGCTGAACATGACGCAGCTTGCACTCAACCTGAGTACCTACGTCAATGGAGTGGCAAAGCAGCACGGCGAGACTTCGCGCCAGATGTTCCCCGAGGTGCCTATCCACGCCATCACTAATGGCGTTCACGCCGGCACCTGGACGTGCCCCGCGTTCAAACAGCTCTTTGACCGCTACATTCCTTCGTGGCGCGAGGACAATTTCAGTTTGCGCAGCGCGCTAGGTTTGCCCTCAGAAGACGTTTGGGCCGCTCATCTCATGGCCAAACACGAGCTTCTGGAAGAAGTTCGCAAAAAGACGGGCCTGCAGTTCGACCCTGAAGTCTTTACGATTGGGTTCGCGCGGCGCGCTACAGGTTACAAACGCGCGGACCTGATTCTTTCCGACCTCGACCGCCTGCGCCAGATTGCGAAGGACGCCGGGCACTTCCAGATTATTTATGCCGGGAAGGCTCACCCCAATGACGCGGGGGGGAAAGACATCATTCGCCGGATTTATAAAGCAAAAAAGGCGCTGCGGAAAAATGTTCCCACCGTTTTCCTGGATGACTACAATCTGGATTTGGGCGGAAAGATGACTTCCGGCGTGGACTTGTGGCTCAACACGCCGCAGTTTCCCCTCGAAGCTTCCGGAACCAGCGGCATGAAAGCGGCGCTTAACGGTGTGCCCAGCTTGAGCATTTTGGACGGCTGGTGGGTCGAAGGGCACATCGAAGGAGTGACAGGCTGGTCCATTGGAGAGCCACGCCGTGGCTCCAGCAACGGTTCGGAAACGGACAATCAAGCCGAGGCTGAGTCGCTTTATTCAAAATTGGAGAGTGTCATCCTTCCCTTGTACTACGGCGAGCGACACAAATTCCTCGAAGTTATGCAGCACGCCATCGCCATCAACGGCTCATTTTTCAACACGCAGCGGATGGTGCAGCAGTACATCACGGACGCGTACTTGCGCTGAGAGTTCGCCTTTCTGCGATAAGCCGTTAGCGGCCCGGCGGAAATCAACGAAGATAATTCTTGTAAAGGGCCATGCCGACCGCTGCGTCCATGCCGATTTCTTCAAGCGCGGCAATTTCGCGTTTTGTTCGAATGCCGCCTGCAGCGATGATGGGATGATCGGTTGCGTCGCGCAGATTATGAAACCATTTCAGGTTCGCACCCGACATAGTGCCTTCGCGGTCCACGTCCGTGCATAAAAAGCCTGAACAAAATGGCTCGAGCTGCGCCATCACTCTTTCGGCTTGAAGGGGTACGCGCCGACGCCAGCCGTGGATGGCAATTCGCCCTTGCAGTGTGTCCAGCGCGATGATGATGCGCGTGCGGTTCACTACTCGAATGAGCTGCTCCAAAAAGCGCAGATTCACTTTTCCGCCGCGAAAAACAGCGCTCCCAATGACAATCTGGCTCGCTCCCCAGGCTGCAATCTTCTTGGCACAGGGGACAGTGCGAATCCCGCCGCCCACACGAACCTTCATGTTCAATTTCATCCGCGCTTGTGCGCAGAGCGCGCGGACAAGCTCGTCGTTCGACCCTTTGCCCATGGCGGCGTCAAGATCAATGACATGAAGCCAGGGATATTTACAGAATTTTTGAAGGAGGCCAAAAACGTCGGCAATGGCGAGTTCGCGCTTGCGGCCGTGGACCAGTTGAACGGCCTGGCCTCCCTGCAAATCGATGCACGGAATCAGCACGGGAGTCGAACCTCGACGCCTCTGTCTGCAAGAAACGCTTTTAGTGCGCGAATGGGTTGCACGCCATCGTGGAAAATCGAAGCGGCCAGCGCCGCATCCGCAGCCCCATCCTTGAAGATCTGGAAAAAGTGTTCAGGACTTTTTGCGCCGCCGGATGCAATCACGGGAACAGTAACCGCTTTAGAGATAGCCGCTGTCAGCGCCGTATCGAAGCCGACTTGCGTTCCGTCACGGTCCACCGAAGTAAGCAGAATCTCGCCTGCCCCCATTTCGACCCCGCTCTTCCCCCATTCGACGGCATCACGAGAAGCGGACTCGCGCCCGCCGCGCACCATGACGTCCCAATGATTCCCGTTTCGTTTTGCATCAATGGCCAGCACAACAGCCTGAGCGCCAAATTCGCGCGAAAGTTCAGAGATAAGATCCGGGCGCTCAACGGCGGCCGTGTTCACCGTGACTTTGTCCGCACCTGCTCGCACAACGGCGCGGCCGTCTTCGAGCGTTCGAATGCCACCTCCCGCGGTGAGAGGTATGGAAAGCTCCGCTGCGACGCGCCGGATGGTTTCCAAAAAAGTGGGGCGCCGGTCGCGCGAAGCGGCAATGTCGAGCACGACCAGTTCATCGGCCCCCTCTTCGTTATAGCGTGCAGCCAGAGCCACGGGGTCACCCGCATCTCGGAAGCCGACGAAATTCACGCCCTTCACCACGCGCGCTCCGTCGGTGTCGAGGCAGGGAATAATGCGGTGCGCAAGACTCATGCCGCGATCCTCAAAAAATTGTGTAACAGGCGAGAACCGGAATCGCCGCTCTTCTCAGGATGGAATTGCACGCCATAGATATTCTGTTTTTCAACGATTGCCGCAAAGGGAGATCCGTGAAAACAAGAGGCCGTGGTTGAACCATTCAAATCAGCCGCAGCGTAGGAATGCGCAAAATAAAAATAGGCGCTGGACTCGATTCCAGCGAGCAGTCGCGATTCACGATGTGCCACAATCTGGTTCCAGCCCATGTGCGGAAGTTTCACCGTAGATGGCAGTGCGCAGACCTTCCCAGGCAACAGATTCAAGCCATCGAGTTGCGGGGACTCCGCGCTCGATTCAAAAAGCACCTGCAGTCCGAGACAAATCCCAAGGAACGGAACACCGCGTTGGATGGCCCCAACCAAAGGCTCTCGCATCTTTTGTTCGTCCAGCGCGCGGACCAGCGCGCCATAATGCCCCACGCCCGGCAATAGCAACGCTTCTGCTTTTGCAATTTTGTCCGTTGCATTAGTGCGTTCCCGTTCCGCGCCCAACCGCTGTAGCGCGCGCTCTACGGAAGGCACGTTTCCCGCACCATAATCGATGATCGTCACTCTCATAGCAGCCCCTTCGTGCTGGGCAAGACTTTTCGCAGGCGCTTGTCTTTCGCCACTGCAAACCGCAGCGCTCGCGCAAACGCCTTGAATGCCGCTTCTACCTGGTGATGCGACGATCGTCCGTAAAGGACGCTCAAATGAACGTTGGCTCTCGCGGCCTGTGCAAAACCCTGAAAAAAATCTTCCATCAGTTCTACTTGAAAGTCGCCAACGCGTTCCGCCGCGATCTTCGCTTTCACAACACAACAAGTCCTCCCGCTAAGGTCGACCGCGGCAGCGGCAAGCGTTTCATCCATCGGCATGAGGAAATAACCAGCGCGCAAGATGCCGCGCTTCGAGCCGAGCGCTTTTTGCACAGCCTCGCCAAGGGTGATGCCGACATCTTCCACCGTGTGATGCTGGTCTACGTCGAGATCGCCGCGCGCGTTCATTTCTAAATCGAAAGCTCCATGGCGGGCAACTAAATCGAGCATGTGATCGAAGAACCGAATTCCCGTTGTGATGCAAGCTTTACCGCGCCCGTCGAGATTGAGTTTCAGGCGGATGTCTGTTTCATTCGTCTTCCGATGAATTGTCGCCGCGCGCGCCATGTTCAATCCGCTTGCGACGGCCCCGTCGGCGCCGCCGGCTTCCATTCCTTCCGGATGGCATTAAGCAGTTGCCGCATTTCCGCTGAAGTTCCCATGGTTATGCGCACGAAGCCGCTACTCATGTCTTTGCTGCGATCCCGGAGCAGGATGTTTTTTTCCTCCAGTTCGCGAAAAAGGGCAGGTCCCGCTGGACCAAAATCTGCCAGCAAGAAATTGCCCGAGCTCGGATAAGTCTTCACGCCCAATTTGCTCAATTCCTTCGCCACCCACACACGCATGCGTTTCACTTCTGCCACGTATGCCCGCATTTTGGCGCGATCGCTGACCGCTGCCCCTGCGGCAACCAATGCCGCGAGATTTACCGGGAATGGAGGCATCGCTCTCCGCACGAGCGCGAGCGATTCCGCGCATCCGATCACAGCCCCGAGCCGCAGTGAAGCAAGCCCAGCAACTTTTGAAAACGTTCGCGCGACAAACAGTTGCGGATACTCGCGAATCCACGGGAGCGCCGTAAAATCAGAGAACTCCGCATAAGCTTCATCCATCACCACTACTGTTTGTGTGGCCATTTTCAGGATGCAGCGCAGCTCCGCTTCTCCGATCAACGTGCCCGTCGGATTATTCGGATTGGCAACAAACAGAACGCGAGGGTTCTTCCTCAGCTCTGCAAGAACCTGTTCGAGAGGAAACTCCATGTTTGAACCATATCGAAGCGCGCAGACCCCCGCCCCCGCTATTTCCGCCCAATAGCGGTACATGGGAAAAGTAGGCTCGCAAACCAGGATGCTGGTGTCAGGTTCGACAAACGTATCGAAGAAAACGCGCAGCGCATCATCTCCACCATTCGTGAGCAGCAGCTCTTCGGGGCTGACACCGAAGTGGCGCGCCAGCCGTTCCGTCGGCTTCTGATACTCCGGATACATCGCCAGTTGCTTCACGGTAAGTTTCGCAAGCGCGCGCCGAACCGCCGGCGAGCAACCCGAAGTGTTTTCATTGAAGTCCAGGCGCACTTTGCCCGTCCGCCCTTCGGCTGGCGCCTCATAGGTGCGACGGTCCAGAATGGCTTGACGCACCGGTAATTGCACTTTCATCGGCGGACTCTCACAGCGTTGCGATGTGCCATCAAGCCCTCCGCCTCCGCAAGAGCTTCCACCGTTTCGGCGAGCTCGAAGAATCCCTTACTGGTGATGGTTTGCACGCTAATGCATTTTACAAAGTCAGCTGCGGAAAGTCCGCCGTGCTTGCACGCCCAGCCTCCCGTTGGCAAAACATGATTGCTTCCCGTCGCGTAGTCGCCGAGTGGCTGCGCTCCCCACGGGCCAAGAAAGACAGTTCCTGTCGAGCGAATGTTAGAAAGGAATTTCTCTTCGTTTGCCGGGAGGCTCAGATGCTCCGGAGCAAAACGGTTGATGAATTCGCAAGCGTGCTCGGCTGATTCCGCCAGTAGGATGGCTCCTGAAGCTTGCGTCGAGCAATGCGCCATGCTATTAGGCATCTTTTCGAGCTGCGCCTTAATTTCACGCTGAACTCCAGATGCCAGGCGTCGCGATGTCGTCACGAAGAAGCTGGACGCATCCTTAGCGTGTTCTGCCTGAGCAAGAAGGTCGGCGGCAATCCAGCGCGCACTTCCCCGCTCGGCAAAAACAATGGCTTCTGTGGGTCCAGCGGGCAAGTCGATCGCGCAATCATTGCTGACCATTTGCTTGGCAGCGGTGACGTACTTGTTTCCTGGCCCGAAGATCTTGTCGACTCTCGGCACACTCTTTGTACCGTAAGCCAACGCCCCGATCGCCTGCGCGCCGCCGATTCGCGCGATTCGCCCGACACCCAGGATTTCCACCGCAGCCAGCAGTTCAGCATTTGGTTTCGGGCATACGGCCACAATATTCGGCACCCCCGCAACTTTGGCGGGCACGACGGTCATAACCAGCGTGGAAACGAGAGAGAATCGTCCTCCAGGAATGTAACAGCCAATCGCTTCAATCGGCCTGACCACTTGATGAATCTTCACGCCGGGCGTCGTCTCAATTGTCCAGGGCCGGGGAAGCTGCTTTTCCGCCACTCGTCGAACGTTTTCTGCGGCTTTTTCAATGGCTTTCCGAAACTTGGCATTCGCTGCTTTCCGAGCCGCGCGAATCTCGTTTTCTTCGATCCACACCCCGCTTTCGGCCAAATCGGTACAGTCGAATTTCTTCGTGTATGCAAACAGCGCTGCATCGCCCCGCTTGCGCACATCTTGCACAATTTCCGCGGCAATCCGCCGAGCCTCCGCGTCTTGTCGCGCCCGCCGAGCGAGCAGCACCTTCTCCGTCTGTGATGTCAGCTTCAGGATGCGCATCACAGCACGATTTTGTTCAAGGGATACTCCACGATCCCCTCGGCTTTCGCCGCTTTCAGCTTGGGAAGAATCTGCCGCACCACGGTTTCTTCAATGATCGTGTTCACCGCAACCCATTCGGGGTCGCTCAAAGCAGAAACTGTCGGCTTCTTCAGCGCGGGCAATACTCCAAGAACCCCAGGCAAATCAGCTCGATGTACGTTAAGAAGAAGCCCTACTTTGTTCGCAGCCGCGATTGCGCCTTGCAGCATTAGAATCAGATTCTCGGCTTTTTGGCGCTTCCAGCAGTTTCCAGCTGCTGCATGGTTCACGATGAAAACGGTTGCGGATTCGAGAACCGTATCCACAATGCGCAAGCGATTGGCTCGCAGCGACGACCCGGTTTCTGTCACCTCGACAATTGCATCCGCGAGTTGCGGCACTTTTACTTCTGTTGCCCCCCAGGAAAACTCCACGCGCGCCTTTACGCCATGTTTCGCCAGGTATTTCTGCGTGATTCGCACAACTTCCGTGGCAATCACTTTGCCTTCCAGGTCCCGCGGTTCGCGAATCTTCGAATCTTCAGGCGCGGCCAGCACCCAGCGCACGCGCGCCAGTCGTTGTTTGGCATAAACCAGTTCGGACAATTCCTTAACATCCGCTTCGGTCTCGACAACCCAATCATGTCCGGTTATTCCAGCGTCTAGAGTGCCGGACTCTACGTATCGCGCCATTTCCTGCGCTCGCACCATCAGGCATTCAATCTCAGGATCGTCAATGGTTGGCACGTAACTTCGAGCACTCAGCGTGATTTTCCATCCCGCGCGCGCAAACAGGTCCAGCGTCGCTTCTTGCAGGCTGCCTTTTGGTATCCCCAGCTTCAGCACGCTCATCGGCTTTTCTCCGATCCATAGACGGCTTCGGGTGAAAAGGCTCGTTCTGCGATGATCTTTTCTCTGCCATCGGGTTCCACTGAGCGAAAGAAGCAGCTCCGGTAGCCTTCATGACAAACGCCCGGCCCCACCGCTTCCACGCGCACAAGCAGCGCATCCGCGTCGCAATCCACGCGAATTTCGCGAACACGCAAGACGTGCCCGCTGGATTCACCCTTCTTCCAAAGCTGGTTGCGCGAGCGGCTGAAGAACACCACCTCGCCGGTCCGTTGCGTTTCGCTAAAAGAATCTGCATTCATGAACCCGAGCATCAGGACGCCCCCGCTTCGTTCGTCCTGGATGATGGCCGGAACAAGCCCGCCACTCTTCTGAAAATCAATCTTCATTGCTTTCCTCCCAAATTTCGCGGCCTAAAAACAAAAGACCCGCCAGGCTTGTTTGCGCCGGCGGGTTGAAGAGTGCTTTGTTTAGCGGTTTGCTATGCACACCTCAGCGGGCGCGGCATGTTGCCGTGATGATGGTGCCGATGCGCCCGGGTCGTGTGCGTGTTTTGCATTGTGAAATTCAAAGGTAATGCAAATCCAATCGGATGTCAATCGGCCTTGTAGCAACGCAGATTTCAATCATTTCGACCACTTGTTGTACGATTTCCTTAGGAGCACTCGCCGTGCTTCGGACAAGCGAAAGATCGAGGGAAAACTCAAATGGCGGAAAAGATGGAAAAGGTCAACAAGGACGAGCAGGCTTGGAAAAAGCAGCTCACACCGAATCAATACTATGTCACGCGCCAGAAGGGAACGGAACCTCCCTTCACAGGCGTGTACGAAGATACCGAAACGCCCGGAACCTACAAGTGTGTCTGTTGTGGCCAACCTCTGTTCCGCTCGGAGACGAAATATCATTCCGGCTCCGGCTGGCCCAGTTTCTACGCCCCTGCAAACGAAGAAGCGGTTGCCGAGGAATCAGACGGCAGCCACGGGATGCGGCGCGTCGAAGTGAAATGCAGCCGCTGCGATGCCCACCTCGGACACGTTTTTGACGATGGACCGCAACCCTCGGGTTTGCGCTATTGCATTAACTCCGCCGCGCTCGACCTCGACGAAGACTAAAACAAAGCGCCCCGATTTCAATCGGGGCGCTCATTTCATTTTTTTTCACTCAAGGAATTTAAGAAATCAGGCCGCCGGGCAGGAACAGGAATATGCGACCATTTCTGCGATTGGGTCGCGTTCCCAAACCGCAATCAAAAGCACTTTTGTTCCCGACGGATACTTGAAAACGTAATAGGTGTGGGCGCGGCCTACTACTTCATAGAAGCCGGGACGGCGTGGATCGGGGCGCGATGTTGCGCCCGTGCTCAGAAGTTCGCGCAGTTCCGCAACCTGCTCTTGCGAATGATTTCGCAAGTCTTCCAACAGGGGCGGCTGTTTTGTTACTGGCATCGTCATGATGTTGCTCCGCCACATTGCAGCTTATCTTCTCCTCACCTACTAAGACGAAAGAAACCAAAAAATGTTTCATGGGTCACAACAATTTGTTCGTAAGGGAATTGCTGGCAAATAGCCAAATTGGCCCGGAACTAGGCTGAGCTCCGCGAAAATGCTGCATTTTCCGCTGAAAAACGTTCCTGTGAGCGTTTCGCGGCCACGCCATCTTGATCTGCGCAAACCTAAGGAGGCGCAAGAAGTTTGTAACGGACCTAATTCTCGAGAAGCCCCGAACGCGACAGTAGCTGCTCAGTCAGCCCGCCATTTCCGGTGTCAATCATATTTCCCGTTTTCTCTGCGCTCATTTTTTGGTGTAATAGGTGGCGTGTTAGTATCTCCATTGCTACTTGCGCGGCGGGTGCTTTCTTGAGATAGTGCCGTGCAGATCCTTCAGAGAGAGAGACGCGCAAAGTGACAAAAGAAGCTTCGAACAAAGACAAGGATTCCTTCACCAGGGACCGCCGCCGCAAGCATCACCATTGGCTGGTCAGCGTTTACTACGCCGACGGCGAGAAATTCGGCCGCGTTTACACTGACAAGGACAAAGCCACGCGCTTCGCCGAGCGCCAGCGCCGCTCCCCTGTGGTTAAGACTGCCCGCGTTACTCAAGTCTCCTGATCCGCTTCGGTTGTAGCAGCGGCCTGCCTGCCGCAGGCAGGCTTGCTCCGCTTACTTGGCATTAGCACATTCAAGACGCGCCCGGTCGCGGACTTGTAGCTGTTCCCCCAGGCGTGTTATAAAAAGAAGGTAGTTCGGGTTCTTGCAAAAAGAAGGTACCCGGGCGGTTTTTGCAGGAAGCAGGCAGTCCAAGCGGCCTTAGTATAGTGGTAGTACGGAACCTTGCCAAGGTTCAGGTGTCGGTTCGATTCCGATAGGCCGCTCCATAAAATCAATCACTTACAGACACAGACCTACCCGGCGTGGGAACACAAAGGAACAACTGGCGTTCCCGCCGTCGGTTTAACCATCTCCACAACCTTCAAATGGGCTGCTCGTTTGGCCGGGGTTAGAGCCTGTGCGTACACGTCTAAGGTCAATCTGCTGTTAGCGTGCCGCATCAGTTCCTGGACCGTCTTCACGTCCTCAGCGCCGCTTCTTAGAAGCGTTGCGAACGTTCTACGGAAGGAATGCCATCCGAGAACCTTTGCAATGCCTACGCGCTTGGCAGCGGGGTGCACGTAGCACTTGAGCATTGTTTCCGGCCAGTACGGCTGGTTGCCCTGCATATCCCAGACTCCGGGGGTTATCCAGATTGTTGGCGTCGATGAAATGCCGATTCCGGTTGAGGAAGAAGAGATCGCGGCAATCCAGCAGGTCGCAAAGAGCGGGCTCGCGACCATGCCATGGCCGTACCTGAGAGCCGGGCATGTTGCCCGGGTTTCAGACGGTCCTCTAAGAGGCTTGTCGGGAATCGTGGTCAAGCTCAGGGCCGGGACGAAGTTGGTCCTCTGCGTTAATCTCCTGCAGAAGTCGATAGCCGTCGAAATTGACCGCCAATGGATTGGTGACGCAGTCCCGCCAAGGCCTTCTGGACATGGTGCGCAACGTGGCGCGCCGACACCAGTTCCAATTGATCCCAGCCGCCTGGAAGTTTCTACAAACTCCGCGATTAAGGCGGCTGAGGCGGATTAATCTAATCAGAAAGATGTTCTTGCGCGCGGCGAGAAAATATTGCCATTTCGTAAGAAGCATGAGCCCTTCCGTTTCTCTCGTTTACCTTCATTGCGCTGCGAAGCATGGAGATTCTTGCGGAGAAGTGGGCCCGATCTCTAGAACCAGACTCGACCCGACGCGAGCAAGGCCACCCTTCGAAACTTCAGCATGACCGTAGTTTTCCCTAGCCTCATTGAGGGGTCTTTCCCTGCAAGAACTAAGAAATCATCCGGGGTGTCAATTGGAGGGTCCACTCGATTGTTGTCGTCATCATCTCGGATTAGCCTAAGTTTACGAAAGATCCTAAGAGAGAGGTTTTGTGGAGATCCAGCAAGTGGCCGACAGAATGGAATTCACCCACTCGAAAGAGATCGTGGGCGAACGATACGCGCAAGCGGCGGCCACGAAAGAAGCCGGTATCTCCGCCGGGGATTTCAAGCGTTCGTGAGATTTTGAATTGGGTTCCGGAAAATGGGGCTCAAGGGGCGGTAGCTTGCTCAAATCAGGAAACGAGAAGTCTGCACGATTTCCAGAGGGGGCTTTGCTGATGGGCGCGGAGACGGAGAACACAAATAAATTGTGGTATGCGTTGTGGGTAAAGAGTCGGCACGAAAACGTGGTCGCATCTCATCTGCGAGCCAGGGGCTTTGAGTCGCTCCTGCCATTGTATAAGTGCCGCCGCCGATGGTCTGACCGGTTCAAGGAGATGGAACTCCCGCTCTTCCCTGGATACGTCTTCTGCCAGTTCGATCCTCAGAACCGCCTTCCAATTCTAACGGTCCCTGGGGTAGTTCACGTGGTCGGGGTTGGCGGAACGCCTCTGCCGGTTGACGAAACAGAAATGGCGGCCATTCTGGCCGCCGTTGAATCCGGACTGCCCAGCCGGCCGTGGGCGTTTCTGCATATCGGAAACAAAGTAAGAATTGAGTGTGGCCCTCTCAGTGGCGTGGAAGGAATCTTGGTGGGTTTCAGGGGCCATCACCGGCTCGTGCTGTCGGTGACACTGTTGCAGCGGTCCGTTGCGGTTCAGGTTGACGATGCCTGGATAACGCCGCTGCCCGAGCGGAACCGCGGTGGCAGCAGCACAACCCCCACTGAATTCCTGCTATCGAGCGCAAGTGCTTAGCCAAACTGCCTATTCCAGCCGGTAGAACCTGAACCAAAGCAATCGAAAGGTCTCCAACTCACAGGCGTTCGATTTTCAGAGCTGGCCCTTAGGGAAGAAGACAAAGTCATGCAGATTCTTGTGTTCATCTCAGCGCTTTTAATGTCGGCGCTACTCACCCGCTGGATCCGTAATCTGTCTGTCGCTCGCGGCTGGGTCTCCAGTCCTACTTCGGATAGGCACGTTCATACTCGTCCGATACCGCGGTTGGGGGGCGTTGCAATCTTCATGACTCTCTGGGGTCTGGTGCTCTTTGCCTGGATGGCCGGGCGTTTCACAGGACACGAACCAATCTTTCCCTATTTGACTTTCAAAATGCTGGCGCCAGCAACCATCATTTTCGTGCTGGGGCTGATTGACGATTTTCACGGACTGGGCGCGTATGTGAAGTTTGGAGTGCAAGCAGGAGCCGCGGTCATTCTGTTCTTGAGCGGCTTTGGGATATCGCGTTTGTCGCTTCTGGCGGGTCATCCTCACTTAAGCTGGTTGGTAGGACTTCCGCTGACGGTCGTGTGGGTTCTGTGGATCACCAATGCCTTCAACTTGATAGACGGACTTGACGGTCTAGCGGCCGGATGCGCGTTGTTCTCGACGCTGGTGATCTGCGTGATGGCGAACTTGTTCCACAACCAAGGTATTCTTCTTCTGACTTTGGCTCTCGCAGGTGCGATTGCCGGATTCCTCCGCTTTAACTTTAATCCAGCATCGATATTTCTCGGTGATTGCGGCAGCTTGCTCATCGGATTCCTCCTCAGTGCCATTGCTATCGCGGGCTCACAAAAAGCCCCGACCGTGGTGGTGGTCGCCATCCCTATCGTTTCCTTGGGGCTGCCGATTCTGGATGTGGCCGTTGCAGTGTTCCGCCGATTCTTGAGCTGCAAGCGGCTCTTTGATCCTGACCGGGAGCACATCCACCACAAGTTACTT
>DATEGP010000118.1:0-77023 GCA_035280045.1 Candidatus Acidiferrum sp.
TGCTCTGGCCCATCTCCGACGGAGCCATTCTTTGGAGCCAGGCCGTGTCAATGTCCGGCGGCGGGTACACCATCGTCCTTCGGCAGCGCGACGCCTCAACCTGGAACGCCTCGCAAGGAGTTATTTCGCCCTATGAGGAG
Source organism: Candidatus Acidiferrum sp. (assembly GCA_035280045.1). Taxonomy (GTDB): domain Bacteria; phylum Acidobacteriota; class Terriglobia; order Acidiferrales; family UBA7541; genus Acidiferrum. The sequence goes on from DATEGP010000118.1 coordinate 141, forward strand.
AAACGGAACCGTTCTCTGGCACCCGACGATGTACCGCAAACCCTGTCCGCCGCTTTCGTTTACGAACTGCCCTTCGGCAAGGGGAGGTCTTATCTCCATGACAGCAATGCTCTCGATCATGCGGTAGGTGGCTGGCAGATCAGCCCTATCATTCGCTACTCAAAGGGCACGCCGCTTTGGATCCGGTCCGGCAGTTGCCTGACGTCCTACACTGGACAGGGGTGTTTGCCGGGGCGTGTTTCTGGCGCGAGTCCTTTCTTGCAAGATCCCAATAACTTCGATCCTGGTAAGGGTGCGCTCCTCAACCCGGCGGCATTCGAGTCTTTGACTTCCTTCGAGGCGGCTGGTGCGTGCCAAGGGTGCACGGGGGTTTTCGGATACACTGGGACTGGCCCACGCATTTTTGGGTTCCGAGGGCCAAATTACAAAAACGTAGACTTTGCGATAACCAAGGATACGAGGCTGAGTGAGAGAGTCAAATTCATCTTCCGGGCAGAGTTTTACAACGCCTTCAACCTGCACATGTTCATCAATGACGGCAATTTCACCATTGCTGGAGGGAACGCTTTCGATACCGACATAAGCTCCTCGACCTTCGGACAATGGACAGGCAATGTCAGCGCGCCGCGCCGAATTCAGCTGGGCGCTCGTTTTGAATTCTAGTGAACGTCAACCCTATCCCAAACAGATGGCGCCCCGGTGAAGAATCGGGGCGCTGTTTTTTTTGTCTGTGATGGCGATGGCCTTTGGAAGTTTTATGGAACGTGGGCTTGCGGTGGCGGCACGTCCCTCTTTGCGGGCGCTTCGCTACCTTTCTTTAATTCCTGGAAGCGGTCAATTTCTGTCTTCGAAAGCGGCTCGTTCCCCAACCGGTGGTAGATTCTGCCGAGCAGATAATGAGGTTCGGGATAAGCAGGATCTAGGGCGGCGGCTTGACCGAGCGCCTGAACCGCCGCATCGTATTGGCCTTCCATCTCTAACACTCGGCCGAGTTGATAATGCGCCTGCGGAAGCTTGGGATCGTAGCCGATGGCTTCCCGCAGATTTTTTTCAGCCTCGGAAAGCCGGTTGAGAGAAATAAGGGAAATTGCCAGGTCGAGCTGAGGCCAGGGAGACGGCTTCGGTAGCAGCCGGTTCAACCCGACCGCACGGTTATAGCTTTTCACCGCCTCATCGAAGTTGCCGAGGTAGTCGTAGCAAAGTCCCAGATTGTCGTAGGCGCGCGTCATGTTCGGATCCAACTCGATGACCTTTTGAAGGCGTTCGATGGCCGACGCATAATTTCGCGCATCGTAGTCGAGGCGGCCCAACCAATAGACATAGAGCGGGTTCCGCGGTTGAACCTTAGCAAGTTTTTCCAGTTCCGTCCGGGCCCAATCGCGCCGGTTCAACTTGACGTAAGCCATTGCCAGTGTAAAACGGCTCCGGTCGTCAAGTGGAGCAATGGTTTCGGCCTTTTTCCAGGCAATGGCAGCGTTCATGTATCGGCCGTCCAGAAAGAAAATGCCGGCGGCGGTGACGAGCAATTTGGAAGCTCGGACGGATTTTGGTTCGCGCTCCGCTTCGGCCACAAGAATCGTTTCCGCTCGCTGGTAGTCCCGATGATTCAGAGCTGTCTCTAGTTCCAGCCGTTGGGTAGGGCCGAGCTGTAAGTCAGAAAGATCGCGCGGCGCGCTAGAGGAGGCTGCGTTGTCCTCTTGGGAGTCCGGGATTTGGGCCCAAGTTCCAGCTGAAAACATAAAGCAGCCACTGCAGAGGAGAGCAAGCAAGAAACGTGTTCTTTGCGGCACAAAGGGCGTCTTGGAAGGTATGGGAGTCACGGCGACGCAGGAGAAGCGGCAGCTTTTGCGGCTTCGATCTTGACTTTTGCTTCCCGGGCTGCCTTACTTTCCGGTAAGAGGTTCAACTCGAGTTCGATGGCTGCCTGGGCTTCATCGAGTTTTTTCAGCTCAAGACAAAGCAACGCGATGGCCAAGTGAATCTCAGGCAATTTCGGATCGAGCTGCGCGGCCTTTTGAAAGGCCGTGAGGGCAAGATCATATTTCCCTTGAACAGCGTAGTCCTGTCCCAAAGCTTGCTGCAATCGCGCCGAGCGCGGATTGAACCGGGAGATTTGCAGGCAGGACCAGCCCGAGAGTTTCGTCCAAGCCCTGCCGAGTTGATAAGAATACTCGGGTTCTTGCGGAGCCAGTTCAATGAGTATCTGAAGCTGCTGGACTGCGGCTATCCAGTTGGCGGAAGCTTCATAAGCTTTCGCGAGTTGGAGCCTGGCCTGGGGCTCCTTGGGCATCAAGGCTGTTGCCCGTCGAAGTTCACCGACCGCTTCCACATTCTTCTTGAGCGCAAGCAGGCTGGAACCGAGCAGCAGGTGCGCCGGGCCAAAGTCCGGCTGAAGAGCCAGAGCCTCCCGAAATCGCGCGATGGCTTCAGCGTGCTTGCCTCTTTGCTGCGCAATGATACCAAGGTTGTGATAGACAAGCGGGTGCTTGATTCCCTTACGAAGAGCGTTGGAGAAAACTTCTTCTGCCGTGTTAAGGTCACCAGACTTCAGCGCGTCAACGCCGGGCGCGACCAGCAACTCGAACTCTGGTGGAAGGTTTTGTTGTGCGAAGGACCAGCTTGGGGCGCAAAGAGGAAGCAAAACAAGAAACATGGCGAATGCGAATCCCATAAAGGCCTTGGGAAATGGTATCCGTTTGGACCAAATGCTTGTCATTGGAGTTCTGGCAAAGTCGTTACCGTGAGTTAGCAAGCGCCCAGACTCGAAGTCCGGAGTCCACAGCAAACTTGGACAACAAACGGAGATAGTATAAAACAGTTGGCCGGAGGACCCGAAAGTGTAATGTTGCGCCGGTCCCGCAAAACCGTCTCGCCGGAACCCGGTAGTATACGGGGGGAGAAGCATGCTCGGGGGTTTCTACTGAGATGGTTTCCGCTGGCGGCCGTCAGTATTTTTCTTTTCAGTGCCGGTTCAGGTCCTGCCCATCCCGAGAAACATCAATCGGGCGGAAGAGAACAGGTTGTTCTGCAAATCCAACACTTAATCCAAGAGCACAACTTGCCGGAAGCGCGCCGCCTACTCGTAGAAGCTTCGAAGCAGTACCCTTCCGATGAAGGACTCGACAATCTTCTGGGTATTGTTGAAGCGCAGCAGGGCAATTATTCCGAAGCAGAAAAAAGCTTTCGCCATGCGGTTGCGAAGGCCCCGAGATTCACAGGCGCGTACTTGAATCTGGGAAGGCTTTATCAAGAAAACGTAGCAGCCGATCCGCAGGCGCGGCGCAAGGCGCTCGAGATTTACCGGCAGGTACTTAGCTACGAACCTATAAATCAGGAAGCAATTTACCAGAGCTCTGCTCTTCTGCTGCAACGGGGCAAGTACCAGACATCGCTCGATTACCTTACGCGTCTGTCCTCAGAAAGCGAAAACAGTGCTCAGACCCTGTCCATACTTTGCGCCGACCAAGCGGGTCTCGGGCACAGAGCGGCTACGGAAGATGCAGCCACCAAACTGCTGGCTGCATCAGATTTTTCCGAAGCGGATATGCAGCAGGCCTTGCTCGGCTTGACTCCTGGCAAACGAGACGATCTGATCCTCACTCTGCTGGAAGGTCTTCAAAAGCGTCAGGCTTTGTCGCCACCGCTTCTGCAAACGCTCGGCTTCGCCTACGAACGGACCAAACGGCTGGCGGAGGCGCGGGCCACTCTGGAAAAATCCTTTGACCAAGGAAAGTCTTCGGTTGCCTTGCTGGTCGAGTTGACGCGCATTGCGCGCCTCCAGAAGGATTATCAGGCGGCGCTGGGTTACCTGGGGCACGCGCGCGAGCTTGAGCCTGATAATGCCAGCCTTCATTATTATTTCGGGGTGGTTTGCCTGGATATGAACCTTGTTGCGGAAGCTCGGAATTCCTTTGAAAAAGCGGTGAAACTTCAGCCGGAAAATCCCGAGTACAACTACGCTATGGGCGCAGCGTCTGCTTTTCGCCATGACCCGGCGGAAGCAGTTCCATATTTTGAGAGGTTCATAAAATTGAAGCCTCAGGATCCGCGAGGCAAGCTCGCCATGGGCGCAGCGCTTTTTCGCGCGAAAGACTACGACGCCGCTACTCCCTGGCTGAAAAAAGCGGCGATAATTCCCGAAACCGCAGCGAAGGCACATTATTACGAGGGCGCAATTGCGTTGGAGGATGGGCGGCTGGAAGAAGGTGTTGCGGAATTGCAAGAAGCACTGAAGGGCCACGCAGATTATGTGGATGCGCTTGCGGAGTTGGGGCGCTATTACTTGATGCGCAAGGAATACAAACAGGCCGAGAATCGGCTTCACCATGCCTTGAAAATCCAGCCGGACCACTATACGGCGAATTTTTATCTTTTGATGCTTTATACGCGGACCAAAGATCCCAGGCAAGAAGCTCAGGCGAAACGCTTCGATGAATTGAAAAATCTCCTGGCAGAAAAGACCCAGGAATTTCTGCGTATCGTGAACGTACGCCCCGTTGAGACTCCATGAAGCCACATGGCCGCATTAGCAACGTCAGCGCGATTAAGCTCCGGCTCATGTTTCTTTGGTTGTTGGCGTCGTTGATTATGCCTCCATCTCGCTCGTATGGTCAGGGGCAGCCTCCGGCGTTGGCAGAGACCACGAAGGCCCTCTACGGGCGTGACTACGAACTGGCCGTTCAACTTGCGGAGAAACATCTACACAAGTATCCAAAGGATGTGCCCGTGCGAGTGGTTCTCGCGCGAGCGCAGCTTGCCCTGGGCAAGTTGCAAGAAGCCTTTGGTGAGTTGCAGAAAGCCCTGGCAGTGGAGCCAAAAAACATCGATGCTCTTTACTATTTGTCGCTCGTATCGAAGGAGCTTTCGCAAAGAGAATATCAGCGGCTGTTTTCCATGGCGCCCGACTCCGCGCGCGTACACCAGCTTCTTGCGGAAGCCGCGCAGGCGGCTGAGAACACCTCGAAAGCGGAGGAGGAATTCCAGAAAGTCTTGGAAGCGAACCCGCACTCTGTGGAGGTTGCTACGGAACTCGCCGAGCTGAAGCGCTCAAAGTCCAAGTTTGACGAAGCCATTGGGTTCTATATGCAGGCTGAGAAAAGCGGACCGCTGACTTATGACGTCGCTTACGGATTGGGCGCCTGCTACACGTACAAGCAAGACTATCCCCAAGCGATTGAGTGGCTCCGAAAGGCGGTGGCCTTGGCCCCCGATTCCACAGCAGGACGGTTTGCTCTCGGCAACGCACTGTTTCAAGACGGACAGACTGAAGCGGCGATCCCGGATTTGAAAGAAGCGTTGCGGCTCGAGCCGAGGATGAGGCAGGTATATTTCCTGCTCGGCAGGGCGTATTCAAAGCTCGGGCGCCAGGAAGAAGCAAGGGCAGCCATTAAGAAGCTAGACGAACTCAACCGTTCGGAAGTGCCGGAGCAAGAAAAGAAGCCAGGCGCCGATGTTGCTCCAAAGCCCGAGCAACAGAGATAGAACTCGCAGGAGATTCGTTCCGACGGATGCCGGCTATTTGGAAATTTTTAGTAGCACGGCGCCATGCGTCGGCACTTCTGCCGTGTACGAGGTCTGAGCCGTGCCCAAGTCCTTATGATCCAAAAGATCGCGAAGTTTGACGGAAGAAGGCACACCGACAGCCTTTAAATCCAGAGTCATTTTGCTGGGTGACTCACTGCGGTTAAAAAGCCCGAAAGCATGACTCTCGTCGGCCAGCGGCTTAACCCAGATTTCCAGAGGCCCTTCGCGCCAAATGCGATGTCCCTGCACGCCTTTCGCATCCTGATCAACTGCAATTACTTCGGAATTCGTCAGGAGGTCTTTCGTTTCCGCAGACATAGTCCGTAAATCGTTCCCCGCCAACAGCGGAGCGGCCAGAATCGCCCACAACGCCATGTGCGTTCTATATTCGTCGCGGCTCATTTTGCCATTACCGACCTCCAGCATGTCGGGGTCGTTCCAATGTCCCGGACTAGCAAATTTCTCCAGCCCGTCCTGCGCAAACCCGATTACAGACATGCGGTCGTAATCGTCGCTGATGTCTGCGGTGGTCCTCCACAAGTTGCCCGTTTTCGGCCCCCATCGCCAAGGGGCTTTCACGCCCCAGTTGCAAATGCTAAATACGATGGGGCGGCCGGATTGCGCCAGAGCATCGCGGAATTTCGCGTATTGAACTTCCGGGTCCAGTCCTTCAGCGTTGCACCAATCAATCTTTACGTAATCGATTCCCCAGGAAGCGTACGTCTTGGCGTCTTGAACCTCATGATTCAAGCTTCCCGGCCGCTTTTCGCAAGTGCCCGTGCCCGCGTCGGTATAAATCCCCAGTTTTAAGCCCTTGCCATGGACATAATCTGCAAGCGCTTTGATGCCGGACGGAAATCTCTCGGGGTCGGCGACGATGGTGCCTTGTGCGTCACGACTCACCTGCCAACAGTCGTCGATGTTCACATACTGGTAGCCGGCCGCTTTCATCCCGCTACTAACCATAGCGTCCGCCGTTTCACGAATGAGTTTCTCGCTCACGTTACAGCCAAACTTGTTCCAACTGTTCCAACCCATTGGCGGAGTCAGCGCCAGGGAACCAGAACCTTGAGCGTAAGCAGGCGGACCCACTAAGCCACTCACTGCCAAGAGAAGAGATGCGAACAACGGAACAAAGAGAGAAAGGCACCGTGAAGAGGGCATATAATTTCCTCGCAAAAAGCCAACGTAACCGCTTGCGTAGAGCCTAGCACGACTCGTAAAAAGGTGCGATGCTATTCGAACTTGGCGCAACTACTTCCTGCTGGACGAATTCAACGGCTGCGCCAAAAAATTTCAGCGGCGCGCGCTGAGGAGCCGAGCGACGACGGATGGGAAGGAACATTCTCCATTGGGGCAGTCTGGCAGCGGTTGTTGTTGCGGCGTGGTTTTGGCAATACGCTGCCTCTCAAGAGCCTGACGAAGGAAAACCACAAAAACCCGAACCGGCGGGCGTGGCCACTGGCGCTCCTCATGCCCCCATGAAAGACGCAATGTCCCGTCCCATCACCGCCGGGGGATTTGTCAATGGCGCGCCCGTTGTGTTCGCCGACATCACGAAACTAGCGGGCCTCGACAAGTTCCACCACCTCTCCGGCTCCCCGGAAAAAGCGACCATCCTTGAGACTCCCGGCTCCGGGGTGGCTTTGCTTGACTATGATAACGATGGATGGCTCGACATCTACCTGCTCAATGGCTCGACGTTTGCTGCTTTGAAAGGCAAAGAGCCTGCTCCGCGCGCCATGCTGCTGCACAACAATCATGACGGCACTTTCACTGACGTAACCTCTAAAGCGGGCGTGGCAAACGAGCGTTGGGGTTTTGGTGTGGCGGTGGGCGATTACGATAGCGACGGCTGGCCAGACATTTACGTCGCGAACTACGGCAAAAATCGCCTTTACCATAACAATCACGATGGCACGTTCACCGATGTAGCGGAAAAGGCTGGTGTCACGCTCGGAGGGTGGTCCACAGGCCCCACTTGGGGTGACTACGACCACGATGGGCGACTGGACTTATTCGTTCCCGGTTATGTGAAGTTTGATGCGGATCATCCGCCTTTTCTGGGCCAGCCCGGACTTTCTCCAAATTACTGCCAATTCCGCGGCGTGGCCTTCATGTGCGGACCGCGGGGCTTGCCCGGCGAGAGCGATCATCTGTTTCACAACAACGGCGATGGCACGTTCACCGATGTCAGCCAAAAAGCGGGCGTGTCCGACCCACAGCATTACTACGGCCTTGCTTCGGTGTTTGTAGATGCCGATGATGACGGCTGGGTGGATTTGGCCGTAGCCAATGATTCCGTGCCTCGATATCTCTACCGCAATCTTCGCAACGGCACTTTCGAGGATGTTAGTTATCTGTCGGGTTTCGCTCTGACAAACGAAGGACTGGCGCAGGCGTCCATGGGAATCGCCGTAGGAGATTACAATCGGGACGGCAAAGTGGATTTCTTCATCACGACATTCTCCGACGACTACAAAACGCTCTTCCGGAACGATGGCGATTACAGCTTTTCGGATGTCACATACCGGGCAGGGCTCGGGGGTCCCACGATTCCTTTTCTTGGATGGGGCACCGGGTTTCTGGACTACGACAATGACGGTTTGCTCGACGTCTTTGTTGCCAACGGTCACGTCTATCCCTCAGTAGATCATCTGGACTGGGGCACGACCTGGGCGCAGCGGCCGCAGTTGTTCCGCAATCTCGACGGCGCCAAGTTTCAAGAGGTTCCGCCAGCAACAGGCAGCGGCTTGGCCGACGTAATTCCCGCCCGCGGCGCTGCGTTTGGGGACCTCTTCAACGACGGCCATATCGATCCTGTGCTGAACAACATGGATTCTCCACCCACTGTGCTTCGGAATGTGGTCAAGAACGGCAATCACTGGATTACATTTCAACTGGTTGGCGGAGCGAAGAGCCCCCGAGATGCTATTGGCGCGAAGATTTTCGTGACCGCCGGTGGCGCTCGTCAGCGCGCTGACGTCATTAGCGGCGGTAGCTACGGGTCCAGTTCTGACCTACGTCTTCATTTCGGGTTGGGAGCAGCCACGAAAATCGACAAAATTGAAATTCATTGGCCAAGCGGGAAGAAGGAAGAGATCGCCGTTCCTGGAGTGGACCGCATTATCACCGTTGTGGAAGGGCAAGGAGTTCTTGCGAAGTAATTCACATTCGACGATTCGATGTTTTCGCCCCCAGTGTTCCGCCAAAAGCTTTCCTGCGGATCGAGTCGCATATTTCATTCTCCTCTCGGCAATAACCGCCTTTGCCTGTTTTTCTGCCCGCTTGACCTTTGCGCAAAAGAAGGCGGACTATGCGAACTCTTCTTTTAATTTTCGACCGCGCAAGGAGATTCCTGGAGAACAATTCATCGGATCGGCAGCCTGCGCAAGCTGCCACCAGGAAAAGAGCCGATCCTATTCGCACACAGCGATGGCTAGTGCGCTCAGCCCCGTCGGACAAAGCAAGGTATTGCAGTCACTCCCTCGGATGTCGTTTCGAACCGGCCCGTACTCATTCGAGATTATCAAAGACGGTGGCGAATACTTGTATCGAGTGACGGACGGAAAAGAAACCTTGGGTGAACCGCTCGTGTATGCGTTCGGGAATGCGCATGTCGCACAGACCTACATCTTCCGCCGTAACGGAAAACTCTTCGAAAGCCGCTTGAGCTACTATTCAGCCATTAATGGTTTGGATTGGACCGTTGGGGACGCGCTTCAGTCACCGCCGAGCCTGGAAGAGGCCATGGGGCGGGACATCAGCGGAGATGAATCCCGGAACTGCTTCAGTTGTCACGGTACGGGAGCGGTGGTCAACACCAAGCTTCAACTGGACGGCTTGTCACCCGGCGTGACTTGCGAAGCCTGTCACGGTCCGGGAGAAAAACACTCCATGGCGAAACTCCTCGACCCAGAAGCGGTTGCTCCGATCTTCAATCCCAGAACGCTTGATCCCGAAACGCTTTCGCAAGAATTCTGTGGCGCTTGCCATCGCGGCGTTGATACGGTCGCGATGATGCCGGAACTGGGTGGCATTAACAACGTTCGCTTCCAGCCTTATCGGTTGTTTAACAGCCGCGGGCACGATCCGACGGATGTGCACTTCGCTTGTACTGCTTGTCATGATCCCCATTTGGATCTAGGTCGGCAAGACGCCGTCTACGACGTGAACTGCAAGGCCTGTCACGACGCGGAAGCGGCGAAGCAAACAGCGCGCGCAAACCAAAGTAAGAACAGGTCTGGCAAAGAGTCCGCCGCTCGCCGCTCTGGCAAGAGATGTCCCGTAGCGAACGAAAAGTGCGTATTCTGCCACATGCCCAAAGTGGAGTTGCCCGCCGCGCACTTCAAATTCACAGATCACCGCATTCGTATTGCGCGCCCTAGCGAACCGTATCCTTATTGAATCGGATGGCGTTACCAAATCATTTAAACCCAGACCCTTCGATGATCGCAATGTAGCGGTCGATGGGGAGGTCGGTGAAAGTCTCCAAGCGCCCACTGGGTTGTGGCCAGCGGATCTCCAGCACGTCTATCTTCGTCCGGTTGCCAATTCCAAGGACTTCCCGCGAATCATGCGATGAAAGATAACTGCCACCTCCGACTTTGAGCCTGCTTCGTTTTAGATCTCCCGCTTGCCACTTGATCATTGCCCCGATTGCATCCGGATTGGACTTCTTGCCGATCAACCGCACTCCGAGCCAATGATTTTCGGGTGCCGAGACGTTCTTTAGCAGCAACGGCGCCCCGTCATTGACGGCCACCAGTGCATCAACAAGCCCATCGTTATTGAAATCTCCGATGGCCATTCCCCGAGCTGCAAAGCTTCGCGTAAATGCGGGTCCGGCAACGGCGCTGACATTTTCCAGCGTGCGTCCATTGCTGTGAAACAGCAGCAGGGGCTCTTTGTAGCTGACATGGCTCGAATGCACCTCGATCTTGTCATCGGGATGGCCATTGGCGATGAAGAGGTCCACGCCGCCGTCGTTATCGTAATCAAAAAACTTCACGCCCCAGCCGCTCATCAGCCGCGTCGACCGGCCCAAGCCCATGGGGCCAGCCTCGTCCTCAAAGGAGACATCATGATTGTTGCGATAGATGGAATACATCTCCTGATCGACATTCGTGACGAACAGATCTTGCCAGCCGTCTTGGTCGAAGTCGGATGAATCCACTCCCATTCCTGAGCGTGCCCGCCCATTTTGACTGTAGGCTACGCCTGCTTCCAGCGCAGTATCCTCAAACTTTCCATTGCGTTTGTTCACAAAAAGAAAGTTGGGGATGGTATCGTTGGCCACAAACAAATCCATCCAACCGTCGTTGTTAACATCGGTAGCGACGACTCCCCAAGCCTTGCCCAGCGCTTTGGCGATTCCTGATTCCGCACTCACGTCCGTAAACGTGCCGTCGCCATTGTTGTGGAAAAGCCAGCTCGACGCGGGGGAATAAACGTTGGGGATGCAATAAAAGCGCTCTCCGGTCTTCTCATTGCCGCAAAACTTATTCTTCGACTTATCGAAGTTCACGAAGCGGCACACGAATAGATCCAGCCGGCCATCGTTGTCGTAATCAAACCACACGGCACTGGAAGCCCAGCCGGGAGCCGCTACGCCCGCTTTTTCGGTAACGTCCGAAAACGTGCCATTGCCATTGTTGTGATACAGAACGCTTCGGCCATATTGCGTGACGTAGATGTCGGGCCAGCCATCACCGTCATAGTCTCCCACGGCCACACCCATGCCATAACCGCCACCCGGGACGCCTGCTCTTCCCGTGACGTCGGTAAACGTCCCGTCGCGATTATTGTGATACAGCGCGTTCCCCAATGGAGGGCTGGGAGCATAAAAATCGCATTTCCCGCTGTTGACCAGGTAAATGTCCATCCACCCGTCGTTGTCATAATCCAAAAAAGCGCACCCAGCCCCTGTAGTTTCGGGCAAATAGTAATCCGGCGAGCGCCCGTTCGCGTGACGCCAGGTTATTCCACTTGCGCTCGAGAGTATTTCTTCGAACAGCTGCTTGGGAGCGAACGACGCGGACCTCACTTGCCCAACACAGCCGAGCCCAGGCAAAACCAGAATTCCTAGCGGCTGGGTTAAACAATCGCTGCCAATCAGAGACAAACCTCTTAGGATTTGCCGTCGGGTCCATTTTCGCATGGGCACAGTTCCTAGTTACTTCAACGCTCGATCTGGAATTTGAGAATCATCGAGGCTCGACTCTGGCTTGGCATACTTGACAGTCGTGCCATCCCTTGTGCAAAGTTTCCCGGACAAATCCTTGAGGCCGAGCGGTACAGGAGTAAATCTTTCTATGAATCAATTTCCATGGAAAGCTCTGCTGATTTTGATGTCAGCGTATTTTGTCACACAGCTAGCGTCGGCTCAATCCAGTCATGACTTGCGTTCACCCGATGGCCGAATCGAAATCAGAATCCGCACGGCGAAAGAAATCCGCTATGACGTGCTGCTGAATGGAAGAGCGCTTCTGCAGGATTGCACGCTCTCCTTGGACATGGACCACAAGCTGCTTGGGCCGGACGCAAGAGTTCTTAAGTCGAAAGAGCGCAGTTTCAATCAAGTTCTTGAACCAGTGGTCCGCCAAAAATTCGCAAAGATCCGCGAAAACTACAATGAGCTCCGCTTGGACATGGATGCCGGTTATGCCGTGGTTTTTCGCGCCTACAACCAAGGCGTAGCATATCGCTTTGAAACATCTCTTCCGCAGCAACAGGCGAAAATCTATAAGGAAGAAGCAAACTTCAACTTCCCGGCTAACTTTATTGTGTATTATCCGCTGGAAGACAGCTTCTTTTCCCACAACGAACGCCGATACGTTCCTCAACGTTTGAGCGAGATCGCTCAGGCGTTCATCGCAACACTGCCCGCTGTCGTGGACGTGGGAGGCGGTGCAAAAGTTGCCATCGCGGAATCCGATGTGGAGGACTATCCCGGTTTGTGGCTGCGCGGCACCGGCGGGAACAGCCTGGCAGCGGTTTTCCCGCCTTATCCTCTAAAGGAAAAACTGGAAGGGGACCGCGATTTCCGCGTCGTGGAAAGCGCCGACTATATTGCCGTGACCAAAGGCACGCGTACGTTTCCCTGGAGGCTTATTGGCGTAGCAGAAAAAGACGGAGACCTGCTGACCAATCCGCTGGTGTGGCTTACGGAGAAGCCTTCGCAAGTCCAGGACACTTCCTGGATCAAACCGGGCAAGGTGGCGTGGGATTGGTGGAACGCCAACAACATTTACGGTGTGGACTTCAAAGCCGGGATTAACACGCAAACGTACAAATACTACATCGATTTCGCCGCGAAGCACGGCATCCCGTACATCATCCTCGACGAAGGCTGGTACAAGTTGGGGAATGTCCTTGACGTGGTTCCCGAGATCAACATGGAAGAATTGGCCGCCTATGCCAAACAGAGGAATGTGGGCATCATTCTTTGGGTCATCTGGAAGACGCTCGACGATCAACTCGAACCTGCGCTTGATCAATTTGCAAAATGGGGCGTCAAAGGAGTCAAGGTCGACTTCATGCAGCGGAGCGACCAACTTTTGATCAATTACTATCACAAGGTCAGCCGCGAGACGGCTAAGCGCAAGATGCTCGTGGATTTTCACGGTGACCAGAAACCCGCTTCAATGACGCGCACCTGGCCCAACCTCATCAATGCAGAGGGCGTCCGTGGCCTAGAATGGAGTAAGTGGAGTGCAGAAACCGAGCCCAAACACAACGTCACGCTGCCGTTTACGCGGATGTTTCTGGGCCCCATGGACTACACACCGGGAGCAATGCTCAATGCGCAAAAGGCCAGCTTTGTTCCCATCTTCAATCGCCCGATGAGCCTGGGCACACGCTGCCACCAGCTTGCCATGTACGTCGTTTACGAGGCTCCTTTGCAAATGCTTTCCGACAGCCCCTCGAATTACCTGCGTGAACCGGAGTCGCTGGAATTCCTCGCGGCCGTGCCTACGGAATGGGATGAGACGAAGGTTCTCGATGCAAAGATTGCCGACTACGTCGTGGTAGCTCGAAGAAACGGCCGCGAATGGTACATCGGTGCGATGACGGATTGGACCTCGCGAGAACTTGAATTGGACCTTTCCTTCTTGCCTAACGGAGATTTTCAAATGGTAGCTTACGAAGACGGGGCGAATGCCGATCGCATGGCAAGCGATTACAAACTCGTGCGGAGCCAGGTCACTAAGGCGACCAAATTTAAGATCAAGTTGGCCCCGGGAGGCGGCTGGGCCGCCAGGATCGTCACTCAAGAATGAGTGCCCAGAGTACCCCGTAACCGCTCAAGATTCGCTGTCGATGCGCTCGGCAGCACGATTGGCGGACCTGGTGGCTGCTTCCATTCCCCAATTCAAATTGTCCGCGTACGCTCCTGCAAAATGAATGCGTCCGTGGGGTTCGACGAGGGCCGGCCAAAGCCGTGTGAGGTCGCCCGGACGATAGTTCAGCGTTTCGCACGCCATCACCCACGGGTCCTTTGACCAATCATGGACCAGCGCTAGCTCAATGTCTTCCGATTTGCCTGGGTAGTAGTGCCGAAACGTTCTTAACGCAGCTTCTCCCGTGGTTAAAGCGTCTGCCGTAGAGACCAAAAGGCCGCGCTGCGTGTCCACGTCATCCGCCATTCTCCAGATATGGTTGAGCGAGCTTTCACCGAATTCGATGTTCGGACTCACTCCGTCCTTTTCCCAAAAGCGGCTGCGCGATTGAAAGAAAGGCCGCGAGGCGGTGTAGTAGGGAACAGTATTGATTGCGTAACGCTTGTTCTCCGGCCAGTCGGGTTTCACAGGAATCTGCCTCAGCATCACAGCCGACATGCAACACACCAGATATTCCGCTTCCATGCTCTTTTCTTCGCCGGACTCGCGATAGCGGACACGCACGCCGCCCGGGCTATGCTCGATGCCTGTGATGGGTCTTTCGAGTCGCACGCGGTTTCGGAGACGTGAGGCGAATGCATCCGTCATGCCTTCGTTTCCACCTTTCAAGCGAAACACTTTGGGAGGAAACAGCGGCACTTCCCGTAGTTTTAGAATGGCAGCGTGCCATAACACATGAAGTGCCGACACTCCGCTGCCGCCAATGTATCGCATCGCCGCCGCAGACGCGCCTTGCTCTTTCAGCCACTGATCCATCGTGACGCCGTCCAGTTGATTCAAGCCAGCATCAAACGGCTTGTATTCGTCCGTGAATTTGTCGAGAACCGGATCAAAGTAGAGCGACGGCAGTTCCCACCAGGCATGGCGCGCGAGGAACTGCACTTCGCGCTGGTTGAAACCAAACGTCTTGAGCACTTTCGTGCTTTGCAGGTCGTCCTCGGAATACATCTTCCCTTGCAACACCCGAAGCATGCGGTTCCTGCGGGGATACGGAAGAGCTGTAAGGTTGAATTCTCGAACATACTGCCAGTAACGGTCATAGCCGGGCTGTGTGAAGTGTTCGGCACCCGCATCCACATAGAGCCCGTCAGCAAGCCCTTCGCGAACGGTGTGGACATGGCCCCCTGTGCGCGCGGAGGCTTCGAGCACGGTCACGTCATGTCCTCTCTTCACTAGTTCATAAGCGCATGACAGTCCCGCAATGCCGGCCCCGCCCACAATGACCTTCTTGGCTCGCTTCGTTTCGCTCCGCGACACCGGGGACAAACTCGTCAGCAGAAGCGCGCCCGCAATTTTGAGCGCTTCACGCCGCGGGATGCCTTCGGCAATAACCCGAGAATTCTTGTTGGGCTTAGAGGTTTCAGTTGGCACGAGCACCTACCTCAAGAAGGAATTCCATCAAGGTTCGCACGATCTTGCCGCCTGCATGGACCTGCCCCATCAAATCAAATTGCTCTCTTGCCGTGCACATTCTAGTCGCTCGCATGGGGTTGGATCAATTTGTCTTCCTTGGAATGCGCAGCCCATGACGATGCCCGATTCTGTCAGTAGGCCATTAGAGGCAATGCAAACCCTCCTTGGGCACTTCGCGCCAGGAGATAACGCGCGGGGGAATTCTGGCGACGGCTGCCTACATAGCTGTTATGGACTCAGCTTGAGCGGGTAAAATCGAATCTCTCGACATTGTGGTCGGTAGTCCCTTCCAGTCTGGCCTGGAACAAAAGCGGCATACTTAGTCTGCAATTGTCGATTGTCAGACGCAATGAGTGGATTCTTCATGTTGCGTCGTTTCTTATTTGAAAAAAGTGGGAGATGGATTGGAAGGAACCAGCATCAAGCTCCTGCTGGAACTTCTCACCTTAAGTCAGGTTCCACCGCTGATTGCCGAAGTTCACTATACGTTCCGGGAACGACAACGTGGCACAAGCAAGTTCGGCAGCGCACCTGGCCCTGCATACCTTCGGCTTGCGGGCAATCTCAAACTCCTCCTCCAGCGACAGCGGAAGGGAAGGTCACTGTCAACAGGCTAGGCACCGGGGCCCTGTAGACGATGAGCGGTCGAAGCCTTCTTCTTCAGCGCGCTTCAACAACTCTCAAACAATGCAGCCAAACCGTTCAAGCTAAACCAGTTGTTTTTGGCAAATTCAACAGAGTCCACCAAATGCTTCAATCGGGTTCGGGACCAGGTGCTCTACGCGAAGGAGATCTCAACGGGGGATTCAAAATGGCTGCGATTGAACTTGGAACTTGGCAAATTGCGGCAGTCTTTGATGGCATTTGCGCCGAATATCGATAATGAACTCGTACTGGTACCTGCTAGCTTAGGTTTCCTCCACAGTTTCCGCGGATATTTTCCCAAAACTCAAAATTCCCATTCACGTTTTCCGTTTTTTGGGCCTCTGTATAAGTAGGCGGTGATTTTCGAGCGGTGGCCAGCGCCTGGGCCTTCGGTCTAGCCCTTTAGGCCGACCTGTATCCGCCCGGGGGTTGCTCGGCAAGTCCAACACCCGCCGCAGCCAAACCAGCGTGTCCAGGCAGACTCACGCATGCATGAATGTGGCGACGATTCTGTGAATGGGTTCTCTTTCAAGTACCCGGATTTTGTTCAGGAAGGCGCGTGAGGTTTTCCCGAAATACGGCCTCTGTATAGATAGGGCCTTGAGGTAGCAACTACTCGCGAACAGCCAGGCAATGGGCTCTTGAGCATCAAGCTAAAAGGGGATTTCTTGTTTCAATTGGTACTTTTTGTACCGATTGGAGAAAGCTGTTTTGTGCCAGTGCAAACGGGGTCGCCAGGTCTCAGCGAATACAATCAAGGCTCGAACCTATTCGTTGGTCCGCGTTAATCTCAGTCTTCCGCTTCTTGCGTCACAATATGTACGTCAACTGCGGGCGACTCGCGCAGAAAGCGGTGCACCGCCGAAAGGTAAAGGTATTTTCTCCAATCGTGCACCGGCGCACGCCCAAAAATCACTTGTGTGATGTGTTTCGAGCGAACAAACTCGGCTACCGCGTCCGCCACGCTTCTTCCTTTCAAGCGAATCACGTTCGCGCTGAGGCTCTCCGCGAACCGCAAGTTCGCTGCGAGAGCATTTTGATTCGATTCTTTCGATCCAAATTCCCGGTCTACATGCACGACGTACAACTCCGCATCCATGCGCCGCGCCATTCTCGCGCCCCTCGCAATCAAGTATTGACCCGCCGGATTAGAGGAAACGCAGACCGCCATGCGTTCCCTCACTCCCCAATTCTTCCGGATATCCTGCGCTTCCATGTACGATTCGAGGCTGCGGTCCACTTGTTCCGCTACTTGACGTAGCGCCAGTTCTCGCAGCGCGATTAAATTACCGCGGCGAAAAAAATTCTTCAGCGAGCGCTCGACTTTTTCCGTGCTGTAGACATCGCCGCGCTTCATGCGGTTGTGCAGTGCTTCCGGCGTCAGGTCCACCATCACCGTTTCGGACGCTGTCAGCGGAACCCAATCGGGCACGGTTTCGCGCACCGTGATTCCCGTGATCGACCTCACCACCGGGGCCAGGCTCTCAATGTGTTGAATGTTCAAAGTCGAAATCACATCAATCTTGGCAGCCAGAATCTCCTGCACGTCTTCGTAGCGCTTGCGATGCTTGCTTCCTGGAATGTTGGTATGCGCCAGTTCGTCTACCAGCACTACCTCAGGCTTCCGCGCCAAAATTGCGTCCACGTCCATTTCTTCAAAGATTGTGCCTTTGTATTCGATTTTCTTGCGGGGGACGGCTTCCAATTGTTGCGACAACTCTTCAATGCCCTGGCGCCCGTGCGTTTCCACCACCCCGATCACCACATCTTCGCCGCGGCTGCGCCTTCGCAAAGCTTCGCTGAGCATGCTGAACGTTTTTCCGACGCCCGGAGCGTAGCCCAAAAAAAGTTTGAAGCCCCCGCGCGTTTTCTGCGGCGGGGAAGCAACTTCCAGCCATTCTTCGGGTTTTTTCGGCAAGTCTATCTCCACATGGAATCGCTCGCCTGGGCTAGAATGTACCCATGCAGAGATTCCTCGGCGGCCGCATCGTGGGAGCGGGAGTGTCCCTCGTGGCCGTGGCCCTCATCACACTTTTCTATTCGCGCGCACTGCATGTCAATCAAACGACCGTCGCGCTCTCATTTCTTCTGGCCATTCTAGCAGTATCGGCGGTATGGGGAATGGTCGTTTCCGCCTTCATGTCCGTAGCGGCGACCATAGCTTTCAACTATTTCTTTTTGCCTCCCATCGGGACCCTCACCATCGCCGATCCGCAAAATTGGGTTGCCCTGTTTGCATTCCTTGTTACCTCGATTACGGGCAGCCAGTTTTCCACGCGCATTCGCAAGGAAGCTCTCAAAGCCAATCAGCGCAGAAGGGAAGTGGAACGTCTTTATCGTTTCAGCCGGCAATTACTCGGCGAAGGCAACGTTATCCAGTTGATGAACGCGATCCCGGACTACATCGTCGAGAGCTTTGAAGCTGGCGCCGCGGAGCTCTTTCTTCCCCAGAAAGACAAGTTTTATCGCTCCGGATTTGGTGCTTCGCACCTCGATGAAGAGAGAATGAAATCCGCATTCTTGCGCGACGAAATGACTCTGGACACCGAGCACGCCGAGTATTTCATTCCCGTGCGCATGGGCGTGCGTCCCATTGCCAGCCTGGGAATTTCCGGCGCGCCGCTTTCAAAGCAGTCCATTGAAGCTATCGGAAGCATGGTCGCGATCGGCATCGAACGCGCGCGCGCTGTCGA
Source organism: Candidatus Acidiferrum sp. (assembly GCA_035280045.1). GTDB lineage: Bacteria > Acidobacteriota > Terriglobia > Acidiferrales > UBA7541 > Acidiferrum. Next base: position 18,817 of record DATEGP010000118.1, read on the forward strand.
GCAACTCGGCCAAACCGAAGCGGAAAGGCAGGGCGAGCGTTTGAAATCCGCCCTGCTCGATTCCATAACTCACGATTTTCGCACGCCGCTAACTTCAATGAAGGCTGCTGTAACCGGTCTGCTGGCTTCAAACAACTCAAATTCTTCGCAATCGCGCGAACTTCTGACCATCATCAACGAGGAGTGCGACCGGCTGAATCATCTGGTAGAAGAAGCCGGCGAAATGGCCAAGCTGGAGGCCGGAGAAGTCACACTCGATCTGGCTCCAACGGCGATTGAAGAAATCATTGATGCTGCCTTGGCGCATTGCAAGGCTGCGTTGGCGGGGCGGCACGTTAGTGTCCGGGTAAGCGACGGCCTTCCTCCAGTCCGAGCTGACCTCGATCGCGCCAAGGAAGCTCTCGTGCAGCTCATCGACAACGCCAATATCTACTCGCCTAAAGTCAAGACCATTACGATTACCGCCGAACTGACTGGCGACTGTGTGACGACCAGTGTCGCAGACAGCGGCCCGGGCATCGACGATTTCGAGCAGACTATGATCTTCGACAAATTCTACCGTGGCAAAGATCAGCGCTACCTCGTTCGCGGTACCGGCATGGGCCTGCCCATCGCCAAAGCCATCATTGCTGCCCAGCAGGGAAGTATCAGCGTTACAAGCCAGTTGGGTCATGGCTCCGTCTTTTCGTTCACTCTGCCCGTAGATCGCTCACAACCTGTCCCACATGACGGAAAGAACGTCCGGTGAACGCCGCCAACATCCTTGTCGTTGACGACGAGCCACAAATTCGCCGCGTCCTCCGCTCCACGCTTTCCTCGCAAGGCTATGTCATTACTGAAGCCAAGACTGGCGAAGAGGCTCTCGACGCACTTCGCAAAGAGCGCCCCGATTTAGTGCTCCTCGACATGAACATGCCCGGGATGGGTGGTGTGGAAACTTGTCGCGAGATTCGCCGCGCCTCCGATGCGCCGATCATTATGCTCACCGTACGCAACGCCGAGCGCGACAAAGTTGCAGCCCTCGACGCGGGGGCCGACGATTATGTCGTCAAACCGTTCGGAATCGAGGAGCTTCTCGCGCGCATTCGCGCTGCTCTGCGCCGCTTTGCGCCGGGAGACGCTCTTCCGCCTTTCGTATCCAAGGATCTGACGATTGATTTCGAGGCCCGCAACGTGACTGTGCGTGATCGCGACGTCCATCTCACTCCCAAAGAGTACGATGTCCTCAAACACTTGGTCGCCAATCAAGGCAAGCCGTTGACCCATCGCCGTCTTTTGCAGGCCGTGTGGGGGCCAGATTACGGTGAGGAGACGGAAAGTTTGCGCGTGGTCATCAATCAACTGAGGAAAAAACTGGAGGCCGACCCCGCGCGGCCGAAATACATAGTCACCGAGCCATGGGTCGGCTATCGTTTTCAGCCTCCTCGCGTGAATAATGCCAAGTCAGCGCGAAAAGCATGATGGGAACCTATTTCTGGGGATGGCTGGCGTCTAAGTCCAGGTTTAACTCCAAGACTCGCACGCGTGGCTCCCCAAGAAATCCGAATTGCCTGCCCATGGTATGTTTTTCAACTAGCGCGCGAACTTCCAATTCACTCATTCCGCGTTCTTTCGCGACACGCGGCACTTGAAACTCCGCCGCTGCCGGCGAAATGTCCGGGTCCAACCCCGATCCCGAAGCCGTAACCAAATCGATGGGCACGGGCTGTGACGGATTCTCCGCTCGATCTTTCTCCACGTCCGCCTTCACGCGTTCGAGCAACGCTTTATTCGTGGGTCCCAGAAAGGATCCGCCGCTGGCCGTGGAATCGTACCCGGTTCCCGCAGCCGAAGGCCGCGAATGAAAATAACCCCTCCCCGCGAAGTTCTGGCCGATAATCCGCGAGCCCACAAGCTTCCCGCTGCGTTCGATAAGCTGTCCGTTCGCCTTGTCCGGGAAAAGCGCTTGAGACAATCCCGTAATCGCCAACGGGTAAACCACGCCAAAAAGAACCGTTGTCACCAGCGTGAACCAAACTGCAATCAGTAGATTCTTTTTCATCAATTCCTCAAGCCAGCCCCAGGTAGGGAAGCAGCATGTCAATCAGTTTGATTCCTAAAAACGGTGCGATAATCCCGCCGACGCCGTAGATCAGAAGGTTGCGCTTTAGCAAAGCCGCTGCGCCTACAGGCCGGTAGCGAACACCACGCAGAGCGAGCGGAATCAATGCAATAATAATGAGCGCGTTAAAGATCACCGCCGACAGAATCGCGGATTCCGGCGTCCGCAAGCGCATGATGTTCAACACATTGAGCACCGGAAACGCCCGCGCAAACATCGCTGGAATAATGGCGAAGTATTTCGCCACGTCGTTCGCCACGGAGAATGTCGTCAGTGCTCCGCGCGTAATCAGCAGCTGCTTCCCAATCTCCACAATTTCAATCAGCTTCGTTGGATTCGAGTCAAGATCCACCATGTTGCAAGCTTCTTTGGCCGCCTGCGTGCCCGTATTCATCGCCACTCCCACATCCGCCTGAGCCAGTGCTGGAGCATCGTTCGTCCCGTCGCCCGTCATCGCCACGAGCTTCCCTCTGCCTTGCTCGCGCTTAATGAGCGCCATCTTGTCTTCCGGCTTGGCCTCCGCTAGAAAATCGTCCACTCCGGCCTGCCGCGCAATGGCCGCAGCCGTCAGCGGATTGTCCCCCGTAATCATCATGGTGCGAATGCCCATGGCGCGAAGATGCTCAAAGCGCTCCCGCATTCCGCCTTTAACCACGTCCGTCAGGGCGATAGCGCCAAGCACGCGTCGGTTTTCTGCCACCAGCAGTGGAGTCCCGCCAGCATTGGAAATCTCCTCGATGCGAGCCTTAAGCTGTGATGGAATCCCATCGCCACTCGGGCTGATGAACCGCGCCACCGCCTCAGGAGCGCCCTTGCGAATCTCTCGCCCGCCAATATCCACCCCCGACATTCTCGTTTGTGCTGAGAAGGGAATGAAGTTCGTATCTTGAGTAGAAACCTCTCGCCCCCGCAGGTTGTAGCGCTCCTTAGCCAAAACCACAATCGAGCGCCCTTCAGGAGTCTCATCTGCCAGGGACGAAAGCTGTGCGGCATTGGCCAGGTAATTCTCTTCGACTCCGGGCACCGGATAAAACGCCGTCGCCGCTCGATTCCCCAGCGTGATCGTTCCGGTTTTGTCCAGCAGCAGTACGTCCACGTCACCTGAAGCCTCAACGGCGCGGCCCGATAACGCAATCACATTCCGCTGAATCAGCCGGTCCATCCCGGCAATCCCGATCGCCGAAAGCAATCCGCCAATCGTCGTTGGAATCAGGCAAACCAGCAGGGACACCAGCACAAAAACGTTCTGCGGCGCCCCCGAATACACCGCGAACGGCTGCAAAGTAACTACGGCCAGCAAAAAGATGATCGTCAGCCCCGACAGAAGAATATTCAGCGCAATCTCATTCGGAGTTTTCTGCCGCGAAGCTCCTTCAACGAGCTTAATCATTCGATCGAGGAAGGTTTCTCCAGGGTTTGAAGTAATGCGCACTTTGATTTCGTCCGACAAAACCCGCGTTCCGCCCGTAACTGCTGAGCGGTCTCCTCCCGACTCCCGAATCACCGGCGCCGATTCACCAGTAATCGCGGACTCATCCACGGAAGCCACGCCCTCAATCACTTCGCCGTCGCCAGGAATGAACTCTCCAGCTGCCACGACCACGATGTCGCCAGTCCGCAGCTTCGAGCTGATCACCGTCTCAATGCTGCCGTCGCTCCTCAACCGATGCGCCTGCGTCTCCGCGCGCGCTTTGCGCAGAGTGTCGGCCTGCGCTTTCCCGCGCCCTTCCGCCATCGCCTCCGCGAAGTTTGCGAACAAAACTGTGAACCACAGCCAAAGCGTGATTTGCAGCCCGAAACCAAACTGTCCCGCGTGATGCGCCGCGTTCCATATCAACTGAATCGTAGTCACCACCGCGCCGACTTCCACCACAAACATGACGGGATTCTTCGCCATCGTGCGCGGCTTCAGCTTGCGGAACGAATCCACAATGGCACGCGACAATATCGCGCTGTCCGCCAGTGATTTTTTCCGGATTTGCGTGATTTCAGAAATTGGCTCCGTAGCCATCTCAAAAAGCCTTTCCTGCGTGCATCAGCAAATGCTCCAGAATCGGTCCAAGGCTCAATGCCGGAAAAAACGTCAGCGCCCCAACGATCAGCACCGTCGAAACCAGCAGCCCGCTAAACAATCCGCCAGTCACGGGAAAAGTTCCCACCGATTCCGGAACCGTCTTCTTCCTCGCAAGGTTCCCGGCAATCGCCATGATCGGAATGATCATGAAGAACCGCCCCAAAAGCTGCGCCGCCGCCGTCGTCGTGTTGTACCAAAGCGTGTTGGCATTCAATCCTGCAAACGCCGATCCGTTATTCCCCGTCGACGAAACGTACGCATACAAAATCTGCGTCAGCCCATGCGGCCCCGGATTTGAAATCCCCGCCGTCCCGTACGGCTTGACCACCGAAACCGCCGCAAAAACCAAAATCGTGAACGTCAGCACCAGCACCGCCAGCATCGCCATCTTCACGTCGTACGATTCGATTTTCTTCCCCAAGTATTCCGGCGTGCGCCCGACCATCAACCCTGCAATAAACACAGCCAGCACCACAAAAACAAACATTCCATAAAGTCCCGCTCCCACGCCTCCAAAAACCACTTCGCCCAGCATGATGTTCACCAGCGGCACCATCCCGCCGAGCGGCGTAAACGAATCGTGCTGGCCGTTAATCGCGCCGCAACTCGCATCCGTCGTCACCGTCGCAAAGAGCGCCGAATTAGCAATCCCGAACCGCACTTCCTTGCCTTCCATGTTTCCGCCCGATTGCCCCGCGCTCGCGTGCTGATCCGTGCCTGCCAAAAGCGGATTCCCTCGCGCCTCCGCCCAATACGCCGTGCTCACGCCCGCCAAAAACAAAAACGCCATCGCCGCCCAAACCGCCCATCCATGTCGCTGGCATCCCGTCATCCGCCCCAGTGTGTAGGTCAGCCCCGACGGAATCGCAAAAATCATCATCATCTCAAGAAAATTTGTAAACGGCGTCGGATTCTCGAACGGATGCGCGCTATTCCCATTGAAAAATCCCCCTCCGTTCGTCCCAAATTCCTTAATCACCTCCTGCGAAGCCACAGGCCCCTGCGCAATCACCTGTTGCGTCACGGTTTGCGTTGTAGTCTTTCCATCCGCACCGGTTACCTGCGCCGAATACGGCTGAATCAAATCCACGGTCGTGTACGGCTTGAAGTTCTGCACCACGCCCTGCGAGACCAGCACCAGTGCGCCGACAACGCAAAAGGGCAGCAGCACCCACAGCAAGCACCGCGTCGTATCCACCCAGAAATTTCCCAGCTTGTCCGTTTCTTTCCGTGCAATCCCGCGAATCACCACAATCGCCAGCACAATTCCCACTGCCGCCGAAACGAAGTTGTGATACGCCAGCCCCGCCATCTGCGTCAGGTAGCTCATCGTGCTTTCGCCGCTGTACGCCTGCCAGTTCGTGTTTGTCGTGAAAGAGGCTGCCGTCCCAAAAGCCAGCGCGGGATCGACATTCCCAAGTTTTTGCGGATTCAGCGGCAGCCACTTCTGCGTGCGCTCGATCATGTAAAGCAGCGTCATCGAAACGCCGCTGAACAGCAGCATCGCAACCGTGTACTCCGTCCACTTCATCTCCTGGTTTTCATTTACACCCGTCAATCGGTAAATGAGCTTCTCAACGGGTCGAAGCGCCACATCCAGAAAAGTCTTCTCGCGGTTAAACACGCGTGCCATGAAGACCCCCAGCGGCTTCGTCAGCAGAAAAACCACCAGTGGAAAAAAGAAAATCTGGAACCATCCATTCGCAGTCACGGCCTAAAACTCCTCCGCCTTCAGCAGCGCGTAAAACAAATATCCGCACAACCCAACGCAAATAATCAGCAAGATTGCGTCACCCAGCGTCATTCGCGCCTCCTATCGCAACTTTTCGCAGCCGCGAACATAGAGAATCCCCGCAGCGAAAAAAATCACTGTCGCCACAATAAAAATCACGTCCAACATGGGCTCCGTCCTTGTGGGTCGTCAGGTAAGAACTGCTCCATCATGCAGCGGGGGACGTAAAGAAGTCGTAAGGACTAGGTCAGAATTTCATCGAAAAGGGCCGGGGAAGCACTACCGCATCAACTCACGCAATCTGCCGTACTGCTTTCCTATCCTTAAATTCATTGTATAATCCCCCGCATGGCCCCTCCAACCGAGGTAAAAGCTCCGGGGATGGTCCCGGACGAGCTGAAGCACGAGCCGCGCTCCAAAGGCATCGCCACCGCGCGCAAAAAGAAGCCCAAAGAACTCGCCGTCATCACCGAATGCTGCACCGGTTGCGCCGGTTCGCCCGCCTGCGTTGAATATTGCCCTGTCGAAGACTGCATGTTCTGGGTTCCCGACGAGGACCATCCGCCCTTCGGCCGCATTCAAATCGATCCAATTCTCTGCATTGGCTGCAAGAAGTGCCTCAGCAAAGGTCCGGACGGCTGCTTCCTCGACGGCTGTCCCTGGGACGCCATCGTCATGGTGGATACCACCGAAGTGGAAAAAGAGGTCGGCCCCATGGCCTATTGAGTGGTCTACTAAGCTTTACTGCGTCCCCAAGTCGTAGTGCAGTCCAATCTCGCCCCAACTTCCCGAACTTGGCCCGAAAGGCATGCCCTCAGCATGATTCTCCCTCCGAACAACTATGTTTTGTCTTCCTGTGGCCCGTTCGTCCCTGGAACCCCTAACATCCTGATCCTTGGCAGTTCTGTCCCTTAATCCCTATTCCCCAATCCTAATCCCTTCTCGTCACGGCTTGCGCGGCTCCGGCGCCGGCCGGCCCGGAAGGTCTTGCGTAATCTCCGGTTTTGGCGGAGCGTCCATCTGCGCCGCCGCCACGCCTGGTGCGGGAGTGGCCGATGTCATCATTGGCGCCGGTGAATTGTCCGCCACTCGCGTCAGGTAAAACATAAACGGCGTAATCTGGAATGGCGTGTTCTCCGCTTCCCCCACCGTGCCCACCGGCTTCGACTTCAGCATCCGCAGTTGATCGTTCCACGGATCAATCTTGATTCGTCCGCCAAGCGGTAAAGCGGCAACCACGTTCTTATCAACCTTAGCTTCGGGCGCACCCCCCGCCTTTTCGCTGCTCGCATCCTTTTCTTTATCCGCGCCGGGCTGCCCCGCGAATACTGCCGACGCCGCGGCCCAGCTTGCCGAAACACGGTCCCCCAGGTGCGGGCTGATCAGGTTCGGAATCTCTTTCGCACGGCTCCGCACCGCCTGCAAGAACGCTTGCGCGCTCGAAGCCTTGTCCTTATAAGGCGAATTCTTCAGCAGCGCGATTCCTTTTTGCTGCGCCGCTTCTTCCTCTTCTGGCGTCCGCGAAAAATCAAAATGCTTGAACGCATCCTTGTCGTCGAACCGCACACGGCTGAAAAACGCATACTGCGAGTCAATCTTGTGTCCCAGCACCACGTGCCCTAGCTCGTGCGCAAGAATCGCTCCCAGGCTGGCCTCATCCGGCAACACGTCAATCAAGCCCCGGCTCAGCACGATGGTATGCCCCACGGTGAAGGACTCAAGCGTAGAAGTCATCAGCACGCGGCAGCGAATATCCGGCTGAATGTCGAGGTTGTTCGTCACTTCCAGGTTGTTCACCACCGTCTCGAGCACTTTGTCCACTTCGCCGTAAGGCGCCAGCAGGCCCATGCGCTCCAGCCGGTCCGTCACGTTATCTTCTGCCTGATGGCTCCAGGAACGCTCCGACTGCAGCGGCGAATAGTCGTTCGCTCCATCCGCGTCGTGAACTCCCGCCGCTTCCACCAGCACCTTGTTCAGTTCCTGTTCCTGCTTCGCGTGCCCCAGGTCGTAGCCCCACAGCCGCGTCTGCGCCCGGAACACTTTGTATCCAATGTTCAGCGACCGCTTGTCATGGATGCTGCCTTCTTCGCTGTAAATGAACGACGGCAGCCACAGGTTTTTTCCCACGTTCGTGCGCCAGCTGTCGAAATTGAAATAATTGCTGGTCAGCGATGCTCCGCCATAAGCTCCGTTGAACCGCACGATATGAAAGTCCTGGTCTTCCACCCAGATGCGCCCCACAAAGCGTCCTTTGTCTTTCTTGTCCTTGCTGCCTGCCGGATCTACGTCAAACACCAGGCACCGCACTTCGCCCAAAAACTCGCGCCGCACATACTCGATCCGGTAGTGCTGCTGGTTGAAGTCATTCATGTCGATGAAGATCATCTGCAGGAAGCCGCGCGGCAGGAACTGTGAAGTGAGAAACTCCGACCAGCTTCCGATGGCCCTGTGCTTTAAGCTCGCGTCTTTGTCCAGCGGCATCAGGTCCACGCCGCGCGACAGCTCCGCGCGCCCCAGAAAGTATCGGTCCCCATCTGGAGCCGCTCCGGTCGTCTTGTCCGGCCTTATGTACTGTACGTAGGTCTCCACCAGCGGCGAGTATTGGCGGACCAGGCCTACTTCGGCCTGCTCCTGCGCGATAATGCGGCCCAGCACCGCTTCCGGAGTCAGCGGCTGCTGCGGCCGGATCGTAGGCTGCTGTGCTGGCGCATCCGGCCCCCCGACCTGAGGCGAAGCTTGCGGAGCCGCTGAAACCGGCGAACCCTGCTGAGCCGTTGGATTCGGCTGCTGCTGCTGATCACTTGCCGGGGGCTGCTGCCCGCCAGCTCCCGCTGGCCCTTGCGCGCTGGCCGCCGCAGGCCACGCCAGCAGCGCCAGCATCAACAAAGCCAGCAGCGCCAGCGTCGGCCACGCAAACCTGGGCAGCTCGGAGATCGTCCCGGCGTTCGGTCTGGATCCTTTGTAGGGGCGCAGCACTGCTCCGCCCTCTTTTGTAGCGGCGGCCTTCTGAGGCCGGCCTCCGTCGTAGCCGCGCGAATCTATCCTGTCCGCAACTGAAGAGATTGCTACGCCCTCTTCGTGCTCTCTCTTGGGAACGCCGATCGCCGGATCGGCGCCTTCGTTAGGAATATCCCCCGCAAAATCTGTTCGACCAAGCAAAAACTTCGGGCTGCGCATCACGCCCCCCACTTAAAGTCCCTTAATGACTGGGCTGTATCTCGCAGCGTACCGCCTTGAAACATTCCTGCCACCTGTCCCGAAGTGCAGTTTCCGTCCGGCTGTCCCCGCGGTAGCACAGGCACTCTTGCCTGTGCGCCTCTGCCTTTGTAGCGGCGGTTTTAAGTGGCACAGGCATTCCTGCCTGTGCGGTTTTTCCCAATTTGGGAGTGCGGTCCACAATTTTAGTGAAAATATGCATTCGGGACTTGACAAAATGATAAATTGTGCTAGACTATTCTTTCATCTGGGCGAGATCCTTCCTAGACTCCGCCCGCAAAGCCCATGCGTCCCCGCCGCGAAGCTCTTGAGACTCTTCCACTATCACGTCACCCGCAGCGTCCCTACAAAGTTCCGTATATTCTTCCAAGCGACTACTCTGCCGCATCGAGCGTTTTTGGCTCGATGAATCCGACGAGGGATAATGGTCCTGAGCGAAGCGGAGGATCTCTCCACGCCCACTACTACAATTTTCCGTACACTCTTCCAAGTTCCGTATACTCTAAGTCCTTTGTTTGCCACTCTTACGAAAACTGCCGGGGTGTACCCTCTTTCTTCCCAATTTGGAACCGACCATCCGATGAGGATGCAAGTCCCGCCTGCCGTGTTCCTGACGGGAGAGCCGAAGGATCTCTCTTCGCCACGCACAATTCACCACTATCCATGGTTCTTTGTTTTCAAACACTTGCAAACTGCCCAATTTGCAAGCCTTTTGTTTTGATGACGATGCAACAGTACCCGGGGGTGGGTACGGGCTTACTGGGGTTGGGCTCAAATTTTACTTTAACTCGCGCAGAGTGGAGTGATTTGAGGCTAGCGGCCACGCGTCTTCTTCCGGTCGTCGCTCAGCCCGAGAGCACTGTAGGGATCGCACGACTTTGGACGCATCAGCCTCGTCTTCCAAAGCCACCGAACCAGCACCGCATAGACTCCCAGGACGATGGCCCCCATGAACGCGTAAGGAACGTGAAGCTCCATGCCAGGAAATATCCTTCGCAGGTACCCCGCCCCAATGATGCCAACAACCCACGTGCCAACGGCGCCCAGAACGATGCTGATCCAAAGGAGCAGGCGCGCGAAGTCGGAAGGGACTTGCAGGGGCGTTCCGCAAGTGTCGCAACGGAACCAGTCGCGCACGTCTTCGGGCGGCTTTTGCAAATCGGCTTGGCAAATGGGGCAGGTTGGCATCGTTGGAACGCCATCGTAGCACGTTACCCTTTCCATGCGGAGAAGGAAGAGCAACTAAACCTAAGCACTTGGGTTGAGTATCCACAAGCCTGGCGCGCCAGGTTTGCCCGCCAAAACCAACCAGGAGCGTCGGCGAACATGCGTCTTCAGAATCCAGTTATTGTTCTTACGGCGGTCGGCTGCCTGCTTGCAGCCGGGCTGCTCGCGAATTCCAGCGGTTGTGGTGGGCCAGGGTCACTGGTTGCGCCACCGCCCCCGCCGCCCACTCCATCGCCGTTTGGCCAAACGATCCAGCACGTCGTGGTCATCTTTCAGGAGAACCGCACGCCCGACAATCTTTTCCACGGCCTGCCCGGCGCGGACATCGCCAACAGCGGAATGAACTCGCTGGGCCAAACCATCACCTTGCAACCCATCACGCTGGCCAATAATTACGACCTGAGCCACGCCCACACCGCGTTTGTGAAAATGTACGACGGCGGAAAGATGGATGGCGCGGACCTGGTCGGAGTCGGTTGCCGGACCGGCGCGGTCGGCTGCCCGCCGCCGAACCCGCAATTCATGTACGTGAATCCCTCAGAAGTCACTCCGTATTTTCAATTGGCGCAGACCTACACTTTCGGCGACCGCATGTTCCAGACGAACCAGGGCCCCAGTTTTCCCGCGCATCAGTTCATTATTTCCGGCACGTCGGCGCCGACCGCCACCAGCAACCTGTTTGCTTCCGAAAATCCGCACGTACCCGTTGGAGGCTCTGGCGTCGGTTGCACCGCCCCTACAGGCGAGTTTGTGCTGTTGATCGATCCGTCCGGGGCAGAGAATTCTTCGCAGTATCCTTGCTTCGAGCATCCCACGCTCGTGGACGAACTGGACGCGAAATCCATCACCTGGAAATACTACACGCCCACTCCAGGCTCGATTTGGACAGGCCCAAACGCCATTCAGCACCTCCGCATGGGCCCGGATTGGACCAACAACGTCATCATTCCCCAAACGCAAATCCTCACCGACATCACCAACGGACAGTTGCCGCAGGTGAGCTGGGTCATCCCCACGGCGGCGGCTTCCGATCACCCGTTTTCGAACAACGGCTCCGGCCCGTCGTGGGTTGCGTCCGTTGTCAACGCGATAGGCAACAGCCCCTACTGGTCGGATACAGCCATCATCATTACCTGGGACGACTGGGGCGGCTGGTACGACCACGTAGCCCCGAAGATCACTAATTCCTATGAATATGGCTTCCGCGTCCCGCTAATCGTCGTCTCGCCGTTCGCTAAGACTGCTTACGTGTCCCACGCTACGCACGATTTCGGCAGCATTTTGAAGTTCATCGAAGAAGTCTTCCAGGTGCCCACGCTCGGTTACGCTGACACGCCCGCCGACGATCTCTCCGATTGCTTTGACATGACACGAACTCCGGGAGCGTTTCAATTAATCGCCGCGCCGCTCGACGCGACTCATTTCCTGAATGATAAGCGCCCACCGGAAGGTCCCGACAACGACGATCTATGAGCGAGTCAGGCCGGTTTTGGAAATAGCCGCCAGACAATCCGAACGGCAAGTACTAAAGGGTTTTAGGCAAACGCATTGGGGTCTTTACGGGATTGCTATCGTCGAATTTTAATAATTAACTTGAGCATTAGTGCGATCACCGAAAGGAGAGCAAGTACGCGGGCGGAACACCACGAAGAACAGATATACCAGGGGGTACTAGGGTGTTTATGGGATTGCCTTCTTTGGCGGCGGTGACTATCCTGTGTAACCGGTTAGGGGTTACCAAGAGAAGACTCATAAGGAGTAACGGGTCGCTACGCCCAGTGGCCGCTCGTGTAACGAATCAGCCCAGACAAGGTTCTCGCGCAGCGTCCACCAGCCCTGCTGTACAGATCAAAAAGGCAAGTTGCATCTGTAAGGTGTAGGGATATGAGCTCGAATGGCCGCCTCAGCGGCAGAGAAGAACGAAGATTACCTATCATGATGGAAATAAATCTCGCGCCGGCGGGACGCGCGACGGCGGAGAGGCGCGAGCGCACGTTTACGGACAACATCAGCCCGCATGGACTTCGCGTGCAATCCGCCAGTTCGTGGCAAATGGGCGAGCAGGCGGAGGTTACTCCGATGAAAGGCGAAATCGCCATGCTGGGCGAGGTGGTGTACTGCCAAAGAGTCAGGGATAACCGGTTTTTCCTGGGGCTGAAGTTTCGCGACAAGCACATTCCATGGATCATTTTGCAGAGGTTTAACGGCCTGACGCACACGGACATTTTAGGAGCGATGCGCTGGTCGGAGGAAGACGGCCGCCAGCCAAGCGAAGCGAAATCTAGGGCTGGGCGGAAGCGCGAGAACGAATAGCCTGGTCCGCGAGGAGGGCTTGCTCGCGCACGCGGTCGGGGATGTCGCGGGACTCGCGTTCGTAGGGGCGAATCGCGGGCAAATCTTCCGCACGACCGATGAGATAGAGCGCGCGCAGAGCTTCCCATACTTGCTCATCACCGGGATCGACTGCAACGATCTCGGCGCCGGCAATGACGACCGCGCCTGTTGACGCCGAGATGGAGTGAATGCGGCCGGTAATGGGCGAACGGATCTCTGTGGCGGATTCGCCGCTCGGTGAATTCACGGTAGTTGAAGGGGCAGGTTGTAGCTTCGCCACGATCCCGCCTTGATGAATCGCCGTGCCAACGCGCGCCGTATCGGTGATGCGGCCGGCGCTCGGCGCGAAGACGTGAGCAGGCTGCAACAGCGCGACGATTTGTTCGCGGCCGGAGTCGTCCTTGAACCGCACGAGCGAAAGAGCCGCGTTGCCGCGCACCATTGGCGAAGAATCATCCAACATCTTTAATAGCGCTTCGTGAAAGCCGGCGCCCGACGTGTCCTGGCCCATCACCCAGGCGTCGGTGTTGCGCACTTCCTCGACGGGATGTGTGGAAAGGCGGACGAGTTCCGGATACCACTGCGTTACGGCCGGGTCGCGCCGCATGATGCGTTCGCCAATTTGTACCAGAGCGTGCTGGATGTGGCGGGGGCGCCGGTCGTCACGCAGGTATTCGGTGATTTGATTGTCAGGAAGCCGGCGCCCGAACCAGGTGTTCCACCAGAAGAGGAAGGGAAGCAGCACGATAAGCCACGCAATGAGATAAAACAGCAAGCGGGTGCGCGTGGACATGCCGTGGGCGGATTTTTGCGGCGGTGCGCCCTGCGACGCAACGGAGCTTTCCGGCGCGGATGCTTCGGCGTTGCCGTTTGCTGGAGGGTTGTTCATCTCATTTCGAGAAGCATCTTAGCAGGAACGAGAAGCAGATCCCTCCGCCGCAGGCCGCGCAAGAGCGCGTCCTGGGGGTCGGGATGACAAATTGACTGCAGATATTCCTCAGGGGAAGAGGTCTCAACTTTCGTCGGAGGGGGCGCCGGGCTTGGCCGGGCCCCCGGGTTTGCTCTTGCCGCGCAATTCCCAGAAGGCATTCAGGAAGAACACGGCGGAAAGGCTGAGCATGATGAGGATTTCGAACAAGCCGTCCACCGTAGTCATTGTGCCGCTGACGACAATCCACGCGATTCCCGCGAGGGGAATCAGGCCGAGCACGATGGAAATCAAGAGCATCACGGCAACCAAGTCGCCTCCTCAAGAAAAGTAGTTTCCCGTGGCCCGTGTTCCGTGATCCGTGAGAAGAGGGGATCACATGCTTTGCCGGCACTCCTGGTTGAAGTTCTTGGGGCACCCTCGACGAGTGCCCTCAGAACGACAACTAGCGTTACGTCTTGCATCACGGTTTGAAGGTTACGTCGACGGTCTTGGCGTCTTTCGCTGCGAGCGTTACCTTCACGTCCTGCTCGGGATACTTTTCGTGAACGAAGGCCAGCGTGTAATCGCCGGGGGGCAGGCCCTTGATCTCGAATTTGCCGTCCGCGCCGCTGACTGAGTGGAAGGGGCTCTTCACCACGTTGATGTACATCTTCATCCACGGATGCTGGTTGCACTTCACGGGAAGAAGGATTTCCTCGCGCGCGAAATTCTTGTCGAGAGGCGCGGAGGACGGCGGCTGCGATTCGTTCCACTCGCGATTGTCCTTCGGTTGAGGATGAATATTGTGCGTGGTGGGGTCGCTGTTGACGATCTTAATCTCCTGTCCGGCCATCACACCCATCATGTGCGGATGATATTTGCAGCCGCTCTGGTCGAGGGTGACGGCATCCTTGGGGATGTCGAAGGTGCGTCCGCCGAACCCGTCCTTCACGTAAACAAAGACGTTCGCGAGATGGCCGCCGCTGGCGACGACGGCTTCCGCCGTGTTTGTGCCTTTGCAGGCGGGATCCTGGCTCATGTCAATTTTCTGGGCCTTGGGCGCCTCACCTTCGAATTTCACGGTTCCGCTGACGCTGGCTGCAGTTGCCGGGTCGATCGGCGTGGCCGCAGGAGCCGCAGTGGCAGGAGCGGCCGCGGGCTGCTCCGCCGTTTCTTCTTTCTTTCCGCAACCTGCGAGGAGGACGAGTCCACACATCGCAGGCAGGCTGAGAATTTTCATCCAGGTTTTCGTTTTCATTTTTTCGCTCTCTCTCCTGAGAATTAAAGTCTCACATAAAAACTATTTACCGGCTCCATGACCGCCGTGTCCGCCGGCGTTCGCGCCGGACGGTTTGGAACCGGTCGCTGCGCTCGAACGCCCCATGGACGCAGACACGCGGCGCTGCTCTTCGGGTGTGAGCTGCAAAATGTAATCCACCAGTAGCCGCGTGTGGTCCTTATCATAGCCCTGGAACGACGGCGGCGTCGGGCCGGAAAAGACCCAGTGGTTGTTCTGGCGTTTGAAAAGGCCGGAAGGCATGGACGTGCCTGGGCTGATGGCTTGCGGGTCGAGCATCCACTGCTCCATCCAGTCGGGCTTTAGGCGGCCGCGCGCTTGCAGGAAATTGGGAGCCGTGGCGACGCGGTCGTGCGCGGGATCGCCCGTTGCGTGGCACTTGAGGCAAGGCGCAGCGGTGCTGCTGAAAAGACTGCGCGCCATTTCGGTTTCCTTGGCGGTAAGCACGGGGACTTCTTCCGGAATGTACGGGAACGGCTGGCGCGAAAGCGCCTGGAAGAAGCGCACGAGTTTGCCGAGTTCGTTTTCAGAAAACGAGAACGTCGGCATGCGCACTTGCAAATACGAGCGGATGCCATTGCGATTCGCATCTTTGTCGTTGAGCGAAGGATTTTTCAGGAAGCGCAGCATCCATTGGGGATCGACGCGCGCGCCTTCGGTGAGCAGCTTAGGCGGCAACTGCTCTTGCGCATCCTGATAACGGGCCATGCCCATAAGGATGGTTTTCTGTCCGGGAATGAGCTGGTGGCAGCCCATGCAGTTATACTTCTTGACCACCCACCAGCCTTCCTGAATGTCTTTGCGATAGTCGAGCGGCTTGTACTGGTAACTGGGCGGAAGTGGATTTTCCTGGCTACCAAGAAGGAACGTGGTGAGCGCGCGAACCTGCTCCTTGGTGAGATGCAGATTCGGCATGCGCAATTGCTCGGCAACCGGCTTGATCTTGCCCTGGTCCCAGATGTTCGGCTCGGCGAGCTTGTGTTCGAAGAAACCTTTGTGGTCGTACCAAGGATCTTTTGCGGGGCCTTCGGGCAAGCGAGCGAGATCGTCGGGGTCCTTGATGGGTTCTTTGCCGCCGCGCTGCGCGACTTCAGTGAGCAGCGCGAAGTCGAGGCGCTCAACAGGCTTACTGCCTTCGGTGGTGAGTTCGGTTCCGATGCGGCCTTCGTCTTCGAGGCCGGAAATTTCGTGGCAGCCGAAGCAACCGAAGAACTTCACCCACTTCTTGCCTTCTTCCTTGAGGTTCGGATCGTCCATGAAGGAAGCGTTTTCGTACTCAGAGGGATTCTTTTTCTTGAGCGTGATGAGGTAGCTGGCCACGTCTTCGGCGTCGGATTCCGATAGGCGCAGGCTTGGCATCACGGTCATGTTCTGGACCTGAAGTTCGTGACCGTCGTTCGGGCACTTGCTGTGGTCAAGATCGAAGACGTAAGGCAGGCCCTTTTTCTTGTAGTCCTCGGGGCCGATGTCTTTTTTCTCGACGGGGCAATAGGGGCGCGTGCGCTCGCGGGCGTTGTGGACCCAGCGCACGAGGTAGTCGTAACTCGCTTTTTCGCCGACGCGCGTGAGGTTCGCAGCAAACGTGCCGCCCTGCACCTGGTCGTCTTCGCCGATGGAGTGGCAGGCCAGGCAGCCACGCGTTTCAAATAACTCTTTGCCATGAGCGGCGTTGCCGGGCTTGTGCTTCGGCAAAGTATCGGTCAGGCCGGATTGCCAGATGAAAGCAGAGATGGATTTAATCTGGTCGTCGTTCAACCGGAAATTCGGCATCTTGGTAGTCGGCCGGAAATCGGTGGGCTTCTTCAGCCACACGGGAATCCAGTTTTTGTTGAGCTTCAGGCGAATGTCCTTGAGGTTCGGCCCGACTTTCTTCATATCCTGGAAGAGGCTCTTGGTGGTGCGGTCGAGTTGTTTGATACGGAGATCCACTTTGCTGTTTTCCACCTTCAAAGCGACCGCGCGCTCGTTGAGGTGATTGGCTTCTTCGTTCGATTGGGCCTTGTCGGCCTGGGCCATGAAGTCGCCGGCTTGCTTGAGGTTGTCCTTTTTCTGTTGGTCGAGCAGCTTGATTTCCTGGCCGATAGACAGCAGATCCTCGGGTTCCTTGTCGTAGCCTTCGTAGCGATGGCATCCCATGCAGCCGCGCTGGCGGAAAAGGTCCTTGCCTTCGCTGACCACCCAGCCGACGTCGTTGCTCACCAGCACCATGTCCGCGGAGTGGCAAATCTGACAGCCCGCTTCGTAATTTTGCGCGGTGAAGATGGGCCAGAGCCAGTGCTCGTAATTACCGTGAGCTTTTTCGACGCTGGTGGTGGCGCGGCCGTTGCCTTGATGGCAGGGAGAACATCCGAATTTTTCCGGATCGTGAATCTTCAAAAGATCGCGATCGGGATGGCTGGTGAAAGCGCGCGCGTACTCATCGGGTTTTTTGCCCGGCAAGGACATCGATGCCGCGGTGAGCTTCACCGGCTCGCGAATGCCGAGATGGCACGACTCGCAGCGGTCGACAATCTGCGCGGCGTCCTCTCTTTCCAGATTTGCCGCGTGTTCGTTCACGTTGATCTGCCGAACGGCAGGAGTAAGGGATTCCACGCCGTTTTGCAGGCTCTGCAACTGCGAGGCGGTGAGGCTCACCATGTGGTCGGCAAGGTAGGAATCCATCAATTCTTTTTTCTCATTGATGGGCTTCAATAGTTCGCCAAGTTCGGCGCTCATTTGCGTGCGCTCGTTCTTGAGTTCGTTGTAGGCTTCTTCCAATTTGTCGAAGTTCTTGAAATTTTGCACTTTGCCGTCGGGCATTTCCACCGTGCTGCCTTCGTCTTTGTATTTCTTGAGTTTCTCGTTCTTGCTTTGTTTGGCGGACTCGCTTGTTGTGGTTTCGATGTCGTAGGTGGAGGCAGTCACGTACGCGCGGCGGTCGGTGAAGTGCCCAGGGCCATCCTGAACCGCCAAAATTTGTGCGCCCACGTCTCGAAGTTTTTCCCTCAGTTCGTTCAGGCGCGGCTTGGCGGCCTCGAAGGCGTCATCGTAGTCCTTCTTGAGTTTCTGATAGTCAGCGCTGCTCTCGATTTCCTTTTCTGAAGTGGCAGATTGCGTGCGGGCGCTCTTCAGGAAAGCGGAATAGCGGCTCTTCCATTCGTGCTGGAAAGTTTTCCAGGGGCGCTGGCCGAAGTCTTCGTCCCAGAGCGCCCAGAAAAGCGTGGCCATGAGAATGACCATGCAGATCACATAGTGCGGCGCAAGGGATTTACTAACGATCGGGTCGTCGTTTTCGGGGATGGGCTTCTCGGGCACCAGTTCCTCCTAAACATTTGCGGCCGGAGCCGCAACCAAAAATCAAGGCCGCATCGAATTGCAATGGGGACGCGCTAAAGCGCGCCCCTACACGTTAAACCACGGCGTAATCCAAACGTACTTGATGTGAAAAAGCAGGCGGATGAGCATTTTGATCGGCAACGCTACCATGATGAGGAAAAACGTCATCATGATGGAGTACTGCAGCAGGCTCATGCGCTTGTAATCTTTCGGATTGGTGCGGCGGAACAGGCTGTTCACTGCCAACCCGCCGACAACAAAATATCCGCCGACGACAATCGCGCCGAAGATGCCCTTCCACAGATTCGAAGTGATGCCGAAAAGGTCAGGCAAGTCGCGGTTGACCTCATAAATGAGGCGGTTGTGGTCCCACGTCTGCCCCGGCCAGAACCACTGCCAGCCGGGCCCGCGAATGAAGGTGCCGATGAAGATCATCGAGACCCACAAGATGACAAAGCCGAAAAGGAAGGTGCTGATGGCGAACTTGCGCTGCTTCCAGGTGTAGTAGCCGCCGCCAAGCGGATTGGTGTCAATGTAGGGAATCACCATCAAGCCGATGATGATGAGCGTGGGCATGACGACGCCGGCGATCCAAGGATCGAAGTAGACAAGCATTTCCTGAAGGCCGAGGAAGTACCACGGCGCCTTCGCGGGATTCATCGTGAGGTTGGGATTGGCCGGCTCTTCCAGCGGCGCGTTCAAGGTGATGGACCAGACCATCAAGATGATGGTGACGATGATGGCGGCCAAAAATTCCACGCGCAGGAGGAACGGCCAGACGTGGACTTCCTTTTGCCAGCCGGGCTTGAAAGGCCAGGTCTTGCGGTGATGTGTTTTTGCGAGGGCCGGGTTGGCCGCCAGTTCGTCAATGAGTTTGTCGTTGGCGTGCGCTTGCTTCCAGGCCAGGTAGATGTAGAAGGCCAGGAGCGGGATCATGGCGATGATCGGAACGTTGTCGGGGGCAGAGAGGATTTGCCAGAGTTGGTTCCAATCCATGGCTACTTCTTCGCCTCCTTTACCTCGGAGTCGAGAACGACTGGAGCCGGCCCGGAAATGCCGCCATCCTTTCGAACGCGCCAGAAGTGCACGATCATAAAGACCGAAGCGATGATGGGAATGCCGATGCAGTGCCAGATGTAGGAACGAAGAAGTGCGTTGGCGTCCACAATGGACCCGCCGAGCAGGCCGAAGCGCACGTCATTATAAGGAGTCATTCCTAACAGCGGGCCGAATGGCCCTTCGTGACCTAATAAGGGAGTGGCGCGCGCCATGTTGGTTCCGACGGTGACGGCCCAGAAGCCGAGTTGATCGTCGGGCAGGAGGTAGCCGGTGAAGGAGAGCAGCAGGGTCAGGACGAGGAGAATGACGCCGACGGTCCAGTTGAACTCGCGCGGTTTTTTGTACGAGCCGGTGAGGAAAACGCGGAACATGTGCAGCTCAACGGCGATGACCATCAAGTGCGCGGCCCAACGGTGCATGTTGCGGAGGAGCTTGCCGTAAGGAACGTCATGCTCAAGATAAAGCACGTCGCGGAAGGCCTGCACTTTACTCGGGTGGTAATAAAACATGAGCAGGACGCCGGTGAGAGTGAGCACGAAGAACAAATAAAAAGTGATGCCGCCCATGCCCCAGGTGTAGCTGTAGCGGACCGCGTCGCGATTGATTTTCGCGGGATGCAAATGGAGAAAAACGTTGGAGAGAACGCCGAGAGCGCGGTTGCGCGGCGTGTCGTCGTGCTTGTGGCGGAAGATGGAAGTATAGACCTGGGTCTTGGTGGGCTTGCTGAGAAGCTCGACTTGCTCTTTGGCTTTGGCGGGCAGATCGGTCTTCAGGGCGCTGAGGTCTTCCTTGAATTGACCGAGCAAGCCTGCCTTTTTGCCGTTGGCTTCGTTTCCCTTGTTGGTCTCTTCAGGCATCGTCACACTCCCCGTTTCTCGCAGCCCCGATGACTCTCTTTCGTCCTTCTTTACATCGTTTACTTCATTACTTCCTTATGTCGTTCCTACTCACACTGGCAGAAATGATCCCGGATCATTGAAATGGCTCTGCTGTCCCTTGGGCCATTGATAGAGGCGCGAAGTGTCCACGACGATCTGGCCGTCGGGCCCAGGTTCGACGTGAGCGCGGTCCATCGGGCGCGGAGCCGGGCCTTCGAAGTTAATGCCCTCGCTGTCGTAGCCGCTGCCGTGGCAAGGACACTTGAATTTGTTTTCGCCGGCTTTCCAGTCCGGCGTGCAACCGAGATGCGTGCAGCGGGCGTAGATAACGAAGATGCGGTCGGGAGTGCGGTCCACCCAGATGCGGTATTTCTGCTGAAACTTGGTGTCGACGCCGAGCGCGTAGTCGGACGGATAGCCGATTTTGAAAACGGTGGGCGGCTCAAAGAGCGTGCGCGGAAGAAAAAACCGAAGGAAAGCAATGAACCACGCTCCAAGAAACGCCGTGACGGCGCACCAGACCAGGCGCCGGCGCCCTTCGTTGGCGACGCTGGGATCGGGGCCAACGCTGGCCACGCCGCCCGCCGCTACGGCCTTGGACGTGCCGACGGCAGGAGTGCCGACATATTTAGTCGGGTCCGGTTTGTTCGCGCTTCCTGCGTCGGCAGCAGGAGATTTCGCCGCCTCCGATTTAGGTTTCACCGCGTCCGATTCCGGAGCCGTCATGCAGACCCTCCTCGATGTAGTGGCCGGTCTTTCGCGGTTTTTGCGTCCCGGCGCTTTCTGCCGGGAAGACCGGTTCTTTTTCCGAAACTCTTCTTGCGCGGCGCGTGGTTGCCGCCGTTTCCCCTTGCGAATCGCCCTTACAACTGGTCCCGCGTTCTTACTTACCTAGAACACAAATCGAGCGCAGCTCTGCATTTTAACTGAGTGCAGCAACGACGCTCGCCAGATAACACAAAAAAGCTTTTGGCTTGAACTAGAAAAATGAGTAGAGAAATCACACGAGAAGGGCGAATCGGCTCTCAGCGCCGGGTGCCCTTCGAGTTGGAAAAGCACGTTTCGAAGACATCGTGAGGCCCCAAACATTTTCACCGGCCCCCCAGATTCGAACCGGATATTACTCAAATCGAAAAAATTCGTCAAATGTAAGTTGGATACGATACAAATTTTTTTCGACCACAGGAAATCGCGAAGGAACGGCGCAGGAGTGCGAGAGACAAACAAAAGAATTCAAGAACATACTTGCGCGGAGAACAACCTGTGATATATTCGCCCCGTTTTGGATTCCCCACAAAGCGAGTGATGGGAATTTCGGGTGCTCCGTGGGGGAAAGCGCAAGTAAAACTGGGGGAGGTTCACGCTCAATGGGCCTGCTTGTCTTGGTGGTCATCTGGCTGATCACTCTGCTCGGCTCGTACTTCATCATTGCAAAGACCTGGTGGATGCTACCTGGCGCTTCTGCGGCGGCCGCCGGAATCGATCACCATTTCACCGTTTCCTACATTCTTATGGGAAGCGTGTTCATCCTGGCGCAGTTGGCGCTGGGATGGTTTGCGTGGAAGTATCGCGACCGCGGTGCGGGTGCTGCAGAGCCAGCGCACTATTCGCACGGCAACACCACGCTTGAAGTTGTATGGACCATCCTCACCATAGTTCTTTTTGTCGGCTTGAACCTGGCCAGCCACTCCATCTGGGCGGCCGAGCGCATTGACCCGGCACAACCCGGCGCAGTACCGGTGGAAGTCACGGGCATGCAGTTTGCCTGGTATTTCAGGTATGCAGGCCCCGATGGGAAATTTGGCGCCACACGCCCTGAATTGGAAGACGCATCTCTTGGCGGAGCGGGGGCTCTCGGTCTCGATTCGAACGACCCTGCTTCCAAAGATGACGTCATCGCCGGCGTTATGGTCGTGCCAGTGAACCGCGAGATTGAAGTGATTCTGCGCTCGCATGACGTGATTCACAGCTTCTTCGTGCCCGCAATGCGATTCAAACAAGATGCCGTCCCCGGTCTCGCGATTCATATGCATTTCACTCCCATTCAAACCGGCGAATTCGAGCTTGCCTGCGCGGAGCTTTGCGGGCTGGGACACTACAAGATGCACGGAAAGGTGAACGTAGTCAGTCAGGAAGAGTTTGACAAATGGTTGGCCGAGCGGGAGGCGGAGAAGCAATAACATGGCTACGCACGAGCATGCAGTGCATGCGCACGCGGCACCTCAGGGATTCATTCGAAAATATGTTTTCAGCCTCGACCATAAGGTCATCGGACTTCAGTATTACTTCCTTGCGCTCGCGGCGGTTTTCACCGGCATGTTCCTATCCCTCCTCATGCGTATTCACCTGGTGTGGCCCAACGCGAGCATTCCATTCTTTGGCGACATCAAGCCCGAGCAATATCTGAGCTTGCTGACGATGCACGGCACGATCATGGTGTTCTTTGTGCTGACCACGGCGCCGCAGGGCGGGTTTGGGAATTATTTCCTCCCGATTCAAATTGGCGCTCCGGACATGGCGTTTCCCGTCCTGAACATGCTCTCGTTCTGGACCACTTTACTCGGCTTCATCGTACTGCTCTGCGCTTTCTTCGTTACAGGCGGAGCGCCGCTCCACGGCTGGACGGGTTATGCGCCGCTGAGCGCGCTACAATCCGCGGGTCCCGGCGAGGGACTTGGCGCCGACCTGTGGATCACCAGTATCGCCATTTTCTGCATCGGCGCGTTGATGGGCGCCTTGAACTTCATAACGACGACCCTGGATATGCGCGCCAAAGGCATGTCGTTAATGCGCATGCCGCTCACTGTTTGGGCGTGGTTCGTCACCGCGATTCTGGGATTGCTCGCGTTCGGCGTGCTGCTCTCCGCGGGAATCCTTCTATTGATGGACCGCAATCTCGGCACGAGCTTTTTCGTTCCGCTCGGCACAGTGAGCGGCGTGCTCACGGGGCACAAGGGCGGGTCGCCTCTACTCTGGCAGCACCTGTTCTGGTTCTTCGGCCATCCTGAGGTGTACATCGCGATCTTGCCGGCAATGGGGCTGTGCTCGCAGTTGTTGTCTGTTTTCTCGCGCAAGCCCATCTTCGGCTACAAGGCGATGGTGTATGCCATCATGGCCATCGGGTTCCTCGGCTTCATGGTGTGGGGCCATCACATGTTCATGAGCGGCATGAACCCCACGGTGGCGTTCTCGTTTTCTGTCTTGACCATGGGCATCGGCGTGCCTTCCGCCATCAAAACATTCAACTGGCTCGGCACTCTCTGGCGAGGAAGGATCCGCTTTTCCTCTCCGATGTTGTTTGCTATTGGATTCGTTTCGCTGTTTGTCGTCGGCGGAATCAGCGGACCGTTCCTGGCGCAGCCCGTGCTCGATATTTATCTGCACGAGACCTTCTTCGTAATCGCGCACTTCCACCTCATCATGGGCGTCGCCTCCATCTTCGGCATCTTTGCCGCAACCTATTACTGGTTCCCGAAAATGTTCGGCCGCATGATGAATGAAACCCTGGCTAAGACCCACTTTTTCATCACTTTTATCGGCGCTTACTGCATCTTCATGCCCATGCACTTCACAGGTATGGGCGGATTGCTGCGGCGCTACTCGCAATATACGGAAGTGCAATGGATGCACAGCATGCTCGGGGTCAACAAGTTCATTACTTTCGCGGCGTTTGTGACCATCGCCGGGCAGTTCATTTTCCTGTTCAACTTCTTTTGGAGCATGAAGAAGGGTGAAAAGGCTGCCGACAATCCGTGGGAAGCCACGACTCTCGAGTGGATCACCGCGACGCCTCCTCCGCACGACAATTTTGGCGGAGTGACGCCCGTGGTTTACAACGGTCCTTATGAATACAGCGTGCCGGGTGCGTCGAAGGACTTCGTGATGCAGACCGACCCGGAAATCGGGGCGAAGAAACATTAATCCGGTCATGGCCAGCTTTAGCACAACCACAGCTTTAGGTGAACCCGTAGTTTCCTGGGACGGTTTGGGCTTGCCGGATTACGCGAGGAGACTGCGGCGAGCGCGGCTGGGCTTGCTCGTTGCCTTGACGCCGGTGCTGATGTTGTTCGTTTCGTTCACCAGCGCGTACGTCGTGCGGCAGGGGTTGCCAACCCTAGATCCGCGGACGAATCAACTCGTTCGCGACTGGATTCCCGTAAAGCTACCGGTGCTGCTTTTGGTCAACACGCTCGTACTGCTCGTCAGCAGCATAGGGATGGAGTTGGCGCGGCGGCAGACGAAGTTGGCAGCCGTGGCGGCCACAACGAAATCAGCGGGCGGAGCTTCCGCCTTTGTGGAAGGGAAGACTCCGTGGTTGGCCATGACCATCGCCCTCGGCCTGCTTTTTTTGTTTGGCCAATGGATGGCCTGGAAGCAACTGGCCGCGAGCGGCTTCTACGTTTCGACGACGCCGAGCAGTTCGTTCGTGTATTTGCTGACTGGCGCACACGCGGTCCATCTGATGGGCGGCGTCATTGCATTGCTCGTGGCGGGACTTTTTGCGTTGCTGCATCGGTCGATAGCGACGCGCAGCATTGTGGTGGACGTCGCCGGCTGGTATTGGCATTTCATGGCGGCGTTGTGGGTTTACATTTTGTGTCTGCTCGAGTTTTCGAAGTAGGTGGTGGCACAGGCTTCAGCTTGTGCGGTTTCGCAGGTGGCTTTAGCACGTCTTAGCGCAGCGAGTTTTGAATAGGAGGCCTGGCGCATGGCTGATCACGCGGTTACGCACGACATCCCGTCGGTGTACGAGCCGTCGCTCTTCGGCACGTACTCGAAGAAGATCGGGATGTGGCTGTTCCTGCTTTCCGACTCGCTGACCTTTGGCGCGTTGCTCTACGCCTACACCTACAGCCGCATTTCCACGGCAAATTTCCAGGGCCAGACGCCGTTCCACTCCGAAAGCATCATTAACGCGACCATCATGACGGCGTTCCTGCTCACCAGTTCGCTCACCATGGTGCTGGCGGTGCGCGCGTCGGTGCAGAAGGACCAGAAAAACCAGACGCTGTGGCTGCTGGCCACGATGCTGTGCGGCGCGGGATTCGTCGTTCTTCACGGCCGCGAATGGAGTCACCTGATCGCCAGCGGCTTGACGCTGCCGATGTTTCCGGCGGTAACGGGTGGCGAAGCAAACGCTGACTTCGCGAGAATCACCAAGGAGGTGCCACAGTTTGCGGCCACGTTTTTCACTTTAACGGGCATGCACATGCTGCACGTCACGTTGGGCATTGTGTATCTGGGCGTGGTCGCCCTCCGTCGCAAGTTCATTCCCATTTTGTTGGGCCTGTGGCTCGTCGCGTGGCTTGCGACGCCAAGTACCAGCCCCTTCCATTATGGCGCGCATGTCCTGCTGCTGGCCGCGATTGTGTGTGCCATCGTCTTGTGGCTGAAACCCAAAGTTTACGATTCGTCGGACGTCGAAGTCGCCGGGCTGTACTGGCACTTCGTCGATCTGGTTTGGATGTTCATCTTCCCCCTGGTGTATCTGATGTCGGCAAAGATTCTCTAGGAGCCTGAAGAAATGGACGCGATACAAATCGCAATTGCGGAACGCGTGGCTGAAGAGCAACGTCACCATAAGAAAGGGCAATTTTTCTGGGTGTGGGGCGTGCTGCTGGTCCTGACAGCGATCGAGGTTTACCTGACTTATCAGAACATGCAGCCAATGACCATGCTGACGATCCTGCTGGGCCTGTCGTTCATCAAGGCTGCGCTGATTATCGGGTTCTTCATGCATTTGCGTTACGAAGTCTCTTTGATGAAGTGGCTGACCATGTGCTCGGTGGTGGGCTGTTTCATCATCATGACGCTGTTCATGCTTTGGGACGCGCAGCGGGTGGTCACCCTGGGCGTGCATTAGCTATAATGGTCCTCGCAACGACAATGAAACTTCGCCTCACACTGTTAGCCGCGGTCCTTTTCTTTTGGGCCGCGCCAGCTTTCAGCCAGGGTTGCGCGATGTGTTCCAGTTATGTGGAAGCAAGCTCCAAGGCCGGTCAGCGCGCGGTCAACAAAGGCGTTCTTCTTTTGTTGATTCCCGCGACCGTGTTCATGAGTGGAGGGATGGCTATGGCCTATCGCTATAGCCGGAAGCGCGACCTGGAACAGCTCTGAAGCGTTCGCTGCCGTAGCTCTTGTCCCATCACCAAGCTGAAGACCCACTTCAAGTATTATTTTCATTCCCACAAAGTAAGCGCGGCGGCTACTCGGAACGGAGCGCCTCGTTGGGGTCGACGCCTGCGGCGCGACGAGCCGGCAAGTAGCTGGCAAGAATCGCGGCAACAAACAGGCTGGCGCCGACGGCTCCAAACGTGAGCACATCGTTCGGCGGAACTTCGAACAGCATAGATTTCACCAAGCGGGCGAGCACGACGGCTCCGGCAATGCCGATGGCGATTCCCAGGCCGGCCAGCAATACGCCGCGGCCAAGAATCATGCCGAGGATGTTTGCCGGCGTGGCGCCGAGAGCGATGCGAATGCCGAGTTCGCGCACGCGCTGGTTGACCATCAAGGCCATGATGCCGCCTATGCCAGCGGTGGCGATGAGAAGCGCGAGTCCACCGAAGATTCCCAGCAGGGTCGTGGTGACGCGAGGGGAGGCCAGGGATTCGTAGCGCGCCTGCTCGATGGTCAAGACGTGAGTGACGGCGGTTTGTGAATCGACTTCGTGTATGGCGCGGGTCAGCGCGCGCGACATACTGCCGGGTTCTGCAACGGTGCGCACGATCAAAGTGGCGGGCTGCGAGTTCTGAGCTTGCGGCGTGTAGAACTCGGAAGTTGGCGGATGATCCAGGCCAAACTCGCGAACATCCCCAACGATGCCGACGATCTGGGCCCAGTGCTCGCCGCCATCAGCCGAGATGCGCTTGCCGATGGGATCTTCATTGGGCCAAAGGTGACGCTTCGCGGCTTCGTTGATCAGCAGGACATTGGGGGCTTTGAATTCGTCGGAATCCGCGGCAGTAAAAAAACGGCCTTCCTTTAGCGGGATGCCGAGTGCCTTGAAGTAGTCGGGGGAGACTGACGCGAAGGTGCTGGCAGGAGGAACCTCGCCGGGTTGCAACTGGCGGCCTTCAATCTGGAAATTAAAAGAAAACGCAGATTCGCCGCCGGTGAGTACTTCGGGTTCGAAGGGATAACGGCTGGAGACAGCGGCGGAAACTACACCAGGTTCGGATTGCACGCGCTCGAGAAGCTCCTGGGCGGCGACGCGTATTTTATCGGGGTCCCTGTTGTACTTGGACCAATTGAGGTTCGTGCGCATGGCCAGGACGCGCTGGGGAACGATGCCGGCATCCACTTGCTGAAGCTTGAAAAGGCTTCGAAGCATGAGTCCCGCGCCGATAAGCAGCATGAAGGAGAAGGCGACCTGGCAGACGACGAGTACATCGCGCAGGCGATTTTGGCCGCGGCCTGAGCCTGCGCCAGTGCTGCCCTCTTTCAAGCTGGATGTGAGATTGGCGCGAGAGAACAAGGCAGAGAGCGTGCCGAAGAGGATGCTGGTGCCTAGGGCGGCAGCGAGGGTGAAAAGCAAAACGCCGGAGTCGATGTGGATTTCGCGGGCGCGAGGCGAGAGGCGGCTGACGAAATCGGTGAGGAGTTGAAGGCTACCGTAGGTGAAGAGCAGACCGATGAGGCCTCCAATAAGGGCCATGAGAAAGCTCTCCGTCAGGAGTTGACGAAGCAAGCGGCTGCGTCCTGCGCCGAGAGCGGTGCGAACGGCGAGTTCGCGTTCGCGTTGAACCATGCGGGATAGGGTCATGTTGGCGACGTTGGCGCAGGCGATCAGGAGGACAAATGCCGCGGCAGCGAGCAGGAGAAGAAGAGTGGGGCGCGCGCCTTTCGTGAGTTCGTGTTGAAGGGCGGATGTGACTGAACCGTAACCGGAATTGTCGGGATAGAACTTAGGATAGGTTGCTTTGAGACCGGCGGCGACGGCGGACAGGTCGGCGGTTGCCTGGGCAACGGTGACGCCCGGCTTCATTCTTCCGAACACTTCCATCATGCGCATGTCGCGCATTTCGAGATGGGCTTTGTTGGAGCGCCAGGGACAGGCCGAGGTGGGCATGTAGACATCGTTTTCGTTGGGATATTGGGGAACGGGTGGAAGGACGCCGACAACGGTGTGTACGCGATCGTTCATCTCGAAGGTTTTGCCGACGATGTTGGGATCGGAACCAAAATTGCTTTTCCAGTACTCATAACTGAGCACGAGCACCGCGGGCGCGCCAGGTTTGTCGTCATCGGGGAGAAAGGTGCGGCCTAGCAAGGGCTTCACGCCGAAGAGATCGAAGTAGTTCGCGGAGACGACGCCAGTGCGCACACGATCGGGGTCGCCATGGCCGAAGAGAGTGAAAGCCATGCCGTGGTATTCGACGAGGCCCGAAAGAGTCCGATTTTGCGCGCGGTAGTCGTTGATTTCCTGGACGGAGAACCCCATGTCGTCCACGCCGAGTTTGGGCTCCTGTTGCCTGACAAAGATGAGTTGCTGCCCATCGGGGTAAGGGAGAGGACGGAGCAGAACCGCGTGCACCACGCTAAAGATCGCGGTATTGGCCCCAATACCGAGAGCAAGCGTGAGGATCGCGATAAGGGTAAAGCCCAGGTTCTTGCGCATCATGCGAAGGGCATAGCCGATGTCGCTCGAGAGAATCTGCCAGTGTTCGCGAGGAGCGGTGGTGAAGATTCCGATGATAGTCTCGTTCCAGAGCTTCAGGGCATCGAGAAAACCGCCACGCTCTTCAACTTCCCGCTGCTGCTCCTGGAAGACGCCCTCCATTTCCCCTTGATAGTTGGTGCGGAAATCGAAGGGCAGGACGCGGACCAGCGCTCGAAACAATCTTTGCGAAAAAGATAGACGCTTTTCCATTATGTTCCTCGCTAAGCCAGTTTTGGTTTGCGAAAAAGTTTTTTGGCGCGCGCCTGGCCGACGACTTCTTCCATGCGTTGGACTTCGGCCACGGCAACTTCGCGCCCAAACTCGGTGAGGAGGTAATAGCGGCGGCGCTCGTCGTCCAGGACGATTTCAGGACGTCTGCTGGACTCGGCGATGAGACCCGCGCTTTCCAGGCGGGCAAGGTTTCCATAGAGGGTGCCGGCGCTCAGGCGAACCTTGTCATCGGTCCGACGCGCGACTTCTTTGAGAATGGCGTAGCCGTGCTTTTCGCCATCGGCCAGGGCGAGGAGGATGTGGAACATAGCGGGGGTGAGAGGCAAGTAAGACTCGGTTTCCTTTTTCTTCAAGGGAACTCCTACGGCTGCACTTAACGTCCCTACCCCTGGCGGGCTTTGACCTGCGCTCTATCGTCGAGAGTAGGACTATATCGTCATACGTTATAGTTGGGGAGCAGGTTCCCTGCCAAGTGAAAAAAGTTGTAAGAGCAAAGTTTACGTGGGTTTCCGGCGGGTCTTGGGCTAAGAGGAAGAAGGCGGATGTCCGATCATGGGACGGGCCATTCCACGAGCGGACGGTATTATCGTCCCTGCCGCGTTCCGCACAGGGCGCGAGTGCACCACGGCTTGTCTTCCCGGGTTATTCGCAAGAAGGAGGGCATGATGTTTCTGGGCGCTGCCCGGAGAATCCTTCGATAGCGCCCCCTACCAGAGGCCTGTACACACGAATAGCGCGGGATGGCGACGTAAAGTCGCCGCTACAAAGGGCAGCGCGTCAGCGGATGCGGGAGCACGGGAAGCGCTCGCCGATACGCTGGTGGTAGTAATCTTCTTTTGCCGGGGACTTCATCAGCTCGTCGTAGACGCCAGAGGGAACGTTGAAATACTGGCAAACTTCACCGCGGGAGAACTGGATTTCCAGAGTCTCCGAATCTTCCTGATAACCAATTTGGGTAATATCGACCGAGGAAACGTGGATCCGATGCATGAGAGGGGGGCCCCTTTCTCCAGGGCGCCGGTAGCCGGGGAGACTGCCCCACTTCGAGAAGGAGTGACGGCAGGCTTTACGATGTCAGGCGGATGGTCAAGCTCCTTAATTCTTGGCCAGGCGTCGCCACGCTCTCCGGTCGTCGCCCGTTGGTAAACGGCTGATGAACGGATTTTAGCATGAAAATGAATGTAATGAATCAAGCAAATTGATTGAAAAGAGTGAAGAACGAGAAAGCAGAAAGCAGAACTCTCGCTGGGTGAACGTAAGAAAGCACTGACTTGACGCATTGGGCGGGGTGCTCCTGCGAAGGTGTGGTTGTTTGCTGCTATCTGCGGGGGCGAATTGTGTTTTGAATCAGGTCTTGAGCTACGCGATGCTGGGCCTGTTAAGGTCTTTCAGTGGATGAAACGGTTTGGGGGTGGCGTAACGTCTAATTGTTACGCGTCATGCCGCATTTGGTGTGCGTGAAGCCAGGGCGAGAATCCCAAACCGTCGCCCGATTCATCCTGAAAAATTCAGGAGGTGTGGATTTTCCGATGGAGATTTGTAATTTGAAGAGCGGAAGAGTGCTTTTGCTAACGATGGCGAGTGTGGCCGGCGTAATGGCGGTGACGGCTAGGAAGCCAACCGCGGCGTTTGGAGCGCAGGCGGCTGCGGCGCGGCCGGTGGGAACCATCAAGTCGATTTCCGGGAACATTATTGTATTGACTACAGACAACAGCGGCGACGTAAACGTGGTCGTTCAGGACGCGGCAAAACTGGTTCGCGTCGAGCCTGGGCAGAAGGATTTGAAGGAAGCTGTGCCCATCGCGCTGAAGGACTTGTTGCCGGGGGACCGGATCCTGGTGCGCGGACAGCTTGGCGAGGACGGAAAAACCGTGTTTGCCACGGCGGTGATCGCGATGAAAAAAGCGAGCATTGCCGAGAAGCAAGCTCACGAACGCGACGCGTGGCGGCAAGGCACGGCGGGATTAGTCAGCAGCGTGGACCCGGCGGCCAACTCCATTGTGATTACGCAGCCGGGAATCGGCGAGAAAAAGACGGTGACCATCCACCTTTCAAAAGATACGGTTGTACGCCGATATGCTCCCGACTCGATCAAGTTTGATGACGCGAAACCAGCCACGGTCGAGCAGGTCAAAGCAGGCGACCAGCTTCGCGCGCGCGGCACACGCACCGCCGATGGAAGCGAGTTGACGGCAGCGGAAATTGTTTGCGGGACGTTCCGGAACATCGCGGGAACGATTTCTTCGATCGACGCTTCGGCGAATACAATGACGTTGCAGGATCTTGCGAGCAAGAAATCCGTCACCGTGCGCATTACGCCGGATTCGCAAGTGCGCAAACTGCCGCCGCAAATGGCGCAAGGTATTGCCATGCGCATGAAAGGGGCGGCAGCAAATGCCCAGGGCAGTGCATCGGGAGGCGCGAGTGGCGCCGCGACGCAAGAAGCCAAACCAGGACCAGGAGGATCGCAAGCGGGCGGCTCGGGAGAGGGCGGTTCCGGACGAACCGGCAGAGGTGGTGGAGGAGATTTTCAGCAGGCCCTGAGCCGCATTCCGACAGTAACACTCGCGGACTTGCAGAAGGGCGACGCCGTGATGATCGTCGCTACCGAGGGAGGCGCGAACGACGTGCCGTCCGTAATCACTTTGCTCGGCGGGGTCGAACCTATCCTGCAAGCGTCGCCCAATAGTAGTGCTTCCTCGATTCTCTCACCGTGGAGTCTGGGCGGCGGCGACGCGGGTGGCGGGGATGCGGGGAACCCGTAATGCCGGGCCGCTTCAGCACAATCCAGCAGAAATTAGGAGATTTGATGAGCTTTCGGCGGTTGCGCACTACGAGTGCATTTTTCTTGAGTTTGTTTCTACTGTTTCTTTGTCAGAGCCGCGTCGACGGACAAACGTCTGCGAACCAGACTTCAGGAAGTCAGGCGAACGGCGCAACAGGTGGCTTGACGGGATTCGTGACGGACCCTTCCGGAGCAGGCGTTCCCAAGGCCGCTGTCCGTTTAACGGATGCAAACGGCGCGTCCTATGACGCGACCACCAATAAAGAAGGAATCTATGAGTTCAAGGCCGTTCTGGCGGGCGTGTATACGCTGAAAGCGGTCGTCAAGGGATTCGCGCTCTTCAGGAAAGAGAACATTCAAATCACAGCAGGGCAACAACAACAGGTGAACGTCAACCTGATTATTCAGATTGAGGAGGAGAAAGTCGAAGTCACCGACCAGACCACAAAGGTCGACGTCGATGCCTCGAACAACGCCGGCCAGGTGGTCATGAAAGGTGAAGACCTCGCGGCGCTCTCCGATGATCCGGATGAACTGCAATCGGAATTGCAGGCGCTTGCCGGGCCCTCGGCGGGCCCGAACGGCGGGCAGATGTATATAGACGGATTTACGGCGGGGCAGCTCCCGCCAAAAGCTTCGATTCGCGAAATTCGAATCAATCAAAATCCTTTTTCCTCGGAATACGACAAGCTAGGCTACGGACGAATCGAGATCCTGACGAAGCCTGGAACCGACCAGCTCCACGGACAGCTCATGGTCATGGGCAATACCGCAG
The DNA here is from genome assembly GCA_035280045.1 of Candidatus Acidiferrum sp. Taxonomy (GTDB): domain Bacteria; phylum Acidobacteriota; class Terriglobia; order Acidiferrales; family UBA7541; genus Acidiferrum. The sequence continues at coordinate 51,413 of DATEGP010000118.1, forward strand.
GTCTTAACTCGCGGAACCCTTTCGCGGGCGGCGGTACAATCCCGAGCTACGATTCGGAGCACTATGAAGGAAATCTGGGCGGTTCGATAAGCAAGAGGATTTCTTTTTTCACCAACATCGAGCGGCGGAACCTCAACGATCTTTCCGTGGTCAACACGCCGTTTGTCGATCCTACGACTTTGCAAGTCAGCACGTTCAGCGGCGCGTTTGCGAATCCGCGGACGCGCACGGAAGCAAGCCAGCGGTTCGATTTTCAAGTCACTCCGAACAATACTCTGAGCGCGCGATACCAGTATTGGCGCAACAACGAGCAAGGAGACGGTGTCGGTGGATACGGGCTGCCCACTCTAGCGTATAACGCACTCAATACCGAGCACACGTTCCAGATGACCGATACGCAGGTGCTTGGCCCTCGCACCATCAACGAAACCCGATTTCAATACATCCATCAGGAACAGAATCAGAATCCGCTCAATACGATACCCGTGATTTCGATTCAAGGAGCCTTTTCGACGGGTGGGAACGGCAGCGGCATATCCGTGGATACGCAGAACCGTTACGAACTGCAGAACATCACTTATTTCAACGTGGGGAAGCACGCCTTCAAGTACGGCGGCCGGTTGCGCGCTACAACGGATGACTATCTGTCGAATGGCGGATTCAATGGCTCATACTTTTTTGGTCCGCGCGTGGATCCGACTGTCACGGGCTGTAACGTCCAACCACCACCTAGTTCGTGCCCGGTAATTTCCAGTTTACAAGCTTACATCCTCACGCTGCAGGACCAGGCTGCTAATCCGCAGGTTCCCTTCTCGCAAAACGGCGCCGGCCCTACCTCTTACACAGTAAACACCAATGCTACAGGAGCGGCTGCCGCAAGCGTCACATGGTTTGATGGAGCCCTGTTTGTCCAAGATGATTGGCGGATCCGGCCCAACGTAACGCTGAGCACGGGCCTACGCTATGAGACGCAGAACGATCTCGGAGACCATGCAGATTGGGCTCCGCGGATTGGGATTGCGTGGGGCCTGGGCGGAAACGGAAAAAACAAGGCGCCCAAGACCATTCTGCGCGGAGGATACGGCATTTTCTACGACCGCTTTGCTTCCGGTCTTGTTTTGCAGCAGCAACTGCAGAACGGCATTACTCAGCAGCAGTTGCTCATTCACAACCCGTCATTCTTCAACCCCAACGGACCCGCTCCCGGACCGCTGACTACTGCGCAGGCACAGGTCGTGTATCAGGTCAATCCGGCTCTACGAACTCCTTACATCATGCAAGCCGGAGCAACCGTCGAGCGGCAACTGGGCAAGTATGCGAATCTTTCGGTTACGTACCTGAATTCTCGTGGTGTTCACCAGTTTTATACGAACTATATTCCGAATCCTGCTGCCCCGGTGAGTCCGACACAAATCACATACGAATACTCGTCGGGCGGAATCTTCAAGCAGAATCAGATCATTTTAAACAGCCGCGTACAAATGGGAGCGAGGCTTTCTTTGTGGGGGTATTACACGCTGAACTACGCGAACAGTGACACTTCCGGCGCGGGCTATATTCCGTCTACGCCCTGTGGAGTTCCAGGTCTTCCGACAGGGGCGCCTTGTGGCATAGAAGAGGATTATGGCCGGGCCTCGTTCGATGTGCGGCATCGCGCCTTCGTTGGCGGCTCCATCAGTATGCCATGGGGACTTCGCGCGAGCCCGTTCCTGGTGGCACAGTCCGGTTCTCCTTTTAACATCACCACCGGTCAAGACCTGTATCAGATCAATACGTTCAATACTCGGCCGACGCTGGGAACGTGCGGCGGATCGGGAGTGATACCCACACCCTATGGTTGTTTGAACCAACAAATAAATCCTGGGGATATCGGTATTCCCATCAACGAAGGGACGGGGCCGGAGCGGTTTTCTCTGAACATGCGGTTTGGCAAGACCTTCGGGTTCGGAGAGAAGAAGGAAATGGCCGCGAGAGGAGGGCCCGGCGGAGGCACATTTGGCCGGGGACCAGGCGGACCGCACGGCGACCACGGCGGCGGAGGGATGTTCGGCGGCAATCCGTCAAATAACCGATATAACGTGACGTTCAGTGTCAACGCGAGGAACGTCTTCAATTACGTGAACCTGAACAATCCGAATGGCAATCTGACGGCCCTTCCGTCTGCCCTTTTTCACTCGAACGGGTTAGCCGGTGGGCCGTTTTCCTCTTCGACGGCAAATCGCTTGATTTATTTGCAGTGCCAATTCAATTTTTAGCTGGCTAACTGGACGCGAGGAGTGAGGAAACACACAAGTTCGTAGTGTGGCCTCCCTGTACCAGGAGCTTCCTTCCGTCGCGCAGGTGAGATAACCTTGCGTGCAAAATGAAGCGACGGAAGAAAAGGGCAATTGATGTAGGGAAGGAAGCGCGTCGGGTGGCGCGAAAATCTGGCATCGAGCCCGCTGTCACTCGCGTGATTCCCGATAAGCGCAAACGTCCCGAAAAGCACAAGAAACAATGGCTCGAGACTGAGCTTGGTTGACCGGAGTCAAGCCCAAGGGCAAAACACAGATTCAGGTCCGAACCGGACCTAGTTCTTCGAGCCTCAACCGGGTTTGTTGGCAGGAACGACTTCGTCCGGGCGAAACAGCGGCGTAAGCGCAATCTTTCGCCGCTCGGCAAGGTCCGCGGCAATGGTCTCCAAATCTTTCTTGTCAAAACCCATCGAGCTGACTTTCACTTTGCCGTCGGTCTCTATCAGGAAAATCGTTGGAACGTTGGTCAGGCCGTAGGCGTTGGAGACCGGGTAGCCATTATCGTCTAGAACCATCGGGAAAGTGGCGCCATACTCGGACGCGAAGCTTTTCGTGGCACGCGCATCGTCCTGGGAAATCCCGAGGAAGGTTGTGCCACCCGAGCCATACCGCTGATGGAGACGCTCCAGGAAAGGAAAAGTGAATTGGCAGACGGGACAAGAGATTTTGAAGAAGGCCGCAACTACCGGGCCGCGCTCAAGCAAGGAACGAAGCGCGTATTGCTTCTGGTCCAGAGATTTCAGGGAAAACTCGGGGGCTACATTTCCTGCAACGATGTGAGTCATGTCGTCTTTAGAATCCATCCAGCGCGAAAGCCGCCGCAAAATACTCATCCGCAAATTGTAACGCAAAACGAAGGAGCCATCATTTCCTTGGATGCGGGTGCGAGTCATATCGGCGCATTCCCCGGACTCGTGCGGGGGCTTCGCGAGTTTCTTCATGAACGTGTATTCTTCAAGAAAAATCGTCTGCGGGACTCGCAATCAGCGGCGTGTCGCATCTGTACGGACTAACAAGTTCTTCGGTATAATGCGGGAGTAGCGAATTGAGCGGGCGTCGTACAATGGCAGTATAGAAGCTTCCCAAGCTTCGGACGTGGGTTCGATTCCCATCGCCCGCTCCATAAATCCACGACTCTAATTAGGTGCACCGCCAGCGCACCCTGCCTTGCGCTGGAATCTTCCGTTAACTCTGTATAAACACGAGACTTGCGCTATCATTAGCGCCCAAAGGGGCCACAGATTTCCCTGTTGGTTCTGCACCCGGGAACTGCGGCTCTGCATCGAATGGACAATGGTCTCTGACGATGGTGACGCGCCCGGTTTCCTAACTAGAGGGAGTAGGTTCTTGTGAGCCAGGGAAGTTTGCTCCTTAAAATGGAATTGCGAAGCAATCCTGAAACTCTTTGCGTGGTCAGAAATACGCTGGAAGAACTTGCGCAAACTTTGGGATTTCCCGAGGCAGAGTGCCGAGCGGTGGTTTTGGCCGTGGATGAGGCCCTGACGAACATCATTCGGCATGCGTATCAAGGGGAAGCAGAAAAGCCAATTGAAGCTACCTTTCGTCGCATTCAAGTGGCTCGGGATGGCCTGGAAAAACCTGCCCTTGAAATCGTGCTGGAAGATCGCGGAATGACCGTAGATCGCGAAAAGCTCTGCGGGCGGAAGCTGGAAGATGTGCGGCCGGGCGGCCTGGGATTGCATTTCATTCGGGAGAGCATGGACACGGTAGAATTCAGCCGAAAGTGGGGCCGCAACCAGTTGCGCATGGTCAAGTTGCTGCGCGATGCAAAAACGGCAAAGGAGTCTTGAGGCGAGCGCATGTTAAAGATTTCTGCAAGACACTTGGAAAAAACGACAATTCTTGATGTTTCGGGCGATATCGATCTGGCAAGCTCGCCCGAATTGCGGAAAGCACTTTTGCGCGAACTTCGGGAATTACGCACGCCGCGTGTTGTGCTCAATCTCAATGGGGTCCGCTACACAGACAGCTCGGGTGTGGCATCCCTGGTCGAGGGCCTCAAGGCATCGCGGGATGTAGGCTCGCGCCTTGTTCTGTTTGGCCTGAGCTCCGCTGTGCGAGAAGTTCTCCAACTCTCCAAGCTGCTCAGGATTTTTGAGATCGCCGATAGCGAGGAACAGGCGGTGGCGTCCTAGGGCGGCAAATCCATAGCCCGCGTAGTCCGGCCGTAAACGTCATGGAACTCACATCGCAAATCGGAGGATCCGTTACAAATGGGCTGGCGTATCTCGGGGGGCTGGCCTCGCTTGGTGGCCGCGCCGCGTACTACACGTTTGTGGCTCCTTTTCGCGGCAAGCCGCTGCGGTCGCGGCAGGCCATTTCGCAGGCGATGCAAGTGGGTGTTCGGGCGCTGCCGATCCTTTCCCTCATCACATTTTTTATCGGTTTAATCCTGGCGCTCCAGGCCGCATACGAACTGCGAAGGCTTGGCGCGATAACATTCGTCGCTAACGCCGTGGCCATTTCGATGACCAGGGAACTTGGACCGCTCATCACTGCAATCGTGGTGATTGGCCGCTCGGGCTCGGCGTTTGCAGCGGAAATCGGTACGATGAAGGTTTCCGAGGAAATCGATGCGCTCGAAACAATGGCGATCCATCCGGTGGACTTCCTGGTGACGCCGAAGTTCCTGGCCATGATCGTGATGCTGCCGTGCCTGACGATTTGGGCGAACTTCATGGGGATTTTAGGGGGTGCGCTGTTTGGCGTGGCGAAGGCGGACTTCACCTGGATGCGCTACATCCAGGCGTCGCTCGATGCGCTCTTTTTGCGCGACATATTGACCGGATTGGTGAAGAGCGTGATGTTCGGCATCACCATTACGGCCGTCGGATGCTACGAAGGACTCTCTACGGGAGGCGGCGCGGAACAAGTGGGGCGCTCGACGACACGTGCCGTCGTGGTTTCGATTTTTCTGGTTATTCTCGTCGACCTGGTTTTTACGACGCTCTTTTTCTTTATGACCCAAGGTTAGCCTGGCGAAGATCGGATTGGCCTGATGGCTTATGCAAGCGAACACACGGAAGCGATGATCTCGCTGCGGAATCTTCGCGTGAGCTACGGAGACCGCGAGATCCTTCATGGCATCGACTTTGACGTGGAACGCGGCGAAACGCTCGTGATTCTGGGTGGTTCCGGTTCCGGCAAGAGCACGCTCCTGCGCACCCTCGTGGGTCTGGAAAAGCCAAGCTCCGGAGAAATCTGGCTAAGGGGCAAAAACTTAGCGTCTATTTCCGACGCAGAAATGGACGAAATTCGCAAGAAGATTGGGATGTCTTTTCAAGGAGGGGCGCTGTTCGGGTCTATGACCGTTGGGGAAAACGTCGCCCTTCCACTGCGCGAGCACACCAAGCTGGAAGACTCGACCATCGAAATCATTTTGCGGCTCAAGTTGGACCAAGTGGGCCTGGCCGGATTCGAAAATTACATGCCATCCCAGCTTAGCGGAGGAATGAAGAAGCGCGCCGCAGTGGCTCGCGCGCTAGCAATGGATCCGGAGATCCTCTTTTTTGACGAGCCATCGGCAGGCCTTGATCCCATTATCGCGGCAGGAGTCGACCAACTCATCTTAGAATTGAAGAAAGCATTTCACATGACCATTATCGTGGTCACCCACGAACTCGCCAGCGCCTTTCTGATCGCAGACCGCATGGTGCTTATTGATAAGGGAAACGTGGTGGCCATCAGCACAGTGGAGGAGATGCGTGCGAGCACGCATCCTCGCGTTCGCCAGTTTCTGGACCGTATTGCCGAACCAGAGGTAGCGCAAGAGCTGGATTATTTGCAGATGCTGACAGAAATCACGCGTCCGGGCCGTTGAACATTCAAAGAAGCGAGGTGTGAGATGAATTCGAAACGCGAGCAGACGATGGTGGGATTGTTTGTGTTTATTGCTGCCGGTGTGCTCGTCGCTACAGTTGTTGCCTTGAGCGGGGCATTCGCCGGACCGGCAAAAACCTACCGGGCTTATTTCTCCTTTGCTGGTGGAGTGGAACCAGGCACGACTGTCCGCTACGCGGGAGGGCCGAAAGTGGGGCGCGTGGAAAAACTACAGCTTGATCCAAAAGATGCGTCGCGCATCGAGATCACCTTCAGCGTGAAATCGGATTTGCCGGTGAAGACCGACAGCCGCGTGAAGATCATGAGCATGAGCCCGCTGGGCGACAATCATTTGGAGATTATCCCTGGAACGGACAAGGCAGCTATTGCTGCAACGGGCGCTCTCTTGGCCTCGGAACCGTACGTGGACTTTAATGTGCTGACAAAAAAGATCAATGATATTGCGCCCCAAGCCCAGGAGCTTCTTACGAATCTGAACAGCCGCGCGGGCGAATTGCAGGAAACGCTGGCGCGCGTCAATGACCTGCTCAACGGTTCCAATCGGGCCAACATTGCAGCAACACTTGCCGAAACGCGGGGGATGATTGCGGAAAACCGTCCTCAAGTGAAGTCCACAGTACAAAACCTCAATGCCGCCAGTCAGAAGCTGGAACCGTTGCTGCAAGACCTGCGGAAAACTTCGGCGCAAGCCAATGAAGCTTTGAGCCACATCGATTCCCTGATTGGGGATAATAGGCAGGATATTCATCAGGCCATCCTCGATCTTCGGCGATCTCTGGTGACGGTTAACGACTTGACAGGCCGGCTGGACCAGACTGTGGATGTCAACTCCGAGAACATTGACGAACTGCTCGATAACCTTAGGCATGTTTCAGAGAATTTGAAAGAGTTTACCAACACCATCAAGACCAGGCCTTACACGCTGATTCGTTCAAGCAACCCGCGGGAACATAAGACGGGCGACCCCCGATGAATTCCACGAGAAGTAAAGCCGCGGTCTTCTCGCTTGTGGCGGCTGCCGTGTTTCTCGCCGGATGCGGAGCCACACGGCCCAGCAAGTACTACCAGTTGACTATCCCTGGCGAGGCCCCTGCGGGGCAAAATGTGGAGGCTGCACCTGTTACTTTGCTCGTTGGAACGTTGCTCGCACCTGATCTCTACCGCGAAAGCCGCATCGTTTACAGCACGACCGGGGAGCAGATGGGCACTTATGAATATGAACGCTGGGAAGAACCACCTACAGAGATGATCCAGGAAGTCTTACTACGCGAACTGCGTTCTTCGGGACGCTATCGCGCAGTTTTTGTGCATCGGAGTGACGCCAACGGAGACTTCCTTCTGCGCGGGCGTCTCTATGATTTCAAGGAAGTGTCAGGAAATGGGGAGGTGGCCCGATTAACTGCTGACTTCGAAATGCGCGACATGAAGAATGGCGCGACGGTGTGGACCCACTATTATCATTATGACGAACCCGTGAATGGAAAGGACGTTCCCGCGGTTGTAGCGGCATTAGATAAGAACGTGCAGCGCGCCGTCAAGGAAGTTCTGGAAAGCCTCAATCAATATTTTGCCGCGCACCCTGTTAAGTAGCGGCGGCCAGGCCTGCTATTCAAAACAATTTTCAGCGATCGCTCATGCTACGCGGCGGAGCGTCAGCAGGGTGACATCGTCTTCCAAATCACCCTCGCCTCCGCGATATTTCTGCACTCCTCCGAGCAAGGCGTCTGAGAACTTGGGCAGAGCCAGCGGGTGAGCTAACTCGCTGGCTGTTTTCTCTGCCAGTCCGAGGAAGCCTCTTGAAGTGAGTTGCGCTCCAGCGGGGGATCGAACCTCTGTTGCGCCGTCAGAGAAAGCCAGGATCATGTCTCCGAGGTTCAAGCGAATGCTTTGCTGGTTGTAGGTTTCGCCGGCCACAAATCCTAATGGCAAACCTTCCAAACCTTCGCCTAATTCCAAGAATCGCTTTTCCCGCTCGCGCCACAACAACATGCGTGGATGTGCCGCATAGGCAAAATTGAACTCGCCGCTGGTTCCGTCGAACGTCCCGGTAACCACGGTGGTCAACCGCAAGGGCCCACGAGATTTTTCGTTCGACAGTGTGAATGCGTCGTTCAGGGCAGCCAGCAATCCTGCCGTGTCTCGAATGTCCTGGAACTTATGCAGCAGGTGGTGGACGTGCCGGGCAACGCCGCTGGCGGAATACCCGTGGCCCACACAATCAGCCAGGACAACTCGGGCAATATTGTCGCTACAAGAAAATACCGCCGAGAGGTCACCGCCTTTGTCTCCGCCGGAGGGAACAGCAGTTACATCGCTTTCCAGACCGGCCAGTTCCAAAGAGCGATGGGCGCGCTCGTTGCCGGCCCAAAGCTCCATGCAACCGAAGGGACGCTTCTCCGAAGTTGTACATTCGAACTGGCCTGGTTCAACTCTCTTGAGTCCCATGGCTTCTCTCATTTACGCCCAATCAAGCCACCACTTCCTTCGATGCCGCGTGTCCCGCTTTGGGGTATAAACTGTATTCCCAAGCGCCGGTCTCCGTAGTATGTTATCGCGGTTGAGCCATTCAGTCGGTGGGGGAGTGTCTTGTTACGACGAATCATCTGCCGATGGTTGCCGGCTGCTGCTGTGATCTTATGCCTACCTGTCCTTGCTGCCTGGCAAACGCCGTCAAGCCCTACCGAAAAGCCTGTGGACTTCGACCGCGACGTCCGTCCCATTCTCTCGGACAACTGCTTTGCCTGCCACGGCCCAGAGGAGGACGGCCGCCAGGGCAATTTGCGGCTCGACACCAAAGATGACATCTTTGCGGATCGCGGCGGATATCAAATCATCGTGCCCGGGAAAAGCGCGGACAGCCGGCTATACCAGCGGATCAGCGCGGCGCAAAGGCGCATGCCGCCGGCAACATCCGGCAGGACGCTGAACCCCAGGCAAATCGAATTGATCCGCGAATGGATTGACCAGGGTGCGAAGTGGGAATCCCATTGGTCGTTTGCGCCGCCGAAGCGTCCTGTTCTGCCTGAAGTCAAAGACAAATCCTGGCCGAAAAACCCCATCGACAATTTCACTCTCGCGCGGCTGGAAGCCGAGGGATTGAAACCTTCACCCGAAGCGGAGAAGGCCACGCTTCTGCGCCGCGTCTCGCTTGATTTGACCGGGCTGCCTCCAACTCCCGCGGAAGTGGACTCGTATCTTGCGGACCATTCTCCGGATGCTTACGAAAAACGCGTGGATGAGTTGCTGAAATCGCCGCATTACGGCGAGCGCATGGCGATGCAGTGGCTTGATCTCGCGCGCTATTCGGATACGCACGGCTATCACATCGACAGCTTGCGCGAGATGTGGCCGTGGCGCGATTGGGTCATCAACGCTTACAACCACAACATGCCGTTCAACGAGTTCACGATCGAGCAACTCGCGGGTGACTTGCTTCCCAACGCGACGGCCCAGCAGAAAATTGCCAGCGGATTCAACCGCAACAACATGATCAACTTTGAAGGAGGCGCGATTCCCGAGGAATACCATGTGGAGTATGTAGTGGATCGCGCGAGCACCACGGCGACCGCTTGGCTCGGGATTACCATGGGCTGCGCGCGCTGCCACGACCACAAGTACGATCCCATCAAACAGAAAGATTTCTATCGTTTCTTTGCGTTCTTCAATACCGTGCCGGAGCGCGGACTTGACGGGTACGAGGGAAACGCCGACCCCGTGCTGCAGTTGCCCACTCCAGAGCAAGAGCGGCAGATGGAAGAGTTGAATCAGCAGATCGCGGGCGTTTTGGCCGCTATGCCTGAGAAAGAGATGCTCTCGCTGCGGAACGAATGGCAGAAGACCCGGCTCGCCAAGTTGCCGGAGCCGCCGACAAACGGTTTGACAACCCACTATGCATTTAACGGTGACTTGACGGACTCTTTGTCCAAGCGCGATGGAAAACTCGTTCGTGGCGAAGTGGTCTACGAAGACGGCCCAACCGGCAAAGCTGCTGAATTTAGCGGTGAAGCAGAAGTCAATCTCGGGCAGGCCGGTGATTTCGATGCTCGCGAGCCGTTTGCCCTTGCCACGTGGACGGATGTGTATGGATTAAAGAAGAGCGTGGTTCTTCAAAAGAGAGACGCTTCCGAGCACTGGGCCGGCTACGAGCTTGGTTTTGACGATGTTGCCTATACCGGCAGGCATCAGCGGAATCTTCGCGTTGTGGCCCGCTTCGCCGCGCACTGGCCCAATAACGCCATTGAAGTGCGGACGAAGGATCGCGTGCCGATGAGCGGCTCGCATCACCTGCTCGTTAACTACGATGGTTCAGGCAAGGCAAGCGGTTTAAAGATTTATGTTGATGGCAAGCCGTCCGAAACAGAGACAGTTAAAGATACGCTCAGCGGCACTTTCCGTACTGCCGCGTCATTTGAAATTGGGAATAAGAACACTGGCGGATTGTTCCAAGGCCAACTCGACGACCTGCGCATCTACACTCGCACGCTGACGGACACTGAGGCCGAAAATCTAGCCGTGCATTATCCCGCTCGCGTGCTTTTGACCGAAATTGCGGGCGTGCCGGCCAAAGAGATTGCGTCGCTTCAGCCCGATAAGCCTCCCGAAGAGGCCGACATTGGCGAACCACCCAAAGCGGAAAGCAAAGAAAAGAAGGAAGAGCGCCTGGAAAAGCAGCACCAGTCCAGCTTGACTGAATACTTTCTGAAGCATGACGCGCCGGAAAAATACAGACAGCTTTATTCGCACCTCGGAGAACTCCGCAAAGACCGCGAGAAGCTCGAAAAGTCCATCACCACGACCATGGTCATGGCGGAAATGTCCAAGCCGCGCGATACCTTCATCCTGGGCCGCGGCCAGTACGACAATAAGGGCGATAAGGTTACGCCGGGTATCCCCTCGTTTTTGCCTCCGATGTCGCGCGACATGCCGCCGAACCGTTTGGGCCTCGCAAAGTGGATTCTCGACCCTTCGAACCCGCTCACCGCGCGCGTTGCGGTGAACCTGTATTGGCAGCAGTATTTCGGCATAGGTATCGTCAAGACCGCTGAAGACTTCGGATCGCAGGGCGAACCACCGAGCCATCCTCAATTGCTCGACTGGTTGGCCACGGAATTCGTCCGCAGCGGCTGGGACATCAAGGCCATGCAGCGGCTGATTGTTACTTCTGCGATCTATCGGCAGTCTTCCATTGCGTCGAAGGAACTCATCGAGCGCGATCCTGAAAATCGCCTTCTCGCGCGAGGGCCAAGATTCCGCCTGCCGGCCGAAATGGTTCGCGACAATGCCTTGGCCATTAGCGGACTGCTAAACAACAAAATTGGCGGGCCGAGCGTGTATCCCTATCAGCCAAAAGGCTTGTGGGAGGAGATGGCGTTTGGCGAAGGCTACTCGGGCCAGAGTTATACGCCGTCTTCGGGCCCCGACCTATACCGCCGCGGGATGTACACGGTTTGGAAGCGCACGGTGCCGCCGCCCTCGCTGACTTTGTTCGACGCGCCGGACCGTGAAAAGTGCACTGCTCGGCGTGCAGTGACCAACACGCCGCTTCAGGCGCTCGCGCTTCTTAACGATCCGACCTACGTCGAAGCTTCACGCGCGCTGGCGGAACGCACGTTGCGTAATGGCGGCAAGTCCGATCAAGCGCGGATTGATTTTGCGTTCAAGCTCGCGACGGCGCGAACTCCTGACTCTCAAGAACGCGCCGTGCTGCTAGACTCGCTCAGGGAATTTCGCTCGTCCTACGCCCAAGACCAGTCAAACGCAACCAAGTTGCTGTCGGTCGGCGAAACAAAAGGTGATGCTCACTTGGCGCCCCGCGAACTCGCGGCCTGGACGACGGTGGCGAGCATGATCCTGAATCTCGATGAAACGGTGACGAAGCAATAGGGGAAGGCGAGGAAGTATGGGTGACAGGTTACCTCCCGAAATCGGCGCTGCCATGAATCGGCGGCAGTTTTTCCGGCGAAGTACGGCTGGAATTGCCATCGGCATTCCAGCTCTCGCCACATTGCTCACGGCTGACGGTTTCGCCGCCGATGGCACCACCACGGATTCCAAGACCGGCGGTCTGCCGGGACTGCCCCATTTCCCGCCAAAAGCAAAACGAGTCATCTTTCTCCATCAATCCGGCGCCCCCTCGCAGATGGAGTTGTTCGACTACAAGCCCAATCTGGTGAAATTACAAGGCACAGAGCTGCCCGATTCCATTCGTCAGGGCCAGCGCATTACCGGCATGACCTCCGGCCAGTCATCTTTTCCGGTTGCGCCGTCGATTTTCAAATTTGACCAATACGGAAAGTCCGGCACGTGGATCAGTGAATTGCTTCCGCATCACACAAAAATCGTCGACGACATCACCATCATCAAGACCGTCTATTCCGAAGCTATCAATCACGATCCTGCAATCACGTTTTTGCAGACCGGCTTCCAGCAGCCCGGGCGTCCGAGCATGGGCGCATGGGTCAGCTATGGACTGGGAAGCGAGAACCAGAATCTTCCGGCATTTGTGGTTTTGCTTTCACAAGCCAATGCATTGAATCCCGACCAGCCGCTATTTTCCCGCCTGTGGGGAAGCGGATTCCTGCCTTCGCGGTATCAGGGCGTGAAATTCCGTTCGAGCGGCGACCCCGTGCTGTATCTGTCGAATCCTCCGGGCGTGCCCTCCACGACGAGGCGCCGCATGCTGGACGGCATCGCGAAATTGAATCGCTTGCTCGGAGAAAAATACGGCGATCCGGAAATTGATACGCGCGTCGCGCAATACGAAATGGCGTATCGCATGCAAACTTCCGTACCTGACCTGATGGATCTTTCCAAAGAACCCGAGTCCACTTTCGAATTGTATGGGCCGGATTCGCGCAAGCCCGGAACGTACGCCGCCAATTGCCTGCTCGCGCGTAGGCTGGCCGAGCGCGGCGTCCGCTTCATTCAGCTCTATCATCGCGGCTGGGACCAGCATAACGACTTACCCCGCGACATTGCCTTGCAGTCCAAAGGCGTCGATCAGCCTTCGGCGGGTTTAATCCTCGACCTCAAACAACGCGGCATGTTGGATGATACGTTAGTGGTTTGGGCCGGCGAATTTGGCCGAACTGTCTACTGCCAGGGAAAACTTACCGGAACCAATTATGGCCGCGACCATCATCCGAGGTGTTTTTCTATTTGGATGGCGGGTGGCGGAATCCAGCGCGGACTCAGCATCGGCAAGACCGACGATTATTGCTACAACATCCTCGAAGATCCGGTTCACATCTACGACTTGCAGGCCACCATCCTGCATTGCCTGGGAATCGAGCACACCAAGCTCACATACAAATTCCAGGGAAGGTATTTCCGCCTGACCGACGTGGGCGGCTTTGTCTTCAAAAAGGCGCTTGCCTGACCGAAAACGCAGAGCAAGGCCCGTTTTAAATCTGTGTTCCCTTCAGAAGCCTCGCCGATGCAGTTGCGTGCGCCTGCGCCTAAACGATGTCTTCCTTCTCTGGGTCCCATTTCACGGTGCGGCCCGCGCGCAGCGAGGCGTTGGCCATCTGACAGGCGATCGCTGAGCTGAAGCCGAGTGCAAACGGGCAGTTCGGCTCTTTGCGGCTGCGCACGCAATCGAAGAAATTGTTCATGTGAGCCGCCGTTTCGTCGTCATCACTTCCACCTCCAACGATATTCGCCTCACCGCCAACCGCAGCCGGACCTTCGGTCTTGTGTCCATGCTGGCCCTGCGGCTGAAAAGTTACGCTGTCCGTGACGCGAATCACCGTCCCCTTGTTGCCCAGCGCAAAATCGTATCCATCTTCACCAAAGAAATTGTTGCCAAACGCGGAATTCCAGCTAAACAAGAGATTTTCCGGCTGACCCATCGAAACGTTCATCGTGTCGGGAACTTCCATGCCCGGCGAAAGATAGTTGTAGCCGGCCATCGTGACGTGGCTCGGTATCTTCAGCCCGAGCACTTTTTGCCAAAACGCAACCTGATGGACCATGTTCTCGAAAACATTCCCGCCCGAATAATCCCAAAAAAATCGCCAGTTCATGAACCGCTGCGGATCAAATTCGTGCGGAGCCGCTTCCCCTTCGAACTCCTTCCAGACCACATGATCGAGATTGCAGTCTGAAGGAATGCTCCTCTTCCATCCCCCGTAAGGGTGGTTCCGGTAGTGGTGCGTGTGAATGGCCGTGATGGTTCCCAGGCTCTCCGGTGTGGCGAGTTCCTTCGCCCGAGCGAACGTTTTCCCGCTAGTGGATTGCACGCCCACTTGCACCACGCGACTCGAACCTTCATAGGCCCGGCGCATGCGTCGCGCATGGTCGGGATTGAATGCCATAGTTTTTTCCTGATAAACATCCTTGCCTGCCTGAATAGCGGGCACGAAATTGAGAGCGTGTTGATGTTGGGGAGTGGCAATCAGGACGGCGTCAATGGATTTGTCATCGAGGATGCGGCGAAAATCGCTGAATGTCTGAATCGCGGGAGCGACTTTCTTCGCTTCCTCCTGCCGGCGCGTATAGACGTCGGCAACCGCGGCGGCCTGCGTATTGGGCGATTTCAGGGCATGCTTGAAAATGTCCATTCCGCGCCCGCCCGCGCCGATCAGCCCGAACCGCACGCGGTCATTCGCGCCGAGAACGCCCGGCGGAAAAACCGACGTACCCGCCAGCGCGGCCGCGCCTCCCGTAACGTTACGAATAAAGCTTCTTCGATTGAGCATAATGGCAACTCCTTTGACTAGACTGAGGAATATTTCCGGCAAAGTGTTTTGATTTTCTCGACCAGTTTGGGAACTCCTGTCGAGGGATCCTCTTCGCCTTCATATTCCGCGGACATAAATCCTTTGTAGTTCGCGCGGGCAAAAAGCGGCCACACGCGGTTGAGGTCGAGCGCTTGCCCATTTGCAAGAACATCCCGGATGTGCGTGTGCGTCGCGTAGGGCACGGTCGCTTCAATTTGTGCGTAAGCGTCGGCCTGCGCCGTGGCAATGAAGTTCGTAATGTCCAGATTGATGCCGAAATACGGCGAGTCAATTCGGTGAACCAGCTCGATGCACACGTCCGCATTCTGTGTTATGCCTTCGTGATTTTCAACGCCCAGCGTAATTCCTTTTTTCCCTGCGTACTCGCATGCCACTTTGAGCGTGTCGACGGTCCACTGAATACCTTGCTGCATCGTCGCGCCAGGAGGAAGCTTGCCCGCAAACACGCGGAGATGCGACGCTCCCAGCGCTTCCGTCACGTCCGTCCATTTCTTGATTTCGTCCAAAGCCTGCGCGCGCTTGGCCGCATCCGCTTGCACCGTGCTCGCTCCCGTGGCTGCACCGGAAAAACATACGCCGTTCTTGTGGGCCAGATGCCGCAAAGAAGCTAGATAAGCAGGCTCGGTTGATTTGAACCAGTAAGCCGTCATGTCTACGGCATCAATCCCAAGTTCCACGGCCTTTTCGATGACGTCTTCCATCGTCATCTTGCCGGCTTTCAGAAGTTTGGCGTAAGAGTAGGCGCAGCAGCCGGTCATGAGCCGCGCCTTCGCTTCGGTTGCCGTTTCTGCGCTCGGCGTAGAAGTCCAGGCAGGCGTTGGGCGGGCAAGTTCCTTGGCTACGATGACAGCGGGTCCTGCAGTTTTCAGGAAGTCTCTGCGGTGGACTTTCCTTGGCGTCGGCAATTTTGCTCCTTCTGAAGACTCTCAGAACCACTTTTCTTGGAAATCCTCAGGTTCAATAACGAAGGGCGGTCTCTTCCGTGTCGAAATCGATGCCCGCTGAAAGGCTCTTTCCAAAACCGAGAATACCACCGTAGGGGAGCTTGGGTCCCTTCTTTCTCAAAATACTCATAGCGCTGCCGGATCGACTCATGAATGGGTGACTTCGCCGGATTCCCCCGCTAGAATTAGTCCGCTAGATTTGAACGCAAAACAATGCGGCAATTCCGTGTGACACTTCTTTCGAGCCGGCGCCTCCTCACTTTCCGTGATTCGCAAGGGCTTTTACTCTGCATCTTCTTGGCTGCTGCCTTCTGCAACCTGAGTTTCGCTCGCCAGCAGTCAGCGCCTCCGTCAACTGCGCCGCAGACAGCTCCTGCGGAACAAGTGCAAAATGGACAATCGCTCTTCGCAACGCAATGCGCGTTCTGCCACGGCCGCGACGCTGCGGGCGGCGAAACCGGTCCGGATCTGACGAGCTCCGAACTCGTCGAAAAAGACGTCAACGGAAACGAAATCGGCCCTGTGGTGCGCTCGGGGCGCATTGACAAGGGAATGCCGCCTTTCAATCTTTCCGACGCGGATTTGGCCGCGATCGTAGCCTTCATTCACGATCAGAAAACCAAGATGGATTCGCACGCCGGCCGCCGGCGCTCCGTGCAGGCGGAAGATCTCCAGACCGGCAACGCCGAAGAAGGGAAGCAGTATTTCAACGGAGCAGGCGGCTGCGCAAAGTGCCACTCTGCCAGTGGCGATCTTGCCGGCGTCGCCAGCCGCTTTCGAGGACTCGCGCTTTTCGAGCGCATGCTTTATCCCTGGGGACGCAGAGCCGGTCCTTCTTCCTCGTCGGCGACGGTCACGGTAACTCTGCTTTCAGGCGAGACCGTCTCTGGCAAGCTGGCGTATCGCGACGAATTTGTAATTGGTCTCGTGGACTCGTCTGGTTGGTATCGTTCGTGGTTCAAAAGCAATGTGAAGTTCAAGGTGGATAATCCACTCGAATCGCACGGCAAGCAGCTCGGAAAGTACACCGAGGAAACCATGCACAACGTCCTGGCTTATCTTCAAACGTTGCGCTGAAGCTAATTTCTATTGCGGAAGGTCGCATTGAAGAAGAGTCGCCTACAAAGGACATTTGTATGCCGCAAACTTCTCCTTGTTGCGAGCGCAGTCTTCCTGTTTGCGCTTCAAGGCACAGCTCGCGGCCAGAGTGCCAGCGGTCCTGCTGCCGACAAGCCACTGGACATGGCCACTCTCTTGAAGCCGCCTGCCGACAGCTGGCCGACGTATCACGGCACTTACTCTGGCCAGCGTCACAGCAAGCTCACGCAAATCACTCCGGCGAACGTTTATCAGCTCACGCTGGCCTGGGCGTTCGATACCCACCAGACTGCAGAAATAAAATCCACTCCCATCCTTTTCAACGGAATTCTGTACGTGACCACGCCGGACAACGTCTGGGCGCTTGATGCGCGTTCGGCAAACGTCATCTGGCATTACACGTATCCGCCGAATCAGGGCCTTCACATCGGGCATCGTGGCGTTGCGTTATATAAGGACTCCGTGTACTTCACCACTCCCGACGCGCACCTCATCTGCCTCGATGCCAGAGACGGCAAAGTGAAATGGAACATGGTGGTTGCCGATGTGAAGAAAGGTTATTGGACCACGTTGGCCCCGCTCATTGTACGCGACCATGTGATGGTTGGCACTTCCGGTGATTTCGATAATCTGCCGGGAATGCTGAAATCGTTCGATCTCGAAACCGGCGAAGAGCAATGGACCTTTTACAGCACACTTCCGCGCGAAGCCCCGGACGCTTTCAGCGGCGGCGCCACCGGCGGAAACATGTGGATCACCGGGACCTACGACCCTCAGCTCAATCTTGTTTATTTCGGGACAGGTAATCCTACTCCGGTCCTCGCCGCACAAGATCGCCCCGGCGACAATCCGTGGACGTGCAGCATCGTGGCCGTTAATCCTGACACCGGCAAACTCGCCTGGGGATTTCAGGCGTCGCCTCACGATACGCACGATTGGGACGCCGTCGAAGTCCCGGTCTTGGTGGATGGCAGTTTCAAAGGCGCGCCGCGGAAAATGTTGATGCAAGCTTCGCGCAACGGCTATTTCTTTGTGCTCGACCGCACCACGGGCAAGAGCCTTCTCACAACAACATTTGCTGCCGTGAATTGGTCCGCCGGCGTGGACAAGGAGGGACGCCCCATCCCCAATGCTGCGAAGGATCCGGCGCGCGACGGCCGGCTGATTGCTCCCGATGAAGGCGGCGCAACGAATTATCGTTCGCCGAGTTTTGATGCGCAGACCGGACTCTTCCTCGTCAGCGCGCGAGACAGCTACGGCGTTTATTTTTCCAAGCCCGAGGACGGTGAATATGGCTGGGCCGGCGCGGATTACGGCGTCTACGGAAAAGCATTCCTCAAAGCGATTGACTATCAAACCGGAAAAGCCCGCTGGACGCACGACCTCGGCGGAGGGTGGGCCAGCGCCGGCGTTCTGACGACAGATTCGGGATTGACTTTCACCGGCGATTCCGTCGGCAACGTGCTTGCGCTGCGCACCAGCGACGGCGCAACGCTCTGGCATTCGCGTATCGGGGACGTAGGGAACTCGCCCATAACCTATGAGCTCGATGGCCGCCAATATGTCCTGGTCGCGAGCGGAGGAACCCTCTACGCTTGGACGCTGCCTGAGCCCCCTGTACGCCCAAGGCGGGAAAAGCCGGTCCACTAGTACCAAGCCCACAAAACGCGCGCCAAGGGCCTTGAATAAGGCAAAAACCTTAGAAAACGCCCATTTTTCCACAAGAAAAGGTCGGTTTGCCCCCTAAAAAAAACAATTTTTTTTAACCGAAAATGCCGTTGACTTGCAGCCCTCAAGGCGCTATGGAAACCGCCAAAAACGTTGAATTTTCGCCGAAACAGTCACCTGCCTACCCCGAACCTACCCGCTGGGACAGGTTGCGCCGCAGTCCGCAATCTGGCAATTTCCAGACATGGCACGCAAGAAACTCATCGTACTGGACCCGGAAAACAGCTTCGAGGTGGCCAGCCGCCACCTGTACCGCTGCAAAAAGTGCAAAAACGCCGGCATGGAATGGGCGCGGCGGGAAGACCTTTGCCGCCGGGGACGCCAGCTTTTACGGGACTTGGACAGGGTCGAGCAGATTTACGAAGCTGTGGAACGCGCTGCGTAAGATTCCACGCACTCCGAACGCCCGCCCGGAATCTTGTCGGTTCTCCTTTTTGCCATTTCGGCCAGCCTCGCCTAGTTCGCTGGGCTCAGTTCGCGGGAACGTGACGGACTTTTGTCGCCTGGGAGCCTGGCCCCGGTTCCGGCACCGGCTTGGGCATCTCCGGATCTTTGAACCGCGGCACCATCTGGTCGGCCATGGCGATGGCGTAGACCGCGGACGCAATTTCCACCGCGCCTTCTCGCACGTCCTCTTCGTAAATGCGCTCGTAGGTGTCGAGATTGGTGTGGTGCGTGAACGATCCATAGTCAAACGAGTCCTGCGCTAGGCCGATTCCCGGCAAGCCCGCGTTATTAAAAGATGTGCTGTCGGTCCCGCCGGTTCTGCGGCTGTCACTCGCGACAGCTCCCATGAAGCCCCAATCCGCGAATGGCGTCAACGCGTCGCGCACCATGTCCGCGGCAGCTGCCGGGCCAAAGACGCCCGCGCCCCGCGGTTTTCCTGTTCCTGAATCTATGTTGAAGTACGCATCCAGCTTGGCGTACTCCGGCTTCTGGCTTTCAAAGCTTCCAAAGTGCTGCTGCACGTAGGCAAGGGAACCGAGCAAGCCCTCTTCCTCGCCGCTCCACAGCGCAATGCGAATCGTGCGCCGCGGCTTCACGTGCAGTGTCGCCAGGATGCGCGCCGCCTCCAACATCATCGAAGAGCCGATGCCGTTGTCCGTGGCTCCCGTGGCGTCGTGCCACGAGTCGTAATGCCCGCCGAGCATCACGATTTCATCTTTCTTATCGGTACCGGGAATTTCTCCAATCGCGTTATACGCGGTCGTTCCCTCGAGAAATTCCTTGTTCTGGATATTGATCTTGAGCGTCACCGGCGTGCCGTCGGCCATGATGCGTGAAACGCGGCCGTAATCTTCATTGCGCATCACGAGCGTCGGTACTACGCGCGTCCAGTCATACGTTCCATTCTGTTGCGCGATGATGATGCCGTGGGCGCGGCCCGCGTCGTTCACCCGGACCAGAGCGCCGTTGTCCACCAAAAATTGGTCTAATTGCCGCGAAACTTCCTGCCGCGTCAACTGGCCTTCGGCCAATTTTGGCTGCTCCGGAAACCGAAACGGCTTTGCATTCGGGCCGAAGCGCGATTTCCAATCGTCTTCGCTTCGGCGCATCGGTGCCGGGTTCATTTCTTCAGTCACTTCCACGTGTTGGCCGACAAACACAATCGCTCCGCGCACTTTGTCTTTCACCGAATTCAAGTATGCATCGAGTTCGGCCTGCGTCGGCTGCTTGGGATCGGCGGCTTTCTCTTTAGCCGGCATCGGCGGCGCGGCCCACTTCGGCTCCGGCGGAGGCTCCGGCCCTCCGAAAAAGTTAAACCCTCCACGCGGCAGCGCCATTCCCGGCGGATCAAGCAACACCACCTTCGCCGTGACGACTCCCTTGGTGCTGGGCGTCCACGCCAGTGGCTTCACCATCAGTTGACCGTGAAAGGGCGCGACGGCCTCAGCGAGCAATTCCATGTTTTCCCAGCCGGGCACCGGCGTCGCCGCGCTCGGCGGCTGAAAGGTCCACGGCTCGAGATGCGTGTTCACCAGTCCCCAAGAAGCCATGGTCTTCAGCGCCCAGTCGTCGGCGGCTTTCAGGTTCGGGGTGCCGGTTACACGCGGGCCGTACACGTCGGCCACTTCGTGAATAATCCACATGATCTTCGAGTTGTTCGTTTCTTCCGCGCGAATCTGCGCGTACACGTCCGAAACGCTAGGCGCCTGCGCCGTCGCCGGCAGCGCCGCAAGCATCAAACAACAAAATAAAATCGCACCAAGTTTGGCCACGTTTCCTCCCACCCATCCACCCCTTCAGTTTGCTTTCTGAGTCGCCCGTCAATATACATTCGGCTACGCTCTCAGGCAATCTGCATCACCGGTCCAAAATTTTCTTGCGAACCACGACGCAAGCGGGGGCTAACCGTGCTTAGTGCGCCGCTGGGAGTTTCTTGTCGTTGAAGATTTGAAATTCCCGGATATGAGCCTCCGCCGAGGAAGAAAGAATATTGAGCCGCAGGCGCGTGGCGGTTACTGCTGGAAAATGATCAATGCGTTTGTGTCCGATGGCCCGGCCGTCCACTACCGTGGCCCAAGATTCTCCATTCCATACTTCGATGCGGAAGCGCTCAACGCGCTGTCCATCGTTCAGCCACTCCATTAGCAGAGTGCGGTCAAAAGTGACGGGCCGGGCGAACGTGGCCTCCAGCAGGGCATGATGGGAACCTTGCGGCGCCGACCAGAAAGTCTCGGGATCGCCGTCGAAAGCGGCTTCTGTGGAATCGTGGCCCTGCACCAATTCTTTTCGCATCAGATTTTCCGCATAGCGCTCGCGAATCGCGGCGCCAAATTCTTCCAGCCGCTTTACGTCTGCTTCCGGCAGCAGCCCGCGCCGGTCCGGAGCCAGCCCCAGCATCAATTGGCCACCGTGTCCGACGGTTTCCTCGTACGTCGTCATCAACTCCGCAAGGGACTTCAATGAAGCTTCATCGTTGGGGTGCCAGAACCAGTGCTCCTTGCGGAGCGGTGTGTCGGCTTCCACAGGACGCCACCGCAGATAGCCGTGGCGGTCCAGCGCGTTCCAGTTTTCGTAGGGGATGGTTCCGTTTTCATTGCCGACCCAGCGGATGTCGCCGTACTCAAACAGCGCGGCGTCCGCGAAGACCAGCGTGTTCGGTTGAAACATGCGAAGGTTTTCGATAATTCGCGGGAAATTGTAAACGTGGCCTTCGCTGCCAGCGCCATCCAGCCAAAATTCGACGAGGTTGCCGTAATTGGAGGCGAGTTCGCCGAGCTCCGCCATGTAGTAGTCGTCATACTGCGCCGAATTTTTGTAGCAAGGCTCATGGCGATCCCACGGTGAAAGATAAATTCCAAATTTCAGGCCGAACTTTCGTGCGGCATCCGACACACGGACCACCACATCGCCTTTGCCGTTTTCCCACGGACTGCTCTTGACGCTGTAGTCGGTTTGCGCAGTCGGCCAAAGGCAAAAGCCGTCGTGGTGCTTGGCAACCAGAACAACATACTTCGCGCCAACCGCGCGAATGGCGCGCATCCATTGCTCTGCGTCAAATTGCGTGGGATTGAACGTCTGGGGACTCGCCGTGCCATCTCCCCATTCGCGATCCAGGTACGTGTTCGTTCCAAAGTGGATAAGAACGCCAAACTCAAGGTCCTGCCATTCAACCTGCTGGGGCGACGGCTTGATGTCGGTAAAACTCTGCGCATGCGCCGCCGCTGCAACTGTGCTGAAAACCAATGCTAGAGCAAGAATTTGAGGCATTCGCGTCCGTGCGTATTTGAAAAGAGAGATTCCTTTCATCCTCGCTCCGTGAACTTCCGCTTGCGAGAACTCATTTCCGGACGAACTTTTTTACGTCCATGGTGTATTCGGCGCCGTAGATGTTGCCGGCGGCGTCAGCGGTGAGGCCTTCGGCTCCGGTGGAATCGGCGGAAGCTCCGTACGGCGCGGCGTCGGGCACGAAATATTTCACGCTGCCGTCTTTCGCGCTGCCGATGCGAATGCCGCGGCGACAGCCGGGATTGTAGCCATAACCGGGTTTGCCCTCGCGCGACTCGGAATCGGCGACGTAGATGACGTCGTTCTTATCAATGTAGATGCCGCTGGGGCGGCCGAACTGTTTCCATTCGGCGATGAATTTGCCTTCCTGATCGAAGATCTGGATGCGGTTATTCTGGCGATCGCCCACGAACAGGCGTCCCTGCGAATCAAATGCGAGCGTGTGCGGGCAATCGAATTCGCCGATGGCCGATCCTTTTTTGCCCCAGGTTTTAAGGAACTTGCCGTGGGAATCGAACTTCATGATGCGGGCATTGGCGTTGGGCTGCTCGCCGTGGCCATCGGCGACGAAGATGTCGCCGTTGGGAGCGACGGCTACTTCGGTGGGCTGGTCGAAGGTGTCCAGCCCCGGGCCCGAAACGCCAGCTATGCCAAGAGTCATCAGAACCTTGCCGTTTTGGTCAAACTTGAAAACCTGCTGCCCCTGGCTGTTTTTCAGCCCATTGTCGGCGACCCAAAGATTGCCGTCGCGGTCCACGGTGATTTTGTGTGGGCTGACGAAGAGGCCTTTGCCGAAGCTCTTGAGGAGTTTGCCGGAGGTATCGAATTCGAGAACAGGATCAAGCGGAGAGCCGAAGCAGTTGGTTCCGCGCGAGCCGAAGGAGCCACAGCGATCAATGGCCCAGATGTTGCCGTCGGGGCCGACAGCAATGCCAGCCGTGGAGCCCCATTTCCTGCCGCCGGGGAACTGGCCCCAGCTTACTCCCGCGAGATAGGGGTTGGGGAGGTCGTTGGGGGCGCCGAGCGGAGAAACCGAAGGCGGTTGCGGGGCCTGCGACGAGGCATTCGTCGCCGGTGCGGCCGAAGATTGTGCGGAGGCGGAGCCTTGGTGCGATGCATCCGCAGCAAGGAGGGCTCCCAATGCGACAAGCAAGAGAGCAAGACCGAAAGCAACCGCGTTCGGCACGCGTCGGAGAGAAGTTAGCTTTGTCACATTCTTCCTCATTGTTGCGGAGCAGCGGCGTATGCCTGCCTGCGGCAGGCGGCCGCTGCTATATGGCTGCATGAGCGGCTTCGACGATAAAGGGAACGTGGGAGGATGGCAAGAGGGCTTCCCAAAATGGGATTCGAGTTAAAGTAATACTTGAAGATGAACCATCGATAGGTATG
Source organism: Candidatus Acidiferrum sp. (assembly GCA_035280045.1). Lineage (GTDB taxonomy): Bacteria > Acidobacteriota > Terriglobia > Acidiferrales > UBA7541 > Acidiferrum. The sequence goes on from DATEGP010000118.1 coordinate 75,200, forward strand.
CACACCCCGGCATTTTATTGAAGAGTGTGAAAACACAAGACTTAGAGCATACGGAACTTGGAAGAATATACGGAAGATTGTAGATCGGTATGTTGCAAGGTACTCCCTGCCTCTGTTGAACGGGAAAAAGTGCGGAAGTAATTGATGAGAAAAGGGTTGCCAGGTTGCTGATGGGCGAAAGAGTGCAGAAACGTATGAAAACAAAAGGGATGAACGCATCGAGTGTTCAAAGGCAATGGGCGGGTGGTCGCTCGTCACTTTAAGGATGTTAGTATAAAATTACCAATCTGTCAAGGCAAAATGAAAGAAAGTTAGTTATTTTTTATCGAAGGGAAGCCGCGAGTCTCGTAAATACCACCGCGCATAGAAGCGAGGGGCACCCGCCGGCAGGTCAGCACTCGTCTGGGGGCGATGAAGAAGGACGGAGAGAAAGAGCAAGAGCCTGGAGGGCAGCATCGAGCGTCCGGGTGCGCGCGGCGATCTCCTGCAACTCACGACTCTCAGCACCGTGGAGGTTGAGGAAGCGCGAGGCGTGGTGAAAAGTTTCTCGGGCGTTCAAGAGCGCGCGGCGCGACGGGTTGGAGAGAAGACTGGCAGAGCGGCAAAACGTGAGGGCAAGAGTCAGACCGGCGAGCACAAAGCGCAGCTGCGTTGCGCGGGTCTCAGACCGCATGTTGTTCCACAGCTGCCGGCACTTAAGAGTTTCTTTCAGAACACAGGCGGCGGCGAGGAGCGAGCTGGTGACAATCCGGCGCACTTCGAAGGGAGCAAGATCCAAACCTTCGTTGAGTTTTGCGGCGAAGTTTTGCGCTTGCGTCCAGCTTTGGAACTCGCCGAATTGCGGCTCGACGATGGGGCCGGGACGATCTTCGATCGCGCGGCATACTACGGCGGAATTACCCCAATACTGCGCGGTAAAAGCGAAACGAGCTTCCACGGTTCCCCTCTCGCAAAGTAAGGGCCGGCCCGAAAAATCCATTCTTGATCGTGCGCCCTTTAAGCACGAGCCCGAGAGTTAGGCAGAGTTTGGGCATCAATTATAGGCAGGCGGGCAGGCAGGCAGAGACCGTTGCAAAGTGGCGTCGAGCTCTTGAGTGCGCGAGGCGATTTCCTTCAACTCGGGGCAGTCATCGCCGTCGAAGACCGTGATGAAATGCGCCGAGTGACGGAGAATTTTTTGCGCGTTCAATAGATTCCGCTGAGCCGGGCCATCCGGCAGATTGGCCGCAGAACGGCAAAGCGTCACGGCGAGACCCAGCTCTGAGAGTATGCAGCGCAATTGGGCGGCACGAGCCTTGAGTTCGACAGGGGAACCTCTCCAGGAATGGCGGGAATCAAAGGCTTGTTGAACGACACAAGCGGTGGCCAGCAGGGAACTGACGACGATATTGCGGGCTTCCAGAGGATCGAGGTCCAAGCCCTCGTTGAGTTTGGAGGCGAAATTCTGCGCTTGCGTCCAGGTCCTGAACTCGCCGAATTGCTGCTCGACGACGGGGCCAGGGCGGTCTCTTATCGCGCGACAAACGACAGCGCCATCTCCCCAAAACTGTGCGGTGAAAGCGAATGTGAGTTCCATCTTGCCTTGCTTTGCCCAAGAGGGATCAGGGCGGGCCCGGACACGTATCAAGTATCTGCCAGTCTAGGAGGGTTGTAAACATAATATTGGTGTTAAAAATAATAGACAGAAAGCAGCAAGCAGAAAGCAGAAAGCAGAAAGCAGAAAGCAGAAAGCAGAAAGCAGAAAGCAGAAAGCAGAAAGCAGAAAGCAGAAAGCAGAAAGCAGAAAGCAGAAAGCAGAAAGCAGAAAGCAGAAAGCAGAAAGCA